>JBMSQB010000097.1:0-15279 GCA_049423065.1 Burkholderiaceae bacterium
TCGTTGTGCACCATGCCGCCTGGGATGTAGCAGGAGTGCCCCTCTTCGAGATGCAACTTCTGGCCATCTTCGAATTCGAGGTCGATCCAGCCTTTCAAGATGTAGATGAACTGGCCATCGCAGGTGTGATAATGCCAGCCCGTGGGCTCGCCCAGCCCCTTCCTGGTTTGCTGAACCTGCGCCTTGAGCATGCCTTCTGACGCATCGGCCACGCCGAGATCACGATAGGTAAAAAATGCGCGCCGGCCCTGGATGACCGGAGCAGTTTTCAGATCGACACTGACCAGCTTGCCCTTGACGGTACGCGTCGCAGTATTCGACATGGCTGTCTCCTTTTGTTCAACCGAGTGTACCGCCCGACTAGTTCGGCTGAATCCCCGCCTTCACCAGAAGCGGAACCAGCGTCTCGATCTCGCGGCGCAGGTGTGCCCGCAACGCCTCGGGTGTGGCCTCGGATTCCGGAACGGCCGCCACGCCCATCTGCTCGAGACGCGAGCGCGTGTCGGGATCGGTCACCGATTTTTTCATGCCGTCGGTCAGCTTTTCGATCACGGCCTTGGGGGTGCCTTTGGGCGCGTACACGCCGAACGAGATGTTGATGTCCAGACCGGTCACGCCGGCCTCGGCGATGGCGGGCACGTCGGGAAGCTGCGGCAGTCGCGTCTTGCCGGCGGCGGCCACCGCGCGAATGCGTCCGGACCGAACCTGGGGAACCGTGCCCGAGGTCTGGTCACACAACACATCGACCTGACCGCCCGCCAGATCCACCAGCGCAGGTCCCGTGCCCTTGTAGGGCACCTCGTTCAACTTCACATTCAGTGCACTCATCATCATGAGCGCGCACAGGTGCGAGGCTGAGCCCACGCCCGCATGGGCGAGGCTCACCTTGTCGGCATTGCCGCGCAGATACTGGATGAACTCAGGCAAGCTGTTGGTGGGAAAGCCCTGCCGGGTCACGATCACCATGGGCCCGCTGGTGCCGCGCGCAACCGGCTCGAAGTCATCCACCGGGCTGTAGGGCAGGCTCTTGAACATGGCGCCGTTGGTGGCGTGACTCACGTGAATCATCAGGAGCGTGTAGCCATCAGGCTTTGAGCGCGCAACCTTGGCGGTTCCAATCGTGCCCGATGCGCCGGCCGGGTTGTCGACCACCACCTGCACACCCAGGTGTTTCTGGAGCGAGCTCGCGAACACCCGGGTGATGGCATCGCCAGGACCACCAGTGGCATAAGGCATGGTCAGGGTGATGGGCCGATTGGGGAAATCTTGCTGCGCCGAGGCAGGTGTCGCGAGCGCGAACAACGCAAGCGCGCAAGCGGCGGTCCGGCTGGCGATACGGATGCGGAAAGTGGGCGAGCGTGTCATCGCGTCATCCTGAAAAAAATGGATTTCATTAGTCTGCACCATGGCGTGTCCGTTGGGCGCCATATCCCTGAAAGCTTATGGCTGCCACTGAGAGGCCGCGGGTTGACAATCAAAGGGGTTGATTTCATTATACTGACCAGTCTGACTAGTTGTGGGGAGTACGGTGCACAGTTGGCAATTGCAGGAGGCCAAGAGCCGATTCAGCGAGGTTGTGGATCTCTCGATAAAGGAAGGCCCGCAGCTGGTGACTCGACGAGGCGAAGAGGCGGTGGTGATTTTGGCGGCTGCCGATTTTCGTCGCCTCACGGGTCAGACTCCGCGCCTCATGGAATGTCTGCTCAACGCGCCACGCGGTAAAACGCTGGCGCTTGAGCGATCGCCGGAACCTGTGCGGCGTATTGACCTGTGAGGTACATGCTGGATACGTGCGTGCTCTCCGAGCTCGTGAAGCGCGAGCCCGACAGCCACGTCCTGCGCTGGCTCGCGGCCCGCAACGCGCATGAATTATTCATCAGCGCAATGACCTGGGGAGAGCTGCAGCGTGGCGTCAGCAGGCTGCCTCGGTCCAAACGGCGATCTGAACTCACCAGGTGGCTGGAGCAGTTGAAGATCGGGTTCGAATCGAGAATCCTGGCGTTCGACCAGGCCGTTGCTGAAGCCTGGGCACAGATTACTGCTCAGGCCGAAACTCAAGGCAAGCCGATGGCCGCCTTCGATTCGATCATTGCCGCAACAGCGCGAGCCAATGAGTGCAAGCTGGTGACGCGGAATGTCCGCGATTTCGCCCATTCGGGTGTGGAGGCCATCAATCCTTGGCGGGATGGTTGACCCCGTGCTGAATTAGCGCCGGCGTCTAACGGGGTGCCTGAGTCATAATCCGCTGCGTCACTCCAGTCGTCCGCCGGCTCACACCTCATGCCCAGTCCACCCCTGCATAACCCCGCCGCCTCGCCCGTCCCCGGCGCTGCTACCGAGGTACGCACCACCACCTGCTACATGTGCGCCTGCCGCTGCGGCATTCGGGTGCACCTTCGAAATGGCGAGGTGCGCTACATCGACGGCAATCCCGATCATCCGCTCAATCAGGGCGTCATTTGTGCCAAGGGGTCGGCCGGCATCATGAAACAGTACTCGCCCGCGCGGCTCACGCTTCCGCTTCGCCGTAAGCCCGGCGCCGAGCGGGGGGCAGGGGAGTTTGAGGAGATCACCTGGGACGAGGCGTTCGCTACGCTCGAAGAGCGCCTTCGCCATCTGCGAGCCACCGATCCCAGGAAATTCGCGTTCTTCACCGGGCGCGACCAGATGCAGGCGCTCACCGGGTTGTTCGCGCGTCAGTTCGGTACGCCCAACTACGCGGCCCACGGCGGCTTCTGTTCGGTGAACATGGCCGCAGGCATGATCTACACCATTGGCGGATCATTCTGGGAATTCGGCGGGCCAGATCTTGCGCGTGCGCGCGTGTTCGTCATGATCGGCACCGCAGAAGACCACCACAGCAATCCGATGAAGGTGGCCATTTCCAAGTTCAAGCGCGCGGGCGGCAAGTTCATTGCCATCAACCCCATTCGAACTGGCTATGCGGCCATCGCTGATGAGTGGATTCCGATTCGACCTGGCACCGATGGGGCGCTGCTGCTCGCGTTGATTCACGAACTGATCAAGCACGACCTGATCGATCACGAGTTTGTGGCGCGATTTACCAATGCGGGTCAGCTCGTCAACCTGAATGAGCAGAGTGATGAATTTGGATTGATGGTGCGTAACCCCGAGGGTGATGTCATCAACCCGCTCCGGCCGCACAATTTTCTTTGGTGGGACCAAGCGACCCATGCGCCGGTCAGTGATCACGCGGAAGGCGTGCAGCCTGCGCTCACGGGGCGCTTCACCCTGCCAGACGGCACGCCGGTAGCGCCTGCGTTCGAGCTGCTCAAAGAGCGGATGCGTGAATTCACGCCGGAATGGGCCTCGGCCATCACTGGGGTGTCGGCCGATACCATCAGCCGGCTGGCGCGCGAGCTGGGTCTGGCCGCGCGTGATCAGGCCTTTTCGCTACCCATCGCCTGGACCGACAGCTGGGGCAAGCGTCATGAGTCGGTCAAGGGCAATCCTGTGGCGTTTCATGCCATGCGCGGGCTTGCCGCACACAGCAACGGCTTTCAAACCATCCGCGCGCTCGCCATCCTGATGAGCTTGCTGGGCACGATCGATCGGCCCGGCGGTTTCCGGCACAAATCCCCGTACCCGAAGGCGGTCCCGCCCAATATCCGTCCGCCCAAGGGACCCGATGCGGTCAAGCCCAATACGCCGCTGAACGGGGCGCCCTTGGGGTGGCCAGAGAGTCCGGATGATCTGTTCGTGGATGCGCAGGGCGAACCGGTCCGGATCGACAAGGGCTTCAGCTGGGAGCATCCTCTGTCGGCGCATGGCCTCATGCACAACGTGATCACCAATGCGTGGCGCGGCGATCCTTATCCCATTGATACGCTGATGCTCTTCATGGCCAACATGGCCTGGAACTCGACGATGAACACGTCCGAGGTCCGCAAGATGCTCTGCGACAAGGATGCCGGCGGGGCGTACAAGATTCCGTTCCTGGTGGTGTGCGACGCCTTTCACTCCGAGACCACGGCCTACGCTGACCTGCTGCTGCCGGACACCACTTACCTCGAACGTCACGATTGCATGTCGCTGCTGGATCGGCCAATCAGTGAATTTGATGGTCCGGTTGATTCGGTACGGATTCCGGTGCTTCCGCCGACGGGCCAATGCAAGCCGTTTCAAGAGGTGCTGGTTGAGCTCGCCTCGCGGCTGGGTTTTCCTGCTTTCGTGAACGCTGATGGCTCAAGAAAATACCGCGACTATCCCGATTTTGTGGTGCGCTATGAAACTGCGCCGGGATCGGGAATCGGCTTTCTCGCAGGCTGGCGTGGCGAGCACGGCGACAAGGCCATGCGCGGTGAACCCAATCCCCGCCAGTGGGAGATGTACGCGCAGAATAACTGCGTGTTCCATCATCAACTGCCGCTCGAACACCAGTACATGCGCAACTGGAATCAGGGCTATCTCGACTGGGCGCAGTCGGTTGGCTTGCGCCGCGATCGCGACCCGATCGTCATCCACCTGTATTCGGAGTTTTTGCAAAAATTCCGGCTCGCCGCACAGGGGCGGCATGCGGGCAAGCAGCCACCGGAACGGCTGCGCGAGCGGGTTGCACGCTACTTCGATCCCTTGCCGTTCTTCTATGAGCCCCTGGAGTGGCAGGTGACCGACACCGAGCAGTTTCCGCTTCGTGCGGTCACGCAACGCCCCATGGCGATGTACCACTCCTGGGATTCTCAGAACGCATGGCTTCGTCAGATCCACACCTACAACTTCCTGTTTGTGAACACGCGCACCGCACTGGCTGCGGGAATTGCTGACGGTGCATGGATGTGGGTCGAGTCGGCGTGGGGCAAGGTGCGCTGCCTGTGCCGGCACAGCGAGGCGGTGGAGCCCGGCACGGTCTGGACCTGGAATGCCATCGGCAAACAACGCGGCGCCTGGAGTCTTGAACCCCATGCCAATGAGTCGCGCCAGGGGTTTCTGCTCAATCACCTGATTCGCGACGAGATTCCGATCGGCGAGGCCGAGGCGCTGATGTCCAACTCGGATCCCATCACCGGTCAGGCCGCGTGGTATGACGTTCGGGTTCGCATCGCGCCTGCCGAGCCCGGTGAGCCCGCCGAAAGCTGGCCTCAATTCTCGGCGATGAAGCCGGTGGCAGGCATGGCGCCCGAGGCGCCGAAACGACAAGGCTGGATGGCCGGCATCATGAAGGTGATCCGATGACACAACTCGCATTAGTCATTGATTTGAATGTGTGCGTGGGATGCCACGCCTGCGTCACAAGCTGCAAGCAGTGGAATACCTCGGGATCGGCCGGGCCGCTGACGGATGACAACCCCTACGGATCCGACCCGAGCGGCAGTTTCTTCAATCGGGTGCAAACCTTTGAGGTGGGCGAATACCCCAACACGCAAACCGTTCACTTTCCGAAGAGCTGCCTGCATTGCGAGGATCCGCCGTGCGTGCCGGTGTGCCCGACAGGCGCGAGCTACAAACGTAAAGAAGACGGCATTGTGCTGGTCGACTATGACAAGTGCATTGGCTGCAAATATTGCAGCTGGGCATGCCCCTATGGGGCACGTGAAATTGATGAGTCCCGGCAGGTCATGACCAAATGCACGCTCTGCGTGGACCGCATCACCGACACCACGCTGCCGGCATCGGAGCGCAAGCCCGCGTGTGTGATGGCCTGTCCCACCAACGCCCGCCTGTTCGGAGACATTCATGACCCGCAGTCGGAGGTGTCGGAAGCGATTCGCGAGCGCGGGGGCTATGAGTTGATGCCCGAATGGGGCACGCGGCCGGCCAATCACTATCTGCCGCGGCGGCAGGCAGACTGATGCAGCCCGCGTTCTCGGTCATTTTTCTCACGGTGCTGATCGGCGCAGGGCAGGGCTTGTTTCTCGCGCTCTTTGCATGTGAGCTTGGCGGGTTTGGCGCGCGGCCTGATGAGCGGATGCTGCTCGCTCAAGGCGGGGCAATCGCAGTGGTGTTCAATGCGCTGGGTTTGCTCGCATCGTTCTTCCATCTGGGCCGGCCCGAGCGCGCCTGGCGCGCGGCTGCGATGTGGCGAACGTCGTGGCTGTCGCGTGAGGTGATTGCGCTGCCGCTCTTCATGGCTTCGTGTGCGGCGTGGAGTGCGGCGCATGCCCTGCAGCTTCCGGGCACGCGGCTGCTGGGTCTTTTGGGGGTGCTGGTGTGCGCTGCGCTGTTTCTGTGCACCGCCATGATCTATGCATCACTCAAGTTTTTACAGGAGTGGGCCTCGCCGCTCACGCTGGTGAATTTTGTGCTGATGGGCTGCGCGTCAGGCACCACGCTGGCCGCGCTGTTTGCAAGCGTTGCCGCAGTGCAGTGGGTGCCGACCCTCGCGTGGGCCGCGCTGCTGCTCACGCTCGCGGCACTGGCAGCGCGGGCCGCCTCGCTGATTCGCAATGCGCGACTGAAGCCCCGGTCTACCCTGCAAAGCGCCATCGGTATCCGCCAGCCGGTCATTCGACAGCGGTCGCAAGGCTTCATGGGCAGCAGCTACAACACCCGCGAGTTTTTCCACGGCAAGAGCGCGCAGGCGCTCCGCAGCATTAAGTGGGTGTTTCTCGTGGCCGGCTTCGTGATACCAGCCGTGCTTTTGATCAGCGCGGAGCCGACGCCCGCGCTGTTGCTGCTTACCGCGCTGATACAGCTTGCGGGATTGGTTGCCGAACGCTGGTTTTTCTTCGCGCAGGCCAACCACCCGCAAAACCTGTACTACCAGGCTGTGTCATGAAAGCCGCATGAGCCGTTTCGCATTGCCTTCGTAGATGGCCTGGCGGTCGCTGGCTGCGATATCCAGCGAATCAATGGCGCGGATGGTGCCGCCAATGAGGTGATGGCCGCCGCGCGAGTCGAAGGGCGCATCGGTGGCAAAGAGGCAGTGGTCGGCCCCGAAAAAGTCGAGCCCGCAGCGTGCGGCCGAAGCGGATCCGTTGGTGGATGTGTCGGCGTAGAGCATGCGGTAGTAGTCGATGAGCGGGCGCTTCAGTCCGGCTTTTTCAGCAGTGGGATTGCGATCGACCTTGCCATCAAAAATCTGTTTGAAGCCGAGATTGATCTTCTCTGCGAAGAACGGAATCATGCCGCCCATGTGGTGGGTGATGATCTTGAGATTGGGCAGCTTGTCAAAAATGCCCGAATAGATCAGACGCGTCATGCAGGCGCTGGTTTCATACGGCCAGCCAAAGGTGAACCAGATTTCGTCTTCGGAAGCGCTTTCGGTGGCGTAGTCGGCAAAGTTGGGTCCGCGCATGGGGTGCACCCAGATCGGCAGATCGAAGCGCGCCATGGTTTCGAACACCGGATAAAACTCGGGCGAGCTGAGCGGCTTGCCCAGCACATTGCTGAAGATTTGAATGCCGCGCGCATCCAGTTCCTTGACGGCACGCTCAGCCTCTTTCACCGCCGCAGCCGGATTGTTCATGGGCATGGAAGCGATGAACGTGGGAAACCGATCGGGGTGCTTGCGGCAGATCTCGGCCAGACCGTCGTTCGCCAGCTGCGCAAGCTTGGGCGTCACCTCGGGCGAGCCCAGCATCTCAATCGGCGGGTTCGATAACGACAGCACCTGCTGATAGCCATCGTAGCCATCCATCAGACGCAGATGTGCGTCCACATCCCACAGTTCGGGCAGGTTGCTGAAGCTGCTCAGGATGGGGATTTGCGGGGCAACCTCGCGGATGCGCTCGAATACATGCTTGGGCAGGATGTGATTGAAAACGTCGATCTTCAAGGGTGTCTCCGAATGGTCTGTCGGTGGGCATTGCGGTCCGCTGCGCGAGGCTAGCACGCACGCATCAGGGGGAAAAGACGTATGCTCGATCAAACAAAACGCTCGCGGGCCGAGTTCAACACGAAACCGGAGGCACACATGACACTGAAGCAAGCACGCGGTTTACAACAGGGCAAGCGTCGCATCATGGCAATGAGCCTGGCGATTCTGGGGATGGCCTGCCACGCTGGCGTACAGGCGCAGTCATCCGATTGGCCTTCGCGTTCCATTCGGATTGTTGTGCCATTCCCCGCGGGCGGCGGCTACGACTTCATGGCACGCAATATTGCGCAACAGCTCACCGATTCGCTTGGCCAGCCGGTCGTGGTCGACAACCGCGCAGGCGCCAATGGAAATATTGGCTCAGATCTGGTGGCCAAGGCGCCCGCCGATGGCTACACACTGCTGCTGGGCGGCATCGGTCCGCAGGCCTTCAGTGTGGCCCTGTATCCGAAGCTGCCGTATGACCCCCTCAAGGACTTTACCCCCGTCTCGCTGGTCGCATCGCAACCCAATGTACTGGTGGCGCACCCCAGCTTGCCGGTCAGCAATTTGGCTGAGCTGATTGCGCTCGCCAAATCCCAGCCAGGCAAGCTCGCGTTTGGCAGCACGGGGAACGGCGGCGGTCAGCACTTTGGACTCGAGCAGCTGAAGCAGGTGGCTGGAATCGACGTGATCCATGTTCCCTACAAGGGCGCGGCACCCCTGCACACCGCGCTGCTGAGCGGTGAGGTGAAGGTGGGCTTCAACATCATTCAGCTTCCCATGCAGCATGTACGGCGCGGTGAACTGAAGGCGCTGGCCACGGCAAGCAAGAACCGATCGGCATTGGCGCCCGATGTGCCGACCATGGCCGAGCAGGGCCATGCGATCGACTTTGACACCTGGTATGCGTTGTACGCGCCGGCAGGCTTGCCCGCGCCGGTGCTTGCGAAACTCAACGCCCAGGTCAATCGGGGGCTCGGCAATGCGGCGTTTCGCGAGAAGGCGGCAGCGCTCGGCCTCGATATTCGCGGCACCACGCCCGAGCAGCTCACCGGCCATATGCAACTGGAAATCGCCCGCTGGAGCGCGCTTGCGAAGAGCGCGAACATTCGCCTGGATTGAACGGATTTGCATCTGTGGAGTGCCCCGATGCTGCGCACCGAATTGTATGAAGGCATAAGAATCGACTGGGACGTGCCCATCGTGATGAGCGATGGCATGACACTGCGGTGTGATGTCTTTCGCCCGGATGACGATGGGAAGTACCCCGTGCTGCTGGGGGCCACGCCGTATGGAAAGTGGCTGTCGTTCCAGGATGAAGTGTGGGGGGGCCAGTGGAAGATGCTGACCCGGCACGAGCCCTCGATCACCACACAGTCCACCAACCGCCTGCAGAACTACGAATTCCCGGATCCCGAGCGGTTCGTTCATGACGGCTATGTGCTGGTGCGGGTAGACGTGCGCGGCACGGGCCGCTCGCCTGGTGTGATGGATTTGTTGTCAACGCGCGAAACGCAAGATTTTTACGAGGCGATTGTTTGGGCGGGCGAGCAGTCGTGGTCCAACGGTCGGGTAGGGCTCTCGGGTGTGTCGTATCTGGCGATGAACCAGTGGCAGGTGGCGGCCCTGCGGCCGCCGTATTTGCGTGCGATCGGCGTGTGGGAGGGCTGCTCGGACTTTTATCGTGAATTTACGCGCCACGGCGGCATCCTGTCGCTCTTCAGCGACCTGTGGTTCAACAAGTACGTTCTGCCGGTGCAGCATGGTCTGGGCGCGCGTGGCTGGGCCAGTCATATCCTGGAAGGCGAATGGGTGGCGGGCCCGGAAACATTTGATGAGGCCACGCTTTCAACCAACCTGGTGGACTGGCGGCGCAAGATCCGCGAACACCGCTTCGCGAATGAACCCTATTGGCGCTCGCGGCTGCCTGATTTCAGCCAGATCAATGTGCCGCTGCTGTCGGCGGCCAACTGGGGCGGGCAGGGGTTGCACTTGCGCGGCAATGTGGAGGGCTTCAATGAAGCGGGCACTGATCAGAAGTGGCTCGACTTCCACTGCTATGAGCACTGGACCGAGTACTACACGAACACCGGCATCGCCCTCCAGAAACAGTTCTTCGGCCATTTCCTGAAGGATGAGGACAACGGCTGGAACCACCGGCAGCGCGTGCATCTGCTGGTGCGTCGCCCCGGTGCGCCATTTGAATCGCGCGGTGACGAGCAGTGGCCGCTCAGGGACACCCGGTGGGTCAAGTTTCACCTGCATGCCGATGGCGCGTTGCGCGCCGATCAACCCGTTGCGGCGACGTCTTCCATCAGCTATGAAGCAACGGGTGACGGGCTCACCTTCATCACCGAGCCACTTGCCGAGGAGTGCCACGTCATTGGGCCTTCGGCTGCACGACTCCGGATCTCGGCCTCGACGGCCGATGCCGATCTGTTCCTGGTGCTGCGTCTCTTTACCCCCGACCTCAAGGAGGTGACGTACGCGGGGTCCAACGATCCGCATACGCCGATGTCGCATGGATGGCTGCGCGCATCCATGCGCAAGCTCGATGCTGCGCGAAGTCTCCCGTATCGCCCGTATCACACGATGGATGAATGCCGGCCGCTTGCGCCAGGCGAAATCTGCGATCTGGATGTCGAAATTTTTCCCACCTGCTTTGTGGCGCCCAAGGGCTATCGCATCGCGCTCAGCATTCGCGGCAAAGACTATGAATATCCTGGCGACCTGTCAGCCATGACGGCTGCAATCGGTCAGCCCTTTACCGGCGTGGGGCCGTTTCGTCACACCTGTCCGGAAGATCGGCCAGCGGAGGTATTCAACAACCGGGTCACCCTGCACTTTGATCCGGCGGATCCGCCGCTGCTGGTGTTGCCTGTGGTGCCGCCCGCCTGAGCGCCGTGGCTACCGCACCAGCACGGTAGCGATAGACGGGATGAAGATGATGGCAAGCAGCAGCATGCCCATGATGATGGCAAACGGTGCGGCGCCCCGGAAGATCTCGCCAATCGAAATCCGGCTGTCGGCAAGCGTGCTCTTGATGACGAAGGCAGAGAGTCCGAAGGGCGGGGTGAGCAGTCCGATTTCCACTGCCACCACCGTCACGATTCCGAACCAGATCAGATCGATGTTGTGGGGCGCGAGGAGCGGCAGGAACATGGGCACCATGATGAGCATGATCGACACGCCATCCAGAATGGTTCCAAGCAACACGATCAGGAACGCATAGATCAGGAGCAGGCCGATAAACCCAAGATTGGCCGCCACCACCGCCTCATTCAAGACATTTGGAAGCCCCGACAGCGCAATCAGCCGGGTGTAGATGTTGGCGGCGATGATGACGAACAGGATCGCAACGGTAACCTGGCCAGTTTCAACCAGTACCTTCCAGAGGCCCTGCCAGCTGAGCTTACGGCGGAGCGCTGCCAGAATGAACGCGCCGAGCGCTCCGATGGCACCCGATTCGGTGGCAGTGAACCAGCCTGCATAAATGCCACCGATCACGAGTCCCGCCAGAATAATGAGCGGGGTGAGGAGCTTGGTGATTTGGCCCAGCGACATCTCGGCGCTGGACACCGCACCGGTTGTCGACTGAAACATGCCCTCGGGTTTGAATGTTGCCGTGAGGACGATGTAGATGCAGAACAGGAGCGAGAGCAGCAAGCCCGGCACGATTCCCGCGATGAACAGGTCGCCGATCGATTGCTGCGAGAGCAGGCCGTAGATGATGAGCAGCAGGCTGGGCGGAATCAGCATGCCCAGCACCGAGCTGCCTGCCACCACGCCCACTGCAAACCGAGGCCGATAGCCGAGATTGATCATCTCGGGTACCGCCACTTTTGTGAAAACTGCTGCCGAGGCAATTGAGACGCCGGTGACCGCCGCGAACACTGCATTGGCGGCGACGGTGGCCACGCCCAGACCGCCTCGCAACCGCCCGAGAAGTGCGTTGGCAGCCAGGAAGGCATCGCGGCCCAGATCGGCAACGCTGACAAGCAGACCCATCAGCACAAAGAGCGGAATGACGCCGAAGTCATAGGAGGCCACCGCATCGGAGGCAGCCATTCCGAGGAGTGCCGAGGCCTGGGCGAAGCTGCCCTTGATGGCCCATACGCCGACCAGGGACACCAGGCAAAACGCAACCGGTACATGCAGTCCGCTGTAGATCAGCACCAGGATCGACAGGATCGACAGGCCTGCGATTTCAACGCCTGTCATCGCTTGAACATCCTCGCAAAGTCGCTGGCGGCAAAGAGCGCATATTGAATCGCCGCTCCAACGCAGCCGATCAGCATGAACAGCCGAACGGGCCATATCGGGTAGGTGATGTAGCCCTCGACCCCTACATAGTCGCCGTTCGTCCAGGCGCGCAGAAACAGCGGCAGGCAGGCTTGGTAAAGCGCGACAAAGAGGGCGAGCCCCAGCAGACCAAACACGCCTTGCATCAATGCGGACAGTCGCGGCACCCGCCGATCGAGGTACTCAATGAGGATGTCCACCCGGGTGATGCGCCCCGAGCGAAGCGCCTGCCCGATCTGTAAAAACACGATACCCACGATCGACAAGCTCACCAGCTCAGGCACGCCCGGAAGCGGGCGCGTGAAGACCGTTCGCCCGATCACGTCGGTGACGATCACGATCATGAGAATGAAGATCCAGACCGTACCGATGGAATTGAGCAGCAGCAGAGCGCGGCTGAAGAGATCCGTGAGTCGTGACATGGTTGGTGGCGGACCAGGCTGTGCGCCTGGTCCTTCCGGGGTGGTGCGCGCGGGACCTGTCAGTTTTTGTCCCACTCACGGGCGAGCGGAACGTTGTGGTCGCGCAGCTTCTTCATGTAGGCGTTCAACACCACCGGCGCCGGGAGGCCGCGCTTGGCATTGGTATCGGCCCAGTTCTTGGCGATGTTGGGCATGGTGGTGGCCCACTTGAGCCGCTCGTCGGCTGACAGCTTCGAGAATTTGGTGCCCTCGTCAGCCATTCTTTTCTCGAAGGTGGCCGCCAGCCCCAGGAGTGTGTTGGCAATGCGGTCGTTGTATTCCTTGCCGACGTCCTTCAGGATTTTTTGGACATCGGGCGGGAGGCGATCGTGGAAGGCCTTGTTGATGGTGAGCGCGCCAATCATCATCGATCCCAGATCAACGCGGGTGGCAAACGGTGCCACGGTGTGGAGCTTGGGCGGATACATGCCGGTGGTGAAGGCGATCAGGCCGTCGTAGACGCCAGTCTTGATGTTGTTGAAGTGGGTGGCGAAGTCGCCCTGAACCGGTACCGCTCCGATGCCGTTGGCCCACAGCGAAAGCGAGCCTGCAGCGCCCAACTTGCGGCCTTTCAGATCGGCAATGCTGTTGACGGGGAAGTTGGTGAGCAGGTAGTCGGTGTCGGTGGAAACCGCTGCCAGGAAGATCTGGTTGTGGCGCGTCCACTGGCTCGCGAGCTCGGGCAGCTCCTGGTGCATCTCGAACATGATCTTGTTCAGCACGCGCGGATCATCGCTTCCAAAGGGGGCCATGAAGCACACGGCCAGCAACGGCAGTTTTGCGGGCTCGAAGATGGTGTAGACATAACCCATCTCGGCCACGCCGTTGCTCACTGCATCGAGCTCACCGCCCACTTTGGCGAGCGTGCCGCTGAAGGCCTTGTTCCAGACGATGCTGTGCTTGCCGCCCGCTTCCTTCAGCCGCTTGTCCACCTCGGGCATGTAGAAGTTCTCGATCATGCCAATCCAGGGCAACTGCGGGCCATGCGCCGCGCTGAAGGTGACCTTGAAGGTCTCGGCCTGGGTGGCGGGTGCGAATACGCTTGCGAGCGAAAGCGCGCCCGCGGCGAGCGCGGATTTGAAGCGGAAAGCCATGCGTGTGTCTCCGGTGTGATGATGATGTTGTGACTTGCAGTTTAGTGGCGCAAGTCCCCGCGGCTGAAGCCGGGATGCGAGCCCGATTCATATCATGTTTGGTTTGAGGGGGCCATCGGCTGACTCACGGTTTGGAAGAGGTGCCAGCGCCCCACCGGAATCTACCCCGCTCAAACGCAGACTGATAGTGCGACTCGGCCTCGCGCCGCAACGCCGCCATGCAGTCGGCAAAGCTCGGATTGCCTACCCAGTGTGTTCCGCATGCCTCCTCTCGGTACCTGGCCGCAAAACTTTCGATGAATCGGCCGCGCTCGGCAGCGGCACTCTCATTGAGGGTCGATTCGCAACCAAATAAGCAAATGGTTGATGTGACCAGGGCAAAGATGGATCTGATCTGCATTGATAAATCTCGTATCTGGAAATTCGGATCATGGTTGGTTGAACGATCTTGTATTTTGCGACGCCGGGTGCTAGCGTCATTCTCGGATTTCAAGGGTTCATGGCCGTTCGGCCACCAGGATAGTCGCCAAATAAAGAATGACAACGCGCGCAAATCCTGTGGGGTGATCAATATTCAACGAGGAGACATTCATGACGACACGATTGACGCGGCGGTCGGCGCTTGCTCTCGGCGGCGCTTCCCTGGCAGGTTTGGCTGTTCCAGCGTTCGCGCAGCAACCCAGGGTTCGAAAGTTTGCCGTGATGGTGCCCGAACGCGGTACGGATATGGGCTGGAACCAGCAGGGCGTGACGAGTGCGCGTGCTGCGGCCAAGAAGCTCGGCATCCAGATCGAAGTAGCCGAGGGC
Source organism: Burkholderiaceae bacterium (assembly GCA_049423065.1). Taxonomy (GTDB): domain Bacteria; phylum Pseudomonadota; class Gammaproteobacteria; order Burkholderiales; family Burkholderiaceae_E; genus SYIM01. Next base: position 14,424 of record JBMSQB010000097.1, read on the forward strand.
CTTGGCTATGGCGATATCCGCCCGATCATGCGGGAACTGGTCGGCAACGGCGCAAACTTCATCATCGCGCATGCGAGCGGGTACAACACCACGGCATTCGAGGTTGGTGTCGAGCGCAATATTCCGGTGGCTGTCGTTGATACCCCTCGCAAGGTTGTTCGGCCGGGTCTGGTGGTGGGCTATGCCTTGTCAGGGCACGAGGGTGCGTATATGGCGGGCATTCTCGCAGCACGCACCACGCGCACCGGAACCTTGGGTATCGTGGTGTCGGGTGAGCCGCCCTCTTGGAATTCGCAGTCTGCCGCGTTCGCTCAGGGCGCCCGTTCGGTGCGAAGCGATATCCCAATTCGGTATGCAGTGATCGGTCCGGCGGCGTTTTCCGATGCACCGGGGGGGCGTCGTGTGGCCGAAGCAGTCATTGCTGCTGGCGCCGACACGATTTTCGGTCAGGGCAACGGTGCCACCATGGGCATGTTGCAGGGGATCACCACCTCGAAGGCGACGGATGGCGGTCCGGTGAACCTCATTGATGTGATTGGCGACAAGAGCGCGGTTGCACAGGGACGGTTGCTGTCGTCTGTTCTATGGGATCCGACCGAAACCTTTGTCAACATGATCCAGGATGTGAACGAAGGCAAGTTTGGGTCCCGCCCGTACACAATCGGTCTCGCCGATGGATCGGTGCGCTTACTCAAGACCCCAGGTATCTCCGAGCCTGTATGGGGTGAACTCGAGAAGACGCGGGAGCGTATTCTCAAAGGCGAACTCAAAGTTCCGTTGATTGTGGACGCTGCGCAGGTGCGGGCACTTATGACAGCAGTTCAAGCCCCAAGCTCGTGAATGGGTCGGGCGCGCG
>JBMSQB010000098.1:0-14631 GCA_049423065.1 Burkholderiaceae bacterium
ACGTCTCGTGCGCGATGCGCGCTGAGCCGCCCCTGCGTGCCTCCTGACGCGGGCCCGCCGGGGGCATCCTGATTCGGGAGGGGTGGAGCCAGTCGAAAAGTTTCTGGTCTGATCCCTCGTCGGCAGGGACTTGCGCGATCACGGCGTGATGCGTCATTCTCGGTCCGTATCCAAAATACCGACTGGAGTCGAGCGCATGTTCATCCGGAACTGCTGGTATGTCGCCGCCTGGGATAATGAGGTGCCCGGTGACGGAACGCTCGCCCGCACCCTTCTGGATGAGCCGGTGCTTTTCTAGCGCAACACGAGCGGCAAGGTTGTTGCGCTCGAAGATCGTTGCTGCCACCGAGGCGCGCCACTACACCTGGGTCGCAAGGAAGGCGACTGCATACGGTCACGGCCTGCGCTTCGACCAGACCGGGCGCCTGGTGACCTTGTCGCTCAATGATGAGTTGCCGCACTGGGATGTGTCGCTGATTACCCGCAGGGATCCGCCGCTTACGCCTGTAGCGCGAGCGCTCGCGACCATGCTGCGAAGGGCTGCACCGCGCAGCGCGCCGCTTTGATGAACGTGCATGCGGCGGTCAGGATGGGCTATTGGGCCCGGAAAACACCTGCTGCCCATACCGACGCAGGAGTGTCATCAGGCGTTCGAAGTCAGCGGGCGCACAGGTCTGCCGTCCCGGCGCTTGCGTTGCGCTTGAAGAGCGGCTCTCTGAACCCCTCAGCGTTCCCCGCCGTGTGTAACCCGCGTTTGTCCCTGTGTCTGGATTTGCGGACCGATTTCTATTGGCCGAGTGCCGCGTTAACGCGCGGCATCACCTGCTCGGCCATCAAAACCATTGAGCGACGCGCCAGCGCTGGGTCGGTCCAGTCGAGTCCGGCATAAACCAGCTCGCCGAATCCGCCCAGTTTCTCGTTGAGCGCGAGAATGCGATCGACAACCTCGCTGACACTGCCAGCGATCACCAGCTCGTTCAGGATGTCGTCGACCGGGACCGGATTGTCGGGTGTCTTGCCGTCGCGGGTAAACACCGCATCGCGCTTGCCCTTGCGCAACTTGTAGCCCAGGTTCCGGTAATAAAAGCGATAGGGGCTCTGCTCGGACTCACGGCCATAGTTGCGCGCCACTTTCTCGTCGTCGTGGACCATGATGGTGCGCGCTACCCGCCAGTCGCTGCGCGAGGCGGTTTGCCCCACGTTGGTCTTGCCCTGGCTGTAATTTTCCCAGTGGGAGGGCAACCAGGTGTCGAAAAGGAAGTTGGCCGACATCGGGTGAAAATCCTTCTCGCCCATGGCGATCACACCCTTTGAAAAGGGCGCCACGACCGTGCCGACGATTTCCGGACGGGGATTCTGGTACGGCTTGATCATCATCCCGGTGTTCGAGATCTCGTCATAGGTGAGCTTGGTGGACACCTTGAACCGGTTGTCGGGGAGATCGATCTCGAAGGGGGCCTTGGAGGCCCAAAGCTTGAGGATGACCTCGATCGACTCGGCGAACATCTTGTTGCGGTCTTCGGTGAAGATGCCAAGCGCCTCGGCGTCGGAGGGCAGTGCGCCCGGGCTCACGCCCAGAATGAACCGGCCCTGCGCCAGGTGGTCGAACATGGCAGCGTGCGCGGCCACCAGCACGGGGTGCATGTGCGACAGGTTGGTGGTGCCGCTGCCCAGAATGATTTTTTTCGTGGAGTGGATGAGCGTGGCAAGAAACATCATGCTGTTGGTGACGTTCTCGACCAGGTCGGTCAGGTGCTCGCCCACGAAGGCGTCGTGATAGCCGAGTTGATCGGCAAGGATGATGGTTTCGCGATCTTCGCGCAGGGTCTCGGTGGGATTGCGCGAGGCCGGATGCACCGGCATGGTGAAGTAACCGAGTCTCATTGACGTTGCCTCGTAACTTGCCGAATGGCCCCATGGGCCGGGATGGGTCAGTCCACTGTAGGAGAAATCGCAAGTCCGGACAAGTTCGCCGTCATCGACACAAACCGTTGCACTTGCCCGAGAGTTTGGCTATGGTGCGTTGCGAAGGTTAAAAAATTTACACGATCAGGAGACATCAATGAAACGATCCTTACCAGGCCGTCGCAAAGTACTGCTTGCCGGTTCGGCGGGCGTTGCACTGGCCAGTTCGCCAAGCGTGTTTGCGCAGTCGGGCCCGATTCGCATCGGTGGAACCCTGCCGCTTACCGGGGGCAACGCGTCAATTGGCAAGGTTGCGCAGATCACCGCCCAGATCTGGGCCGAGGATGTCAATCGCCGCGGCGGGTTGCTTGGGCGCAAGGTCGAACTCGTCATTTACGACGATCAGACCAACCCCACGCTCACGCCTGGTCTATACACCAAGCTGCTTGATATCGACAAGGTCGACATCCTGGCTGGAACCGGCACCAACCTGATCGCGCCCGCGATGCCCCTCATCATGGAGCGCAAGCGTCTGGTGGTGGCCAACCTTGCGCTCGCCGTCAATGACCCGTTCAACTACGACAAGTATTTTCAGATCATGCCGTATGGACCCAACGGCAAGGACGCCTTGTCGCGTGGCTTCTTTGAGGTTGCTGCCGCGCTCAATCCGCGGCCGAGAACCGTGGCGCTGGTGGGCGCAGATGCCGAATTTGCAAACAACGCGCTGGAGGGGGCCCGCGATCATGCGAAACGGCTGGGTTTCAAAATCGTGTACGACAAGTCCTACCCGCCCAACCAGGTCGATTTCCTGCCGGTTGCCCGCGCGATTGCAGCCACCAAGCCCGATCTGGTATTCGTTGGTTCGTATGTGGCCGATACCAACGGCCTGGTGCGCGCAGCCGCTGAAATCAAGCTCCGCTGCATGATGTTCGGCGGTGCAATGGTGGGCCTGCAGGTCGCTGCGCTCAAGCAGGGCCTGTCTGGCGTCATCAACGGTGTGGTCAACTATGAGCTGTATCTGCCCGAACCCACCATGCAGTTTGCCGGCATGCGCGAGCTCATCACGCGCTATCGCGCGGTAGCGGGTGCGCAGGGCCTTGATCAGCTCGGCTTCTACGTGCCGCCCACCACCTATGCCCAGATGCAGGTGATCGAACAATCGGTGATTGCTGCTGGGTCTGTGAGAGACGAGGCGCTCGCCGCGCATCTGCGCAAGGCCACCTTCAAGACAGTGATGGGCGACATCCGATTCGGCAAACTTGGCGAGTGGGCAGAGCCCCGAATTCTCATGACGCAGTTCCAGAAAGTCAGCGGCAAGGAACTCGCCCAGTTCGACCAACCGGGCACACAGGTCATCTTGTATCCGCCTGCTTTCAAGTCGGGCAACCTGATGCAACCTTTCCCGCTCGCAAACTGAAGTGGCGGCCAGGCAGGCGCGCGTTGCCATCGTCACCGGTGGCAGCCGCGGGCTCGGGCGTGCCATGGCGTTCGAGCTCGCGCGCTGCGGGGTGCGCACCATCATTGCTGCGCACCTCAGCGAAGACCGCGACGATGTATCGAGGCAAGCGGCCGCCGAGGGCGTGGCCGATCTGGTGCATTTCCATCAGGCCGACTTGCGTACCTCGGCCGGGTGTGACGCCACGGTCGCGTTTGCGCGCAGCTTCGGCAGCCCCGTTGATGTGCTGGTGAACAATGCAGGTCTTACGCTCACCTTTGTGGCGCCCGACCTGTACCGGCGCGCCACGCCCAGGCGTTTCTACGAAAGTACCGACGAGGTCATTCGCGGAATTTACGAAACCAACTGCATGGCTGCCGAAATGATGGCGGTGCGCACAGCACCGGCCATGGTGGAGCAGGGCTGGGGCCGCATCATCAACGTCACCACCATGCTGCCCACCATGCAGCGTATGGGCTTCTGTCCCTATGGCGCTTCCAAGGCGGCGCTCGAGATGTCGTCGATGGTATGGGCGCGCGAGCTGGCGGGCACCGGCGTCACAGTCAATGTCCTGAATCCCGGGGGCGGCGCCAACACGCCAGGCCTTGCGCAGGAGCTGCGCGAGGCCAGTGCGCGGGGTGACATCGACCGGCTGGTTGAGCCCTGGCAGATGCGTGCGCCGCTCCGCTGGCTGGTCTCGGCGGCGGCCAACGACATCAACGGTATGCGGGTGGATGCCAACCTCTGGAAGACTGACCTCGAACCGCAGGCGTCAGCGCAACTCGCTGCACGGCCCTGCGGGTTGCAGTTGCTCGACCCCACACCGGTCGAGGGTTAAACGTGGACTTCGAAACCATCATCAACCTGCTGGTCAATGCGATCGTGTCGGGCATTTTGCTTGGCGGCTTTTACGCAGCGGTGTCCATCGGCATCTCGATTTCATTTGGCATGCTCGACATCGCCAACATTGCGCACCCGGCAATGATCATGCTCGGGTCCTTCTGCGCATTCGCTATGAATGATCGGCTGGGGCTCGATCCGCTCATCTCCATGTGTCTGCTTGCGCCACTGTTCGGGCTGATGGGGGTGGTGATCTATCGGGCCTACTACGGGCTGTTCGAGAGTCGCGAAAAAGATCCGCGACGAGGGCTCGCCTTCTTTTTTGGTTTGCTGTTTGTTACCGATGTCGCGCTGATCCTGATTTTTGGTGTTGACCTGCGCGGCGTTGACAGCGCCTACGTCGAGAAGATGATCGACATCGGCTTCGTCGGCATACCGGTTCGGCTGCTCATTCCTTTCTTCATTGGCGTCTTGCTGGTTCTGGTGCTGCATCTCTTTCTCACCCGCAGCTACTTCGGCCTGTCCGTGGCCGCAGTGGCTCAGGAGCAGATCGGCTTGCGTCTGATGGGGGTCGACCCCATCCGCGTCAAGCGCATCGCTTTCGGAATTTCGGCTGCCACCGCGGCCCTGGCGGGCGCCGCGCTCATCATCATCCAGCCGGTAGAGCCCGCCATGGGGCGCGAGTACATCGGTCGGGTGTTCGCGGTGTGTGTGCTGGGTGGCATGGGCAGCATGTCGGGCACACTGCTGGCCGCCATTCTGCTGGGGGTGGCCGAGAGCGTCACCGCAACCTTCATCGGTCCTTCGTGGGCGCCGGCGGTGGCCTTCGGTCTGTTGCTGCTCACCCTGGGCGTTCGCCCGGCGGGCCTGCTCGGGCGGCGCTGATGAACCGCCAGAACATTCAGTTCCTGCTGGGCTTGGTCGCGGCTGCGCTGCTCATCTTTCTGGGCGTGCGGGCGCTGGGCGGCGGCTACTATCAGCTGGTTGCGTTTTACATCCTTCAGTATGTGGTGCTGGCAACCGCCTGGAACATTCTGGGCGGCTACGGCGGGTATGTGAACTTCGGTTCGGCCGGATTTTTCGCAATCGGGGCGTACAGCACGGTGTTCTTCAACAAGTTCCTGGGCATCCAGGCGCTTCGCATGATCGACCTTGGGCTGTTCAGCATCAGTGCACCGTTCATCCCCTACCTGGTGGTGCCCGCAGCCGTGGTGGCGGGAGCATTCTTTGCGGGACTGGTCGGGCTCGGAATGGGCTATCTCACCCTGCGGTTGCGTGGCGTGTTCTTCGCCATTGCCACGCTGGCGCTTGCGGTTGTGGCTCAAACGGTGGTGCTCAACTGGAGCTTCGTGGGCGGTGCGCGCGGCGCCTATGTGATCAAACCGACCGCGGTGGCTGGGTTCGGCTCGGCCACCGAGTTCGTGCTGGTCGCCATGATTGTCATTGCAATGATCTCGATCTGGGTGGCCCGCACCATCGAACGGAACAAGCTCGGTGTGGGGCTGCTTGCCATCCGCGATGATGAGGATTCTGCCGAGTGTGCGGGCGTGCCCACGCTGCGACTCAAGCTTCAAGCCACCACCATCAGCGGCGCGCTGATGGGCGCCGCCGGTGCGGTGTTTCCCTTCTTTGTCACATATGTGGACCCGATCGGCGCCTTCAATCTGGTTCATACCGTCAACAGCATCGCCATGCCGCTGATTGGCGGCATGACGCACTGGAGCGGGCCGGTGATTGGGGCGGTGCTGCTGGGTGGCGTACAGCAGTACTTCGGCTCGAAGAACATCATCACGCCTGAATTGAGTCTGCTCTTTGTGGGCGCGCTCATGATGATTTTCGTGGCGCTCGCGCCCAACGGCATTCTCGGGCTCTGGCAGCGGCTCACCGCGCGGTGGCGCAAATGAGTGGCGAGCGTCTTCTCGACATACGCGGCCTGCAGAAGCGCTTCGGCGGCTTTGTGGTGCTGGAAGGCATCGATTTTCATGTGGCGCCCGGCGAGCGGGTGGGACTCATCGGACCCAATGGCTCGGGCAAGAGCACGCTTGTCAACTGCATGTCGGGCGTGTTGCCGATCGATGCCGGCACCGTCGTGTTTGATGGGCGAACGCTTGACGGATTGCCCCCGCACAAGCGCGCCTATCTGGGGCTTGCGCGCAGTTTTCAAATTCCCCGCCCGTTTGCGCGAATGTCGGTGCTGGAAAATGTGCGCGTGCCCATGATGTTCGCAGCCGAGTATCGCCTGGGGCGGTCGCTGTCCTCACGCGAAATCGATGCGGGCGCTCGAGAGGCACTCGATCAGGTCGGATTGTCTGCGCGGGTTGATGTGATGGCGGGCAGCCTCACCCAGATCGACCTGCGCAAACTCGAGCTGGCGCGCGCCATTGCCACGCGCCCGCGTCTCTTGATTGCGGACGAGTCGATGGCCGGGCTTGCAGCGTCGGAGACCGATGAAATTCTTGAACTCCTGATGCAGCTCAACGGCACCGGCATTGCAGTCATCATGATCGAGCACATCATGCGGGCGGTATCAAGCTTTGCGCAGCGTCTGGTGGTGCTGGGCAGTGGCAGCAAGATCGCCGATGGTCCCACGGCCGAGGTCCTGAGCGATCCGCAGGTTGAGAGGATCTATCTTGGCGATTGAGATCGTCGTGAACGACCTGTGCGCGGGCTACGGCCAGGTGACCGTATTGCGCGGCGTGAGCCTGCGCGTGGCGGAGGCCGAGACCGTGGTATTGCTTGGCACCAACGGTAATGGCAAAAGCACGTTGATGAAGTCGCTGATCGGGCTGGTTCGGCCAACATCGGGACGTATCGAGGTCACGATCGACGGCCAGCGGCTCGATCTCACCCGCATGACCACCGAAAGCATCGTCAACAGCGGCATTGCGCTGGTGCCCGAGGGCCGGCACCTGTTTCCGAAACTCACCGTGGCAGCCAACCTGAAGCTCGGTGCCTATCGCACCCAGGCGCGGGCCGATGCCGAGCGCACGCTCGCTCAGGTGTTCGAGGTGTTTCCACGCTTGAAGGAGCGTCGCGAGCAGCTTGCCGGAAGCATGAGTGGTGGTGAGCAGCAGATGCTCGCACTCGGGCGCGCGCTGATGTCAAAGCCGCGCATTCTGCTGATCGACGAGCCGTCCACCGGGCTCGCGCCAATCCTGGTGAGGCACGTGATTGATCAGATCCGGGAGCTGAAACGCATGGCAGGTCTCACGGTTCTGATGGCCGAGCAGAACTTCACGCAGGCCATGCGGGTAGCCGACCGGGGATATCTGATCGTGCATGGCGAAATTGCTGTGGAGGGAACGACCGAGGAGCTCTACCGCAGCGATCTGATCAAGCAGTACTACCTCGGTCGCCAGGGCTGATTAGAGCCGCTTTGCGCGGCTCCCCCGATCAGGCGGTCAGGCGATCAGGAAACGCCGGCGTCCGTTTGAATCAAGCCGCTCCGGCAGGCCCTTGACGTCAGCGCACTCGCCACGGCGGGAGAGCGCTTTTCCGGTGCACAGCACTCAGGTCTGTTCCTTGCTTTGAACACGACCAGTCTGTGGTTGCACCCAACCGGTGCAACCGACACGCATCCCAGCCAGTAATCCAAACACCGGAGGCGTCATGATGTTGAGCCATACAGATGCCGGCACTGCCGAACGGAAAGTCAAACCATCAGACCGCGTCCGCTCGGTTTCAGCGAGCGCGTTGATGGCTGCGATCCTCGCCATATCTGCCCCCTGTCAGGCGCAAGGGACCTTGCGAATTGGCATGACCGCAGCCGACATCCCGCTCACGACGGGTCAGGCAGACCAGGGTGGCGAGGGGCAGCGGTTCATGGCGAACACGCTCTACGACCAGCTGGTGATGTGGGATCTCTCCAGCGCCGACAAGCCGTCCGTCCTGATTCCGGGCCTCGCGCTCTCCTGGAACGTTGATTCCAAGGACCGCAGACGCTGGACCTTCAATATCCGGCCAGGGGTCCGATTTCACGACGGCTCGCTGTTTGATGCCCAGGCAGCGGTCTGGAACTTCGAAAAGCTCCTGAATGAGAAAGCGCCCCAGTTTGATGCGCGGCAAGCCGCTCAGGGGCGCAGCCGTATCCCGTCGATTGAAAGCTATCGGGCAATCAATGCGCAGACACTTGAGATCGTGACGCGCGAGCCCGACGCATTCCTGCCCTATCAGCTTGCATGGATTCCGATGTCGTCGCCTGCCCACTGGGAAAAGATGGGGCGTGACTGGGTCGCCTACGGCAAAACGCCGTCCGGCACCGGACCCTGGAAGCTGACAGCGTGGACGCCGCGCGAGCGCGCCGAGCTCGTTCCCAACGCCGACTACTGGGACAAGGCGCGCGTTCCCAAACTAGACAGGATGGTGCTCGTGCCGATGCCCGAGCCAAACTCGCGGGTTGCAGCGCTGCGCTCGGGGCAAGTCGACTGGATTGAGGCCCCGCCTCCCGATGCGATCAAGAGTTTGCGCAGTGCCGGTCTGCAGATCGTCACGAATGCGTATCCCCACAACTGGGTCTGGCACTTTTCCATGGCCGAGGGCTCGCCGCTTCTGAATCTCAAACTGCGGCAGGCGCTCAACCTTGCGATCGACCGCGAGGGGCTCAATATTTTCCTGGGAGGATTGTCTCTTCCCGCGAAAGGCTTCATGCCTCCGGGCCACGCGTGGTTCGGAAAGCCCGACGAGCTTCGCTACGATCCAGCTGCAGCCCGAAAACTGCTGGCCGAACTCGGTTACTCCAAGGCCAAGCCACTTAATCTCAAGGTTTTGATCCCGTCATCCGGATCGGGAATGATGCAACCCATTCCGATGAACGAGTTTCTCCAGCAGAACCTTCGCGACGTGGGCGTGAATGTCGAGCTGATGGTGATCGAGTGGAATGCGTTGCTGGTCGCCTGGCGCGGTGGCGCCAAAGATCCAGCCAACCGCGGAGCGGTTGCGCTCAACTACAGCTACTTCATCCAGGATCCGTTCACTGCGTTTGTGCGACATGTTCAGTCGGATCTCGTCTCCCCCAAGGGAACCAACTGGGGGCACTACTCCGACAAGACGATGGACGACATGTTGCTCGCCGCTCGGACCTCATTCGATCCGGCCGAACAAGTTCAGGCGCTACAGCGCATTCACGAAAAGTTCGTCAATGACCGTCTGTTTTTGATGGTGACCCATGATCTCAACGCTCGCGCCATGAGTTCGCGCGTGAAAGGCTTTGTGCAGGCCCAGAACTGGTTTCAGGATTTTTCCAGGATCACGATCGATCGATAAGGCTGGGTTGGTCGACAGGAAGTCTTCACTTAACGATGATCGGCCAATGGCTGGCAAACTTCGGTCTTTGCCTCCACACTAAGGGCTTTGCCCCGCCCGAATCGCGGTGACAGCCAACGATGTCGTCTTCCCACCTGTTCGGCCAAACCCTGTTGACGGACGCCCAGCAGCGGCACTGTCGTCAGCGCTCCAACCTGGTGGGCCTCTGCCTGGTTGCGCACGCCTGGCTGGTGATCATCGCGGCGATGTTGCTGGTGGTGTGGTGGCCCAATCCGCTCACTTACCTGATTGCGGTTGCAGTGATCGGAGGACGCCAACTGGGGCTCGCCATTTTGATGCACGACGCTGCCCACCGGCTGCTCTTTGATTCGCCGAGGCTCAATGACTGGGTTGGCCGATATGTGTGCGGTGCGCCGATCGGTGCCGACATGAAGCTCTACCGGCCCTATCACCTTCAGCATCATCGCAATACGCAAACCGCACGCGATCCCGATCTGGAATTGTCAGCACCTTTTCCCATTTCAAAAGCCAGTCTGCGGCGCAAGATCCGTCGCGACCTGTTGGGCATCACCGGCTATCAGCGGCGGCTAGCCCAGTTCAGGCAGAGCATGGGTGAAGGCTCGACGCGCGAACGAGTCGTGCGCCTTTGGCAAGCGGAAGCGCCGTTTCTGCTCTTCAATGCAACGCTCGCAGCGGGCATGACGGCACTCGGCGGATTCTGGGCGTATCCCCTGCTGTGGCTGGTGCCGCTCATGACCTGGTATCAACTCGCCAGCCGCATTCGCAATATCGCCGAACACGCCGTGGTGGGCGACTCAGAGGATCCCTTGCGAAACACCCGAACCACCCTGGCCCGGTGGTGGGAGCGCGCGCTTTGGGCGCCATATTGGGTCAACTATCATCTGGAGCACCATCTGCTCATCTATTGCCCGTGCTGGAAGCTGCCGCAGCTTCACCGCTGGCTGGTCGAGGCCGGATTGAGGCCACGAATGGAGCTTGCCACGGGCTATGGCGAGGTGCTGCGCCTGGCAACCAGCCGGGCGCATGACGATTCCGGTGGACAGCGCAAGACCAGTCGGGTGCAGGCGCTCTAGCGTGATGTGTCGGCCGTAGCCCTGTGCTACGCGCGTGTGTCGAGCGGCTGGAACAGACCGCCGGCGGTCAACCGGTCCCCGGTTCGAAGCACCCCGCCCTCGATGACCCGCGCCCGCAGCCCGCCGCGGCCATCGAATGCCTCTTCGAACCCATCGATCGAAGCCAGCGCCGAAGGACGCCCGCAGGGCGTGGCGAGTTCAAGCCCTTCGCAAAGAATGCTTCCCACCCGAAAACGCCGACCAACGAGATCGTTCAAGGCCTGCGCGGTCATGCCCGACAACAGCACGTTTCGCCGGGTGAGCATGGCGTTGAATACCGGAAGCCCCGCCGCCTCTTGCCAGGCAGCCGCGGTATCAATGCCGTCTTGTGTGATGAAGCTGATATGGCGAGCCTTGGGCGGCAGCGTGTCGGAATAAGCGCCTTTGCCCAGCGCGTAGCGATCGCCAACGATGCCGCTCTCTGCCCGTACCTCAAGCGATACCGCTTGCCGCATCGGGTCGCCGGCGCCCGGGCACCAGAAGAGCCCACTCACCGCAGGCAGCGAGCCATTCATGCAAGAGATCTCAATCGAGCCGCAGTCCAGTTTCTGCCGCGAGCTTCTGGTATTGCGGAAGCTCGCTTGCGATCAGGCTTGTGAGATCAGCGACCGAACCCGGCAGCGGATCGATTCGCAGGGACTTCATGCGGTCCGTGACTGCGGCCGACTTCAGCGAAGCATTCAGCTGGCCATTGAGCCAGTTCACCACATCTGCCGAAAGCCCGGCGGGCCCTACCAGAGCAAACCACAGACCCATGTGAACGTCTTTGAATCCGGCCTGAACAAAGGTTGGGGTATTGGGGAGCTCGGGGGCGCGCTGGGTACCGGTCCAGGCAAGCGGCACCAGCTTGCCCGACTGGATGTACGGCAAGGCCGTGCTGATACCCATCACGTTGATCGGGATGAGCCCTGCAACCGTATCGGTGACACCTTGCCCCGAGTTGTTGTAGGCCACGTGATTGAGCGCGATACCGGCGTTGCGCTTGAAAAGTTCGACGGTGAGGTGTGCAGCCGAACCGATCAGGGGAGAGGTGTAGTTGATCGGCGAGCCGCTCGCTTTCGCGCGGGCAACCAGGTCGGCAATGTCGCGGATACCGCTTGCAGCCGAGGCAACCAGCAGGTTGTCACCCCGTCCCACCATGCCGATCAGGGCAAAGTCGGCTGGCACTTTGTAGGTGACATTGCGGTAGAGGCTGGGGGTGATGATGAAGTTGTTGGCCGTGAGCATCAGCGTGTAGCCGTCAGGAGCCGCCTTGGCGGTGGCGTCGGTTCCGATGATGCCGCCAGCACCGGGCCGGTTCTCGACCACCCAGTTCTGCCCGGTTCTGCGCCCCATGTCCTCGGCGACGATTCGCGCCACCGGGTCGGTGAGGCTGCCCACCGCTGCGGGCACGATCACGCGGACTGCCCGGTTCGGAAAGCCTCCCGGACCGGACTGAGCCCAGGCAAGCGCTGTGGCGCTCATCAAAACGGCGAGGGCAACCCCTCTAAAAACCTGATTACGCATCGAGCCCCCCTTCAGACCGGCATCAAGCCAGCAGATGTTCCCCGGCAGCATAGGAGCAAGCCGGCGATGCGAATAGCAGAATTATCGGGACAGCGTGATGCCATAAATGCATCACTCGGACCGGCGCCCGGCGAGCCCCTGCATATGCTCGACCGCCATCTCGCAAAAGGCTTCGACTGCAGCGGGCAGGCTGCGCCGCGCGCGAACGTAGATCCCCAGGAGCGACGGCGCAGCATCTTTCAGCGGGACGTGTACCAGCCTTCGTGTGAGCAGTTCGTCCTCGATCCCAAACCGATTGACAAACACGAGCGCGCGCCCCTGGAGCGCAATCTGCCGCATGAGTTCGAACGATCCGGTTTCGAGAATCACGGGGGGAGGCTCGGTCTGCGCAGCCAGCATCGGCACCAACGCCTCGCGTAGCGTGAGCTCCGGCGCAGGCAGCACCATGGGAAAGCGCATGCACTGAGAAAAGCGCACCGACTTCAGACGCGCGAGGGGATGGTCGGGCTGGACCGCGACGCCGATCTCGCACGAGACCACCGCCAACTGTCTCAGGCCCACCTGGCGCTCGTGGATAAACCCCCATGCCACGTCTGCGTCTCCTTCGATCACGCGGGAGGCCGCAAACCGGGATCCACCGACGCCAACTCGAAAAGTCACCTTTGGATGGCGATCTGCCATCTGCTTGAGTACAGCTGGCACGACGGCGTGGGAAAGCGCCTCGACCGTGAACAGATCGACATGCCCGGAATGCAGTCCCCGCAGCGCCTGCAACTCGGCAGTCATGCGATGCGTATCCTGCATCACGTGGATCGCATGGCGCGCCATCACTTCACCCGCTGGCGTCAGGCGCAGGCCAGAATGCAGCCGCTCAAACAGAGGCGACCCGACCTGGTCCTCGATTGCAAGCAACTGCCGATTGAGCGCCGATGATGACAGATGGAGCTGCCGAGCCGCCTGCCTGATTGAGCCACACCGGCGAATGGTGTCGAAGTTAAGCAGCGCACGCGCGGAAAATTTCATGGTGGGTCGGTCGGAAGGCTGTACAGGGGGTATAGGTCGCTAGCGTAACCGCTGTCGACCCCATCCAGCCCATGCCCTGAGGGGGGTCAAGGCGATTTCGCCCGGATTCAATACGCCAGAAGATTGCAAGACGGCGTTATCCTAAGTCACCTTCCGAGGGCTGCCCATGTACACACCCCCACATTTCGCCATCAATCATCCGCAAGACCTGCATGCGATCGTGCGGCAGCACCCGCTCGGGGCGCTTGTCACGACCGGGCCCAACGGGCTCGACGCCAACCACATTCCGTTCGAGTTTGACGCGGCGCACGGTGAGCACGGGCTGCTGACCGCGCATGTGGCGCGCGCCAATCCTGTGTGGCAGCAGTGCAAGGACGGTGCAGATGTTCTGGTGATCTTTCGCGGAAACGAGAGCTACATATCGCCCAACTGGTACCCGAGCAAGCACGAAGCCCACAGGCAGGTGCCCACCTGGAACTACGAAGTGGTGCATGTCCATGGCCGCCTCACCGTGATGGACGAAGAAAAATTTGTCCGTGGTGTCGTGGCAAGGCTCACGCGAGAGCACGAGGCGACCGAGCCCCGTCCGTGGAAGATGGGCGACTCGCCCCCTGACTACATCGACCAGATGCTCAAGGCGGTGGTCGGTATTCAGGTCGAGATCATGCGGATTGAGGGAAAGGCCAAGTTGAGCCAGAACCGTGAAGCACGAGATCGCCTGACTGCCGCCGACACCTTGATCGCCCGAGGTGAGGAGAGCCTTGGCCGAGCGATGCGCGAAGCGGTGAAGGAGGCGAAATGAAGTCAGACGACCGCGGGGGCGCGAGCTACCCGGTGTCGGATCTCAATCAGGTCAGGCGACGGCATGATCGCGGCTTTTATGAGCACGCCACGGTCCACGCCTTGCTGGATGCAGCCATGCTGTGCCACGTGTCTTATGTGATCGACGGGCAACCGTTCTGTACGCCCACCTTCTTCTGGCGAGAGGGCGCTCGGCTGTACTGGCACGGCAGTAGCGCCAGTCGCATGCTGCGCAACCTGGCTCATGGCGAGCCCGCATGCTTGACGGTCACCCATCTGGATGCGCTGGTGCTCGCGCGGTCGGGCTACAACCACTCTGCTGATTACCGCTCGGTCATGGCCTTCGGAAAAGCCCGGCTTGTCGAGGATCCGCATGAAAAGGAACGCGCCCTGGTGATGATGGTCGACCGTCTGTATCCGCAGCGTACGGGGGGGCCCCCCCCCCCCCCCCCACAGCCCAGGAAATCAAGGCCACGACGGTGATCGCCATGGATATCGAGCGGGCCTCGGCGAAGATCCGTGCGCGTGGTGTGGTGGATGAAGATGAGGATTACGCGCTGCCGATTTACGCCGAGCGCATTCCGGTTTCTACGGTGCTGGGCCAGCCCCAGCCCTGTCCGCGCACGGTGGAAGGGGTCAAGCGTCCGGCAACCCTCGCGGGGTATGCTGCCGGTCGATCACTTGAGGCTGCCGTTTCAGAGGCGCATGCGATTGCTTTCGGCGAAT
>JBMSQB010000099.1:0-14504 GCA_049423065.1 Burkholderiaceae bacterium
CGGGCAAGGTCTTCTATGTTGACGATGTATCGATTGGTGGTGCGGCGCCTGCGGCAAGCTACACCGCGCCCAGCAACCTGAAGGTGAGCTTCGAGACGAGCGACACCAGCGGCTACACGCTGGGAACAGGCGCCGACTTTGGCGGGGCGGCTTCATCGTTGGTGAGTGATGGTCCGGCGGGCGCAAGCGGCAAGGTTGCGAAGGTTGTGAAGGCGCAGGGCGCAGAGACCTGGGCTGGCACGACGTTCCTTGCGCTGAGTGGCAAGGAGGTGATTGCGAGCGGGGCCGAGACGGTGACGGTACGGGTACAGTCGCCGCAGGCGGGTGCCGTGGTGTTGCTCAAGCTCGAGAACGGAGCCAACGGCAGCCAGTTCGTGGAAAAGCAGATGACCACGACCAAGGCCGGGGAGTGGGAGACGCTGAGTTTCAACTTCGCAGGCGCCAACCACGGTGTCGACTACACCAAGGCGTCGCTGTTCTTCGACTTTGGCGCGGCGGGAAGCGGCAAAACGTTCTACTTCGATGACGTGGGCTTTACGGGCGGGACACTGACTGTTGCGCCGAGCGTGACGCAGCTGTCGGCAGTGGCCTCGTTCGAGACGGGCGACACCAGCGGCTACACGGTAGGAGCAGGAGCCGACTTTGGTGGGGCTGCATCATCGGTGGTGAGCGATGGCCCCGCGGGCTCCAACGGCAAGGTTGCGAAGGTGGTGAAGGGACAGGGGGCCGAGACCTGGGCTGGAACGACGCTGCTTGCGCTGAGCGGAAAGGAAGTGATCAGCGCGGGCAACGAGACGGTGACGATGAAGGTGTATGCGCCGGCTGCGGGAATTCCGGTGATGCTGAAGGTGGAGAACGGCGCCAACAACACGCAGTTCATCGAGAAGACGGTGAACACGACCCAGGCCGGGGCGTGGGAGACGCTGAGCTTCAGCTTTGCCGGGGCGAACCACGCGCTGGATTACACCAAGGCGTCGGTGTTCTTCGACTTTGGTACGGGGGGCACGGGCAAGGTCTTCTATGTTGACGATGTATCGATTGGTGGTGCGGCGCCTGCGGCCGTTCCCTCGGCGCGAACGGTGGATTTCGATGCGGGCGATTCGGATTATCAGCTGGGGGGCTCGAGCGACTTTGGAAATGCCGTGTCGTCGCGCGCTGCCGATCCGGTGGTGAGCACCAATTCAGTGGCGAAAGTCATCAAGGCAACTGGTGCTGAAACCTGGGCGGGAACCACCTTCATGAAGACACCCGGTTTCGACCTGATTTCATCAGGCAGCGAAACGGTCGGGATGAAGGTTTGGGCGCCTGCAGCCGGGATTCCAGTGCGCCTGAAGCTTGAATCGATCGCAGACAACACAAAGACTGTCGAAACGCAGGTGAACACGACCGCTGCAGGCTGGCAGGATCTGACCTTCAATTTCGCGAGTCCTGTCGTCGGCACCTCGCCGCTTGACCATGCCAGGACCTTCGATATGGCGTCAGTCTTTTTTGATTTTGGATCCACGGGCTCAAACAAGACTTTCTATTTCGATGATGTGACCTTCCGGGTCCTGCCGGTTTGAGGGTTCCGATGACCGATCCCACCCCCTCCTCCCCACTTGCCATCTTCATTTTCGGTGGCACGGGGGACCTGTCGTTCCGAAAGCTCCTCCCGGCGCTCTTCATGGCGTTTGCGCATGAGCGCATCCGACCGGACACCCGGATCATCGCTACCGGTCGGCAGGCGATGTCGGGCGACGCGTTCCGTGAACAGGTAACTGCAAGGTCCAGGGGGAAGGCGTCGAGTTCGGTCGGCGATGCGGTCTGGCACCGGTTCATCGCCCAGCTCGAGTATGTCGAACTCGACGCGTCGGACGCGAAGGGGTACCGAAACCTGGGCGCAGGCGCCCGACCCGGTGAGGTACGGGTGTTTTATCTCGCGACCGCACCCGCGCTCTTCACCACCATCTGCGCGAATCTGGACGGCGCGGGCCTGATCGATGCCGACGCACGCGTGGTGTTGGAAAAGCCGCTGGGTCACGACCTGATTTCGGCGCGTGCGATCAACGAGCAGGTATCGCGACACTTCGCCGAGAACCGTATCTATCGTATTGACCACTACCTGGGCAAGGAAACCGTCCAGAACCTGATGGTGCTGCGTTTTGGCAATGCGATTCTCGAGCCGCTCTGGCGTGCGCCTTACATCCGCAGCGTACAGATCACGGTGGCAGAGACCCTGGGAGTGGGGTCGCGCGCGGCCTTTTACGACGGGACGGGGGCGCTCCGCGACATGGTGCAGAACCATCTGCTTCAATTGCTCTGCATCGTTGCGATGGAAGCCCCGATCTCGCTCGATCCGGATGATGTGCGCGACGAAAAGCTCAAGGTGCTGCGTTCGCTCAAACGCATGACGCCCGAGGATGTGATGCGCCACACGGTGCGCGGCCAGTATCGTGCGGGTGTCGTGGATGGCGAGCCTGCTGCGGCCTATCTGTCCGAGCCTGGAGTGCCTGCGGGCAGTGCCACCGAAACCTTTGTTGCACTTCGCTGCCAGATCAACAATCCGAGATGGGCGGGCGTACCGATTTTTCTCCGCACAGGAAAGCGCCTGCAGGTTCGACGCTCCGAGGTGATTGTCGATTTCGCGCGTCCGCCTTTTTCGCCGTTCGACGACGCCGACACCGAATCCAATCGTCTGATCATCAGCCTGCAGCCCGAGGAGTCCATCAAACTGCAGATGCTCATGAAGGAGCCAGGCTCTGGAATGCGACGCCGCCCGGTTACCCTTGACCTCGATCTTCACGAGGCCTTCAGTACGCGCCGAGCCGAAGCCTATGAGCGGCTGCTGGTCGACATCACGCGTTCGCGCCTCACCCATTTCATGCGGCGTGATGAGCTCGAGGCCGCCTGGTCATGGGCCGATCCGATTGTCCGCGCCTGGGATGACTCTGGAGCGGCGCCCAAGCCCTACGCTGCGGGCAGTTGGGGGCCAGCCGCCGCGTCGGCTCTGATCGCATCCGAGGGCCTCGCCTGGCATGAGGAGGCAGCGGGTTGATGGGCTCGGAGTCGTCAGCGGGGCAGGCGGCGCCGCGCCATCCGGTACTTGAAAAGGTCACTCAGCGCATCATTGACCGAAGCCGCACGCGCCGCGCTGCTTATCTGGCGCTCTGCGCCCGCACGGCTGCGCGTCCGCGCGGCGTCCAGCGAATGGGCTGCGCCAATGTAGCGCATGCGCTGGCTGCCATGCCGGTGAACGAACGGCTCGCCGCGCTCGCGCCCAGGGCGGTCAATCTCGGCGTGGTGACCGCCTACAACGACATGCTCTCGGCTCACAAGCCCTACGAACGCTATCCCGAGATGCTGCGCCGTGCAGCAGCCGAACTCGGTGCAACTGCGCAGGTGGCAGGGGGCGTACCCGCAATGTGTGACGGCATCACGCAGGGGTTTGAGGGCATGGAGCTCTCGCTGTTTTCGCGTGATGTCATTGCGATGTCCACCGCGGTGGCGCTCTCCCATGATGTCTTTGATGGCGCGCTCATGCTGGGTGTTTGCGACAAGATCGTGCCGGGTCTGGTGATGGGAGCGCTTCACTTCGGCCATTTGCCGGTGCTTTTTGTTCCGGCTGGACCCATGCCGTCCGGGCTGTCGAATGTCGAAAAATCATCGATTCGGCAACGCTATGCGTTGGGTCAGGTGAGCCGGGACGACATGCTGAAGGCGGAGCAGGCCGCTTACCACGGCGAGGGCACCTGTACGTTTTATGGCACCGCCAATTCCAACCAGATGCTCCTGGAGGCGATGGGTCTGCAACTGCCAGGCTCATCCTTTGTCAATCCCGGCACCGCGCTTCGCCGCGTGCTCGATCTCGAGGCCGTGCGAGTCCTCGTGCGACTGACCCGAAGCCGGCGCGCCGCGTCGTCGATCGGGTCGATCGTGGGTGAGCGCTCGATTGTCAATGCCATGGTTGGGCTGCTGGCAAGCGGCGGGTCAACCAATCACACCATTCATCTCGTTGCGATGGCGCGCGCCGCCGGCATTCTGATCGACTGGGATGACTTTGCCGAGCTCTCGGGGGTTGTTCCGTTGCTCGCCAAGGTGTATCCAAATGGACAGGCCGATGTGAACGATTTCCATGCTGCGGGAGGCATGCCGGTGCTGATCAGCGAACTGCTGCGCGCAGGCCTCATGCACGAGGACGTTGAAACGGTGCTGGGCCCGGGGTTGAAGCGTTTCACGGTCTCGCCTGTGTTGAACCAGGCGGGCGAACTGGTCTGGGAGCCAGCCGGCGCGAGCCGCGATACGTCGGTGTTGCGGTCTGCGGAGCATGCGTTTTCACCGGACGGCGGGCTGCGCGTACTTGCCGGCAACCTGGGTCGTGCAGTGGTGAAGGTATCGGCGGTCAGGCCTGAACATCGCCGGGTGACCGCACCCGCGGTGGTGGTCGGCAGCCAGGAGGAGCTTGCTGCGCGGTTTGCGCGTGGGGAGTTGCAGCGCGATCTTGTCGCTGTGGTGCGGGGCCAGGGCCCCCGAAGCAATGGGATGCCTGAACTTCACAAGCTCACGCCACTGTTGGGCGCGCTCCAGGATCAGGGTTTCAAGGTGGCGTTACTGACTGATGGCCGGATGTCGGGCGCATCGGGCAAGATTCCGGCGGCGATTCATCTGAGCCCGGACAGCGCGGCGGCAGGGCCTGTCGTGCGTCTTCGCGAGGGCGATCTCATTGAGCTCGATTGTGATCGGGGCATGCTCAATGTTCGGGTGGACGCGGCAGAATGGCAGTTGCGCGAGCCTTGGGTTCCGTCGCCGCGCGAATCGGATGATTCGCTGGGCCGGGGTCTGTTCTCCCTGTTTCGCGAGCACGCATCGCCCACTGAGGCCGGTGCATCCGCGCTACTTTCCTGAGCCCTGTCATGACTGAATTGCCGTTGTTTCGCTCACGGGTCGTTCCGGTGGTGTCCATCAATGCGGCCGAGGAGGCGGTGCCGCTTGCCGAAGCGCTTCTGGAAGGCGGCATCGACGTGATCGAGATCACGCTCCGCCGCCCAGGCGGCCTCCCGGGCATTGCCGAGCTGTCGCGTCGCGCGCTGCCAATCTGCGTGGGCGCCGGCACGCTGCTTGATGGCGACGATGTGCGGCGGGCAGCCGATGCGGGCGCAACCTTCGGACTCTCGCCAGGATGCACGCCCGCCCTCGCTGAGGCGGCGCTGCGCGCACACTTGCCGTTCGTTCCAGGGGTGATGACGCCGTCTGAAGTGATGGCCGCGCGCGCCCTGGGCTTCAAGCTCTTGAAACTTTTTCCGGCGGCCCAGGCGGGGGGCATCGCCATGCTCCGCGCAATGGCGGGCCCGCTTCAGGATGTGCGGTTCATCCCCACCGGTGGCGTACGCGCTGACACGCTTGCCGAGTGGCTGCGTGAACCGAATTGCGAGCGCGTGGGCGGCACCTGGATCGCCCCAGCCGATCTCATTGCACGTGGAGACTGGGCGGGCATCGCACGGCTTGCGCGGGAGGCGGGCGCGATCGCCCGCACCACCTGAGCGCTGTCACTGACGGGACTTGCCGGCGCGTTCCGGGCCCTTGTATTTCAGCGGGCCCATCAATGTCGGTTGAGCCCCCTACAGGTACTTCGAGAAAAAGCCCACCGAGTGCGCCAGCGCCTCGTTTGCCTCGGCCTCTCTCCAGGTGCGCCCGCCATGCCTCGCGAAGGCATGGTCGGCCTCGGGGTACTTGTGAATCGTGACGAGTGGGTTCGGTGACAGGCGTCGCTCGAGCAGTTCATTGACCTCGGCCTGTACCCAGCGGTCCTTCATGGCCATATGCAACATGAATGGACGATGGAGTGTTGGTGCCTCACGAATGTTGTGCTCGATGTAGGTACCGTAATAGGCCACCGCGCAGTCGATCTCGGTGCGGCAGCACATGAGGTAGCAAAGCTTTCCGCCCAGGCAGTAGCCGACGCTTCCCACCTTGCCATTGCCGCCCTGAATCTTGCGCAGATACGCCATGGTGTCTTCCATGTCGCGCACGCCAAGGTCATAGTCAAAATCGTAGTAGAGGTCGAACGCCTTTCGCACATCCTCGGGGTTGCGGTCGTAAAGCTCTACCCCGGGCTCCTGGCGCCAGAACAGATCGGGCACCAGGCAGATGAAGCCCGCCTCGGCGAACTCCTGCGCATGCCGTCGCATGGTGTCGTTGACCCCCCAGATCTCCATGATGGCGATGATGGCGCCGGCTGGTGTCCTGTCGGGCCATGCGATGTGCGCACCCATCACGCCATCACGCATCGGGATCTTCACGCTTTCGGTTCTCATGGTGCTGCGACTCCTTGAATCGATTGACGTTTGCCCAGCCTCAGTAGGCGAGCCAGGTGGATAGAGAAGGGAAGAAGATCAGCAGCCACAATACGGTGAACATCGTGGCAACGAAGGGCAGCGACCCCGCGAAGATTGTTTCCAGCCGAATGCGGTCGACTCCGATGGCGCTTTGCACCGCGAAGACCGAAAGGCCGAAGGGGGGCGTGAGGAGGCCGATCTCCACCGCCACGATGGACACGATTCCGAAATGCACCAGATCAATGCCAAAGCTCTTCGCGATCGGCACCGCAATGGGCGTGACGATCAGCAGAATCGACACCGAATCGAGAAACATGCCCAGGATCAGCAGGCAAATCACGTAGGCCAGAAAGAAGCCATAGGGGCCTGCACCAAGTTCCGAGATCCAGGAGGCCATCATCCCCGGCACCCCAGCCATGGTGAGCATGCGCGAATAGAGGCTCGCAGCCATCAGCAGGAACAGGATCCCCACGGATACATGCCCGCTTTCCACCAGCACGCCCCACAGACTTTTGCGATCGAGGCTGCGCCGCCATCCGGCGATCGCGAGCGCACCCAGCGCGCCCGCCGCTCCAGCCTCGGTGGGTGTGAACACCCCCCCGTAAATACCGCCCAGCACCAGTACGATCAGAATCGTGATCGGCAAAAGCTTGGTCACAACCGAACGTGCAGTTTCCGAGGGCTGCTCTACCGCCGACTGGGTGGCCGTTTCATAAACAAATTCCGGTTTGAAGCGCGCAAGCGTCACGATGATGATGATGAACGCAATCGACATCACGACCCCGGGAATGACGCCAGCCAGAAACATCCGTCCGATCGACACCTCGGCCAGTACGCCGTAAACGATCATCAGGATGCTGGGTGGAATCAGCATGCCCAGAATCGAACTGCCTGCAACAACCCCCACGGCAAACCGCATGCTGTAGCCGAAGCGGATCATCGGCGGCACTGCCACCTGGCTGAACAGACTGGCTGATGCCACCGACACCCCGGTGACCGCGGCGAAGAGCGCGTTGGCAGCCACCGTGGCGACACCCAGTCCGCCCTGCACCCGCTGGAGCAGCCACTGTGCGACCGAGAACGTGTCACGACCGACGCCCGACAGGCTGACCAGTGTTCCCATGAGTACGAATAGCGGGATCACCGAAAAAACGTACTCGGCAATGCTGGTGAGTGCGCCGCTGCCCACCAGCCGGATCGCAATTTCGAGGTCGCCGCGCAAGGCCCAGGTGCCGCAGAGCGCAAGCAGGATCAGCGTGACGCCAATCGGGGCACCCAGCATCACCAGCCCGATGAGGAGGCCCACCAGCAGGAGTCCGATCCCGAAATCCATCAGAACTCCCCGTGCCTCGGACCGGAGGGTGCGGGCGGCCCGTGAACGACCTGCGCGGTGAATGCCGCGAGCGCACCAAAGCTGCCGGACAGCACCAGCAGCCAGATGGGCCACTTCGGGAACGTGAAGACGCCCTGCGCACCGAATTGATCGTTGGTGCGCCAGGCATGCCCCAGACCCGATACGGCCGCCCAGACGATAGCGAGGAAAACAAGCGCGCCCAGCATGGCGAACGCACGCTCGATCGTGCGGGCGGCGCCAGGCGAGCGCGCGCGGATGCGCTGCAGCACCAGATCGGCGCGCGCAAGCCTGCCCTCGCGAACCGCGGCGGGCAGCTGGAGGAAGGTGATGGCGATGACCGAGAACCCGGCGATCTCGGCGACCCCGCTGATCGGCGAGTTGAAAGCAAACCGGCTCAGGATATCCGCACCGACCAGCAGCATCAGTGCGAATATCCAGGCAATGCCGATCGCGCTCAGCGCACGAAGCGATCGGTCAAACATGCTGGCGGCTCAAGTCGCTCAGAGCTTGTCCCAGGCGCGGGCGGGTTTTTCACCAGCGGCCCGAAGCGCATCCATCCAGGCCTTCAGTACATCCTGTGCCGGGGCCTTGGGATTGGCTTTGATCCAGTTCGCGGCGACGTTTGGCATGGTGTCGATCCACTTCTGGCGCTCGTCGGCCGACAGCGACGAGACCTTCATGCCCGCCTTGGTCATCTGCTCGAGCGAGGCGTCTGAGCGCTCGGTGGACACCCGGCCCACCGCTGTGGCGTACAGCTTGCCGCACTCGCGCATGACAGCCTGCACTTCCGGCGGGAGCTTGCCGAATGCCGACCGATTGGCGGCCAGCCCGCCAACGTATTGCGCGCCGATGCCCACGCGAGTGAAGTAGGGCGCGACCTCGTAGACCCGGGTGCCCAGAATGGCAGTGGAGAATGACACCGCGCCGTCGGTGACGCCCGACTTGATGTCGGTGTAGAACGCGGGAATGGGTGAATTGACTGCCACAGCGCCGGTCCCTTGCAGAAAGGTGGCCACCGCACCGGGCGTTGAAAACTTCCGCCCTTTGAGCGAGGCAAGCGAGGTCACGGGTTGCGTGGTCCAGAGATGGTAGGTTTCGACGCCGCTTCCACCCAGATAGACAAGGTTGTTGCTCTCCCAGGTCTGGCGAAGCGCTGGCACCTTGTCGTGCAGCGCATCCATGATCGAGATCACGAGCGGCAGGTTGTCGGTGGCAAACGGCGAGAAATAGGTGACGTTGTGAAGCGGCATGGCGGTGGGCTCGAAGATGGAGCCCACCCAGCCGATATCGACAATGTTGTCGCGCACGGCACTCAGCGTTTCCTGAAATTTGTAAAGCGTGCCGCCATAGGCCTCTCGCCATTCGATCTTGAAGCGTGTGCCCGCAAGCTTTTTGTCCACCTCGGCCTGGAACACCTCCTTCATCATTCCGACGAAGATGTTGTTGAGGGGATGGCTTGCGCCAATCGCCACCCGGATGGTCTGCTGACCCTGGGCGATGGCTGGCGCGGCGACCGCGGCGGTTGCCGCTCCAAGCAGTTTCAGCGAACTGCGGCGTGACTTGTTGTGCATGGCTCCTCCTGTTGGTGCTTCGACCGAATGATTCGCCAGATCCGCTCTGGCAGTAAAGGCATATCAAGGTGTTCGGTTCCGAATTCGCTCAAAGCGTCCATCACCGCGGACACCGCAGCAGGGGGCGCACCCAGGGCACCGCCTTCGCCGGCGCCCTTTGCGCCCAACAGGCCCGTCGTGGAGGGGGCGCGCTGATCGAGGAGCGTATCCATGGCGGGCAGCAGCGTTGCCCGCGGCAGCGCATAGTCCATGAGCGAACCCGTCAGAAGCTGCGCCGAATCGGGGTCGTGCACGACGTGCTCGAGCAGGGCCTGCCCGAGTCCCTGCACCACAGCGCCCCAGGTCTGACCCTCGACGATGACCGGATGGATCACCGTCCCGACATCATCGACCGCCGTGTAGCGCTCGACGCTCACCTCCCCGGTGGCGGTATCGATTTCCACTTCGCATATATGGCATCCATTCGGAAAACAGAAGGGCGAGGTGGCGGTTGCCGCCACACTGCAACCAGACTTGCCCCTGGCCTCTGCGATCTCAAAAATCTGATCGAGACCGGGTGGGCTTTCGAGCCCCAGGTGTTTGAGAAGGGCGTGGGTGGCCTGCACGATGGCTGCGCCACCGATGTAGAGCGATCGCGAGCCGTAGCTGCCTACGCCCGTTGACACCCGGTCAGTGTCGCCCTGAATGATGCGTACCCGTTCTGGCGACACGCGCAGGTTGGCCGCCACCAGTTGCGTGTAAGCGGTTTCAAGGCCCTGGCCCATTGCCTGGGTGCCCGACAGCACAGTGACAGTGTTGGCCTCCAGCGAGAGGGTGGCGGTTTCGCTCGGCGTGATCCCGCTTGTGGAATCGATGTGATATGCAATGCCGCGGCCTCGCAGTCGCCCGCGTGCTCGTGCTGAGTCGCGCCGCCCTTCAAACCCATGCCAGTCTGCGCGTGTCATCGCCTGATCGAGCACCGCAGGAAAGCGCCCGCTGTCGTAGGTCTGACCGACCACGTTGGTGTACGGGATCTGATCTGGACGGATGAGGTTTCGGCGCCGAAGTTCCGCGGGGTCGATTGCCATCCGGCGCGCCGCCACATCAATCAGCCGCTCGAGGCGGTATACCGTTTCCGGGCGACCCGCACCCCGATAGGGCCCGGTGGGCGGCGTGTTCGACAGTACCGCGCGAATCTCCGCGTGAATAAAGGGGATGTGATAGGCGCCGTTTGCCACACGGTTACCCGTGCGCGTGGCGATGGCTGCGCCAAAGAAGCTGATGTAGGCGCCCATATCCGCCCAGTCGCGGACCTTGAGGGCAAGGAAGCGCCCCTCGGGGTCGAGTGCAAGCTCGCACTCGCTCAGATGATCCCGGCCATGCATGTCGGAAAGAAAACTTTCGCTGCGATCGGCCACCCAGCGCACCGGGCATCCCAGTGCACGCGCGGCGAACAGGACGAGCACGTCCTCGGGAGAGATGGATACCTTGCTGCCAAAGCCGCCGCCAATATCACCGACCTTCACCTGAATTGCGGATTCAGGCACGCCAAGAACGGGCGCGAGCAGCTGACGCGTGAGATGCGGGGTCTGGCTGGCTGCGTGCAGCGTGAACCGCTGTTGGTTGGCGTGCCAGACACCCACCGCGCCGCGCGGCTCCATGGCGGTCGGTGCAACGCGCTGATTGACGACCCGCAGTCGCACGACATGGGCAGCCGAGTGCATCGCATTGGCGACGGCTTGTGCGTCGCCGTATTCATAGCGTCCGACGATGTTTCCAGGCGCGCCTGGCCAGAGTTGCGGCGCATTCGGGTCCAGCGTCTGGGGGAGGCCGGAGACTGCAGGAAGGGGCTCAACCTTGACCACGATCTGCTCGGCAGCGTCAAGGGCCGCATAGCGGCTGGTCGCGACCACAAGTGCGACCGGCTCGCCCACATGTCGAAGCTCGTTGCGAGCGAGTGCGTGGCGCGGCGGAGCGGACATCTCGCCACCGCTCTCGGCGGGGACTGCAGCATGAAAACCAATGGGCGAGACGCCCGCCGCCAGCAGATCGTCGGAGGTGAACACGCCCAGTACGCCAGGCATCTTTTGAGCCGCTGACGTGTCGACCGCGTGAAGACGGGCCCGCGCATGCATCGAACGGAGGATCACCGCATGCGCCATGCCCGGCAGATGAAGGGAGCCAACGAAGCGGCCTTCACCCCTCAGCAGATGATCATCTTCAACGCGTGGCAGCGATTCACCAGCGCCTGGAAGGGTCGTGTCGGATTTCGTGTTCACCGTGCCTGCCGATCAGCGATCAAGCTGCTGGCGGCCGGATCACCTTATCAGGCGACTCACCATAGGGGGGCGCATAGATCACCAGAAGCTTGACGGGTGTATCGCTTGTCACCGTGAAGACATGCATCACGTCCGCCGGGAAAAAACAGGTGTCGCCCGCCTGCATATCGAACGATTCGTCTCCCACCTGCGCCGTTGCCGTACCCTCGAGCAGATAGCAGATCTGTTCGATACCGGGGTGTGCATGGGGGAGAGCACCCTGACCCTTTTCAATCACGCCCAGCAGCATTTCGACCTGCTTGGCGCCAACGGTTTCTGGCCCGATCAGACGGCGGTTGGTGGTGCCAGTATGGTTGGCGGGGTGATAACCCGGCACGTCAGCGGTTCGAATCAGATAGCGCGACACGGGGGATCTCCCGGGGAGGGTTGAGGGCGTTTACCCGATGGTAAGCGTTTATCCAAAGCGATCAAGCCGAAAGTCCGTTCCTGAGCGGCAGGCGGTTCCGACGGACGGTCCGAGAAAATGCGGCGGGTTGATGATGAGCGTCTAGCGGATTCCCATGCGCAGAATCGGCTTGATCACTGCGCCGGTATGCGCTTCGTGAATGGCCTCGTTGATTTTCTCGAACGGGAAATGCGTGACCAGCCTCTCGAGCGGCAGGCGGCCGCGCGCGTAGTGCTCAACCAGCTCGGGGATGAACTCGTCGGGAATGCTGTCGCCCTCCGCAATGCCGCGAATCGATCGTCCGCCCACCATCAGCTGCCGGGTGACGATACCAACTTCGGGTTCGCGAGTGGCGGCGATCACGCCGCAGGTTCCAAGCGGTGCAAGCGATTCAACAGCGGTCTTGACCGAGCGTGCGAGCCCTGACGTGTCGATTGCAAAATTCACCCCGTGACCTGTGATCTCGCGCAGCCGGGCTGCGACGTCTTCTCGCGATGCATCGATCGTGTGGGTGGCACCCAGATCACGCGCTGCGGCGAGTCTCGCGGGGTGGACATCAATTGCAATGATCGGATCCGCACCCACAATCCGTGCGCCCATGATTGCACTCAATCCCACGGAGCCGGTGCCGAAGACCGCAAGCGACTGGCCATCTCCTACCTTGAGCGATCGCATCACCGCGCCGGCCCCCGTCTGGATGCCGCATCCCAGCGGCGCGAGCAGATCGAGTGGCGCGCTGGCTGCGACCTTGACCACATTGCGGCTGCGGCAGAGCGCATGGGTTGCAAACGACGATTGTCCGAAAAAATTGCCGAAGACAGGTGCGCCGCTGGTATCGGTATAGGGAATGCTGCCTGATGGCTTCTTGCCTGAAAAATTGCGTGCGAGCAGGTGCTGACAGTAGGACGGGGCCCGTGCGCTGCATGACGGGCACGTGCCGCAGGAGTCGAAGGTGAGCAACACCGAATCGCCGGGCTTCACCTTGGTGATTGCGCTGCCCACGGCCTCGACGACACCAGCGCCTTCGTGACCCAATACGATGGGTTTGGGCACCATGCCCTCGATCTCGATCGCCCGCAGGTCCGTGTGGCAGACACCGCTTGCGACCAGCTTCACCAGGATCTCGTCGTCAGCCGGATCGGCCAGATTGAGCGATTCGAATCCGAGCGGCTCTGACCGGCCGCGCGCGACGGCAGCAAGAATTTTCATGGCTGGCTTTCCTTGGCTGGTAACGCAGGTTGCGGGTTTGTCGGCGAAGGGCCGCCCGCGCGGTCGCTAGAATGCCATCACACCAGCCTCCAATCATCAACGGCGCGTAAATTCCGGGAGACCAGCCCGTGCAGTCAGTCAGGATAGCGGTAGCGGGCGCTGGCCAGATTGGCCGCCGCCACATTGAAATGATCGGGCGCATGCCCGGCGCCGCGCGGCTTGTGGCGCTGGCCGATCCATCGACTGCGTCGGTCGAGCTTGCCCGGCAGCTCGGGATTCCGCACTTTCATGAGCTCTCCGATCTCCTCGCTGCGGTTCGCCCCGACGGCGTGGTGATTGCATCGCCCAACGCCCTGCATGTGCCCCACGCGCTGGCCTGCGTGGAGGCGGGCGTTCCTTCGCTGGTTGAGAAACCGGTTGCTGACAGTGTGGAGGCTGGGGAGCGTCTGTTCGAGGCGGCCAGCAAGGCCCGTATTCCGATTCTCGTGGGCCATCACCGGCTCCACAGTTCGATCATGACGCGCGCGGCCGAGGTGGTGCGGAGTGGTGTGCTCGGGCGGATTGTGGCCGCAACCACCAGCATCCTGTTCTACAAGCCCGACAATGAGGGCTACTACGATGGCGATTATCGCTGGCGGCGCGATCCCGGGGGCGGTCCAATTCTGATGAACCTCATTCATGAAGTGGGGAGCCTGCGGGCGTTGTGTGGCGAGATCACGGCCGTGCAGGCCTTTACCTCGAATGCAACCCGCGGATTTGCCGTCGAGGACAGCGCAGCGGTTGCGCTCCGGTTTGAAAGCGGTGCGCTCGGTACGGTGATGGTCTCCGACACCGCCGCGTCTGACCGGAGCTGGGAACACACCTCGGGTGAAGACCCCAGGTTCAATCCGGGCCACACCAGCCGCGACGATAGCTGCCTCATCGCAGGCACCATGGGCTCGCTTTCGATCCCCACCATGCGCGTACAGCGCTACCTCGATGAACCGGGCCGCTCCTGGCACAAGCCGCTCGCCATGTCCACGCTCGAACTCGAGCCGGTGGATCCGCTCGAGCAGCAGATGGCCCATTTTGTCGAGGTGATTCGAGGCCTTGCCGAGCCGCGTGTGACCGCGCGAGACGGCTTGCAGAATCTGCGGGTGGTGGAAGCGGTTGCGGCGGCGGCACGAAGCGGGCGGGTGGTGGAGGTCAGCGCGGCAAGGCGCTGATCCTCGAACGTCACACAGCTGCTACGATCCCTATCGCTGGTTCGGATCATTGACTGGAAACCCTGGGAGATACCTGTGATGCATCGTCTGCAAGGACAATCATGCGAATTGTGATCATTGACGATTACGCAGACAGCGTCCGATCTCTGAA
>JBMSQB010000100.1:0-14318 GCA_049423065.1 Burkholderiaceae bacterium
GCCTTGACTTGATCCTCCGTGGCGAACTCGCCGGCATCGGCTTCCCGAATGCCTTCGTGGATGTCACGAATCTGCCAGGGCTCACATCGCACGTGGTCGCTCAGCGCATCGATGGTGGGGCAGCCTGCGGTGGGTGCAGTTGCCTTGGCCAGCGCGTCGATCTCGTCGTAGACCGTCTGAACCCCACTCAACGTTCGGCCCGCATTCGTGCTTGGCTTGGTGGGCAGGCCTTTAATCTCTGGACCGGCTTGTTGTTCCGCGATCCGTACGTCGTACTGACCCTGCAGGTTCATCCAGAACTGAGGGCTTGTGCCAAACCAGTGCCCAAGCCTCAGGGCCGTGTCGCCTGTAATCGAGCGTTTGCCGTGAATGATTTGGCTGACCCGGTTGGCAGGCACGCGGATTTGCCGCGCAAACTCTGTTGGGCTCACGCCAAGCGCGCGGAGTTCCTCAGCAAGAATTTCGCCTGGATGGGTGGGGGTACGAGCCATCTGCGTGAGTCCTTTCAGTGATCGTCCACGATCTCAATGTTTGACGTCAATCGTAAATTTACATGCGATGAAATCCCTCACAACCCGCGTCTTCAATCATGGCAACGGCCAAGCCGTGCGCATTCCGGCCGAGTTTCGGCTCGCTACAGATCGGGTGAGCATTTCGCGCAATGAATCGGGGGATCTGGTGATTCACCCCTTGCGGCCTGAACGCGGTGCAGCTCTGCTTGATGCCTTGCGGGCCGTGAGCGAGGCAGACAAGGACTTCGTTGCCGCGCTGGCGGCTGAGCAGGGCGGGTGGCCCCGTTCGAGCATGCGCTGAAACACCGTGTACGGGTCGCTCCTGCTGCCTGAAGATCGCAAGGTGTTTTCATCATTGGCCCATGCAAAGACGATGATCCTGTTCTTGGAGTCAAACCGAAAAAACAGACGAAACCGGCGCCCGATCTTTGCGCGCCGCCAGTGCCGAAACGCAGCCCCCATCGTGGCGACCTCGCGAATGGCCCTCCCGGTCGCAATTCAACCCTTCAACCCTCCAATCACCCCTTCAAACGCCGCATCACAACCGGATCCGTACCGCTGAGTTTTCGCGCACCTCTTCGCTCGACTGATACGCGTCATACGCGCGCATCCAGTCATCAAGCACTGTGCCCAACGCCATCGCCTTGGCCAACCGTCGAAGGCGCGGCTGATTCAGCGCCGCAATGTCCAGATCGAAAGGCGGGCGGGTCAACCGGCTGCGATGTGATGCACCCAGAAACAGCCAGTCAAGCAAGGCCTTCTCCGGGGTGACGCGCGGGTAGTCGAACCGAAGATCGCGGGCATCCTCGTCACGCCCGGCGTCCACCAGGCGCAGCGGCATCGCGAAAAACCGGAAGGTGCCCGCCTTGGTCAGGCGATCGCCGACATTGGGCGTTGGCCAACCCGGAGCGGTCGGAATCACGCAGGTGATCGTGTCTCCGTAGTTGTTGGTGACATGCGCCTGCTCGAGAACCCACGACAGGCTCACGACGCTTCGGTGGCGGACCCATTGAGCCGCCGCAGCGGGGCTGATGTTGCGGTGGCCAAGCCGGTTCAGGTACACGCCCTTGATGACTTCCTGGAGCTTGCCAAGGTCGGCCATGGATGCCATCCAGCGTGAAAAGGTGGCGGCTGAGGGGGGATCGTCACGGCCCGTGGTTGCCAGTGAGTGGAGCATCGCCGTGGAAAAAACGGACGGACTCCCTCCGCTCATCAGGGCGCGTTCCAGATCGGCTTTCCACTGCGCAGTCATGGCCGGCGAACTGCAGAGGGGAGCGGCCTGGCAGGCCCGCGCTGCTGCGCCAACGCGGCCCGACACCAATGCTGGATGGTTTGCGAGACCATGATCGTTGCGTCGAGCCAGTTTGCCTCGTCAAGGGCATGCCGGCTCTCCGGGGGCAGATAGGGCAACAGTTCCTGCTGCGCGAGCTCGAAGGACAGCAATTCCAGCTTCGCTGGGGCGCGGGTGATGAAGTCTTCGAGCAAGTCGGTATCCTGCTGCGCAAGGAGCTCTGTCGGATCGGTGTGGGCCCAGATGAGGTCGCGCAAGTCGTAAAGATCGCGAGGGGCATTCCGTTGCTCGGACAACGCAGCGCCGATTTTCATGACCGCGAGCGCAGGGTTGGTGTACGTGACGACGGGGAAGGGCGCCATCGCGTACTTCGCCGGCGGTACGACCACCTCGCTTCGAACGCTCTTGCCTGAAGGTGGACTTCGGCCGGACACCTCGACATCGAATCGCACATCGGTGTCGTTTTCGATGGTGCCTTCAATTCGCGCGCGCACGGTCGTACTGGTGTTTTTGGTGATTTGCGCGTTCGGATTCTGGATTCGCGCCAGCCCCGCCGCCCGGATGAGCATCCTGTCCAGATTCCTGACCAATGTGTCTTGACCGATGCGCTGGTCGCGATCGAAATCAATATCTTTGGTGAGCCGCATGCTGCCGAAAGCGACGCGCATTGCCATACCGCCTTTGAGAACGAGGCGGTTACCCAGTTGATGCGAAAGATCCCGCAGAAGTGTGATCTGACAGCGATCGATGGCTTCGAGCCGGGGGTCGAATCCCTTTTCGGATGGCGCGTAGACGATTGCCATAGCATTTAAAAATCAAAAAATGGTATTTGAATGCTACCACAAAAGTGCCGTGCGATGCTTCCCGAAGAGATCCATCGCGCCATTCGCGTTCGAGCGGCGCGCAACGGGTGCAGCCTTGAGGCCGAGATGCGCAACATTCTTGCGTCCGCCGTCATGCCGAAACAGCGGGTCAAGCTCGAATCCCGACTTGCGGAGGTTGAACGAAAAATCAGGCTTGCCGACGAGGAACTCGCAGTGCTTGAGAGTGCTCGCGACCGATCCGCAGCCCGGTTGGCACGCTTCGAATGATCCTGCTGGACACAAACGTCGTGTCGGAGGCCATGCGGCTGCGTACTGCCGACGCGCTCGTTGCGGCAGTGGCCGGCGCGAATGCATTCAGCGTTGCCATGCGCGACGTGCTCACTTTTCGTCGCGTTGGCCTGAACGTTATTAACCCCCGGGGGGTTAGGCGCGTTCGTCTTGCGCAAACGTATTCGCGCGATCCGACAGGGCGAGCGGATATTGGGATCGTTCTTGGCGGGCCGGATTTCGACAATCTGGTCTTGGCACGGGCGCGGATTACCCCCTATGATCCACCCAAACCGTGTACGAGATGCTCAGGTGTCTCGAACCAGGCAGAACCTTGCGGCTGACCTCTCCCGGGGCGGCACGCGAGGTCGACAGGGGACAGTCCGATGCGCAAAGTGAGTCCGGAGGGAGCTGTGCGGCAATGACGCTTCACCTTATGGAGCGGGTGGCCGTTGAAGATGACGGCATCGAGGGTGCCGCGGGCGATCCCGTTTTCTGCGTTCACGGACTGGGCGGCAGCAGCAACACCTGGACACCAATGATGGGCGCGTTGTCGCGTCAACGCGTGCTGCGCATCGACTTGCCCGGCAGCGGCCTGTCGCAGCGTGCGGAGGGGCCCCTGACGCTATCCCGGTATGTTGAGGCCCTGTTGATGGTCTGCGATCGCCTTGGACTCCGCCGCGCCCATTGGCTCGGGCATTCATTGGGTAGCATCGTATGCCAGCACCTTGCGGTCAGAGCGCCCGAGCGTGTCAGCAGTCTGCTCTTGTTCGGACCTTTATCGGCGCCTGTGGATGCCGCCCGGCAGGGGCTGCGGGCCCGCGCCGCCAAAGCGCGTGCCGAGGGCGTAGCTGGCATGCACGACATTGCGTTGCAAATGGTGCAGTCCGCCCTGTCCAGCGACACCCGGCAGCGTAATCCGCTTGCTGTCGCCTTTGTGAGAGACAGCCTGATGCGCGCTGACCCTGAGGCCTACGCGCGCACCTGCGAGGCCCTGGCCGATGCACAGTCGGCGGCAGTGGACCGCATTACCGCGCCCGTCCTGCTGATAACGGGTGATGAGGACGCCGTAGCGCCGCCGCAGGGGGTTCGCGTTCTCGCCGACCGGATGCATGGCAGCGCCAACGTGCGCACCGTCGTGCTGCCGCGCTGCGGTCACTGGACGCCCCTTGAGCGTGCTGAGGAATGTTCGCGCGAGGCGCTTGCGTTCCTCGCTTCGGTGGCCCGCATACCCCGGAACGCTGCTCGCGTGGCGGCGTTTCGGACGGAGATGACCCATGGCTGACGTACTTTTCACCAACGTGCGGATCTTCGATGGAGGAGGCGAGGCGCCATTTCAGGGCGATGTGCTGGTTCAGGGGAACCGCATCTCTCGAGTAGCCAGATCGGGCTACGGCTCGCGGCCCCCTTCCGTCGCCGGTGCACAGATGATCGACGGAGCGGGCGCCTTCCTGATGCCCGGCATGGTCGAGGCCCACACGCACTTCTCCTGGAACGATCAACCAAGCCTGGAATCCATCCAGCGAATGCCGCCGGAGGAACATATCCTCTGGTGCGCGCAGGTGGCCAGGCGCTACCTCGACATGGGCTGGACATCCTGTGTGGGCGCAGCCACAGCCAAGCCGCGGCTCGACGTGGTGATTCGAAACGCAATCAACGACGGCACCATCGTGGGCCCTCGCTACCTCGCGGCGAGCCAGGAGATCACCGTTCCGGGCGGCCTCGGCGACACCACCGCACCGCATCTGCCGCAAGCCGAATTCGCCTTCGGTGCGGTGGTAAGCGGGGCCGAGGAAATGCGTCGCTGTGTACGCATGTTCTGCAAGTATGGTGTGGATTCGCTCAAGATCAATCTGTCGGGAGAGTCCATCACCGGCATGCCCTCGGAAATGAGCCAGTTCACCGAGGAAGA
Source organism: Burkholderiaceae bacterium (assembly GCA_049423065.1). Taxonomy (GTDB): domain Bacteria; phylum Pseudomonadota; class Gammaproteobacteria; order Burkholderiales; family Burkholderiaceae_E; genus SYIM01. Next base: position 4,807 of record JBMSQB010000100.1, read on the forward strand.
GATTCGCGTCTGCGTCGAGGAAGCCAAGGCGTGGGGCAAGCGGGTCGCCGCGCACGCCCGGTCCACGTGGTCCATCAAGCAGTGCGTGAAGCAGGGTATCGAAGTGATCTACCACGCGAGTTTCGCCGATGAGGAAGCCCTGGATCTGCTTGAAGCGAACAAGTTCAACCACTTTGTCGCCCCCGGTCTGGCCTGGCTCATCAACACCTGTCACCACGCCAGCACGTGGGGTCTGACTCCGGAAGTCACGCGCAAGATGGGTTATCACCGTGAACTCGAGGCGGCCATTGAGAGCATGAAGGCCATGCGCCGGCGTGGCATCCGCATTTTGCCTGGGGGCGATTACGGCTTTGCCTGGACGCCGCATGGCACCAATGCAAAGGACCTCGAGTATTTCGTCAAGCTGATCGGCATGAGTCCGATGGAAGCCTTGCTGTCCGCCACCGCCTGGGGCGGACCGATGATGAAGATGGGTAAAGAGATCGGCTATATCCGTGAGGGGTGTCTGGCCGACATCCTGCTGATCGACGGTGACCCGCTTGCCGACATCACGGTGCTGCAGGACAAGGCGCGGATCCTGGCCGTCATGAAAGACGGCGAATTCCACCGCGCGCCGCCCGTGCGTCACACGCGCGCCAATCGCTGGGCTGCCTGAGAAGGGCCGGTGACATGAACGCAACCAGGGAAGTGTTATTCACCAACGTCCGGATTCTTGACGGAACCGGTCAGCAACAGCCCTACGGTGGCAGCGTGCGCGTGCGGGGCAAGCGCATCGTGCAGGTGGGGCGTAGCGCCGGCGGCGTAAGCGCGGGCGATGCACTGGTGGTCGATGCCGCGGGCGCCACGCTCATGCCAGGCATGACCGAGGCGCATACGCATTTTTCCTGGAACGACGCCGCGACGCTGGCTGGTATCCAGACCATGCCGCTCGAGGAACATGTTCTCTGGACGGCCAAGGTCGCCCGGAGGTATCTGGAGGCGGGCTTCACCTCCTGTCTCGGCGCGGCCTGCGCCAAACCGCGTCTTGATGTGGTGATCAGGAATGCGATCGACAGCGGTCAGATTCCCGGGCCCCGCTATCTTGCAGCAAGCCAGGAGATCACCGTGCCCGGTGGACTCGGTGACGAGATGCTGCCGCATCTGCCGTTCCCCGAGTTCAGTTTCGGCGTGGTTGTCAATGGCGCCGATGATCTGCGCCGCGTCACCCGCATGTTCCTGAAGTACGGCGTGGACACTGTGAAGCTGAACCTTTCTGGCGACAACTTCGTTCCTGGTGCCGATGCCAAGACCACCTGGATGACCGATGCCGAGGTGGCGGCCTGTGCCGAGGAAGTGCGCATGCGCGGCAAGCGTATCGTGGTCCATGCCCGATCGTGTGCAAGCGTGAAGCAGGCGCTGCGCCACGGCATCCGGCTCATCTACCACGCCAGCTTCACCGATACCGAGGCGCTGGACATGCTGGAGGCGGCGCGCGACGAGGTATTCGTGGCGCCGGGAATCAGCATCATTTATGCGCTGCTCAACGAGGCAGAGCCGTGGGGTGTGAGTCACGAGAAAGCAGTCTCGATGGGCTATGAGGAGGAGTGGGCTGCTGCCTGCGAGTCGCTCAAGGCCATGCACCGGCGGGGTGTTCGGGTTCTGCCCGGCGGCGACTATGGCTTTGCCTTCAATCCTCACTTGCAGAACGCACGTGATCTGGAACTGTTCGTCAAATACCTTGGCTTTACGCCGATGGAGGCGATCCGCTCGTGCACGCTCTACGGCGGACAGGTCATGCTGCGACCGCACGAACTCGGGCTGATCAAGGAAGGTTACCTCGCCGATCTGCTGCTGCTTGATGGTGATCCCCTTGCCAACCTGTCGATCCTGCGCGACCCCAAACGCATCCTGGCTGTCATGAAGGATGGGGAGTTCGCCAAGACGCCGCCCGTGGCAAAGGCCCGGACCTGGGAGCATGCGGCGTGAAGTGGGGTACGCGCGCCTGGGCTTGGCTGCTGATTGGCGGACCCATTACGCTTTTCTCGCTGTGGGCGATCGTGGACAACCCGCGGCTCTACTTCATCACGCTGCTCAACGGTCTCACGCTGGCCTCGCTCTATTTCATTGTTGCGAGCGGTTTTACGCTCGTCTTCGGATTGATGCGCAACGTGAATCTGGCGCACGGCTCGCTTTACCTGCTTGGTGGCTACGTGGGTTTCTTTGTCGCGGAAAAGACTGGCTGGTGGGTGCTCGCACTTGCCGCGGGTTTTCTCGCCGCCGCGCTGGCAGGGTTGCTGCTGCAGACGCTGATTCTGCGTCACATGCAAGGCCAGGATCTCCGGCAGACCATGGTCACCATCGGTCTGTCCATTGTGGTGGCCGACCTGTTGCTGTGGGCCTTCACCGCGCAGGTCCATCAGATGGACGCCCCCGAATGGCTTCAGGGTCCGATCAGGAACATTCCGCTGATCAAGGCCTATTCAGCGTACCGGCTGAGTCTGTTGGCAGCCGGGATCATCATCGGGGTGTTCCTCTGGTGGCTGCTCGCGCGCACCACAGTAGGAGCCATGATCCGGGCGGGCGTTGATGACCGGCAGATGCTGGCCGCATCGGGCGTGAACGTGAATCTGGTGTTCGCGGTCACCTTCATGCTCGGCGCCGGGCTCGCAGGTCTCGGCGGGGTTATCGGTGCGGTTGAATTGTCGATGGTGCCGGGAGAAGACACACGGTTACTGCTGGCCTCGCTGATCGTGGTGATCGTTGGCGGCATGGGGAGCGTGGTGGGGGCGGCCCTTGGGGCGGTGATTCTTGGCCTTGCCGAGACGTACGGTCTTGCGTATGCGCCGACCTACAGCGTGGTGTTCACCTTCGTGATCCTCATCCTCGTGCTGGCCTTCCGTCCGCGCGGCATTCTGGGTAAACCGGCATGAGCGCCGCGCAATGGCGTCGGGCGATGAACGGCGGGCTTCGCCATGCCGCCCGTTCCTCGGGTCAGCCACCCGTGCGTGTACAGGCGAGTGCAGTCGCGTCGGGCGCTGCGGCAGTCGATCCCTATGCAGACAGCGACGCGCCCCGCTGGTTGAAGTTTCTGTGGCGCACCCTCTCGGCGCGCCATGTGCTTACGTTTGGGCTGGCGCTGGTATTTCCCTTCGTGGCAACGCCGTTCTTCACCTTCCAGGTGGCCGCCCAGGCGCTCGTGCTGGGGCTCATTGCCCTGTCGCTTACTTTTCTGGGTGGCTATGGCGGCATCGTTTCGCTTGCGCAGATGTCGGTGGCAGGGATGGCGGGATACGCACTGGCGATTCTGGGGGCGAGCAGCACGCCCATCAGTCTTGACTGGCCCTGGTGGCTGGCTGTGATCTTTGCCGTCCTCATCGCCACCGTCTGCGCCACCGTCATCGGCTGGCTGTCGGTGCGTACCGAGGGCATCTACACCATCATGATCACGCTGGCATTCGGCGTTGCGTTCTACTACCTGGCCTTGCAGAACTACACCCTGTTCAACGGCTTTCAGGGATTTCAGAAGGTCTACCCACCCCAAGTGCTGGGTGTGAACTGGCGTGATCCGCTGCCTTTTTACTTCCTCAGCCTGTTCTGGGCCATGGCTGGGTATTTCGCAGTCAAGTGGATCGTTCGCACGCCGTTCGGTGTGGCCCTGCAGGGCGTCCGCGACAACCCGCGACGCATGGCTGCGCTCGGCTTCAATGTCGTCGCGCATCGCGTGGCTGCCTACGCAGTGGCCGGTTTCATGGCCGCCATCGGCGGCGTACTGATGGTCTGGTACAACGGTCTGATCACCCCCGGCTCGGTCAATACCGGCTGGCAGATCAACATCCTGGTGATTGCCGTGCTCGGCGGGATGCGCCACCCCATTGGGGCTTTTCTCGGCGCCATCATTTTTGTCTTGTTGCAGACGTTTGCCATCGACCTTATCGACCGCGAACGATTCAACCTGGTGATTGGCGTGGTGTTCCTCGCCATCGTCCTGTTTTCCCCCGATGGACTGCTCGGACTGTGGGCGAAGCTTCGCCGTCGCTTCGGTTCGGACCCGTCCGTCACTTCCCCGTCGCATCGACAATGATTGAGGAGACAACCGTGAAAATGACGAAAAGGATCTGGATTCACTCGGTGGTTGGAGCGGCGACCGCTGCTGCCCTGACCAGCGTCGCCTGGGCACAGGGCGCGCCAGTCAAGATCGGCGTGCTCGCTACCCTGGAAGGCCCGTTCGCCGCAGGCGGGGCCGATGGCATGCGCGGCGCTGAACTGGCCATTCGCCAGCGGGGCGGCGTCGTGGCCGGCCGAAAGATCGAGATGGTCAGGGCCTCGTCCAATGCCAACCCCGATGTGGCCGTGAACGCGGTGCGCAAACTGGTTGAGCAGGACAAGGTCGACCTGGTGGTCGGTCCGCTGTCGGGCGGCGAAGGTATCGCGGTCAAGGACTATTCCAAGACGCAGCCCAACATGACCTTCATCAATGGTGGTTCGGGTGCGCAGGCCACGACCCTGCAAAATCCCAGCCCCAACTTCTTCCGCTTCAATACCGAAGGCGCGCAGTGGATGGTCGGCTTGGGCAAGGCCGCCGTGGATAAAGGTTACAAGCGGGTCATGGTGATCGCCGAAGATTACGCATTCCCGTACTCACAGGTTCAGGGATTCATGTCGGAGTTTTGCCGGCTTGGTGGCAAGGTGCCGGTGAAGGCCTGGGTACCGTTGGGAGGCAAGGACTACTCCTCGGTTATCGCGCGCATTCCCAAGGACGTGGACGCACTGCTGGTGGTGCTTGGCGGTGCCGATGCGGTCAACTTCCTGAATCAGTACGAGGCAGCGGGCGGTGACAAACCCATGATGGGCGGCTCCATCACGGTCAGCCAGGATGTGTTGAACTATCGCGGCAAACGACGTGATTCGCTGGTGGGCACCATTTCCGCCGGGCCCTACGCCGACAGCTTCGACGGTGCTGACTGGAAGGCCTTTGTGGCCGACTATCAGAAGAACTACCCCGTGTCTGCCGGTGGCTATCCGAGCCCGAGTCTGTTTGCCCTGGTGTACTACACCAACATGAAGGCAGCGCTTGATGCACTCGAGCAGGTCAAGGGCGACCTCTCCGGTGGCCAGGCCAAGTACCGCGAGGCCCTGTCCAAACTCGAATTGAAGATGCCCACCGGTACCGTGAAGCTTGATTCCAATCGCCAGGCGATCGGAACCACTTTCGTGACCGAAGTGGTCAAGGACAGCAAGGGCGACCTCACCACCCGCGTGCTGCGCAAGGTGGATAACGTCGATCAGATGCTGGGCATGAAGCGCGAGGAGTTTCAGATGGGTTCTCGCGACGTACCGGCCTGCCCTTGAACATGAAGGCAGTCCGCTGATACAGCCAGACGGTTCCTGGATGGCCTCTCTGTCGCAACTGCGCGTCTCCTCCCGCGCGCCCGCCATGGCTGGCGCTGCCGGGGGGCAGGCGCGCGCACCGCTTGCATCGTCCGATGCACTGGTACTGCAGGGTGTGACCCGAGCCTTCGGTGCACTGCGCGCCGTGGACGAAGTATCGTTTGCCGTGGCGGCGGGCCAGAAATATGCCGTCCTGGGTTCCAATGGCGCGGGCAAGACAACCTTGTTCAACGCCATTACTGGCGACTTCCCGCCCACCGCCGGGCGGATCGAATTCTTTGGCGAGGACATCACCGCATTGCCGCCCCACGAGCGCATTCGCAAGGGGTTGCGCCGCACCTATCAGTCCTCGCTTCTGTTTCGTGACCTGTCCATTCGTGACAACCTGTTCCTTGCTGTGCGGGGGGTTGCGAACGGTCGATTCAACATGTGGCGGCCGGGTGCCTCTCATCCGTCACGGATGGCTACCGAAGATCTGCTCGACCGTGTGCGCTTGTCTCATATCGCCAACGAGCCCGTAGCCAACCTGGCCCATGGGCAACAACGGCAGCTCGAGATCGGCATGGCACTGGCTGGCGCGCCGCGTCTGATCCTGTTTGATGAGCCTGCCGCCGGTCTGTCGCCGGCAGAGCGGCGCGAACTGGTGGCGTTGCTGACATCCCTTCCCGCTCATATGAGCTTTGTGATCATCGAACACGATCTTGATATCGCGCTGCGTGTTTCGCAACGCGTCACCGTGATGCATAACGGTCGAGTGCTGCGCCACGGTACGCCATCCGAGATCGAGGCCGACCCTCAGGTGCAGGCCCTTTACATGGGAGGTCGGCGCTGATGGCGTGGTTTCGTCTTGGCCGCGGCCGGGGCTCAGACCCCTCCCATGATCAAGGCCGCGCCCCGCGGTCGGGCGCCCGGCGCGTGCCCCTGCTGCAGATTGCCGGGCTCGATGTGTACTACGGTCGTGCCCATGCGCTGCAGGCAGTGAGCCTCGAACTGGATCGCGGCGTGCTCGGTATCGTGGGGCGTAACGGCATGGGAAAGACCACGCTCTGCAACGCCATCACGGGCCTCGTGCCGGCGAGCGGTAGCGTGAAGCTGAGCGGGGAAGAGATCCTGGGGCGCAGCCCGCACGAGATCACCCGTCGCGGCATCGCTTATGTTCCGCAGGGTCGCCGCGTGTGGCCGTCGCTGTCTGTCGAGGAGACCTTGAGGCTGGTTGCGTCTCATCGCCGCGACGTCGATCGTATCTATGCCATGTTCCCGCGGCTGGCAGAGCGCAAGGGCAATGGTGGCTCACAGCTGTCGGGCGGCGAGCAGCAGATGCTCGCGATCGGCCGCGCGCTGCTGCTTGAGCCGTGTCTGCTGGTCATGGACGAGCCCACAGAGGGGCTTGCGCCGGTGATCGTCGAGCAGGTGGCCCAGGCGTTGAGAGACCTGGCGGCCGAGGGCGATATTTCGGTGTTGTTGATCGAACAGAATCTGGGCGTGGCCACCAGCGTCGCCGATCGTATCGGCATCATGGTCAACGGTCGGATCGCGCAGGAAATGCCAGCCGTTGAACTGGCCGCCGACCGCGAACTTCAGGAGCGACTGCTTGGGGTCCGCTCGCACGATAGTGACGAGGTTGACGAAGCCGGCGCATCTTCGAGAGCCGGAACGGTCGACCCGCCCGAACAGGCGCATCTCGAATCGCGGGTTCTCACCGTAGTGCGGGCTCATGGCGACGCTTCGCCCAGCGTGACCGATCTGTCGCCACGAACGGTACGCGGATTCAACCGCTGGAACGCGGGCAGCCCCACGGTACCCGTTTTTGACCGGCCACTGGAAGTGGCGTCCGAGTCGGTGGCTGCCACCGATCACAGAACGGCCGGGGCTGCGCCGGTGGTGTTCGCGCCACCCGCAGCGGTCTTCGATTTCCCCGTGGCGGCAACCAGTGCCCGTGCAGCCTATGTTGCTGGCACCTTCGATACCAAGGCGCGCGAACTGTTCTACCTTCGCCAAAGCCTTGAGCGGCTGGGCTTGCGTGTGGTCACGGTAGACCTCTCCACCAGCGGGCGCACATCAACGGCCAGCGTGCACCCGCGCGAAGTGGCGCGTCACCATCCCAGGGGCGAAGCGGGCGTTTTCAGCGGTGATCGTGGCAGTGCGGTGGCCGCCATGGCACTTGCCTTCGAGCGATTCATCCTCACCCGTCGAGACCTCGGGGGGCTCATCTCGGCGGGCGGCTCGGGCGGCACCACCCTGGCCACGGCCGCCATGCGCGCGCTGCCGGTGGGCGTACCCAAAGTCATGGTGTCGACCATGGCAAGTGGCGATACCCGGCCCTACGTTGGCCCGAGTGACATCTGCATGATGTACTCGGTGACCGATGTGCAAGGCCTGAACCGGATCAGCGAACGGGTGCTCGCCAACGCGGCGCATGCGCTGGCGGGCATGATCAGTCATCCAGTACCCACTGCGCAGGCGACCAAGCGCGCTCTCGGACTGACCATGTTTGGCGTCACCACCCCATGCGTACAGATGGTGACCAAGCAACTTGAGCAGGAATTCGACTGCCTTGTGTTTCATGCCACCGGAGTGGGTGGACAGTCTTTGGAGAAACTTGCCGACTCAGGCCTCCTTGAAGGCGTGATCGATGTATCCACCACCGAGATCGCCGACGAGATCGCCGGGGGCGTCCTTTCTGCCGGCCCGGGCCGACTCGATGTGTTCGCTCGGCATGAGTTGCCCTGGGTGGGCTCCTGCGGGGCGCTCGACATGGCCAATTTCGGTGCGTGGGAGAGTGTTCCCGAGCGATTTCGCAGCCGTCGCCTCTACCGGCACAACCCAACGGTCACGCTGATGCGTACCACGGTTGAGGAATGCCAGGCGGTGGGCGAGTTTTTGGTTGCCAAGATCAATGCGATGCGCGGTCCGGTGCGTTTCCTGATCCCCGAGGGAGGCGTGTCCGCCATTGATCAGCCCGGTCAGCCGTTTCATGATCCGCAAGCCAATCAGGTGCTGTTCGACACGATCGAGAAGGGTTTTCGCGGCGGGCCTTCGCGGCGCCTTGTGCGTTTGCCCCATCACATCAACGACGAGGCCTTCGCGCAGGCGCTGGTGGCGGCCTGGCGCGATATCGCGCCAGGCGCCGAAGCCCGGCGCGCCTGAGCCAGCATTCATCAGGAGAACACCAAGCATGCCCCGGGTTGCGAGAACCGAATTGCTCAAGCGTCTGCGCGCCAAGGTGGCCCGCGGCGAGCCCATCATAGGCGGAGGGGCTGGCACAGGGCTGTCGGCCAAGTGTGAGGAGGCCGGTGGTATCGATCTGATCGTCATCTACAACTCCGGGCGTTACCGCATGGCTGGCCGCGGCTCGCTCGCTGGCTTGCTGGCCTACGGCAATGCCAACGAGATCGTGTGCGACATGGCAAGGGAGGTGCTGCCCGTGGTTCGCCATACGCCCGTGCTGGCTGGGGTCAACGCCACCGATCCGTTCATGATCCCCGACCAGTTTTTGCGACGGCTGGTCGACCTGGGGTTTTCCGGCATTCAGAATTTTCCGACTGTCGGTCTCATTGATGGCACGTTTCGCGCCAATCTTGAGGAGACCGGCATGGGATATGGCCTCGAGGTCGACTTCATTGCCCGCGCCGCGAGTGCCGACATGCTTACCACGCCCTATGTGTTCAACGAGGACGAGGCCCGGGCGATGACCAAGGCCGGGGCCGATATCCTGGTGTGTCACATGGGTCTGACCACGGGCGGCGCAATCGGTGCGGAAACCGCGCTCAGTCTCGAGGACTGCATCGAACCAATCAACCGCTGGGCGGCTGCGGCGCGCAAGAAGCGACGCGAAGTGCTGGTGTTGTGTCATGGCGGGCCGATTGCTACGCCCGATGACGCCCGCTTCATCTTGCAGCACTGCCCGGGCTGCGACGGCTTCTACGGGGCAAGTTCCATGGAACGACTCCCCACCGAGGTGGCGCTCACTCAAACCACACAGGCCTTCACCCGCATCCGGCGGGAGGCCTCGACCGCAAAAGCTGGCGTCAGGAAGTCAAGCAAAGGGAGAATCACATGAGCGGCGCTGAGTTCGGCAGTTTCATTCTTGGTCTGATCGTCGTCGCGATCGTCGTCGCCATTGCGGTCTGGCTGTTGCACTGGCT
>JBMSQB010000101.1:0-13239 GCA_049423065.1 Burkholderiaceae bacterium
GGCCCTGCGCGGGCGCCCCGGATGGGCGACCCGGATGAGCGCTCCGGATGGGCACCCCGGATGAGCACCCCGGATGGGCGCCCCGCCTCGGCGGCTGGCAGGAGCCTCCCGCCGGGGTGTTTCGCCCCGCCCTCGCGCCCGGCCGCCGGTCGACCACCGCAGCGTGCAGCAATCTTGCGGTACGGTCTGTGCAGACGACCCGTTTTCAACCTGCCCAACGTTGAGCCCACATGACTCCGGACAGCGACTCTCCTGTACTCGACGAATCGGGGCACTTCCATGCCACGGACGCGCCCATCGATCTGTCGGTGTATCGCTGGGAAGACTGGCTCACGCTTGCCATGTTCTGGCTGCTTGCGCTCACCGTCTTCTACCAGTTCTTCACGCGCTACGTGCTCAACGATTCTGCAAGCTGGACCGAGGAGATCGCGCGGTATTTCCTGGTGGTGGTCACCTTCCTCGGCGCATCGATGGGCGTACGCCGCAACAGCCACATTCATGTCGAGTTCGTCTACCGCTACCTTCCTGCCGTCGTCGGGCGCGCGCTGTCCACCTTTGTCGACCTCATTCGCATTGCCTTTCTCGGCTATGCAAGCTGGCTTGCAATCGAACTGGTGCCGCGCATGAACAACCTGGGCATGACCGTGGTGGATCTGCCCATGAGCTGGGTCTACGGTTTTGTTGCGCTGGGTTTCGTGCTCATGACTTATCGCGCCATTCAGGTGGCGGTGCTGCACTGGCGGCGTGGCTGGAGCGTGCTTGAACGACCCGGTGAGGATCATGATGGCCCTGTCGCCCTGGCGCAGGCGTCGGTGCGGGGAGAGCGGACATGAACGCGTTCTTCTTCGGCTCGTTTCTCGCCGCAATGGCTACCGGCATCCCGATCGCGATTGCCATGGCGATCGGGTCGCTCGCCTACATCTGGCTGTCGGGAACCATTCCGCCGCTCACGGTGGTCCATCGCATGGTGGGCGGCGTGGACAGCTTCCCGCTCCTTGCCGTGCCGTTCTTCATCCTTGCCGGCAACCTCATGAATTCCGCCGGCATCACCAACCGCATCTACGATTTCGCGCTCGCGCTGGTGGGGTGGATGAAGGGTGGGCTGGGCCATGTGAATGTGGTGGGCTCGGTGGTGTTTGCAGGCATGTCGGGCACCGCAGTGGCCGATGCAGGCGGTCTGGGCACCATCGAGATCAAGGCCATGAAGGATCATGGCTATCCGGTGGAGTTTGCGGTGGGAATCACCGCGGCCTCATCCACCCTGGGCCCCATCATTCCACCCTCCTTGCCCATGGTCATATACGGCGTGCAGGCGAACGCGTCGATCGGCAAGCTCTTTGCCGCGGGCTTTGTGCCTGGCATCGTCATGGCGCTCTTCATGATGTTCATGGTGGCCTGGTATGCGAGGGTGCGTAACTACGGCGCCGACATCGCGTTTTCATGGCCGCGGATGGGGGGCGCGTTTGTCGAACTGATCGCGGTGGCGATCGTTGCTGTTGCGCTCTTTCGTCTGTGGGGCAACCAGGAACTGGGGGGGCTTTTCAAGTTCGGTCTGCCGCTTGCCGCTGTGTTGATTGTGGACCGCTGGATGAAGTTCCGCGCCTTCATGGCGCTGCTCACACCGGTCATCCTGATTGGCGGCATGGCATCCGGGCTGTTTACGCCGACCGAGGCGGCCGTGGCAGCGGTTGCCTGGGCACTCTTCCTCGGCTTCGTGTGGTACCGCACGCTCAACTGGCGGATGCTGGTGAAGATCTCGATGGACACGATCGAGACCACCGCCACCGTACTGTTCATTGTGGCTGCAGCGTCCATTTTCGCCTGGGTACTCACCACCACGCAGGTGACCGAGGCGATTGCGCAGTGGGTGCTGTCCATCAGCAGCGAGCCCTGGGTGTTTCTGGTGCTGGCCAATCTGTTCCTGTTGTTTGTCGGCTGCTTCATGGAAACGATTGCAGCCATCACCATTCTGGTTCCGGTGTTCTCGCCCATCATCGCGAAGCTCGGCATCGACCCGATTCATTTTGGGCTGGTCATGGTGCTGAACCTCATGATCGGACTGCTCACGCCGCCGGTCGGCATGGTTCTCTTCGTGCTTGCCAAGGTCTCGAAGCTGTCGTTTGAACGCACCGTGGCGGCAATCGCCCCCTGGATGCTTCCCCTGTTCGCAACGCTCATCCTCATCACCTTCGTTCCCGAGGTGGTGTTGTGGTTGCCGCGTCTGCTCTATCCCTGATGGTTTGAGGTGATTCCATGAACCAGCCCGTCACGCTGATCCGCAAGCCCACGCTGCGCCTGAATCCCCATGATGATGTGGTGATTGCTGCACGACCGATTGCAGCCGGCACCCGCATTGATGATGAGAACATCGCCTGCATCGACGCCATTCCCGCAGGCCACAAGGTGGCGGTGCGCGCCATTGCGCAAGGCGCGCCGGTGCGGCGCTATAACCAGATCATCGGCTTTGCCACCCAGCCCATTGCCGCGGGCCAGCATGTGCATGTGCACAACCTCGGCTTTGAAATGTTCGAGCGCCAGTACGATGTGGGCGTCGACCGGAGAGCGTTCGCAGCGCCGGCCGAACCTGCAACTTTTTCAGGCATTCGTCGACCTGACGGCCGGGTGGCCACCCGCAATTACATTGGCGTGATTGCCACGGTGAACTGCTCGGCCTCGGTGTCGCGTTTCGTCGCCCAGCACTTCACCCCCGAGGTCATGGCGCAGTATCCGAATGTGGATGGTGTCGTCCCGATTTCTCACGCCTCGGGCTGTGGCATGGATACGCAGGGCGCGGGCATCGATGTGCTTCGCCGCACGATCGCGGGCTACAGCCGGCATGTGAATTTCGCGGGTGTGGTCATCATCGGACTGGGCTGTGAATCCAATCAGATGGATGCGCTCTTTCATGCGCAGGGCCTGGGCGAGAACGCGCAGCTGAAGCCGCTCATCATCCAGACAAGTGGCGGTACCCGTAAAACCGTGGAAGCGGGCATTGCCGCGGTCAATGCCATGCTGCCAGCCGCCAATGCGGTGCGGCGTGAGCCCATTCCCGCCAGCTTTCTCACGGTGGGGCTGCAGTGTGGCGGCTCTGATGGGTATTCCGGTATCACCGCCAACCCGGCACTGGGCGCGGCCTGCGATCTGCTGGTCGCGCATGGTGGCACGGTCATCCTGTCCGAAACGCCCGAGATCTATGGCGCCGAACATCTGCTCACGCGCCGTGCGGTCTCGCAGGAGGTGGCGGACAAGCTGATTCGCCGGATCCGGTGGTGGGAGGCCTACACTGCCAGAAACGACGGCAGCATGGACAACAACCCCTCGCCCGGCAACAAGGCAGGCGGTCTCACCACCATCCTGGAGAAATCGCTGGGCGCGGTGGCCAAAGCGGGCACGACCGATTTGATGGATGTTTTTGAATACGCCGAGCCCGTCACGTCGCGTGGTTTCGTGTTTATGGATACCCCGGGTTATGACCCGGTATCGGCCACAGGCCAGGTCGCGGGCGGGGCCAATCTGATCTGCTTCACCACGGGGCGCGGCTCGGTTTATGGCTGCAAGCCGGCTCCGTCGATCAAGCTTGCCACCCACAGCGCGCTCTACGAGCGCATGAGCGAGGACATGGACATCAACTGCGGACCGATCATCGATGGGTCGGTCAGCGTGGCGCAGAAAGGGCGCGAGATTTTTGAGCGGATGCTGAAGGTGGCGGGCGGCGAACCGAGCTGCAGCGAGGCACTGGGCATTGGCAACGATGAATTCGTTCCCTGGCAGCTGGGCGCGGTGATGTGAGTGGTGTGCGGCCGGTGGCTGGTCGTTGTGCGCCGGGGGTGATGAGCCCGGGGCCATGCGCCGGAGACTGTGTGCCGGAGTCCATGCACCGCCCGAGCCGCGACTTTTTTCCGCTTCCGGCTGATATGCGTCACAGGCTGTGAACGCCTGTGTGACGAAAGCCGCAGTCAGCCGGCGGGGCTCTCGCAATACTGGGGCTTTCCTCGTTTCTCAACCCTCGGGAGCCCCCCATGAACCACGACTCCGCGCTTGTGCCCAGCGTCACCGACCTCACCGATGTCAGCCCGGGCCAGGGCCGCAGTGCCTTCGATCCGCTTCAGCTTATCGTTGATCCGGCAGGCGCACTGGAAGCCGCGCGCCGCATGGAAGCCACCTGCCGCAGCGGCCTGCGTTTTTTCAGCGACTTTCGCCGCGTGCGCTCGCTCGATGAACTCGATGCGGCCGAGATCGAGAGCGACGCCGAGCTGGTCGAGGACAACTACTCGCCGTTCGACTCCGGCTTCGACCCCGACTTTTCCCGTCGCCTGTAGGCGTTCAGCCCGGTGCGTCAAAGCCGTAGAGGCGTGCCGGGTTGTCCACCAGAATTTTCTGAAGCAACGCGGGGTTTGCAGCCCAGCGACACATCAGGTTGTAGAGCGTGATCGTGCCGGTTTCGTGCGCATACGACAGGTGCGGGTCATCGCTTCCCCAGATCAGCCGATCGGGCGCCACCGCGGCGAGCGCCTGCATCATTGGCGCCACATTGTTGTAGTGCGGCGGCTCGCGCGACACCCGGTAAAAGCCGGTGAGTTTGATCCAGTGCCGCCCCGACCCCGACTCAAGCAGCCGAAGCAACGCCGCAAAGCCCGGTTGTTCGGGGCCCAGCGCGGCGGCAAACATGCCCAGATGCGCAAGCGTGCAATCGACCTCGAGGTCGGCGATGCGCGGGAGCAGGCGCTCGGTGAGCCAACCCGGGAGCAGAAAGTCCAGGTGCCAGCCAAACGCCTGGCAGCGCTTCTCGAGCAGGTTGATGCGCGGCAGAAGCCGCTCTGCCAGGCCATCTTCGGGCGGATGAATTGGCGAGACGTTGATCCGGATACCGCGCACGTTCTGGCGATGTAGCGACTCGAAGAGGGCGTCGGGCGCGTCTTCGTCGATGTCGACGATGCCCCGGCATGCGGCACCCATCTGGGCCATGGCTTCGAGCTGGCAGCTGTTGTCGCGCAGATAGGCGCTGGGCTGCACAAACACGAAGCGCTCGATGCCGATTCGGCGCGCGCGCGCGAGGTAGTCGGCCAGCGGCGCGATCGGCGGCTGGTAGCGAAGCTTCGGGTCGCGATACGGAAACCGCGCGGGGTCGCCAAACACATGGAAATGGCTGTCGCAGGCATGCGCCGGCGCCGGGATGTCGGGATCGATGGTCTCGTTCAAAGGGGTCTGCCGCGAAAAGGAGGAAGAGGCTAGTCGGCTTTCACACCAGCACGTTCGATCACCTGCTTCCAGAGAGCGAGTTCGCGTCGGATCAGGTCGGTAAATGCGGCGCCGTCGATGCGTACTGCACGGGCGCCTTGCGAGTCGAGAAAGGCTTTCACCTTGGGCTGCGCGACCGCCTTGGCAATTTCCTCCTGCAGGCGGGTGATCACTGCTCCTGGGGTCCCTGTGGGCGCGAGGAACCCGAACCGATACACAACATCGTACTGGGCAAAGCCGGCTTCAGCGAAGGTGGGCAGTTCGGGGAACGCGGGCGAGCGCTGCGAGCCGGTGACCGCAAGCGGCACGACCCGGTTGCCACGAATGTGGCCCGAGGCGCCACCGAGGCTAGAGACGGTGATGTCGATCTGGTTGCCGGCCGTGTCGGTGAGCGCGGCTGCCACGCCCCGAAACGGGACATGCGTCATTTCGAGGCCGGCCTGCATCAGGAAGAGCTCGGTCGCGAGATGCGCCGATGAGCCCTGTCCGCCTGAACCGAAGGTGAGCCCCTTGGGCTTGGCCTTGGCGAGGGCAACGACCTCGGCCACCGTCCTGGCGCCCAGGCCGGTGCGCGCCACCATCACCGCCGGCGCCTCCACTGGTATGGTGATCGCGACCAGGTCACGCAACACGTCATAGGGCAACGATTTGTAGAGCCCGGGCGAGATGGTGAGCGAGCTGTCGGTAAAGACCAGGGTGTGACCATCCGGTCTGGCTTTGGCCACTTCGGCAGTGCCGATGGTGCCGGCGGCACCGCCCTTGTTTTCAACCACGAACTGTTGGCCAATCTGAGCCGAGAGTTCGGCCGCGATGTTGCGGGCGGCCAGATCGGTGAGTGCGCCTGGCGCGAACGGCACCATGATGCGGACCGGTTGTGTGGGCCACTGCGCAGCCGCGATGGCCGGGAGCAGGGATAAGGTGAGCGCCGCCAGTGCGCGGTGCAAATGAGATGAGCCGATCACGGGGGTCTCCTATCGATAAGTCCATTGCGCGGCGACAGCGCTCGTGTCATTGGAAGGCGGGGCGGGCCGCCAGTGGAGCGCGCGAATCTCGCCGAATTCGCGCGCAAGTCGCGTCCAGTTCTCACCACCGTCGGTGCTGCGAAATACCTGGCCGAGGTTGGTGCAGGTAAAGAGCAGTTGCGGGTCAGCCGGATGCATGGCAACACACCAGACGGTGCTGTTCAGCATGCCGGGCAGCGCGATTTCATGCCAGTGGTGACCGGCGTCTTCGCTGCGGAGAAGCCGACCGGTACTGCCCGGCGGGCCGTTGCCGTTGGTGAGGTAGAGCGTGCGGCCATCCGGGGCGAGTTGAACCGCGCGCGAATACTGCCAGGGTGAGTCGATCGTCTCATGCACCCAGCTTGCGCCGTTGTCGCGACTGCGGTGCAGTCCCTTGTTGGTGGTGGCGAGTACGGCTTTGGCGCCATCGGTATCGCGGATCACTGCGATGCCGTGGATGTCGCCCGACACCAGACCCTGATCGAGGAAGGTCCAGTTGAGGCCGCTGTCGGTGCTGCGCCAGATACCGCCGATCTCGATACCTGCCCAGATCGTGCCGTGATCGATCGGATCAAACAGGATCTGGGTCACGCGTGTTGGGCCGCGGTTGACACTTGAAAAGGCCTGGACGCCAGGAGTGCTGCACTGCAGCCAGTGGCGACCCGCATCGGTCGAGCGATAGAGCGCACCGGGGCGTGTGCCCGCAATCAGGATGCGCGGATCGGACGGATCTTGCGCAATCGACCAGATATCGGCCATGGGCGAGGGCAGGCTCTCCCAGGCCTGGGCGCGCTCACTCCAGCAGAAGAGCCCCATGTCGGAGCCGGCGTATAGGGTGTCCGGATCGGACGGGTGGCTGCTGAAGCACCAGACCCGCGCCTCGGTGTAGAGCCCCGAGTGGCTGTTGGGATGAATCCATTGGTCACCCAGGTCGCTACTGAACCAGGTGGAGTGGCCGGCTGTGCCGGCATAGAGGCGAACGCCATGCATTGCGAAATCTCCGCGCAACAGGTGCAGGACCATCGAGCGATCGGACGGGCTGATGGTAGCCGAGCGCAGTGGGTGGTGTCGATGCGGGTGGTTCCACCGGCTGCGTCTGTCCGAGCAGCATTCCGACTGTTGTGGGTGAATGCGTGCCCTTAACGCAGCACCAGATCGTCGCGATGGATCAGTTCGGGCTCTTCGATGTAACCCAGGATCGACTCGATCTCATGAGAGGCGCGCCGCATGATGCGGCGGGTGTCGGCCGATGAATAATTGCTGAGACCGCGCCCCAGTTCGATACCTTGGGCGTTGCGGATGGCAATGACCTCGCCCCGCTCATAGTCGCCCTGCACCTCGGTGACGCCAATTGGCAGCAGGCTGCGGCCGGCTGCACATAGCGCGCGCGCAGCGCCCTCGTCGACGGTGACCGCGCCGCGAAGCTGGAGGTGATCGGCCATCCATTGCTTGCGTGCGGCCAGCCTCGGAAGGTCAGCGATGAACTGTGTTCCGATTGCGTCGCCCGCCGCAAGCCGCCGCAGCACCCCCTCCAGCCGGCCTGATGCCACCACCGTGCTGGCTCCCCCGCGCGCTGCGCGCTGCGCCGCACGAACCTTGGTGATCATGCCGCCTCTCGCAATCGACGAACCGGTGCCGCCTGCGATCGCCTCCAGACGGGGGTCGCCTGCCCGCACGGCCGCGAGCAAGGTGGCCGAGGGGTCGCTGCGCGGATCAGCGGTAAAGAGCCCCTGCTGGTCGGTGAGAATCACCAGCGCATCGGCATCGATCAGGTTGGTGACCAGCGCACCCAGCGTGTCGTTGTCGCCAAACTTGATCTCGTCGGTCACGACCGTATCGTTCTCGTTGATGATCGGCACAACAGCGAGCTCGAGCAGTGTGCGTAGCGTGGAGCGCGCGTTGAGGTAGCGTTTCCGGTCAGCCAGGTCTTCATGGGTGAGCAGCACCTGCGCTGTTCGCAGGCCGTGCTCGGCAAAGCAGCTCTCGTAGACCTGCGCGAGCCCCATCTGGCCGACTGCGGCAGCGGCCTGCAGTTCATGCATTTCCCGCGGGCGCTGCCGCCAGCCCAATCGCTTCATGCCCTCGGCCACCGCGCCGGAGGACACCACCACGACCTGCTTGCCGCCTGCGCGAAGCGACGCGATTTCAGCGCCCCAGCGCGAGATCGCGGCGCGGTCAAGCCCGCGGCCCTCATCGGTTACCAGGCTGGATCCAACCTTGATCACGATCCGGCGTGCCGCAGCCACCACGCGAACATGGTCCGCGTGCGCGAGCGCAAGCGCCTGAGCAGTGGTGTCTGGCTCGTTGCGTTCCACCCGTTCCCTCTCCTGGGTCAGCGCTGCGACCGGGACCGCCCGGGACGGGGCTGCGGAGGCTTCGGTGGCGCGGGCGGCGGGGCATCATCGAACCGCACATCGCGTTCGCGATCCTGCTGGGGACGGACCGCTTCGAGGTGCTCCTGAATCGCCCAGCAAAGCGACTGGCAGCCCTCCCGAGTGAGCGCCGAGATGACAAACACGCGGTTTCGGTCGACCGGGATGGCCGATCGACCGCGGCCGCGAAATCGCTTGATGAACGCTTCGATCCGCGCCTCGCGTTCGTCCTCGGGAATCATGTCGACCTTGTTCAGCACCAGCCAGCGCGGCTTTTCATAGAGCGTCGTGTCGTAGACACGCAGCTCGCGCAGAATGGCACGCGCATCGCGCGCCGGGTCGGCGTCGGGATCAACCGGCGACAGATCCACCAGATGCAGGAGGAGGCCGGTGCGCTGCAGATGACGCAGAAACTGGTGCCCCAGCCCGGCGCCCTCGGATGCGCCCTCGATCAGGCCCGGGATATCGGCCACCACAAAGCTTTTCTCGGGACCCACGCGCACCACGCCGAGGTTGGGATACAGCGTGGTGAAGGGGTAGTCGGCGATTTTGGGACGCGCATTGCTGATGGCGCTGATGAGCGTTGATTTGCCCGCGTTGGGCATGCCCAGAAGCCCCACATCGGCAAGCACTCGCAGCTCGAGCCGAAGGCGCCTTTGCTCGCCCTCGCGCCCGGGTGTGGACTGTCGGGGTGCGCGGTTGACGCTCGACTTGAAGTGAATGTTGCCGAGGCCGCCGTTTCCGCCGCGCGCGAGCAGGGCGGTATCGCCATCGGCTGCCAGGTCGGCGATCAGTTCGCCCGAATCCTCGTCATGGATCACGGTTCCGACCGGTACCCGCAGCCGGATGTCGTCTGCCGCAGCGCCGTATTGGTCGGACCCGCGGCCGTGCTCGCCGTTTCGCGCTTCATGGCGGCGGGCAAAGCGGTAGTCAACCAGGGTATTGATGTTCCGGTCGGCCACTGCCCAGATGCTGCCACCGCGGCCGCCATCGCCGCCGTCGGGTCCACCGCGCGGAATGAATTTTTCGCGGCGAAACGACACGATGCCGTTGCCCCCATTGCCGGCAACGACTTCAATGTGCGCTTCGTCAACGAACTTCATGGTGGGGATCGGTAGCCTGGTTTGCGCCCAAACAAAAGCCCCGCTCAGGCGGGGCTTTTGCGGCCGCGTGCCTGAGCGGTATTACTGAAGCGGAGCGATCCGCACTGTGCGTCGGCGGGCCGGACCCTTGACCGCGAACTCGACCTTGCCTTCGATGAGGGCGAACAGCGTGTGATCTTTGCCCAGCCCGACATTTTCGCCAGGGTGGAATTGCGTGCCGCGCTGGCGAACAATGATGGACCCGGCCGTAACGGTTTCACCGCCGTAAGCCTTGATGCCCAGCATTTTCGGTTGTGAGTCACGGCCGTTGCGCGTAGAGCCGCCGCCTTTTTTCTGTGCCATGGTGGATGATCTCCGTTTACTGGGCGGATGCTTCAGCCGCCGGGGCTGCAGCCAACGCTTCGCCGAGTGACGATGCGATGCGGCTCACCAGGATTTCGGTGTAATTCTGGCGGTGGCCCTGGCGCTTCTGGTAGTGCTTGCGCCGACGCATTTTGAAAATGCGAACCTTGTCGTGACGACCGTGGGAGAGCACCTTTGCCGAAACCGTTGCGCCAGCCACAAGCGGCGTGCCGACGGCGATCTGCTCGCCGTTGCTCACTGCCAGAACCTGATCGATGGTGATTTCGACTCCGATGTCCGCCGGCATCTGTTCTACTTTGATTTTGTCGCCGGCGCTCACTTTGTATTGCTTGCCACCGGTTTTTATGACCGCGTACATGGAAAGACCCCTTTTGCTTTATTCCCGTGTGCTGTATTCACGAGGGAACCGGAGATTCTCGCAAATTCCGATACTTGAGTCAAAAAGTAGTCGTCCCGATCAGACACCCCTCGCTCGGGGGCCCACCTTGCCTCGCAGGTGCCAAGGCGAGGCGGACGGTGAGTGTCGATGATTGCGGGGGGCGGGCGGCCTGGCATCGGTGCGCACCGCGCAGACTATAATCAGCGGTTTCCCTGAAGCAGGCGCGCCCGCGGGCAATCGTCGCCGCGACATTGCGGTTGCGCCAGGGTTCATGAGTCCGGCCTTGTCGCCCTCGCCACTTTCCCGCGGATGAAACCCTCCGAACTTTTCCCTGCTCTGGCCCCCGACCTCGAGGCAACGGACCGAATGATCCGGCGCAGCCTCTCCTCCGAGGTGGCGCTGGTCAGCACGATCTCCGACTACATCATTGGATCGGGGGGCAAACGGATTCGCCCGCTCCTGCTGCTTTCCGTAGCCCGGGCGTTGGGGTTTGCCGGCGACTCTCACCACCATCGCCTCGCGGCGGTGGTTGAATTCATCCATACCGCCACCTTGCTGCACGACGACGTGGTCGACGAATCCGAATTGCGGCGCGGTCGAAGCACCGCCAACTCTGCTTTCGGCAATCCGGCTGCCGTTCTGGTGGGTGATTTCGTCTACTCCCGGGCGTTTCAGATGATGGTCGAGGTGGACGACATGCGCGTGATGCGTGTGCTGGCCGACGCCACCAACGTCATCGCCGAAGGCGAAGTCCTGCAGTTGATGAACTGCCACGACCCCGACACCGACGAGGCGCGCTACCTCCAGGTCATCCGGTTCAAAACTGCAAAGCTGTTTGAGGCGGCCGCCCGACTGGGCGCCATCCTCTGTCACGCCCCGGCGCAGGTCCAGGAAGCTGCCGCGTCGTTCGGGCGGCACCTGGGCACTGCCTTCCAGCTGGTGGACGATGTGCTCGATTACAGCGGAGACACCGCTGAAATCGGCAAGAACGTGGGCGATGATCTGCGCGAAGGAAAGCCCACTCTGCCCCTCATCCACGTCATGAGCCACGGCTCCAGCACCGACCGGCAGCTGATCCGGACTGCAATCGAGCAGGGCGGCGAGGTGGAATTCGACCAGGTCGTCGCTGCCATCCGCCGCAGCGGCTCACTCGACTATGCGCGTCAGATGGCATTGAACGAGGCTGAGCTCGCGCGGGCGGCTGCCCGCACCATGCTCCAGCATGCCGAGCCGGGTGAATTCAGCGCCGTGTTGATGAGCCTGCCGGGGCTGGCTGTCGAGCGGGCAAACTAGGCGCGGGGTTCGCGCAGCACGTTATTTCGCAGCGGGCTGGGGGGCGGGCGAGGGCCGTGGTAATGATCGACGCACGACCGGTGGCTGACCGAAATCGGTGACCGCACCGGTGACATTGCCGGCGGCATCAAGCATCAACACGTCCGACCCCGCGCGCACGTAGCGCGAGCCGGAAGGGGCCGGGCCCAGACGCTCGGCCAGCACATTGGGTAGATCCCTTGCCTCATTTTCGAGCGCCCTCGGGAAGGGCTCGCCCACGCGCCAGAGCTTGTCCGGATTTTGCGACTGGCATCGCCCTTCGCGTGCGATGAGCCCCGCCGGGCACTCGCCAATTTCATACGACTGGGAGAAATAATCGCTCACCGCCTTGCGCTGCTGGTCGCTGAACGCGTTGGTTTGCGCCTGGCCTCCGCCCTGACCGCCCTGCGAGGTGCCGCCTGAGCCGTGGTCGCCTCGGTCACCCTGGCGGATGTTCACCATGCCGATAGGCGGTAGCGGCATGGCGCCAGCCGGTTGCAGAATCGGGCGCGGAGGTTCGGTTCGAATGGTTTCGACCGTGGGCTGGAAGGTGCGGGGTGTGGCGTCGTAGAGCTGACGCAGGAGCGCCGGATCGTTTTGCGATTGCGCCTCGATGGCGGTATCGATCAGACCCATCAGTTCGGCTGAATCGGCTGTACCCAGCCAGGCGGAGCGGTTCGAACCCAGGAGTGTCAGCTTGTCGGCTGCGCAGCCAGCGAGGTTGCGCTGCAGCCACTGGCGCGCGAGCACGGCGCGTTCGGTAGGGTTGTGGGTGTCGAGTGCGATGGCCCGAAACTGCGCGATCAGGCACGGGGCGCCAGGAACAGCAGGGCGGGGGGGCTGCGGCTTCGCGCCGGCTTCGCCGGATGGCTGTGCGGAGCCGGCTTGCCCCGCAACGGGTGATGCTGGCGCGGCCTGGGCGGCGGGCGCTGGTGCAGGGCGAGCCGCCACAGCCGGCTGGTTGGGGGGTGGGGCGGGCGGTGCCGCCTGACCCCAGGCCGGGCCGCCGGGCATGATCAGGCAGGCGGCAAGCAACAGCCGTGCAGTGGCGGATTGATGGTCTGGTTGGGCGTTCATGGTGAGGTGGGCTGGGCGAAACAGGCCAAAGAACCGCAGCAGGATCGGAAACTGGGGCGTTCCAAGAGGGAGTCGGGTTGAGCGCGACCGACTTGAGTTGCGCGTCGGGCAGCCGGGTGGGTGCAGGCCAAGGCCCGCAGCGAGGCCGCGGCAAGTGGGGGCGGCCTTGCTCGCGCCATACGGATCATCCTTCGGAAGGGGGGTGGCATGCCGCGGAGGCGTCGGTTTCACGGCGGATTTCTTCCTTGGTATACTGATCGGCTTCGCAAAGTAAGCGGTTCTCGGCCGGGCAGCATGTTCCCGAGCTGTGCGTCCAGCTTCTGGCCCATGTGGCCTGCGATTTCGGGGTGTAGCTTAGCCTGGTAGAGCGCTACGTTCGGGACGTAGAGGCCGGA
>JBMSQB010000102.1:0-13100 GCA_049423065.1 Burkholderiaceae bacterium
GCACGGGTGCGGCTTGCGGGTCTCATGATCGACGACAAGGCCTATGACCAGGCGCTGTCGCTTCTGTCTGCCAAAGCACCCGACCGTTATCAGGCGCTCTATGACGACCGGCGCGGAGATCTGCTCGTCGCGCAGGACAAGCCGGCCGAGGCGCGAGCGGCTTATCGCCAGGCGCTTGATCGGCTTGGACCGTCGAGTCCGATGCGCGGTCTGGTGCAGTTGAAGCTTGATGCGCTTGGGCCCGCGGAGGGTTAAGGGGATGCTCATGCAACCAGGCCATCCGGCCAGTGCTGCCGTCCGGCTGCCAGAGGCGCTCGGCAGGCGCTCGCTGCTTGCCGCCGCGTTGTTCGCTGCCACGCCGTTGTCGGGCTGTGGCGGCCTTGCAATCTTTTCGTCGGGACGGGCAAAGATTCCCGACCTGCCGCCGGTTCAAGGCGGCGGGTCGATTCGTCAGGCCTGGGATGCGTCGTTCGCAGGCGCTCCAGGCTTTCAACCGGCGCGTGCCGGCGGCAAGGCGTGGGTGGCTACGCCCTCGGGTTCAGTGGCGGTGCTCAACCCCAAAACGGGCGCTGCCGACTGGCGGGTCGATGTCGGCCGTGCGTTGGTCGGTGGCATCGGAACCGATGGACAGATCGGGGTGGTCGCTGCGCGTGATGGCGCTTTGATCGCGCTGGGCGCCGATGGCAAACAGCGCTGGGCGGCGGCGGTGGGGGCGGAGGTCGTCACCATTCCCGCAGTCGGGCAGGGTATCGTCGTCGTGCGTGGCAGCGACAACCGCGTCACGGCATTCGATGCGGGCAATGGCGGGCGTCGCTGGAGCTTTCAGCGGCAGGCGCCATCGCTGGTGCTCCGCCAGACCGGAGCCATCGCGATGGACGCCGCGCAGGTGTACGTCGGCCTGCCTGGCGGGCGAATGCTGGCTGTGGCCGCCGATTCGGGTGCCCAGCGCTGGGAGGCGGCGGTCTCCATCCCCCGGGGCTCCAATGAAATCGAGCGGATCGCCGATGTGGCGGGTGTGCCGGTTCTTGCCGGGAACGATCTCTGTGCGGCGGCCTTCCAGGGGCGGGTTGCCTGTCTCGATGTCGGAACGGGTAGAACGCTCTGGTCGCGCGATCTGGCGAGTGCCGCCGGCGTTGCGGTCGACGAAAGGGCACTCGCAGTGTGCGACGAAAAAGGGCATGTGCATCTTTTCTCGCGCAGCGGTTCCAGCATCTGGCGACAGGAAAAACTTGCGGGTCGCGGGCTGTCGGCCCCGTTGCTCGCGCCGGCTCATGTGCTGGTGGGCGACAGCCAGGGCGTGGTTCACCTGCTTCGCCGCGACGACGGCGCGCTGCTTGCCCGCATCGATCTCGGGCGGCCACTGTCGGGCGCCGCAATCCGCTTCGAGTCCATCGCACTGGTGCAGACCATGGGCGGCGCGCTTCATGCGCTCGCCTTCGAGTAGCCGTGGCAAGGCTTCCCGTTATCGCCCTGGTCGGCCGCCCCAACGTAGGCAAATCAACTTTATTCAACCGGTTCACGCGGTCGCGCGCCGCCCTGGTGGCTGATGTACCGGGGCTCACCCGTGATCGCCAATATGGTCGCGGTCGGGTCGGCGAGCGGGAATTCATCGTGATCGACAGCGGCGGCTTTGAACCCGTGGCCCGTGAGGGAATCGCTGCCGAGATGGCGCGCCAGACCCGCCAGGCGGTCCTCGAGGCCGATGGCGTGATTTTTCTGGTCGATGGACGCGAGGGGCTGACGCCGCATGATCTTCAGATTGGCGTTGAGTTGCGTCGCACTGCGCAGAACGTGCTGGTGGCGGTCAACAAGACCGAGGGCATGCGTCGCGAAATCGTCGCTGCCGAATTCCACGAGTTGGGGCTGGGAACTCCGCTGTCGGTATCGGCCTCGCACGGAGACGGCATTTCCGATCTGGTCGATGAAGCGCTCGCGTCGTTCGATGCCGCGGTGGCTGCCCGCGACACGCCGCAGACCGAAGCCGTCCATGACGATGGCGGCGGTCAGGGCGACATGGACGCCGATCCCGAGGGCGATCCCGAGTCTGACGCAGAGGCCACCGAGCCCGACAAGGTTCACACCGTTCGCGTTGCAGTGGTCGGTCGGCCCAATGTCGGCAAGTCAACCCTGATCAACACCCTGTTGGGCGAAGAGCGGCTGATTGCGTTCGATCAACCCGGTACGACGCGCGACGCCGTGGCAATTGATTTCGAGCGGGGCGGGCGGCCCTATACCCTGGTCGACACTGCAGGGCTGCGGCGCCGGGGCAGGGTGGACGACATGGTCGAGAAGTTTTCGGCTGTGAAGACGCTTCAGGCCATCGAAGATGCCAACGTCTGCATTTTGTTGCTCGATGCCACAGATCCGGTCTCGGATCAGGACTCGGTGATCGCGGGATATGTGCTGGAGGCGGGTCGGGCGCTTGTGATTGCGGTCAACAAATGGGATGCGGCCTCGCCCGCGCAGCGCGACCGGCTCAAGGTCGAACTCGATCGGCGAATGCATTTCCTGAGCTTTGCGAAACTCCATTTCATTTCGGCGCTCAAGGGCGCTGGCGTGGGGGCGGTCATGCGCTCGGTCGATGCCGCACACGCGGCGGCCTACGCGCGCCTGTCCACGCCGCGCCTCACGCGGGTGCTGCGTGATGCAGTCGAGCAGCAGGCACCGCCGCGTCGCGGCCCGATTCGCCCCAAGCTGCGCTACGCGCATCAGGGCGGGCAGAACCCGCCTATCGTGGTCATTCATGGCACGTCGCTGGACCGCATTCCCGACACCTATCGGCGCTACCTCGAGTCCACCGTCCGTTCCGCTTTCGGCCTTCAGGGAACCCCGCTCCGGATCGAGTTCCGGACCGGTGCGAATCCCTACGCTCAGCGGGGCTGATCGGACGCTGTTCACGGGCTTTGGCCCAGGTGCCAGACACGGGCGATCGCGCCGCCGGGTCGGGCTCGGGGGCAGCGGGGCACGACGAGGCGTTTTCGGCTACATTTCGCCAAGTCTTTCCTCTTCCCTACTACAACTACAGGCCAGGCCATCATGAGCAACAAAGGGCAACAACTACAAGACCCGTTCCTCAATCTGCTCCGCAAGGAGCATGTACCGGTTTCCATTTATCTGGTGAATGGCATCAAGCTGCAAGGGCAGATCGAGTCGTTCGATCAGTACGTCGTACTGCTGCGGAACACCGTCACCCAGATGGTCTACAAGCACGCGATCTCCACGGTGGTGCCGGGGCGTGCGGTCAACTATTCGCACGAGAGCGCCGAAAACTGAGTTCGACCTCGCCTGAGGCGGTACGCTGTCTTCTGGTATCGGTCGCGCTCGGGCGCGAGCGGCCAGACGCCGGCGCGTTGGAAGAACTGAGCGCACTCGCGGTGTCGGCAGGGTATGACGTGATCGAGCGCATACAAGCCAGGCGCGACCGCCCGGATGCGGGGCTTTTTGTAGGCGCAGGCAAGGCCGAGGAGATCGGCGCGCGGGTGAAAGAGCTGGA
Source organism: Burkholderiaceae bacterium (assembly GCA_049423065.1). Taxonomy (GTDB): domain Bacteria; phylum Pseudomonadota; class Gammaproteobacteria; order Burkholderiales; family Burkholderiaceae_E; genus SYIM01. The sequence continues at coordinate 3,494 of JBMSQB010000102.1, forward strand.
GGCCGCGGTTGCGATCTTCAATCAGGAACTCTCGCCCGTTCAGCAGCGAAACCTCAGCCGGCTGTGGGACTGTCCGGTACTCGACCGTACCGAGCTGATCCTCGATATTTTCGCGCGCCGCGCGCGCAGTCACGAAGGCAAGCTCCAGGTGGAACTCGCTCGGCTCGAGCATCTGTCCGCGCGCCTGGTCCGGGGGTGGACGCACCTGGAAAGACAGCGTGGCGGCATTGGCGTGCGTGGCGGGCCGGGTGAAACCCAGCTTGAACTCGACCGGCGCATGCTGGGCGTGAAGGTGAGGCGGCTCAGGGAGCAACTGGAGCAGCTGCGCCGCCAGCGTCGCACACGAAAACGTGCGCGCGATCGCCGGCCGGCGTTCTCGATCTCGCTTGTGGGCTATACCAACGCCGGCAAGTCAACGCTGTTCAACGCGCTGACGGGGGCCCAGACACTTGCTGCCGACCAGCTGTTTGCGACCCTGGATACTCTGACCCGGCGGTTGCAGTGGTCCCCCGGCGTCCATCTTGTCATTTCCGACACCGTGGGATTTGTCCGCAATCTCCCCCACCAGCTGGTGGAGGCTTTCACGGCCACGCTGGAGGAAACCGCCGACGCGGATCTCCTGCTGCATGTCGTCGATTCCTCTGCGCCCGATCGTGATGAACAGATTGCTGCGGTTGATCGTGTGTTGCGTGACATCGGTGCAGACAGCGTGCCGCAACTGCTGGTCTACAACAAGATTGACGCAAGCGGACGTGCTCCGGGTGCGTCGCCGCACCCCTGTGGTAGCATCTTCGAGGTTGCGGTAAGCGCGCTGACGGGCGCCGGATTGCCCGATCTTCGGCAACTCATCATGACGCACCACCAGTCCTGGCTCGACCGGGCCGCCGGCCGCCAAGCGGTTACGGAAACCCCCTCCCATTGATCATGCCCAAGTTTCTTCGAATTTTTTCGCTCAACGATTCCGGCTGGGGCCGCGGCAGCGGCGGCGACCAGAAGCCCCCGCCACAGCGTGGTGATGGCCCCCCCGATCTCGACGAACTCTGGCGCGACTTCAATCGCCGGATCAACGGTCTGTTCCGCAAGGCGGGGGGCGGCGCGCCACCTCCGGGAGACGGATCGTCGTCACCATCCGGATCCGGGCGCGGTGCGGGCTTTGGTCTGATTGCCATCCTGCTGATCGGTGCTGTGCTCTGGCTGGGAAGCGGGTTTTATATCGTGCCCGAGGGCAATCAGGCCGCAATCATGCGGTTCGGGGAATTCCGTCATCTCGAAGAGCGCGCAGGCTTTACCTGGCGCTGGCCGACGCCGGTCGAGGCGCACGAACTGGTCAATGCCCAGCAGCTGCGTCAGGTCGAGGTCGGTTACCGGAACACCGTGCGAAACAAAACGCTCCGCGAATCGCTGATGCTCACCAATGATCAGTCGATCGTCGACATCCAGTTCGCCCTCCAGTACCGCATCGGCGATGTCCGGGCTTTTCTCTTCAACAACAACTTCGGCGGCGTGTCCGAGGATGCGGTGCGGCAAGCCGCTGAAACCGCCATGCGCGAGGTCGTGGGCCGGCGCACCATCGATCAGGTGCTCTACGAGGAAAAGGAACAGGTTGCCAAAGACGCACGGCAGCGCGCCCAGGCGCTCCTCGACCGCTACACCTCGGGTATCACCCTGGTCGATGTCACCATCCAGCAGGCCCAGCCACCTGACCAGGTTCAGGACGCTTTTGAAGACGCCAACAAGGCGGCCCAGGATCGCGAGCGGCTGATCAACGAGGGGCGTGCCTACGCGAACGACATCATCCCGAAGGCGGGCGGGGCGGCGGCGCGGCTGGGCGAAGAGGCTGAGGGTTACCGTCAACGCCTGATCGCCACGGCGCAGGGCGACGCCGCACGATTCCGTCAAGTGCTGACCGAGTACAGCAAGGCACCCCAGGTGACGCGGGACCGCATGTATACCGAAATGATGCAGCAGGTGCTCACCAGCACCAGCAAGATCTATATCGATTCAAAGGCAGGCAACAATCTGCTCTATCTGCCGCTCGACCGGTTGATGCAGCAGATCGGCGCCGCCGATGCCCAGAGTTCAGGCCGGCCCGCGGGCGGAAGCGACTCGCCCGCACCGGTCAGTGCGCCCCCGCCGCCGTCGCCGCGTTCGGACGGCATCCGCGGTCGTGACCGCGATTCGCGCTGAACCGGGAGCCCACCATCATGCATCGAATCATTCCCGCTCTTCTGGCTGTTGCCCTGTTGCTTGGCGTGTTGCTGTCGGCCGTGTTCGTCGTCGATCAGCGGCAGTACGCCGTCGTGTATTCGCTGGGCGAGATCCGCCATGTCATCGACAAGCCGGGCCTGCATTTCAAATGGCCCCCGCCCTTCCAGAACGTGGTGTATTTCGACAAGCGCATTCTCACGCTCGACACTGCGGAGGTCGACCGTTTCATCACCTCCGAGAAACTCAACCTGCAGATTGACACCTTCATCAAGTGGCAGATCGTCGAGCCAAAGAGTTTTATCCGTTCGGTGCAGGGTAGCCAGGGCATTGCGGCAGACCGCATTTCGAGAAGCCTGCGTGATGCGCTGAACAACGAAATCGCCAAGCGCACGGTCTCCGACATCATTTCGGGCGAACGCGACAAGATCACAGAAGCGGTCCGCCAGAAGGTCGACGAAGACTCGCAGCAAATCGGCGTTCGCATCATCGATGTGGGTCTCAAGCGGGTCGATTTTGCCCCCGAGGTTCAGGTGCGGGTGTTTGATCGCATGCAGTCCGAGCGCAAGCGCGTGGCCAACGAGCGCCGTGCCACAGGTTCGGCGGAGTCGGACAAGGTGCGCGCCGATGCCGAGCGTCAGCGTGAGGTCATCCTTGCCGAGGCCTATCGCGACGCCCAGCGTGTCAAGGGTGAGGGCGATGCCCGGGCGTCGGCCATCTACGCGGAGGCGTTTGGACAGAACCCGGAGTTCGCCGATTTTTACCGTAGCCTCGAGGCGTATCGGGCCACCTTCCGCTCGCGCAGCGATGTGCTGGTGCTCGACCCCTCCTCAGACTTCTTCCGCTACCTGCGCAGTCCCACGCCGCCGCGCCCTGCGCGCTGATGCAATGACCGATCTCTGGCCGCTTGTCCTGGGATTGGTTCTGGTTCTGGAGGGCCTCCTGCCGCTGCTTGCTCCCGGCAACTGGCGAGCATTCTTCGTGCGGGTGGCAGCCATGCGGGACGGTCAGATCCGGTTCATGGGAATGATCGCCACCGTGATTGGCCTCGCGCTCATCGGGTTTTCTGAACTAAAATAGCGGGTTTTGCCCGTTCACAACCGCCTCTCTTCAACCTGGCCCCGGTGACCATGGCCCGCTGGCTCCTGCCCGAAAACATTGCCGATGTCTTGCCTTCGGAGGCGCGTCGAATTGAAAATCTCCGACGCGCTTTGCTCGACCTCTTCCGACGCTTTGGCTACGAACTCGTCATTCCGCCGTTGATCGAGCATCTGGATTCGCTCCTCACGGGCTCGGGGCGTGAACTGGGTGGCAAAACCTTTCAGCTGGTTGATCAGATGTCCGGGCGCACGCTGGGCGTTCGGGCCGACATGACCCCCCAGGTCGCACGGATCGACGCACATCTTCTCAATCGTGCCGGTGTCACCCGGCTCTGTTACTCCGGGTCGGCGCTTCATGCCCGGCCGTCGGGGATCTTCGCCTCGCGCGAGCCCCTGCAGATTGGCGCCGAACTGTTTGGTCATACCGGGATCGAGGCCGATCTCGAAGTGGTCGAACTCATGGTTCGCGCGCTGGGTGAAGCGCATCCGGGCGCTGTGCGGATCGATCTGTGCCACATGGGCATCGTGCCGGCGCTGCTGGAGGCGTTTCCGCTTGACGCCCAGGCGCTCGATCCGGATATCGAGTCGTTGTACGCGCTCCTCCTCTCCAAGGATCTGCCTGCACTTGCCGAGCGCTTTGGTCCCCGCGCAAGCGAGCCGTTTGCGCGCGCCATCCTTGCCCTGCCTGCGCTCTATGGCACGGTCGGTGGCGCCCACGGATTCGGGGTGATCGAGGCTGCGCGGCGCGCACTGCCCGACATGCCCGCCATCCGTCGGGCGCTCGACGAACTCGAGCGGCTCTGCGCATCGCCCACCTGGGCCCGGTTTTCGGCGGTCACCCTGTCCGTCGATCTGGCCGACCTGCGCGGTTATCGTTATCACAACGGGGTCAGTTTTGCCGCCTACGTGGCGGGTCGCGCCGATGCCGTGGCTCGCGGCGGTCGTTATGACGGGGTGGGTCGGGCGTTCGGCCGTGCGCGCGCGGCCACCGGTTTTTCAGTTGAGTTGCGGGAACTCGCGGGTATGCTTGCGCCCGCCGATCCCGATCCCGCCATTCGGGCGCCCTGGTCTGACGATCCAGCCCTCGCGGCGCTGATCGCTGAACTCAGGGCTGCCGGCGAGGTTGTCGTGCAGGTACTGCCCGGCCATGAGGAAGAGCAACAGGAATTCTCCTGCGATCGCGAAATCGTGCGGCGCCAGGGAAGCTGGCAACTGAGTCCGCTCGCGCGGACCACATGACGGAGCCGACATGGCGAAAAATATCGTGATCATCGGCACCCAGTGGGGTGACGAAGGCAAGGGAAAGGTGGTTGACTGGCTCACCGAGCGTGCCGCGGGCGTGGTGCGGTTTCAGGGTGGACACAATGCAGGGCACACCCTTGTGATCGGCGGCCGCAAGCAGGTCCTGCGGCTGATCCCTTCGGGCATGCTGCGGCCCGGGGTGCGCTGCTACATCGGCAATGGCGTCGTGTTGTCGCCGCAAGCGCTGTTGCAGGAAATCGATGAGCTCGAAGCCGCCGGCGTCGACGCCGCGAGCAGGCTCCGGGTGAGCAACGCCTGCACGCTCATCCTTCCCTACCACGTCGCTCTCGATCGGGCGCGCGAGGCCAAACGCGGCGATGCCAAGATCGGAACCACCGGGCGCGGGATTGGTCCCGCTTATGAAGACAAGGTGGCGCGCCGCGCGCTGCGCGCAGCCGATCTGCTTGCGCCAGAGCGGTTCCGCGCGCGGGTGGCGGAAGTGCTTGACCTGCACAATTTCGTGCTCAAGCACTATCTGGGCGCCGAGCCGCTCGATGCCACGCAGGTGGCTGACGAGGCGCTCGCGCTTGCGCCGCGTCTTGCGCCGATGCTGACCGATGTGCCCGACGAGCTGGCAGCGGCCATGGCGGGCGGCCAAAGTCTGCTTTTCGAAGGCGCGCAAGGCGCGCTCCTCGATGTCGATCACGGCACCTATCCGTATGTCACCAGCAGCAACTGCGTGGCCGGCGCTGCCGCAGCGGGTGCCGGGGTTGCACCGTCGTCGCTTCACTATGTGCTGGGCATCGTCAAGGCCTACACCACACGCGTCGGTTCGGGTCCGTTTCCCACCGAGTTGCATGATGACGTCGGTCGGCACCTCGCGCAGGTGGGCAAGGAGTTTGGATCGGTCACCGGGCGGCCCCGCCGCTGCGGCTGGTTCGATGCGCCGGCGCTCAAACGGTCGATCGCGCTCAACGGCATTGGCGGGCTGGCTGTAATGAAACTCGATGTGCTCGACGGGCTCGACACGGTGAGGCTCTGCACCGCGTATCGGCGAGGCACTGCGTTGTTGTCAATGTTGCCGGCGGGTGCCGATGCGCTCGCAGAGTGCGAGCCGGTTTACGAAGATCTGCCGGGCTGGAAAACCTCGACGGTTGGCGTACGTTCGTGGGCTGACCTGCCCGTCAATGCCCAGCGCTATCTGCACCGACTCTCGGAGGTGGCTGGCGCCCCCATCGACATGGTCTCCACCAGCCCCGATCGACTCGATACGATCGTGCTGCGCGACCCATTTGCTGCCTAGACTGACCTTTCGGAGCGATTGATGAAAGACCTCTATGTGTCCTGGGACGAATACAACCGACTGATCGAAAAGCTTGCGCTCAAGGTCTGGGAGTCGGGGTGGACATTTGACGCCATTCTGTGTCTGGCCCGCGGTGGCCTCCGGGTGGGTGACGTCATGTCGCGGCTCTTCGACAAACCGCTGGGCGTGCTGTTCACCAGTTCCTACCGCGAGAATGCGGGAACCACCCAAAGCCGTCTGCTGATCGCCGACCACATCAGCAGCGCGGCCCCCATGCCGTCGGGTCGCTGGCTGCTGGTCGACGACCTTGTCGATAGCGGCGCGACGCTCGTCGAGGTGATTCCGCACCTCCGGGCGAACCGTCCCGACGTTGAAGAAATCCGCAGTGCGGTGCTCTGGCGAAAGGGTGCATCGGTCGCCGAGCCCGACTATTACATCGAGCATCTGCCGAGCAATCCCTGGATCCACCAGCCGTTTGAAGAATACGACCACATGAGCCCGAACGACCTGAAAGCGCGTTGGGGCTGACGGAACATGGCGTCCATGATTCATACGCCGGTGTTGATTGCCGGCGCAGGCCCGGTCGGTTTGCTGGTGGCGCTGCAGCTCGCACGAATGGGTGTGGGTTGCATCGTTGCGGAGGCAGAGCCTGGTCTCACTCACGATCTGCGCGCCGGCACCTTCCATCCGCCCACCATCGAGATGCTCGAGAAAGTCGGAGTGGCTGCGCCGATGCTCGAGCTGGGGATCAAGGTGCCACGCTGGCAGTCCTGGGACCTGGCGCATGGCATGGTGGCCGAGTGGGACCTGTCACTGCTCAAGGACGACACGCCCTATCCGTTTCGTCTGCATCTCGAGCAGCACCGGCTCACGCCCATCATCCACCGCCTGCTGCAGCAGTATCCGCATGCGCAGGTGCTGTTTGGCCATCGTTTCGAGACCATGGTGCAGCACACCGATCATGTCGAAGCGAGCCTGATGACCGATGCTGGCCAGGTGTCGATCCGTGCCGACTGGCTCGTCGGGGCGGACGGCGGCCGCAGTCAGGTTCGAAAGAGTGCCGACATCGAGTTTGCGGGCTACACCTGGCCCGAGCGGTACAGCGTCATCAGTACCCGCCACGATTTCGCCCTTCATGGTTTTCGTGAAAACGCCTACATCAGCGATCCGGTGCAGTGGTGTGCGGTCTTCAAGATGCCGGATGAAGGACCGCCAGGGCTGTGGCGCATGACCTTGCCTGTTGGTGCCGATGCGACTGACGAGGCTGTGCTTGCTGGACCGTATGCCCAGCACTGCATCCGCAGGCTGACCGGGCACGATGATTCGGTGGAGTATCCGTTGGTGCACCAGAGCATCTACAGCGTTCACCAGCGGGTTGCAGTGACCATGCGCAGGCATCGGGTTCTGCTCGCAGGCGATGCGGCGCATGTCAATAATCCGCTTGGCGGGTTCGGTCTCAACAGTGGCATTCACGATGCCCTCGCGTTGGGCGAGATGCTGGCGGCGGTTGTCTCAGGCGCCGAAGATCAGGCGCTGCTTGATCGTTATCATCGTCAGCGTCATACGGTCAACGTCGAGTATGTGCAGACACTGTCGGTGCGCAACAAGCAAAACCTCGAGGTCAAGGATCCCGCCGAGCGCGCGCAGCGAATCCGGATGCTTCAGTCAACCTGCGCAGACCCGGTGAAGGCGCGTGATTACCTCTTGAACTCGTCCATGATCAACAGCATCCGCCGTGCGGCAACCATTGACTGATCGCCGCGCCGGAGGCACCGGAGGTTTCTGATGGCTCACTTGATTCGTCGCTCCCTGCTCGCCCTGGGGGCTGCAGGCGCCGCATCGTCGGTCCTGCCGTTGCGGGCCCAAGCGGCCTGGCCCAATCGCGCTGTCAAGGTGGTGGTGCCGTTCGCGGCGGGCGGCAACACCGACTCCATCGCCCGACTGCTCGCCGAACGCTTCACCCAGGCGCTTGGGCAGCCTTTCGTGGTGGAAAACCGCGTTGGTGCGGGGGGTGGCCTTGCGATTGATTTTGTCTCGAAGGCTGCGCCTGACGGCTACACGCTGCTGGTTGGAGCGATGGCCAATCTGGCCATTCTTCCGGTCATCAACAAGGTCACATTCGACCCGATTCGCGATTTTGTTCCGATCAGCAATATCGGCAGCAACCCCTTCGTGCTGGGTATTCATCGCTCGGTGCCTGCCACGAACGTGCAGGAATTCATCGATTACGTTCGCAAGAATCCGGGCAAGTTCAACTATGCGTCGGGTGGGTCGGGCAGCGTGTCCCATCTGTCAGGGGCGTTGTTCGTGAAGCGGGCGGGCATCGAAATGGCCCATGTAAGCTACAAGGGCGGCTCGCAAGCGGTGGTGGATCTCCTTGCGGGCAATGTGCAGATGTATTTCGGCAATTTTTCCGAACTGGTGCCGCATGCGAGCGGCGGGCAGATCCGCCTGATCGGTGTCTCGAGCGAACAGCGCGTGGCCCAGTTGCCCAATGTGCCCACCATTTCAGAGTCGGGGCTCGCAGGCTTCAAGACCATCACCTGGAATGGGCTGCTCGCACCGGCTGGCACGCCCCAGGCAATTGTCGATCGCGCTGCGTCGCTCACCCGCGAAGTGGTTGCCAGCGATAGCGCGCGTGCCCGCTTTGCACAGATCGGCGTCGATCCGATCGGCAGCACCCCGGCCGAGTTTGCCGCCACGCTGCGCGCCGATCTGCAAACCTGGGCTGAGGCAGCCAAGGTTGCCAATCTCAAGATGGAGTAAGCCTGATGACCGGCGCCGCAACAGGACGAAGCAGTCTCGATGCGCTGGCCACCCGCGCGAAGATTGGCGTCATCGTGCCGGCTACCAACACCGTCGTGCAACCCGAGATGGAGTCGATGCGTCCACCGGGGGTGACCAACCATGTCAGCCGCATGCTGCTGCCGCCCCGGCCTTATGACGACATGAAGGAGTATCGGCAGGCGCTGGAAACCGAGCGGGGCGGTCTTGAGGAGGCGCTCGATCTGGTCATGAAGTGTGAGCCGCATGCGGTGGCGCATGGTCACTCCATTCATTCGTTTCGGGGGGATCGGGTCCGCGCCGAGGCCGAGCGGCAGCGACTCGAGGCGCTGAGCGGCGGGGTGCCGTTCATCACCCCTTCGGTGGCGGTGCTCGAAGGTCTGCGAGCCATTGGCAATCCGCAGGCGCTCGGCGTGCTCACGCCTTACTGGCCGCCGGCGGATGCGCTGATCGCAGAGTTCTTCACCGCATGCGGATACCGGGTGCTTGCGACGCACGGGCTCGAGTCGAAGGGGCCGATTTCGGTCGCACAGTTCACGCCTTCGCAGATCCTGGCCGGTTTTGACCGCCTCGCCGATACCCCGGGAATCGAGGCCTTTGTTCATGTGGGCACCAACCTGCCAGTCAGTGCCATGACAGCCCAGATCGAGGCGCGCCTCGGGCGGCCGCTCATCGGGGTCAATGTGGCGACCTATTGGCTTGCCTTGCGGCGTGCGGGCATCAGTGATGCGTTGAGCGGCTTCGGGCTGCTTGCGGAACGTCACTGAACGTCTCGGACTCGCCCACGTATCGCGGGCCCGGCCGGGCTTGCATGCCCGGCCTTTCGAGTCCTCGCGCAAAGCACGCAGGTGCTTTGCTTTCTGGGCACATAAAACAAAAAGGCCGGCTGCGCCGACCTTTAGAATGGTGCCCAGAAGAGGACTCGCCCACGTATCGCGGGCCCGGCCGGGCTTGCATGCCCGGCCTTTCGAGT
>JBMSQB010000103.1:0-12852 GCA_049423065.1 Burkholderiaceae bacterium
CACCACCAATTCCAGTGCCTGCTGGAGCACCAACTGCACCAGCACCACCCGCACCACCGCCACCACCACCTTGATATGGACTTGCTGATCCGCCTGTGCTGCCGCCAGCATTACCTTGTCCGGCCGTGCCGGCCAAACCGATGCGCGCGGCGTTGTTGTTGGTTGCGTTAGCGCTGGCGCCGCCACCGGAGCCACCGGTAGAACCGCCGGCGCCATTCAACCCGTTGTACATGCCAGTACCACCGCCAATGGCGGTCAAGCCAAAGGCGGTCGAGTTCTCGCCCGATGTGCCGGCACCGCTTGATGCGCCTGCGCCACCGGCACCCACTGTGATGCTGTAAGAACTGCCTGAGGTGACATTGGTTGTTCCTGCAAGCAAGCCACCTGCGCCGCCACCGGCCGCGTAGTTATTGCCAGCACCACCACCGCCGGCGACGATCAGGTAGTTGATTGGCCCTGAATACGTGGGCCGGAATGAATAGGCATTTGAAGCAAACGACAACGTACCGCCGCCAATCGTAGTGGGGGTGCCGGTGAGCGTGCCGCTGCTGTAGGTGGCGCCACCGTCGGTACTGATCCGATAGGCTCCACCGTCCAGATACTGGATGACTTGCAGGATGTCTAACGTGGCGCTCAGGCTGACACCGCCCGTAACCGATACCCCGGCTGCCGTTGACGTCAGTGCAACATCGGCACCACCCAGCACCAAAGCCCCACCGTAGCTTTGCGCTCCGCTGGTGGTGATATCTGAACTCAGGTTAAAGGTGCTCGACGCGGCTTGCGTGACGCTCGTCGCGCTGACGGTCCCGGTGCTGCTTGTAAGCGTGCCACCATTGGCGCCAATCGTGATGGCGCCTACCGTCTGGTTGTAGCTACCGAGATCAACGGTGCCGCCATCAATGTTCAGAGCACCGGTGGTGCTGCCGAAGGCATTGACGCGGCCGGCTCGCAATGTGCCAGCGGAAACGCTGGTGCCGCCGGTGTAGGTGTTGGCGCCCGTGAGTGTCAGCGTGCCGGAGCCCACATTGGTGACGGCTCCGCTGCCACTGATTACGCCCGGAAACGAGAGCGCGTCAGAGCGATTGAAGGCTAGGGTGCCGCTATTGGCCACGCCCCCCGTGATGCTGCCGCTGGTGCCGCCCGAACCAATCTGCAAACGCCCAGCGTTGATGGTCGTGCCGCCGGTGTAAGTGTTGGCGCCCGAGAGCACCAGTTCACCGCTCCCGCCTTTGATGATTCCGCCCGACCCGCTGATCGCGCCCGAAATGCCCAGCCGAAAATATCCGTCGATCAACAGATTGCCCGACAGGGACACTGTGCCGGTGTAGTCGCCGCCGAAACCGTTGTCGTCGTTGAGTGTCCCCCCTGAGATAATCAGGGGGTTGCTCATCGTAGTCCGGTAGCCCTTCAGCGTTGCGCCGGAGTTAACGGTGATGGTGCCGGTGCCAAGCGGGTTAACCAGCTGATCAACATCGAATCTCAGCACGCCGCCGTTGAGCGTTGTCCCACCGCTGTAGGTGCTAACGGTCTTGAGCGTCCAAGTCCCCGCATCCTGCTTGGTCAGCGATCCCGTACCGATGCCGATGGCGCCCGCCAGCACGCCCTCTCGGGAACCACCGAGCGTCAGACCAAAACCAGAGCCGGTGATCGTTCCGGTGTTACTCAAATCGATGTCGCCAGTACCCGCCACGATGCTGCTATTCGAGCCCAGGGCCACCAGGCCGGCGTAAGTCGCCTTCGTCGCGTTGCTATTGTACAAGGCCCCGCTGTTGCTCACTCCCGAGCCATTCAAGGTCAGCGTCCCCGTGCTGGTCATGGTCTGGCCGTTGAGATCAAGGGCAGCACCCGAACTCACCGATATTGCGCCCGTGCCGAAGGCGGTCGCGTTGCCTGCTTCGACAGCCCCCGAGCCGACGGTGGTGCCGCCGGTGTAGGTGTTGGTGCCGGTGAGTGTCAGCGTGCCGGAGCCTGCCTTGGTTAATGTTCCGCCCGAGCTGGTGAGCGCGGACGCCCAGGTGACGTTTTCGCCATTAGTGTCGACCTTGTAGGCCTGCGAGGCAGCCGTGCTGAAGCGGCTGGAGTAATCGCTGCTGTTACTCACCGAGTACTTCAGGGTACCACCGCCAAAGCTGATGGTGCCGCTGCTACCGATGGCATCTGGCGAACCCAGAGTGAGCGTGCCGCCGTTGAGGGTTGTGCCGCCGGTGTAAGTGTTGGCGCCGGAAAGCGTAACTTCGGCGCTGCTGCCGCCGTTGATAATTCCGCCCGACCCGCTAATCGCCCCTGAAACGCGCAGCTTATAGGGATGGTTTACGTTGATCAACAGATTGCCCGACAGGGATACAGTGCCGGTGAAATCGCTACCGAAGCCGTCGGTGTCGGTGAGCGTGCCACCCGCGATAATCATCGGATTACTCAACGAGGTGCGTTTGCCACCCAGCGTTGCGCCAGAGTTGATGGTGATCGTGCCGGTGCCGAACGGGTTGACCAGCATAGAAACGTTGGTTTTGAAAACGCCCCCGTCGAGCGTCGTACCACCGCTGTAGGTGCTCACCGCATTGAGGACCCAGGTTCCGGAACCTTGCTTGGTCAGCGATCCCGTGCCGGTGCCGATGACACCTGCCAGGATGCCCTCCTGGGAACCGCCGAGCGTCAGATCAAAACCAGACCCGGTGATGATTCCGGTGTTGCTCAAAAAAATGCTGCCAGTACCCGCCACGATGCTGCTATTCGAGCCCAGGGCCACCAGGCCGGCGTAAGTCGCCTTCGTCGCGTTGCTATTGTACAAGGCCCCGCTGTTGCTCACTCCCGAGCCATTCAAGGTCAGCGTCCCCGTGCTGGTCATGGTCTGGCCGTTGAGATCAAGGGCAGCACCCGAACTCACCGATATTGCGCCCGTGCCGAAGGCGGTCGCGTTGCCCGCTTTGACGATTCCCGCGGTGACGGCGGTACCCCCGGTGTAGGTGTTCGCACCCGTCATCACCACCGTCCCCGGACCGCTCTTGGTCAGGGTTCCTGAGCCACTGAAAACGCCCGCGAAATTACGTGCGCCTGCACTGCTTCCAGCCGACACTTCCAGATGTAGGGGGGAACTCCCGGTACTGCCGATGGTGACGCCAGCATCGACTTGAATTTGATCTGCCGCGGTCAACGTAAGCGTGGTCGCCGCGCCAGCGCTCTTGGTGATGCTGCTTTTGACGTCAATGTTTCCGGTTTGCCCACCCGCGCTACCCGCAGCCCCGGTGCTAATGCTGACGTTGCTGCCCGCATTCAGGGCCGCTTGAATGCTGCTGGCTGGGATCACGCTGGTGTCGCTGCTGGCGCTATAGGTGTCGCTATATGGTGCGCCGCTGGGTGCGAGCGTATCGCTGATGATGATGTCGTAAGGATCGAGTAACCATGTGCCGGCTTGTCCCTTGGGGCTTGCGGCAGAAACGTTTGCGGTTTCGGTAATCAGCAACCGCGAGGCGGAGGTGTCGATAAACCCACCATCACCGCCCAATTCACCGCCTTTGGCGCTGATGGTGCCGCTCACCTCGGTGACGCTCCCTGCATTGCCCAAATCTGCAATGGCAGTAACCTGGCCACCTTTACCCGCGCTCCCCGGTGCCGCGTCTGCGCTGATGCGGCCGCTACTGCGGATGGTGTGGCTCGCGCTGAGTCGGATCACGCCGCCGTTATCGGTGATGCCGTCGGCTTGCAAGCTACCAGTGTTTTTGACCACACCCCCCAGGATCTGATTGGCTGCTTGCGCCGACAAAATAATCAGCCCGCCTGGGGCCTGCACCGCTCTGCCGTTTTCGACCAGCGCGGCCACAGTCGACGGCGTGACAGCCACGTTGGCAAGGCTGCCTTGTCGGTCGAACTGCAGTTCCATCACCTCGCCTGCAGCCATCGCAACAGTGCCCATGCGAGCCACAATGACGCCGCTGTTTCGCACCTCAGGCGCCAATAACGCGATATAGCCGCCCAGGCCCGCCGTGAGCGTGCCCTCATTGACAACTTTTCCGGTGGCGCCATTTCGATTGAACTTCATGGAGCCCGCCATGAAGTCTGCATCCGCGATGCTGTGAGTGGTGGCCGTGAGGGCGCCCACATCGACCCGCGCAGTGGGCTAAAAATACACGCCCGCCGGGTTGGTCAGAATGACCTGACCGTTCGCGTTGATCTGCCCGAAGATCTGGCTCGGACGGTCACCCTGAATACGGTTGAGCAGAACGCTCGATGCTGAGGGTTGTTGGATATTGACGCGTGCTTGCGAGCCCACATCGAAACTCTGCCAATTCAGCGCAGCACGCGAACTGGACTGGTTGATCGACATGACCGAACCCGACTTGGCGATGCTCGCCTGGCCCGCAGAAAGTTGACCACCCACGGGTAACTGGGTGGGGGCTACTGTTTGCGCATGAAGTACGCTCGGCCATATCGGCGCTATAAGGCCCGCTGCCAGCAAGGCGGCCTTGAGCGGATTGAGGCGCCATGGGGCCCCAACCAACAGCCTCTCTGAGAGCGAACGCCTAGCAACGGACGACGATGCGCCGGAGCATGACTTCGTAATCTCGGCTGCGACGACGAACGTTGAAGTCCTCCTGCTCCAGAGGACCCGGTGAATCTTGTTCATGGTTGTACACCCGACACGTAGGACGGCGGGTGCTCATTCCGAGAGTGATTGACTTCTTCTTCGAGGGTAGGCGAAATGGGCGGGTCGTTGGATTACAACTTTGTTATCGAACGACTCGCGCAGAGCGTTTCGACACGGTGCGCAGAGGAACGCGCGCACCCCGCGAGGATCCACGCTACTTTTCGGGTTCAGGCAAACACGTTGCGCCCAAGACACAGGTGGTTCACCAGCGTCGGGCGCGCCATACCGTTGAATGAAAATGAGCAGCGGGCCAGTCGGTTTGGCGACCGTTGGTCGACGACTTGCTTGAGGTTACTTGGCGAGCTTGCTATTGAGATCAGCGGCGCTACGTAAGCGTGATCTCCCACCCTTCCGCCCCGACCTTCAACACCCCGCCTCGGCCGCTCGCCGCGAGCCAGTCGGGCAGCACCCAACGCTCAAGCCCTTCGCCCAGGGAATAACTTCCCGGCCGGTGCGTGTGTCCATGAATTGTCCGCCGAACTCCGGCAGTGATGAGCGCCGTGCGTACCACGTCGTCGTTCACGTCGCCGACATCCTGTTCGTGTTTGTTCCGCTCACTTTGCGTCCGCATCTCGCGGGCGATCGCCAACCGCTCAGCGAGCGGCCGCGAAAGAAAACGCGCTTGCCAGGCTTCGCTACGCACCTCGGCGCGAAACCGCTGATAGGCGTGGTCATCGGTGCACCAGGCATCGCCGTGGGCAAGGAGCACAGGCTGACCGAACAACACGACCACGGTGGGGTCGTCGAGGAGCAGCGCGCCACAGCGCTCGGGCCAGGCAAGGTCGGGCGCGCCGCTGCCCAACAGGAAGTCGCGGTTGCCGCGCATGAGCGCAACGCGCACACCGCGGCCCGCGAGCCCTGCAAGGCGCTCACCCAGCGCAGCCGCCACCTGATCAGGCTGATCGTCGCCCACCCAGGCCTCGAAGATATCCCCCAGCAGAAACAGATGGGTGATGGACGAGGCCTGCGCGTCCAGGACCTTGAAAAACTGCGCGGCGGTGTCCGGGTCGTGATCGCCCAGGTGCATGTCGGAGGCGAAAAGGGCCGCCTCGCCCGCACCGACACTCAGCCGCGCTGCACGATTCACTTGCCGCCGACCACCGTGATCGACTCAATCACCACCGGCTCTGCCGGCACGTCAGCCATTGGCCCCATGCGCGTGGTCTTCACGCCCTTGATGGCATTGACCACCTCCATGCCCTTGATCACCTTCCCAAACACTGCATAGCCGTGACCATCAGGTTTCGGGTGATTGAGCATGTCGTTGTCGGTGACGTTGATGAAGAATTGCGACGTGGCAGAGTTGGGCACCGAGGTGCGTGCCATGGCGAGCCAGCCGGTGTCATTCTTCAGTCCGTTCTTCGACTCGAGCTCGATGGGCGGAAAGTTTTCCTTGCGGCCCATGTCCCCCTGATACATCGATTTCGGATAGCCGCCGCCCTGAATCATGAAGCCGTTGATCACGCGATGAAACACGGTGTCGGTGTAGAAGCCGCTCTTCACATATTTCAGAAAGTTGTCGACGGTCTTGGGCGCCTTGTCGGGGTAGAGCTCGATCACCACCTCACCCATCGAGGTTTTCATCAGCACCTGGGGCGAGCCGGCGGCCGCGCCCTCACCGGTCATGGCGACGGTCATCAGCAGGGCGGCAATCAGCGGAAGTTTTCTGA
This sequence comes from Burkholderiaceae bacterium, assembly GCA_049423065.1. Classification (GTDB taxonomy): domain Bacteria; phylum Pseudomonadota; class Gammaproteobacteria; order Burkholderiales; family Burkholderiaceae_E; genus SYIM01. The sequence goes on from JBMSQB010000103.1 coordinate 6,313, forward strand.
ACAGCATCGGATTCCTCGGAACGGGTAGGAAGGTTGAGTGGACCGCGGGGCGGTTACGGGCGCTTGCCAGGCAGATTGACCGTCGCGGGACGCGCGCCGGCCGGCGAAACACGTTCGATCAGCTCGCGCGCAAACTTGAGCTTGGCCTGCGCGGCCGAGGCGTTGTCGAGCGAGGCGGCCCGTGCCCAGGCCCGCTCGGCGATTCTCAGGTGCACGTCGCCCAGGTTCTCCCAGGCAAGCGCATAGGAGGGCAGCGCGCGAACAGCGGTCTCGAGCGCAGCACGCGCTTGGTCCAGGTCGCCACGCGCGGCGTGCAGCGTGGCGAGATTGTTGTGCGGCTCGGGCAGTTCGGGGAACTCTTGTGTGAGCTCGATGAAGCCCCGCATGGCGTCCTCGGTGCGTCCGGCGTCAGCCAGCATCACGGCACGCGTAAAGCGAAGCGCTGCATCGCGAGGCGAATTCTGGAGGGCAGCATCCACCACCTTCATGGCCGCTTCTCGCTGGCCCTCCGCATACAGCCGCCGCGCCTGCTCAAGAGCAGTGGAGGCTGCGCGCGGGTCCGACCACGCTGGCGAAAGCGGCGAGGGCAGCGGCTGCGCCTGAAGCGCGGCGACCCCACCCACAACAGGCACGAGTGCGAGCGCCACGACCATCCGCAATGTGGCGCGGCGAACCGCCGCTTGAGGCGCGCTGGCCGGGGCCGCTTTGCTCGAGGGCAGACAGGGGCCCGGTGCTATACTTGAACGCATCGCAGCATTCTAACAACGGGCGTCATTTCGCCTGGTTTTCGGCCCTCTCCCAGGGGGCTCTGCGCTCAAACCCCTGATGCTTCGCGTTTTCAACACCCTCAGCCGCGCCAAGGAAGAATTCGTCCCGCTTGAACCCGGCCGGGTTCGCATGTACGTCTGCGGCATGACGGTTTACGATTTTTGCCATGTCGGGCACGCCCGCGTCATGGTGGTGTTCGATGCTGTGCAGCGCTGGCTCCGCACCAGCGGTTACGCGGTCACCTATGTCCGCAACATCACCGACATCGATGACAAGATCATCCGCCGGGCGGTGGAAAACAACGAAACCATTGGTGCGCTCACCGGCCGCTTCATTGCCGCCATGCACCAGGACGCCGACGCGCTGGGCGTGGAGCGGCCCGACCACGAGCCGCGCGCCACCGACTACGTGCCGCAGATGCTCAACCTTATCAAGCTGCTTGAGGACAAGGGGCTTGCCTATCGGGCGACAGATGGTGACGTCAACTTCGCCGTACGCCGCTTCGCCCCGTATGGCCGCCTGTCTGGCAAGTCGCTCGACGACCTGCGCGCGGGCGAGCGGGTGGCGGTTGACAGTGCCAAGCAGGATCCCCTTGATTTCGTGCTCTGGAAATCGGCCAAACCCGACGAGCCTGCCGAGGCACGGTGGCCATCGGCGCATGGCGAGGGCCGTCCTGGCTGGCACATTGAATGCTCGGCCATGGCCACGTCGCTCCTCGGAAATACCGTCGACATTCATGGCGGGGGCGCCGATCTGCAGTTTCCGCATCACGAAAACGAAATCGCGCAGAGCGAAGGCGCGCTCGATTCCCAGTTTGTGCGCTACTGGATGCACAACGGATTCGTGCGGGTCGATGACGAGAAAATGTCCAAGTCGCTCGGCAATTTCTTCACCATCCGCGAAGTGCTGAAAAAGTTTGATGCCGAGGTGATCCGCCTGTTCATTCTCAGGGCGCATTACCGCAGTCCGCTCAATTATTCGGACGCACACCTCGAAGACGCGCGGCAGTCGCTGCTGCGCCTCTATGGTGCGCTGGGCGACGAGGCAGCGCCGCTGCCAGTTGGCCCCATCAGCTGGTCCGATGCAGCCTGCGCGCGGTTTCGCGAGGCCATGGACGACGACTTCAACACGCCGATCGCGTTATCAGTTCTGTTCGAACTCGCGGCCGATGCTCACCGTGGTGTGGCGGGCGCGCGCGAGCAACTGCGCTCGCTCGCCTCGGTGCTGGGGCTTCTCGATCGCGCGCCCCAGGCCGTGCGCCGCAGTGGTCTGGCGGGCTCCGAAGAAGGCACCTCCGGCGCGTCTGACACCGAGCAGATCGAATCCCTCATTGCCGAGCGGGCGGCCGCCAAGAAGGCCAAGCGCTACCAGGAAGCCGACCGTATCCGGGCCGAGCTCCTCGCACAAGGTGTCGTGCTCGAAGACACGCCGGCCGGCACGAGCTGGCGCCGCGCGTGAAGCCAGCCTACTGGGACGAGGCCTGTCGCGAGCTGTCGCGCGCCGACCCGGTCATGGGCGGCATCATCCGCTCAGCGGGGGCCGTGCACCTGGTGTCGCGCGGAGATCCGTTTGTCACGCTCGCGCGCTCGGTGGTGGGGCAGCAGATTTCGGTGAAGGCCGCCCAAACCGTCTGGGATCGATTTTCGAAGGCCGCGCGCACGGTGGAGCCGCTCCGGGTCTCGCGCATGCGCATGACCACGCTTCGCGGCTGCGGCCTGTCGGAGCGCAAGGCGGAATACATCCGCGATCTGGCGGCCGGTTTCGTTCAGCGCAGGGTCGATCCGGAGCGCTGGCCGCAGTTGCCCGATGATGCGATCATCGATGAGCTCACTGCCGTCCGCGGCATCGGACGCTGGACAGCGGAGATGTTTCTGATTTTTAATCTGCTCCGACCCGATGTCTTTCCCGTTGATGACATCGGGCTGCTTCGCGGAATCGGATGCGCATACGGTGATGGCAGCAAGGTAAGCCGGGCGCATGCCAGTGAATTCGGCGAACGCTGGCGCCCCTGGCGCACGGTGGCCACCTGGTACCTGTGGCGCAGCCTCGATCCGTTGCCGGTGGAGTACTGATGAAAACAACCTTTCTTGATTTCGAGGCGTCCGTCGCCGATCTCGAACAGAAGATCGAGGCGCTGCGTTTTGCGCAGGAAGACTCGGCCATCGATATCGCCGAGGAGGTCGATCTCCTCAAGAAAAAGAGCCAGACCCTGCTGAAAGACACCTACGCGAAGCTCTCGCCCTGGCAGGTGGCGCTCGTCGCACGACATCCGCAGCGCCCCTACACGCTTGATTACATCGCGGCGCTGTGCACCGACTTTCACGAATTGCACGGTGATCGCGCTTTCGGCGACGACCCCGCCATTGTGGGTGGGCTTGCGCGTTTCAATGGTCAGCCTGTCATGGTGATCGGGCACCAGAAGGGTCGAGACACGCGCGAGCGTGGCTATCGCAATTTCGGCATGCCGCGGCCTGAGGGCTATCGCAAGGCGCTGCGGCTGATGAAGCTTGCTGAAAAATTCGAAATCCCGGTGCTCACCTTCGTGGATACGCCGGGTGCGTTTCCAGGCATTGGCGCCGAAGAGCGCAACCAGTCCGAGGCCATCGGGCGCAATCTCATCGAAATGGCGGCGCTGCGCGTGCCGGTGGTCACCACGGTCATTGGCGAGGGCGGCTCGGGTGGTGCGCTCGCCATTGCGGTGGGCGACACCGTGCTGATGCTGCAGTACTCGGTGTATTCGGTGATTTCGCCCGAAGGCTGCGCCGCCATTCTCTGGAAGAGCGCTGAAAAGGCGCCGGACGCTGCGGAAACGCTCGGCATCACCGCCCACCGCCTGAAGGCGCTGGGGCTGATCGACCGGATCGTGAACGAGCCCCTGGGCGGCGCACATCGCGATCCGCAGCAAATGGCGCAGCTGTTGCGTCGCGCCATCTCCGATGCCCTGAGGCAGCTGCAGTCCGTCGATGTGAAAACGCTGCTGAAGCAGCGCCACGAGCGAATCCTCGCCTACGGAAAGTTCAAGGAAATCGGCCCGAGCTGAGCGCCTTGGTGCCATGACCCCTGAAGAGCCGGTTGTTCAGACGGTTCAGCGTGCGCTGGCTGCGATGCCTGTTGGGGCTCCGTTGGTGGTGGCCTTCAGCGGCGGCATCGATTCCACTGCGTTGCTGCATGCCTGCATTCAGGCTGTTTCGCCCGAGCGCGTGCTTGCTTGTCATGTGCACCACGGCCTGCAGCCGGCAGCCGATGCGTTTGCCGGGCATTGCGCCGCCGCGGCGGCGCAGCTTGGCGTTCGGCTCGCGCTGCGGCACCTCACTGGCCAGCCAGTGCGCGGGGAGTCGGTCGAGGCCTGGGCGCGTGTGCATCGCTATCAGGCGCTGTTCGACTGCGCTCGCGCAGCACAGGCGGTCGCGGTGCTCACTGCGCACCACGCTGATGACCAGGCAGAAACGCTTCTGATCGGACTGGCGCGGGGCAGCGGTGTGGATGGCTTGTCGGGCATTCATGCCGAGGGTGATCGCGACGGCGTCCGCTTGCTGCGGCCGCTCCTTGCCGTGTCCCGCACGCACCTGGATGAATACTGCGCACGATACGGCCTGCGTGCCGTTCATGACCCCATGAACGCAGACCTCACGCTGTTGCGCTCGGCCCTGCGCGCGAAGGTGATGCCGGTATTGCGCGACGTGGTGCCGGGCTTTGCCGCGAATGCGGCGCGCAGTGCGGGGCTGATTGCGGAGGCCGCGCAACTGGCGATCGAGCTCGCGCAGTCGGATCTGACGCAAGCCGTGGAGACGGGGGGCGCGCTGAATTCAACCTCGCTGGTACGCCTGTCGCGGGTCAGGCAGGCCAACGCGATTCGGCAGTGGTTGCGCGCGCGCGGTGCGCCGGTGCCCTCGCAGGCCCGGTTGTCCGCGCTCCTTGCGCAAACGTTTGAATCCCGTTCCGCTCATGCGTTGTGGCGACATGCGGGGTGGAGCGTGGTGCGCTATCGCGATCGGCTGCAGGCGCTGCCGCCGCATGGATCAGTGCGTCCCGACCAACCGGCGCCGGGGGGTTGGGTTGGCAACTGGTCTGGGGAGTCGCTCATGCAGGTGCCGGGGTGGGAAATCGCACTTCAATTCGAACCGGCAAGCAGCGCGGGGCAGGGTGCGTTTCTGATCGAGCGCGCGGTGTTGGAGCAGGGCCCCATCGTGGTGGATGCGGTCGGTGCTCGCGTGCGGGTGCGGCCCGGGCCCAGGGCAAGCTCTCGGGAGGTGCGCAAGCGCTGGCAGGAACTGGGGGTGCCTCCGTGGCTGCGGGCCTGGTTGCCCGAGGTGCAGGTGGCAGGGCGGCCGCTGGGCGTGGTGGCGCTTGGCGTTTCGGCAATGGGCGTTTGCAGTGTGCCTGCGGCGGAGAGCGAGCGACCGCTCATGGCCGTGTCGGTACGCCTGCTCAGCTCACAAGACCCTCGGTCCGCATGGGTTTTGTCCTATAATTGAAAGCTTTGCGTTTCGCGGCCAGAGGTCGCTTTCCATGGCATTGATCGTTCATAAATACGGCGGCACCTCGATGGGCTCGGTCGAGCGCATCAAGAACGTGGCGCAACGCGTTGCCAAGTGGCATGCGGCAGGTCATCAAATGGTGGTGGTGCCGTCGGCCATGTCGGGTGAAACCAACCGGCTGATCGGGCTTGCCAAGGACATTCAGGCGCAACCCGATCCGCGCGAACTCGACATGCTGGCGTCGACCGGCGAACAGGTCTCGGTGGGCTTGCTGGCAATGGCGTTGAAGGCCATCGGTGTTCCAGCGGTCAGCTACGCAGGCTGGCAGGTGCCCATTCGAACCGATGATGCCTACACCAAGGCACGTATCGAATCGATCGACGATACACGGGTGCGATCGGATCTGACGGCCGGGCGGGTGGTGATCATCACCGGCTTCCAGGGGGTCGATGCGGCCGGCAATATCACCACGCTCGGGCGGGGCGGGTCGGATACCTCGGCGGTTGCGGTGGCTGCAGCGCTGAATGCAGCCGAGTGTCTCATCTACACCGATGTCGACGGTGTCTACACCACCGATCCCCGCATCGTGCCCGAGGCGCGACGGCTTCTGCGCGTCACCTTCGAGGAAATGCTCGAAATGGCGAGCCTGGGGTCGAAGGTGCTGCAGATTCGCTCGGTAGAGTTTGCCGGCAAATACCGTGTGAAAACGCGGGTGTTGTCCAGTCTTACGCCACCCGATATCGATCTGGCCACCGAGGCCGAATCGGGCACGCTGATCACATTCGAGGAAGACGAGCAGATGGAAAAGGCGGTCATCTCCGGAATTGCGTTCAACCGCGACGAAGCCAAAATCACGGTCACCAATGTTCCCGACCGGCCAGGCATTGCCTATCAGATTCTGGGCCCGGTTGCCGAAGCCAATATCGACGTTGACATGATCATTCAGAACGCGAGTGTTGGCGGCAACACCGATTTTTCGTTCACGGTTCATCGCAACGAATACCAGAAGGCGATGACGGTGCTGAATGACGCGGTGAAGGCGCGTATTCAGGCGGGCGAAATCGTGGGTGACCCCAAGATCGCCAAGGTGTCGGTGGTGGGCATCGGCATGCGGTCGCATGTTGGCATTGCCAGCCTCATGTTCCGTACCTTGTCCCAAGAGGGCATCAACATCCAGATGATTTCCACCTCGGAAATCAAAATTTCGGTGGTGATCGAAGACAAATACATGGAACTCGCGGTGCGAGCGCTGCACAAGGCGTTCGAGCTCGACCAGCCGGCTGCCGCTTGAGGG
>JBMSQB010000104.1:0-12766 GCA_049423065.1 Burkholderiaceae bacterium
TTTGAGCGAGCGCAAGCGAGCGAGTTTGTGTCCGCCTCCGCCCGGCGTCTGCTCACCGAGGGCACCGGCGCGAACGCGCCGGCGCAGCCAGTCGATCCGCCACACGGTTACCGCCCCGGCCGACGCGTATCCGATCAAGCAAAGCCCCACGGTTACCGCCCCGGCCGACGCTCCCGAAAGCGCAGCACCCCGGATAGCAGCAGCGGCGCGCAAAAGAGCGGAATCTGGGCGAGTCCTGCGTACATCTGAAACGCCTCGCCCGCAGTGCCGGCTGTTACCGCGAGCGTGAGCCCCAGATTGCGATTGCCCATCAACAACGACGATGAGAGCGCCTGCTCAAACCCCCTCGCCCGTAGCAGCAGATAGCCCACACCATGCCAGAACAGCGCTGCAAACCATGACCACGCAAACAGCCCCAGAATAAAGTCGGGCCGCTCAAGGAAGGTCTGGGTGACCCCGTTCATGATCGCGATCGCAAAGAGCACCAGCAGCACCACATTCAGTCCGGAAAGTTCGGCATCGATTGCGCGCAGCCTCGCGTCGCCTGCAAGCCGTCTGACGAGCCAGGTGATGACGAATGGAGCAAGCGCCGACAAGGTGACCCGAACAAAGAACTGACCAAGGTCCACCTCGATGCCAAAGCTCGGCAGCAGAATCGACGCAGTCGCTGTCAGCGTCAGCGGCAGCATCAGCGTCATCACCACCGTGCCTGCCATGGAGAGGTGTCCGGGAATCCCCAGAAACAGGGCAAACGCGGCCGCCGAGCCAATGGGGGCAGAAGCAGCCTGCAGCACCGACAGCACCGTGAAGGTTTCGGGGATCAGGCCTGCGCGCGCCAGAAGCCACACCGCCACCGGCGAGATCAGCATGGTCCAGACCGTGACGCGTCCGAGCTGGGCCGGCTGTCGCAGCGTGGTCATCAGCGCGCTCCACTCCAGCCTGAGGAGCGACACGGTGATCATGCCGATCATGGCCGGCAACACCAGCGACTGCAAAGCTTCGGCTAGCGCCGGGAACACAACACCGGTGCAGACGCCTACGGGCAGCGTCCAGCGCGCATGCTGTCCGAGCAGGCGGAGTGCGGCTGCAGTCATCGGCGCGAGCGGAGGGCGGACGCGGCCTCGCGCACCAGGTCGGGCCCGCGATAAATGAGGCCGGTGTAGAGCTGGACGAGATCAGCGCCCGCAGCGATTCGGGCGCGCGCATCGTCGCCGCTCAGAATGCCGCCGGTGCCAATGATGGCGATGTCCTTGCCGAGTTGCGTTCGCATCTGCTCCACCAGTCGATTGACGGGTTCCCGTAGCGGTGCGCCCGACAGCCCACCGGGCAGGTCTGCGCGCTGAAGGCCGTGGACCGCGTCGCGCCGGGCGCTGGTGTTGGCAACGATGACACCCCAGCGCAGCCCGGCCGTGTCGACTCTATCACTGCGAGCGCGCAGTGCCGCACAGAGCGTATCCACGCCCGGCCCGGCGAGGTCTGGCGAAATCTTCAGAAATACGGGCGGTCGTCGGCCAGTGTGGTTGGCGAGGTTGATTCGTACCTCGTCGATCGCCTGGAGCCACTGGTCCAGAGCGGGGCGCGCGTCGGGAACATGCCGGTTCGACGCATTGGGGTTCGAGACATTGATCGTGAAGTAGTCGGCCCAGGAGATGGTTGCCTCAAGCCCCAGCGAATAATCGCGGATTGCCTCGCTGGCGAGGGTGGCCACGTTGCAGGCCAGGTTCACCCCCAGGCGCACCGGTACAAGCGCTCGCGGATCAAGCGGCCAGGGACACTGCGCGAGCGCTGCGCAGAATGGTTCCAGGCCGCCGCGATGAAGACCGATCCGGTTGATGAGCGCCTGCGCCTGCGGCAGACGATGGATCCTGGGGGGCGTCGACCACGCTTCGCCCCGTGGCGCGACGCTGCCGACTTCAATGAAACCAAACCCCATCGCAGCCAGGGCGGGCAGGGCGCGCGCCTCTTTGTCCAGACCTGCCGCCAACCCCACGCGGTTGGGAAAGGACAGGCCCGCTACGGTCACCGGATCGTCGATCCGGTCTTGCGTGATCAGTTTTCGGGTGAGCGGTGATCCATGAGCCAGACACGACATCACGAGTTCGTGTGCATGCTCGGCATCGAGCAAGAACAGGAACGGGCGCAGCGCTCGGTACGCAAACCGATGCGCGAGACCCATCGATCAGGCGACGTCGTTGGCGCGCGCCCAGACCACCTCGGCGAGGACGCGAGCGCCTGCGACCAGATCGGCTGGCGTGGCGGACTCGGATTCGTGGTGACTGACGCCCTTCAGGCATGGGACGAAGATCATGCCGGTTTCGCAGTGGTCGTTGAGGTAACGGGCGTCGTGCCCTGCGGCCGACAGGAGCCGCATATGACCGAGCCCAAGACGGATTGCAGCCGCCTCGATTTCGCTGCGGATCGACTCTGGGAACTCGAGCGACATGGCGGTCGAGAGTTCTTCGACCCGGGCTTCACAAGGCCCGGCATGCGCGAGGCAGAGTGGCGCGACCGCATCACCCAGTTCAACCAGCCTCGCGGACGACTCGTGGCGAATATCGATCGAGAACGTGACCTTCGCCGGAATCACCGACGGCGCATTCGGTTCAACACGGAACATGCCCACGGTAAACCGGGTGATGTCGAGGGGGTCGAAACACAGCCGCTCAAGCGCCTGCACCATGCCAGTGGCCGAGAGCAGGGCGTCGCGGCGTCTGCGATGCGGCGTGGTGCCCGCATGAGACTCCTCGCCCGTGACCGTGACCCGGAAGGTTCGCTTTCCCTGAATGCCGGTGACCACACCAATCGGCACCCCATGCGCTTCCAGGACAGGTGCCTGCTCGATGTGGGCCTCGATGTAGCTGTGAACCGGGGTGCAGAGCGGCCGCAGGGGCACATCGGGAAGCGCCCGGGCGAGTTCGGCAAGCGATTCGGCGACCGACTGCTGTCGGGCGTCATGCACCGCGACGATCTCGGCCACGCTTCGAGTGCCAGCAAAGCCCGCCGATCCCATCATGCCGGGCGCGAACCGCGAGCCCTCTTCGTTCATCCAGGACACCACCTCGATTGATCGGTGCGGCACCAGGCCGGTCTCCCGAATCGCCTGCAGCACCTCAAATCCGGCGAGTACGCCGTACACCCCGTCAAATTTTCCGCCGGTGGGTTGGCTGTCCAGATGCGAGCCGGTCAGGACTGGCGGGAGACCGGGGTGCCGGCCCTCCAGACGGATGAAAAAATTGCCGAGTTCGTCACCGAACACCGAGCAGCCGATTTCCCGGGCCCAGCCGATCATTGTTCGCCGCGCCTCGATGTCTTCGGCGGACAGTGCCTGCCTGTTCACCCCGCCGCGAGGGGTGGCGCCATGACGTGCGATCTCCATATGACGATTCCACAGCCGCTCTTCGCTGACCGCCTGGCTGGGCGCGTGACTGGGTGCCATGGTGGGGCGGCGTGGGTCAGTTGGTCTTCATGATCTCGGAGGGCAGCGCGCGCGGATCTCGCGGGGTCCAGCGACCCGCCTCGACCGCGTGCATGAACTCGAGCGTAAACCGGTTGAAATGATCGGGCTCTTCCAGGTTGAGCGTGTGTCCGGTCTTGGGAAGAATCAGGAGCCCGCAGGCCGGAATGGTTTTTTTCATGAACACGCCGGGCTGAATGCAATGGTCGTCCTCATCGCCGACCACCACGAGCGTCGGAACCGGCATCGCCGCAAGTCGATCCTTAAGGTCGTAGATGGAGGGTCGCTGCGCCTGGACGCCGCGCATGGTGTTGGCCGAACCGAGAGACGAGTGCTCGCCCAGCCAGCGGGCAAACTCGGCCCATCCGCGCGGGTCCTTGTTCTGAAACTGCACCCTGGAGGCGCCGATCGAGTAGGTGCGGGCGAACTGCTCTGCCCCCTGCACCTCGAACTGACGCGCCACTTCGAGCGAGACCCCGCGAAAATAATCTTCGTACTGCTTTTCCGCGCCATAGCCCGCGCCCGCGACCACCAGTGAACGGGCGCGATCCGGGTGATGGAGCCCGAAGTGCAGCGTTGCAAAGCCCCCCATCGACAGACCGATCACGTGCGCGCGGTCCACGCTCATGGCGTTCATCACATCCAGAATGTCCTCGACCGCGCGTATCTGCGAATAGGCTTTCACATCAGCCGGTACGTCGGAGGGCGGATAGCCGCGCGCGGCATAGGTGATGCAGCGGTGCGTGCGCGAAAAATATCGCAGCTGCGGCTCCCAGCTGCGGTGGTCGCCGCCGAACTCGTGGACAAATACAATCGGCGTTCCCTGTCCTGCCTCTTCGACATGAAGCTGGACGCCGTCGGTGGTTGTGATGCGTGGCATGCGGATCTCCTGTCAGGCAAGGCCGGGCGACGGCTAAAAAAGCGCCTCGACCGATTTGATGGTTCTGGCCTTGGCGACCATGTCGGGAAGCGCTTCGGCAAGCGCGTCGGCCCACTCTTCGGGCACTGTGGTGCTGATCTTGACGAACCGATGACCGAAGGCCGGCGTGTGATACGAACCCTGCCGGATCATGATGTTTTTCTCGCGATAGGCCATACACAATGCTTCGGGCGTGATGCCGGCTTCGATCACTTCGAGCACGATGAAATTTGCCTGCGAGGGATACACCGGAATGTGAAGACCGGGGATCTGGTCGGCCGCGGCTTTGATGACCGCCTGATTGCGGCGTTGACGCGGCCCGATGTCTTTCATCCAGCGCGACTTGATGGCGAGACCCGCGATCGCCGCGCGCTGCGAGATCACATTGCAGCCCAGATTGTTGGGCGGCGCAGAGGCCATGACTTCGATCAGGTCGGGGTTGGAAATGATGGCCCCCACCCGAAGCCCGGCGAGTCCCAGCCACTTCGAGAAACTGTAGATGGTGAGCGTGCGTTCGGGATAGTGACGAGCGGCCAGTGCGGGCGCATCCGCGAAGTGCCGGTAGGTGGTGTCGTGAATGAAATAGGCGCCCACCTTGCGGGCGATGTCGGTGAACGCCTTCAGTTCGGCATCGGTGTAACAGATGCCGAGCGGATTGTTTGGGTCGACCAGGTAAATGGCGCGCGTACGCTCGGTCACGGCTGCGGCGAGCTGCTCGGCGTGCAGGCGATAGTTTCGCGCCGGGTCGTAGATGGGGATCTCGATCACCTTCGCGCCGGCAGCCTGCGAGAAATGGATCGGCCACTTCCAGCCCGGGTCGGTGGTGACGAACTCATCGCCCGGCCGGCACAGATTGCGACACACCGTGTAGAGCGCCTCGACGCCGCCATCGGTCACCATCACGCTGTGATCGGGCAGCCCGACATCGTCGAGAATGCCCTCGCGAAGCGCCTGCATGCCTGCAGGTGGGGCGTAGGCGTGGTACTCCTCGGCAGCGATGGAGTCCAGCATCGCCTGCCGGACTTCAGGCGCCGTCGGAAAGTGATTGGTGTTCTGGCCCAGCCACATCAGGCCTGGCGTGTTGAAGAGCGTATCGAAGTGACGATTGCGGATATCGAATCCGCGCAGAGCGTTGGGCGCGTTCATTTGAGTTCGAACCTGGGCTTGATGATCGAGCCTTTGGCAGCAATGCCGCCGTCGATCGTGACAATTGCGCCGCTCACATAGCCTGCGCGTGGTGAACACAGAAACAGCATCAGATCGGCGATTTCCTCGGCGCTCGCCGCCCGCTGGCCAGGATAGTGCTGGTGGAGGCTGTCCCACTTTGACTCGTCGCCGTAGACATCGATGGCACGCCGCTTGTTGATCTTGATCATCCGCTCGGTATCCACCGGCCCGGGGTTCACGCCGAGCACGCGCACGCCGTAGTCGAGGCTGACGCCGCCCAGCGCTTTGGTAAAAGCCATCAGGGCTGCGTTGGCGGTGCTGCCCGCCACATAGTTGGCGTCCCAGTTTTCGCCGGAATTGCCGATATCGTTCAGGATCACGCCGCTGCCGCGCGCCTTCATGCGCTTGTAGAGATGGCGGGTGAGGAACATGTAGCCGAAGAGCTTCACGTCGTAGCTGCGTTTCCAGATTGCTTCATCGAGCGACTCGATCGGCCCGGAAGGAATTTCGCCTGCGTTGTTGATCAGGATGTCGGTGTCGGCGCAGTCGTCGGCCAGCTGACCCAGGCGGTCGTGGTCAGCCATATCGAGCACGTGTACGCTCACCCGCACACCGTGCCGGGACTGAAGCTCGTCCCGGGTCTGGGCCAGCGCGTCGCCGCTTCGGGCGGTGAGGTGCAGATGGCAGCCTTCAGCTGCGAAAGCGCGGGCGGCCGCGAGGCCAATCCCTTTTGAGGCGCCCGTGATCAGCACGGTCTTGCCGGTCAGTTGCAGATCCAAGGTGGAGTCTCCGTTCGAGAAATCAGCCGCGCGGCACGCCGTAGCGACGGTCGGTGAATTTTTCAGCAAGCGCGACAGCGCCGTAGAGCAGGAGGCCGCTTGCGCAGAGGACCACGATGGCAGCCATCGCCACCACCGTGTCAGCCCGCGAGGTGGCGAAAATGATCAGGTAGCCGAGCCCCCGCTGCGAGGTGATGAACTCGCCGATGATCACGCCGATGATCGACAGCGTGATGCCGATTTTCATGCCGCTGAAGATGTAGGGCAGGGCGCTCGGAAAGCGCACGTTGGTGAAGATCTGCCACTCGCTGGCGGTGAGCGAGCGGCAGAGCCGAACCGCATTGGGATCGGCGGCTGACAGGCCGGCGGTGGTGGCGATGATGATCGGAAAAATGCTGATGAACACCGAAAAGGCCAGCCGTGATTGCGAACCGATGCCCAGCCACATGATGAAGAGCGGTGCGAGCGCGATTTTCGGAATCAGCTGGAAAAACACCAGGTTTGGAAACAGCGCCTGCCTGGCAATTTCCGAGTAGGTGAGCAGAATCGCGATCAGGATGCCGGCAGCCGATGCCAGCAGGAATCCGCCGGCCGATTCAAGGGTGGTCGGAATTGCGTGTCGAAGCAGGATCTCGTGCTTGTCCAGCACCAGTTCGAGGATGGCGGTGGGCGCAGGCAGGATGACTGAAGGAATGCCGGCGATCCGCACGCCGATTTCCCACAGGAGAAGCACGCCGCCGGCCACCAGAAGCGGCAGATAGAGGGCACGCCCGCTGGTGCTGCGAAATGCGGGCGCGGTGACCTCGCCCGTCTGGCGGGCGAGTTGGTTGCTGTTGACGGTTTGGGGCATCAGTGATGGACCGGATCAGTGCTGGGCAGCCGTGGCCTCATGGGCGTGCTCGATGCTTTCGCGAAGCACGCGGACCAGTTCCCGAAAACGCGGGGCGTCTTCGATGTCGGGGCTGCGCGGGCGGGGAAAGTCGATTGCGAGGTCAAGCGTGATGGTTGAGGGGCGACCGCTCATCACCAGTACGCGATCCGACAGATACACCGCTTCACGAATGCTGTGGGTCACAAACAGAACGGTCTTGTTGTAGGTTTCCAGCATTTCGGCAAGCACGATGTTCATCTGGTCGCGAGTGATTGCATCGAGTGCGCTGAAAGGCTCGTCCATGAGCAACACCGGCGGGTCGTGGATCAGTGCGCGGCAGATCGCCACGCGCTGTCGCATGCCGCCCGACAGTTCGTGCGGTTTCTTGCGCTCGAAGCCGCGCAAGCCCACCCGTGCGATCAACTCGAGGGCGCGCGCTTCGTAGTCGGCGCGCGGCCGCTTCAGGATGTCGATTGGAAACAGTACGTTGTCGATGACCGACTTCCAGGGCAGAAGCGTGGCGTCCTGGAAGATGATGCCGTTGTCGCTGCGCGGTCCCTCAATGGCTTGCCCCTTGAAGCGCAGGCCACCGGCACTGGGCTGCTCCAGGCCGGCGACCATCATCAGGAGCGTGCTCTTGCCGCATCCGCTGGGACCCAGCAGCGATACGAACTCGCCTTGTCGGACATCGAAACTGGCCTGGGCAACGGCGTGAACCGGTCCCGTCCGCGTGCGATAGGTCTTGCCGACCTGGTCAAGCTGAATGAAAGCCGCCTCGGTCATGTCAGCTGACGTATTTGCGGAACGGCTCGATGTTCTTTCTGACGGTGGCCTGTTCGGCGTCGGAGAGCTTGAGTTTGCCTGCGAACCGGTTGGTGAAGAGCTTGTCGATATCCGGTGGCGTGACATTGCCACTGACGGCGTACTTCAGGATCAGGTCGGCCTGGGTGCGGATCTTGCCCATGTCGACATAGCCAAACCCGTTGTTGATGACCTCCGGGCAGAAGTTGTGCAGGTTGGACAACCCCAGACCGATGCGCACAAACTCCTTTGACGTGGCGGTCATGGCCACCTCTTCATTGGCCTTCAGGAAGATGGAGAGCGCCTCATCGGGGTTGGTCATGGCGAACTTGATGGCGTCCATGGCACCTGCGACCAGCGCTTCCACCATCGAGGGCTCATTCTGAAGGCGCGAGGCCTGGGTGATGAGCGACTGGCCGTAGAACTCGATACCGGCCTGCTTGAAGGTGAGAAAGCGCAGATTGGCGCCGTTGGAGGACAGCGCAGGAATGGTGCTGGAACCGAATGCCGACACGCCATCAACGAGCTTTTCGATGAGTGACCGGTCGCGCACCTTGCCATCGAGCTGCACCAGATTGACTTTCGAAAGGTCGAAACCCGCCTTTTGCGCATAGAGGCTGAGAAACGGGTACTCGCCCGAGGTGACGCTCGCGCCGATTTTTCGGCCCTCGAGGTCTTTTGGAGTCTTGATCGGGGAGTCGGCGAGGACGCCGACTCCCATTACCGCGTCATAGTTGATCTGACCGATGGAGACCAGCGGCAGCCCGCGGGCGGCCTGCTGAACCACGACCGGGGTGGCGGTCATGCCGAACATGAAGGTGCCGGTGCCCACCGCCTGGGCGGCTGCGCCTGAACCGGACCCGCGCGCGACCGATACATCGAGTCCGTACTTTTTCCAGAACCCGCGATCGCGTGCCACATAGGCGAAAAGGTTCGGGCCCTCCGGCGTCCAGGAGGTGGTGAAAGTGACCTTGGTCGGCCCCTGTCCGATGGCGGGAAACGCAATCGTCGACGCGCCTGCGAGTGCGGACTGGATGACCGTGCGGCGGCTGATACGCGGAGTCGCTTTCATGATGAGTCCCTTCAGTGAATGCGCCTTCAGAGGGGCGGTTGGGGTGGCCGGAGTGGATGCCGGGCGATGGTTCGAAACGGGTCAAACAGCGCCAGCGACATTTGGTATACAAAGTTATACTTCCTGCATACACGATAGCTTTTTACAGGCGCACAACGACGATGTCAACGATCGCAGCCAAAGCTTCCGAAACGTCGGCGCGCAAGGTGGCCAGGCGACCCGGTGGCGTCGTCAAGCGCGCTGCAGGGGTCGCCAAACGGGCGCCTTCGCTCACCAAGCGGGCCGCAGGGGGCGCCAAGCGGCCTGCCAGCCTCGCCAGCCGCCTGGCGGTCGCGCTCGAGGCCGATATCGTGTCGGGCAAGCTGCGGCCCGGCACCCGGCTGGACGAACAGGCGCTCGCGCGGCGCTTCAAGGCCTCGCGCACCCCGGTTCGCGAAGCGCTGCGGCAGCTCGAATCACGCGGCATGGTCGAAAATCGCCCGCGTCAGGGCGCGCAGGTCATGCAGCTGAGCCTCGCCTCGCTCATCGAGATGTTCGAAACCATGGCCTGGCTGGAGGCCGCGTGCGCGAGCCTCGCGGCGCGCCGGCACACCCAGGCCGATCGTGACGCGATCCACGCGGCGCACGAGGCCTGCGTGCGTGCGCAGCAATCGCTCGACCCGGAAGCTTTTTATCGCGCCAATGCGCGCTGGCACGAGGCGCTCTACGCAGCAAGCCAGAATCGCTACCTCGAGCAGGAAACGCTTCTGCTGCGCAACCGGCTGGAGCCCTATCGTCGCGCCACCACGTTTCACGAAGGGCTGATGGCGCTGTCGGTGCAGGAGCACCAGCGGATCGCAGACGCCATCTTCGCGATGGACGAATCGCGTGCCATGAGCGAAATGCGTGGCCACCTCGACACCTTGCGAAACGATGCGGTCCGCACCTACGGCGCGCTGCTGCGAGTGGACTAGCCCGGCGATTTTTCTGCTCTCGGCCACCCGTCTTTCGCCCAGTGGCGCTCGCGCTGCGGCGCGGTCAGATTTGACGCTATCCTTCGCACTGAGGAGATCGTCTGCACCATGGGAAAACTGGCTGTTGCCGCCAAGATCACGCATGTCCCCAGCATGGTTCTCAGCGAACAGCCCGGGCCGCGCCACGGATCACGTCAGGATGCGATCGCGGGCCATCGCGAAATCGGCCGACGCTGTCGCGAGGCGGGTGTCGACACGCTGGTGGTGTTCGATACCCACTGGCTGGTGAATGCGAATTACCACATCAACTGTGCGGCGCATTTCAAGGGCGACTACACCAGCAATGAGCTCCCGCACTTCATCAACTGGATGCATTTTGATGCGCCCGGCAACCCGGCGCTGGGACACCTTCTCGCGCGGGTCTGTAACGATTGGGGAGTGGAGACGCTTGCCCACGATCGCACCTCGCTCAATCCTGAGTACGGCACGCTGGTCCCGCTTCGCTACATGAATGCCGACCAGCATTTCCGGGTGGTGTCGGTGTCGGCGCTCTGCATGGCTCATTATCTTGACGACAGCGCGCGCCTCGGCTGGGCCATGCGCCGCGCAATCGAGGAGCACTACGACGGCACCGTCGCGTTTCTCGCAAGTGGGTCGCTGTCGCACCGCTTCGCGCAAAACGGCCTTGCGCCGGAGTATGCCTTCCGGATCTGGAGCCCGTTTCTCGAGCAGCTCGACCGGCAGGTGCTGCGCATGTGGTCGGCGCGCGAGTGGGCCGATTTCTGCGCCATGCTTCCCGACTATGCGGCCAAGGGACATGGTGAGGGATTCATGCATGACACCGCCATGCTGCTCGGGGCGCTTGGGTGGCGGGGCTACGATGGCGCGGTCGAGGTGATCACGCCTTATTTCGCCGCGAGCGGCACCGGACAGATCAATGCGCTGTTCGAGGTCACGCCGCAGACGGGCGAACACATTCCCAATCCTCGCGCGAGCCGCGCCGAGGGCTACACCGCCGTGAGCGAAAGGCTCTGACATGCCCCATCTCGTCATGCTCTACACCGGCCAGCTCGACCAGGAAGTCGAGATGGGGGCGCTCTGTCGGCAATTGGCCGACACCATGATCGCTGTCCGGGATGAGGCGGACAAGCCGGTCTTTCCGCCGGGCGGCACGCGGGTGCTGGCGTATCCGGCGCCCCACTATGCGGTGGCCGACGGCGGCGCTGCGGGGCGTGCGGCGGGCGGCACCGGCGACTATGCGTTTGTTTACCTGAACCTTCGCATGGCGCGAGGCCGGTCCGAGGCAACCCAGCAGCGGGCCGGGCAGATGCTGCTTCAGGTGGCGCAGAATTTTTTTGCGCCAGCGATGGCGCGACGACACATCGGCATCACGCTGCAGATCGACGAGGGTGCCGAGGTGTTCGATGCCAAGCACAGCAACCTTCACCCGCTGTTTCGTTCCGCCTGAGGAGTTGGCCATGTTTCCTCGTCCCCAGCCGGCGGTTGCGTCGCTCGAATCGCGCGTCCATCCCGATGAATGGCAGGCGAGGCTTCAGCTCGCAGCCTGCTACCGGGTCTTCGCCATGCTCGGCTGGACCGAGATGATCTACAACCACATCACGGTGCGCGTGCCGGACACCGCTTCGGGCGCGGAGCGGCACTTCCTGATCAATCCGTTTGGTCTGCACTACGCCGAGGTCACCGCCAGCAATCTCGTGAAAATCGACCTCGAGGGAAGGGTGCTCGATGGCTCGCCCTACAAGGTGAATCCGGCCGGTTTCGTGGTGCATGCCACGGTTCACACCGGGCTGCCCGATGCGCATTGCGTGATGCACACCCACACCACGGCCGGCGTGGCGGTGGCTTCGCTTGAGGGGGGGCTGTCGCAGAGCAATTTCTATTCGGCGCAGCTCCACGACATGGTGGCCTATCATGATTTTGAGGGCATCACCATCCATTCGGAAGAAGGGCCCCGGATGCTCGCAAGCATCGGTCGAAGGCCCGCGGTGATTCTTCGCAATCATGGGCTCCTTACCTGGGGGCACACGCTGCCGCAGGCCTTTGTCATTCTCTGGACCCTGCAGCGGGCCTGCGAGATTCAGCTCGCCACCCAGAGCATGGGTGCGCCGATTCCGGTGCCCGAGGCCATCGCCGCGCGCTGCACCCACGATGCGCTGCAATTCAATCCCGCTCTTGGCGCTGGCGAAGATGTGTTCGAGGCCATGGTGCGGCGCGTGGACCAAATCGATCGGGGCTGGCGCTCCTGAGCGCGCAGCCCGTTCGCTACAGCGTGAGCGTGTCGGGCGCTTGCGCCTCGGCCACCGGCGTTTCGCAGTCCCGGATCAGCCTGGAGATGAGCGCACGGTCGCCCAGATGGTGTGCGAGCGACAGGGCAAGCTTCGCAAGAAAGACGGTTTCCTGTTCTTGGCCGACACGGTCAATGGCCTCGGCGAGTTCGTCGTAAATATCTTCAAGGTCCGACTGGGGCAGGGCGGTCAAGGCAGACTCCGTTTAACCTAGATCCGGCAGTTGGGCACGTCGGAGAGGCTGACGAGGCAGGTCTGGGGCTAGGCGCGAGCCGCGGGTGGACTCAATGTCCACCCGTGGCGAGCAACAACGCCCCGGGCCTGAAGCGGCAGCCGAGCAGGCGTGCAGCGTCTTCACCAAACCGGTGACTCTCGACGTGAGAGCAACCCTTTGAAAGATTGACATGTTCATGCGGATTCAAGCGGCCAACTGCCGGATCTAGG
>JBMSQB010000105.1:0-12525 GCA_049423065.1 Burkholderiaceae bacterium
GCGAAAAATGTTCGGGTTGCGTGAATGGCCTGATCGATATCGGCGTCGTTCACGTCCAGATGCGTGACCCAGCGTTGCATGAATGCCGACCCGTCGCCGCTCGCCCGGCCGGTGACCTGGACGCCGTGCGCGCCGAGGTGGGCGGCGAGGTCCGGCGCGACCGACCGGTCTACCCGCGCGAAAAAGATGTTGGTCTGCGGCGGCTCCGTGACGCGCAGTGCGCCGGGATGGGCGGCTGCTGCCTCGGCAAGGCCTGCGGCCAGACGCCTCGCGCGTTCATGGTCAAGCGCCATCCGGTCGATGTGGTGCTCGAGCGCGTGGTGGGCGGCTGCGGCAAGCAGACCGGCCTGGCGCATGCCGCCACCCAGCATCTTGCGCCAGCGCCGCGCGCGTGCGATGAAGGGTTTCGATCCCAGGAGGAGCGATCCGACGGGCGCTCCCAGCCCCTTTGACAGGCACATCGAGACCGAATCGAAGTGGCTGCAGATTTCGCGCGCCACGTCGCGTGGGTCGGCGCTTGTGCCACCTTGCATATCGCCCTTGCGCTCACCCGCCGCGCGGCGTCGGCCGAGTTCCACCGCCGCGTTGAAGAGCCGCGCGCCATCAAGATGAGTGGCGAGTCCGCGGGCGGAGGCGAGTTCGCGGACCGACTTCAGATAATCCATCGGCAGCACCTTCCCACCGGTGGTGTTTTCCATGCAGATCAGCCGTGTTCGGGCGAAGTGCGGGTCATCGGGTTTGATGGCTGCTTCGATCGCTTCCAGGGGAAGGGTGCCGTCAGGGGCGTTCTCGATTGGCTGCGGCTGGATCGAACCCAGCACTGCCATGCCGCCCGCTTCCCAGCGGTAGGTATGCCACTGTTGACCGACGATCGCCTCTTCGCCGCGCTCGCAGTGCGACAGCAGGCCCATCAGATTGGTCTGTGTTCCGGATGGCGCAAACACCGCCGCCTCGAAGCCCAGCAAAGCCGCCGCGTGGGCTTCCAGCTGGTTCACCGACGGGTCATCGCCAAACACATCGTCGCCCAGGGCAGCGGCGACCATCACCTCGCGCATGGCGGCGGTGGGCCGGGTCACAGTGTCGCTGCGGAAGTCGGGCATGATGTCGCCTTGGCGGTTGAAGGTCGGCCGATTATAGGAACCCCGGATGCCTGCCCGCCACTCTCTGATCCCAATTTTTCCGTGCCCCCCGCCAATCCGCTTCTGACCGGTCCGATTCTCCCCACGCTGCTCCGGATGGCGCTGCCCAGCGTGGCAACGCTGGCGCTCGGCGTGATGGTGAGCATCGCCGAAACCGGCTACATCGGCCAACTGGGCACCGTGCCGCTTGCAGCGATGGCGCTGGTGTTTCCCTTCGGCATGCTGGTGCAGATGCTGTCCTCGGGGGCCATGGGGGGCGGCGTGTCATCAGCCATCTCCCGCGCGTTGGGTGCCAACGATATCGCGCGCGCCGAGGCGCTCGCGCTTCATGCCTGCGTGATCGGGCTCGTCGGTGGCGTGCTGCACATGCTGCTGATGCTGAGCCTGGGGCCCACGCTCTATGCGCTCCTGGGTGGCCGAGACGATGTGCTGGATGAGGCGATCCGGTACGGCTGGGTGCTGTTTGCGGGCGCGCCGCTGGTGTGGCTCATGAACGCGCAACTGTCGGTGGTCCGCGGTACGGGCAACATGGTGCTGCCTGCCCGACTGGTGGTGGTCACGTCACTGGTGCAGATTGCAGTCGGGGCGGTGCTCGGGCTGGGGCTGGGACCGTTTCCGTTGCTGGGGCTGGGAGGCGTGGCATGCGGAACGCTTGCCGGCTATGGCCTGGGCGCGCTCTGGCTGGCAAGACGGTTCAGCGCAGGCCGTGAGCGGCTTCGCCTGCGGTTTTCGGGTACGCCGCTTCGGTGGCCGCTCTTTGCCGACATCCTCAAGGTGGGCGCAGTGGCGTGCCTGTCGCCCACTCAGGCGATCGTGACCATGCTGATCTGCACCGCGCTGATCGCGCCGTTTGGCACCGAGGTGCTGGCGGGCTACGGCATCGGGCAGCGGCTTGAGTTTCTGCTGATTCCGATCTCGTTCGGTATCGGTGTCGCGGCTGTCCCGATGGTGGGCATGGCGATCGGGGCGGGCCTCATCGATCGGGCGCGACGGGTGGCCTGGACTGCGGCGGGCGTCTCGCTGGTGAATCTGAGCGTGATCGGACTGCTGGTGGCAGCCTTTCCCTGGGTCTGGACCGACTTGTTCAGCGACGACCCGCGGGTGCTGGCCGCCGCCGCTACCCATCTTCGCTGGGTGGGGCCCGTGTTCGGGCTGTTCGGTTTTGGGCTCACGCTGTATTTCGCTGCGCAGGGCTCAGGGCGGATCGCGGGGCCGGTCATCGCCGCCACGGTACGCCTTCTGATGGTGCTGGGAGTGGGGTGGATGCTCCACCGTGCGCAAGCGCCGCTCTGGACCTATTTCGCGCTGGTGGCCTGCGGCATGTGCGTCTACGCAGCCGGTTGCGCGATTGCGGTCCGGCTTACTCGCTGGCGCTAGGCCAGACCCGCCGCACCGGAGTGCGGCAGGACGGAGACCTCGCCCGAAGGCGCCCTCCGCTGCGGGCATGCGCGCCGCGCCGCGCTTGACGCGTGGGCGCCTCCCCCCTAAGGTGCCGGGCGTTCAAGCATGCCACTGCCTGAGGAGGCTCGATGAGTGATCGTTTCACACTGCCGCGCGATGAGCGTCTGGCGATGTCGTTTGTCGTCAATGTGGAGGAGGGCTCGGAGCAGAGTATCGCCTCGGGCGACAAGGCGCCCGAACCGGTGGATGAACTGGGCGTTGCGCTCAAGATCCCGATCCGCAACTACGGCAACGAAAGCAATTACCTCTACGGCATTCGGGCGGGTGCGCCGCGCGTGATGCGGCTCCTCGACCGCTTCGGGTTTGAATGCACGTTCACCGCTGCCGCCGTGGCGCTCGAGAAAGCGCCCGAGCTCGCTCGTGCGGTGGCCGCCGCGGGCCACGAGGTATGCAGCCACGGTCATCGCTGGGTGCATCAGTTTTCATACAAGGAAGACCGTGAGCGTGAGTTCATTCGCGCCGCCACCGACAGCATCGAGCGCACCACCGGGCGCAGGCCCTATGGCTGGCTGTCGCGGTATCTGCTCACCGACAACACACGGCGCCTGCTGGTCGAGGCGGGCTATGAATACCACATGGACGATTACTCGGACGACCGCCCGCGCTGGGAGTTTGTCGAGACCTCGGACGGCAAGCGCCGTGGCATCGTGATCGTGCCTTACGCGCTCGACACCAACGACATGAAATTCTGGCTCGCGCCCGGCTACACGCCCCAGCTATGGCTTGACTATGCGGTGGATACCTTCGAGCAGCTCTACAGCGAGGGACGTGACCGCCCCGGCATCATGAATCTGGGTCTTCATCTTCGGATCATCGGGCGCCCGGGACGCATCGGTGCGCTCGAGCGCTTCATGCAGCATGTGAAGAGCCGCGGCGACGTGTGGGTCACCAGCCGTCTCGCGATCGCGCGGCATTTCGCAAAGCTGAATCCGGTTGAATGACGCGTGGCGCCCGGGGCGCCCCGCTTGCCGGACGGGTCAGACCGTGCGCCCGCTTATTGAGCGTCAACCCCAGCCTGGCTGACCTTGAACGCATCGGCCGGAGGATAGTTGCGTGCGAGCCATTCGGGGCCGCCCATTGCGATCCAGAGCGAGGCGGCCTGCGTGGCGAGTACCCGCAGCATGTCGAGGTCCTGCTGCGAGAACGTGTTGCGTGCCTGCGAGGCCATGATCAGCTGACCGATGAAGCGTCCTCCGCACAACATGGGCGCGTAGATCGATGAGCCCATGCGCGAGGTCTTCAGATACTGCTTGAAATCCCCGTGCTCGTCGGTGTTGGCAAGCAGCAGCGGCGCCCGCGTGTCGCGAACATGAGCGGGATGGCCGCCATCGATCGGAATCATCAGCCGCCGCTGCTCGGGCGGAAAGCCCACGTTGCCCACCAGCATGTGCCAGGCCTCGTCGGGCGTGACGATAAAGCAGCCGCCGACATAGAACTGCCGTTCACCCGCCTTCAGGCTGCCGGGACGCGTCCAGGCGTCACGATCGCCCGCGATCGCGAGGGTGGGCGCAATCAGTGCGCGGATCATGGCCTCGGGATCAGACGCGCTGGCGGCGGCCGCAGTGGCTTCGGCGAGCGTGTTGAACCATTGCGCGGGGTCGATCACGGCGCGAAGGGCGGCCGCAGGCGTGGCGGTGTGGGTGCTGGAATTCATCGTGATCATCTCCGTGAGATCCGGGAATCGTGCAGGCGGAATGCGTTATCTGCCTGCCAGGTTGCCAAGATCGAGTGCATGGGCGAAATCGTGCGAGCGCGGGGCAAGCGAATCCAGGGCGGGCGCGAACGACAACAGCCAGCGGTCGCGACCGGGCGCCGCCATCAGCTGCACCGATACGACGCGATGACTTGCCACGATCGGAATCGCCCAGGCCCCGCATGCATAGAAATTGGCGAGCGCGGTGAGGTCGGCCTGGTTGATCGGCGCGGGCGTGTCGTGCCCAAAGCTGGCCTGCGGCGCAGTAGGGAGCGCGATGAGATCCACGCCATTGAAAGCAGACGTCGCGTGGCTGCGCAGGTCATGCAGCACCTGCCGCGCGGCATCCAACTTGTCGTGACCCGCGCGCTCGGCATAGCGCAACATGCCGCCAAAGGTGGTGGACACGCCGGGCAGGTCATGACCGATTTCAGCCCGCCACCAGTCGAGCGCGTCGGCTTCGCTGGCAAGGAGGCCGGCGCGTCGTGCACGGGTGGGATCCCAGTGCGCAAGATCGATGGGGACGACGCGGGCGCCCCGCTGTTTCAGGGCGTCCAGAAAATGGCGGAAGCCCTCCGCCACGGCGGGCTCGAGCGTGACCTGATCGAGTTGGCCGGGCACGCCGATGACGAGTCGCTTCCAATCAACCCCCGGCGCGGACTCGACGGCGCCTGCGGGATCGTCGAGCCCCATCATGACAGCGGCCATCGCTGCGCAGTCGGTTGCGGTGGTGGCGAGCGGGCCGGCGACGTCCAGCGTGTGACAGAGCGGCACGATGCCCGCGGCGGGGACCGTATCGTTGCCAGGCTTGTAGCCGAACACGCCGCAATATGCGGCCGGGATCCGGATCGACCCCATGGTGTCGCTACCCACCGCGGCGCTGCACAGGCCGGCGGCCACCGCAGCGCCGGATCCGCCGCTTGAACCCCCCGGCGTGTGGCCCGCGTGCAGGGGATTGATGCAGCGACCAAACGCTTCGTTGTCGGTGGTGGCGCCCAGCGCACCTTCGTGCATGTTGAGCTTGCCAAGCAGCACCGAACCCGCGGCCCGCAGACGCGCCGCGACGGGCGCATCGTGTGCGGGGATGCGATGGCGAAGTGCTGCGCTGCCGGCCGTGCAGGCAAGCCCCGCCACATCGACGTTGTCCTTGATGGCAATCGGAATGCCATCAAGCGCCCCAAGCGGCCGCCCTGCCCGAATGCGCTCGCGGCTTGCCTCGGCATCGGCGCGAGCGCGGGCATGGGAAACGGTGATGAACGCGTGAAGCTCGGGATTGCGGCGATCGATCAGTGCGAGCAGCGCCTCGGTGACCACGACCGGGTCGAGCGTGCCGGCGCGATAGGCGCGGCCAAGCGCAGCGACCGAGAGGGAATCGAAAACCTTCATGCGGGCACCCCGCTCAGCCTTTGCGCAGATCGAACAGACGCACCGGCTTCTGTCGCGACTCCACGCCGGTGCGCTCGGCGAGCGAGCCGGGTGCGCAGAGCTGCACTTTCATATCGACGCCAAGCCTGGCCCGCAAGAGCGCCTCATAGTCGGTGCGCAGGGTGTCGCTGAGGGCGCTTCGCACTTCGGCGAATACCGTCATCTCGTCGCGATTGCCCTCGCGCGAGACCTCGCACAGGAATTCGCCCGCGTAGTCGCTCCGCTCGGCGGTGAGCAGCGCGCCGATCGCAGTGGGATAGACGTTGATGCCGCGCAGCTTCACCATGTTGTCGCTGCGGCCACGGAACCCCAGGATGCGGCGAAACGGCAGGCCGATGGATGACGTGCCGCTCAGTTCCTCGGTCACGTCATGGGTGTTGAACCGGATGATGGGAAAGATGTCGTCTTTATAGAGGCAGGTGCAGACCATGTCGCCACGCTCGCCAGGCGCGGCAGGTGCGCCGCTGTCGCTGTCGATCAGTTCGAGATACTGCGCGTCTTCCATGACATACATGCCATCCATGTCGGGGCCTTCGCCCGCAATCAGGCCGGTGTCACCGACGCCATACCAGTCATAGACCGGGCAGCCCCCCCAGACTGAACTGATCGGGTCGCGGCCCTCGGGACCCAAATGCCCGGTGATCATGCGCAGCCGGATGTCTCGCCCGGGCTCGATGCCGTTCTCGCGCGCCACCTCGGCCAGTCTGCGCAGAAAATCACCAAAGCCCACCAGCACGGTGGCGCCAAAGTCGCGCATCAGCGCGGCCTGCTGCGCAGAGCGGGTTTCAACGCCGGTGCCGGCACTGAGCAGGCGTGCGCCGATCCAGTGTGAAACGGTCTCGCGGATGTAGTGGCCACCGTTGACCATGCCGAAACCGTAGACCGAATGCACCACGTCGCTGCTTGACATGCCCTGGAGGAGATACACACGCGCAAGGAGCGCGTTCTGCAGTTCCCGGCTCTTGGGACCGTAGAGGAGCGGCTGGGGTCGACCTGTGGTGCCGCTGGTGGTTTGAATGATGATCTGCGGGCGGGCCCAAGCGGGGTGCGCTGCCTGTCCGTCGAAATCGCCGAGTGGCGGGCAACGCTCCACCGATTCCATCAGGTCGGACTTCGAGTAGGTGGGCAGTTTTGAGAGGTCATCGAGCCCGCGGATATCGCCTGGTGCAATGCCTTGAGCGCCCCAGAGACGCTGGTAAAACGGCACCTTCCAGGCGAACTCGAGCACCCGCGAGAAACGCGCTTCCTGGGTGGCGCGCAGTTCATCGCGGCTCATGCCGCGAAACCGCTCGAGAAACGCCGGGCCGATCGGATAGTCGCGACGGATGCCGGGGATGTCCGCGGCGTCGAAGTAATTGAGCATGTTGGGTGAGGCCCTGGTGACTACTGCAGTTCGGAGGTGACCGCGGCAAGCGGACCGCCCCGGGCGAGCGCGAGGCAGGCGTCGATCACGCGGGAAATTTTCGATTCGGAGTAACCCGAGGCGTCCATCAGCATGCGTGCCTTGTCGAGGAGCGCATCGGTGGTGAGCGGGCACTCGGTGTCGCCCAGTGCATCGGCGCGATGCTCAACCACCCTGCTGCCGTCATCGAGTTCAATCTCGAGCGCAGCGCCGAAATGCCCAGGATAGCGGGCCGTGAGCGCCGGGTCTTCAGCGAGTGTGACACGGGCTCGAAGCGCCGTGACATCGGGGTCACGCACCGCGCCCATGTCGAAGTCAGCGAGCGCAGGGCGGCCGCGCAGCAGCACCACTGCCGCCGCGTGCTGCAGGCTGAATTTGGCTTCGACCGGGGTGGTGGGGGTTGCGTGATCGCAGAAGCCGATCGCGTCGCGATAGCCGACTGCACGCAGGCGCCGGATACGGCTGATGTCGACCCGGTCCCGCAGGGCGAGCGCTGCGTCGATCAGAGGATGGGTATGCCGGCAGGCCGGCCAGGGCTTGAAGCTGCAGTCGTGAATTTGCCAGGCCCCGTCGGGTTCGGCCGTCAGTTCGTGCCGTCGGGCGTCCGGGCAGAGTCCTGCCCAGAACCCCAGCGGACCTTCGAAGATTCGGTGGGCGCCGGTAAAGCCATGCGCGGCAAGCTGGGCCGCCAGCAGCCCCGATTGTGCTGCGCGGCCGTTGTGGAGCTGCTTGCTCATGGTGTCTTCGAGCCGGCACTGCCAGAGTCCTGCAGCCTGGGTGCCGGCATTGCCCAGCGCATCGAGAAGCTGCTCCGCGTTGAGCGCGAGGAGCGACCCCGCGGCCGCCGCTGCGCCGAAC
Organism: Burkholderiaceae bacterium; assembly: GCA_049423065.1. Lineage (GTDB taxonomy): Bacteria > Pseudomonadota > Gammaproteobacteria > Burkholderiales > Burkholderiaceae_E > SYIM01. Next base: position 7,979 of record JBMSQB010000105.1, read on the forward strand.
ACCCCACAAGTGGCGGTGGTGTGGAAGTGTCGGTAGTGGGCCGGGCCCGTGCTCCGGCCCACCCGGATCATGGCCTCCATACCGCGCACTACCGCATTGAGCGTAGCCTCGGCGCTTGCGCCCAACGCCTGCGCCTGTGCGAGTGCGGCGGGCACCACAACCGGCCCGGGATGAACGATGGCCGCACGGTGAAAATCGTCCATCTCGAGAATGTTGCCGACTGCGCCATTGACGAGCGCGGCGTCACGCGGGTCGAGCGACAGCGCACCGATCGTCTGGCAAGGACCCGCGCCCAGCGTGCGGGCCCAGCTGCGCAGCGCCACGCCGGGTGGCGTGAGCGCGCCGGCCGCCGCACAGCCCACCCAGTCAAGCACATGCAGCGCGGCACGTTCCCGATCGGCGGCCGAGACGGGCCGCGACAGGATGCGCGCGAGCGTCTCGGTGGGCGGGGCAGGATCGGGCGCCAGCATGCGTGGGTCTGTGGCTTCAGTCGAGCGCTCAGTCGCGCGCGCGATGCCCGGGGGCGATGCGTCCCAGCACAGCATCCGTGTGCTCGCCGAGCGCGGGCAGCCGGGTATTCAGGCGGGCGGGTTCGTGGCGAAACTTGATCGGATTGCCGATGTGCAGGTTGCCCTCTGCATCGCGCACCAGCATCTCGCGCGCGGCCGCCTGCGGGTGGTGGAAGGCCTCGTGAAGATCGAGCACCGGTGCGAGACAGACATCGTGATCCTGCATCCAGCGTTCCCATTCATCGCGCGTGCGGCTGCGGAAGATGTCGGTGAGGGCGGCCTTGACCGGCGCATGGGCGGGGCCCGGCGGCTGATTGGCCACCGGAATCAGATCGGCACGGCCAACTGCTGTGAGCAGATTGTTGACAAACTTGTGCTCGACCGCGCAGAGCACGATCTGCCTGCCGTCTGCGGTGTCGTAGATGTTGTAGAACGAGTGCCCGCCCCAGGAGCGCTCCTCTGGCACCACGGGCGGCCGGTTCTCGGCAAACACACTGCCCGTGGCATTGGGGAGCCAGGACAGCGTGGCATCGTGCATGGAGATGTCGACGTAGTCGCCCCGGCCGGTTTTTTCACGGCGCAGGAGCGCCATCAGGATGCCCGCGAGCGCCATCATCGAGCCTGTGATGTCGGCGATGGGCATGTGCGGATGCACCGGGCGACCGCTTCGGTCAAGGTTGAGGCTCAACACACCGGCGAGCGCTTCCATGCCAATGTCATGCGCCGGCCGCATTTTCAGCGGACCGCTCTGACCGAAGGCGGCAATGGAGGCGTAGACGATGCGCGGATTGCGTGCCGAGACGGCGTCATAGTCAACGCCCAGCCGCTTGACCACGCCCGGCCGGAAGGCCTCGACCACCACATCGGACTGGTCGGCTAGCGCGAGAAACGCCTCTCGCCCCGCCGACGATTTGAGATCGAGCACGATGCTCTGTTTGCCGCGCGCGATATTGCGAAACCAGACGCTGTGTCCGCCAGCCCGGTAGCCCACGTGGCGCACAGGCTCGCCCTCGCCGGGCGGCTCGATCTTGATGATCTCGGCGCCGTGGTCCGCCATCATGGTGGTGAGGTGGGGGCCGGGCAGAAACAGCGACAGATCGAGTACGCGGATGCCTTCGAGTTTCATGGGAGTTTGCTCAGCACACGCCGCTGCCGCGCAACTCGGCAATTTCGTCTGCGCTCACACCGATTTCGCCCAGCACCGATTCGGTGTCGGCGCCGCAGGCCGGGCCAGGGGTGGCGCCCGGGCGTTTGCCGTCAACGCGGATGGGGCTGGCGATCATTCGCAGCCCCGCTGGTTTGGCAGGATGCGCAAGCGTGAGAATGCCCTCGGTTTCGGCGAGATAGGGATTGTCGAGCGCCTGGGGCAGGGTGAGCACCGGCGCAGCCGGCACGGTGCCCGCCAGCACACCCATCCAATGGGCAGTGGTGTGGGTTCGGAAGATGGGGTCGAGGATATCGACCAGCGCCTGCCGGTTGGCGCGCCGTTCGGCGAAACCCTTGAAGCGCGGGTCGGTGGCAAGGGCCGGCTGCCCGATGCTCTCGCAGAGCAGCGTCCAGAAGCGGGCGGTGATGCACATGACAAACACCCAGCCGTCGGCGGTGGGCATCAGCTCGCACGGCACCACCGACGGATGCCCTGAACGTGGCTTGCGGTCGGTGACATGGCCCTCGTTCAGGTACCAGGCAGCGGGATAGGTGAGCTGATGCATGGCGACGTCGTAGAGCGAGATGTCGATGTCGCATCCTTTGCCGCTCCGGTAGGCGCCCAGAAGCGCCGAGGAGAGGGCAAACGCCGCGGTGACCCCGCCCATGAAGTCGATCATGGACAGACCCATTCGCGAAGGCGGTGTGCCGGGCTCGCCGGTGATGTCGAGATAACCGGCTTCGGCCTGAGCGAGGTAGTCGTAGGCGGGCCAGCTTGCACGCGGACCGGTGCGGCCATAGCCCGACAGATGCGCGCAGACGATGCGCGGGTTGACGGCTTTCAGGTCGTCATAGGTGACGCGCAGCCGCGCGGGCTGGTCACCGCGGAGATTGTTGGCCACTGCATCGGCCTTCTCGACCAGCTTCAGCAGCAGTTCGCGGCCGCGCGGCGTTCGGATTTCGAGCGAGACGCTGCGCTTGCCGCGGTTGAAGGTCTGGAAAAACTGGCTGTCGTTGTCGCCCAGGAAAAACGGCCCCGACTGCCGTGACATGTCGCCGGCCGGTACGCCCTCGCGAGCGGGCGACTCGATCTTGATGACCTCGGCGCCCAGGTCGGCCAGATGCATGGTGGCGTAGGGGCCGGCACCGTATTGCTCGATGGCGAGAATGCGGATGCCGGCAAGCGGCAGATGAGGCGTTTCCATGGCGGGGCCCGCTTTGCTCAGACCGGGTTACGCGCGATCAGCTGCTTCGCGATGATCATGCGCTGCAGCTCGTTCGTGCCCTCGCCAATGCACATCAGCGGCGCGTCGCGGTAGTAGCGCTCCACATGGAATTCCTTGGAGTAACCGTAGCCACCATGAATGCGCATGGATTCGAGCGAGTTTTCCACTGCGGCTTCGGACGCAAAGTACTTGGCCATTCCGGCTTCCATGTCGCAGCGCTCGCCCCGGTCGTAGGCGCGGGCAGCCTCATAGGTGAGGAGGCGTGCAGCCTGGAGGCGCGTGGCCATTTCGCCGAGTTTGAGTTGAATGGCCTGATGCTCGCAGATGGGCTTTCCAAAGGTCTTGCGGATTTGCGAGTAGCGCACTGCATCGCGAAGCGCCGCACTGGCGAGCCCGCAACCGCGCGCTGCAACATTGATGCGGCCGAGTTCCAGGCCACCGAGCGCGGTTTGCAGGCCCTTGCCCTCGACGCCGCCGATCAGCCGGTTGGCCGGGATACGGAAATCTTCGAACACCAGTTCGGCGCTGTCGATACCCTTGTAGCCGAGCTTTTCGATCTTCCGCGACACGCGAAAGCCTGGGCCCTTTTCGGCGAGGAAACAGGACATGCCCTTGTGGGCGGGGTTGGCCGACGTGTCGGTTTTCACCAGCAGCGCGAAGCAGGTGCCATGGATGCCGTTGGAGATCCAGGTTTTGGTGCCGTTGATGACGTAATGGTCGCCGTCGCGCTTGGCGCGGATCTTGATGCCCTGCAGATCGGTGCCGGCGTCAGGTTCGGTGAGCGCAAGGCCACCACGGATTTCGCCAGTGGCGAATTTGGGCAGCCAGGTTTGTTTCTGCTCGGGCGTGCCCATCCGCTCCACACACGCTGCCATGATCAGGTGGCTGTTGAAAATGCCGCTCAGGGACATCCAGGTCTCGGCAATTTTTTCCACGATCCGGGCGTAGGTGCCCGCCGGGAGGCCCAGTCCGCCGTATTCGGCGGAGATGGTTGCCCCGAACAGACCCATCTCCTTCATCTGCTCGACCCACTCGAACGGGTATTCGTCGGCGTGTTCCAGCCGCAGCACATGGGGCCGCACGTCGCGTTCCAGCCATTTTTCAATGGCATCGAGAATTTCGGATTCCTGTTCGTGCGAAGTGCTGTCTTGGGGGGCATTGGACATTGGGGACTCCTGCTGCAGAAAATGGTCGGTGAATCAGTAGTTGGCTTTTTCTTCGTTTTCGAAACCGCGCTTGGCCACCAGAATGGTGCGGTCGAACTCACAGACCAGTTTGCCGTTCTGGTTGAAGCCACGGCTCTTGACGGTGACCAGGCCTGCGTTCGGCCGCGACTTGCTCTCGCGTTTGTCGAGCACCTCGGATTCGGCGGTAAGCGTGTCGCCCGCGAACAGCGGATGCGGCAACCGGATTTCCTTCCAGCCCAGGTTGGCGATGGCTTTCTGGCTTACGTCGGTGACGCTCATGCCCACGATCAGCGCCACGGTGAGCGGCGAGCACACGATGCAGCGGCCGAATTCGCTGTGCTTGGCGTATTCGGCGTCGAAGTGCATGGGGTGGGTGTTCATGGTGAGCAGCGTGAACCAGGTGTTGTCGGTTTCGCTGATGGTGCGGCCGGGGCGATGCTCGTAGATGTCGCCAATGTTGAAGTCTTCGAAATAGCGTC
>JBMSQB010000106.1:0-12016 GCA_049423065.1 Burkholderiaceae bacterium
TCCCGCCTCGGTCAGATGCCTCTTGGCTGGGTGATGAAGTCCGCGCGGTCGATCGAGCGCAGCGGCTGCTCGCGAATGTCACCCGACTTCAAAAACCGCAAGGTCACCTCGGTGCCCGCCGGGCCGCGGGAGAAAAGCTTGCGGTAAAACTCGGCCTGGTCGGCAACGCGCTCACCGGCGACCGCCAGCAGAATGTCACCGGTTGCGATGCCCGCCCGGTCGGCTGGCCCATCACGCTGCACCCGCGTCACCATGAGGTGTCCGCGCACCATCTCCGTGTTCATCCCGAACCAGGGCTGTGCGCCCCCACTGCGCCGCCCGCGCGCGCGCAGGTCATCCAGAATGGGTTTGAGCAGATTGGTGGGCACATACAGGTTGCCCGGCACGCCCGCCCGGTCGCTGGCCGCGTCGTTGACCACCAGAGACCCGATTCCGATCAGCTTGCCGTCTTCGGTGAAGAGCGCAGCGCCACTCCAGTTGTTGACCGGCGGGAAGGTGAAGATCGGGCTGTCGAGCAGATACTCCCAGCCCGCTGCAAACGTCTTGCGTGACAGCACCATCAGCTCGGTGAGCTCGCTCTCGCCCTGGCCCAGCGTGAGCACGCGTGAGCGCTCCTTGGCGAGGTCGGAGTCGCCAAGCTCCATTGGCGCCGCGTCCAGGGGGATGGCGGTCCGAACCAGCCCAAACCCGGTCTGGTGATCGTAGCCTCCCAGGCTCGCGGGAATTCGCCGCCCGGATTGCGTCACGACGTCAACCGTCTCGCTCTCGAGGACCAGATAACCGATGGTGATGACGGTGCGCGAATCAAGCACCACGCCGGTGCCCGAGCGCGCGCGGCCGAGGGTGGCCGAGCTCGGCGCATCGCGCGATGCCTGCGCTTCGATCCGGACCACGGCCGACATCATCTTGGCATCCGCTGGCCCCGCCGAGCGCGGCGCGGGCGGCTGGACCGCGCGGGCCTGGACCGGCATGCCCACAACCGGGGCAAGGGCGTGGGGCTCAGCCGCCGCCCCACCGACAAGCGCCACGTTCAGCAGAAGCGCAAGCGCCCAGCCAGGCAAAGCCGCGGGGCGGAACCACACCGTGCGCAGGCCGGCACTGCGAGGGATTGACGAGGCAGCCATGAGGAGGACCTTGAGAAGTTTTATGGAGTGTCATGATTGTCCGCCGGACGCCCAAACCGCGCAGCAAAATCCGCGCTCCCCGGATGCTGCGTCGCAGCAGATTTGACCGGAATCATTCAACCCAATAAAATCCACAGGCTTTGTCCGTAGCGGATGGATTGAGAGACCTCAAAGAGGCAAGACATTCGCTGCAAGTTGGAGGGTTTGCGAAACCGGCCATGCTCTGTTCGGCTGGCGTTGCAAACCTTGTTACCGGAGATGCAGGCCAAACAGGTCCGATGATGAGCGTCATGTTCGCCGCCGTCGGTTTGCAGGCCGCTGTAGTGCTCGGTCTATCGATCGCAGCGCTCGGGGTATCCGGCGGAACAGCGTCCTGGCATCTGGTGCTGGGTGGGCTGGCTGCCATCGTGCCCAACGCGTTGTTTGCGCTCAGACTGGCATTGCATCGGGGTCGCAGCCCCGAGTCGTATCCGACGGTGTTCTTCCTCGGGGAGTTCGCCAAGATCGGATTGACCGTCGGGCTGCTGGCCCTGCTGATCCGGTATGAACCCGACTTGCAGTGGCTGCCCATGCTCATCGGTCTGATTGCTGCGCTCAAGGCACCGCTCCTGATGATGGCGTGGAAGCGCGCTTGAAGCGCAACGCAGCGGCAGGATTCGGGCGGTACAGGATTTCAGGACGGGCCGCCGGCAGGGCGGGTCATACAGCGGTTAGTACGGCGGGCAACACGGCGGAACAAAACGGGCAGACATGACATGGCAGGCGCGAGCGCTCCCACCCCTTCCGAGTACATCGTCCACCATCTGGCACACCTGAACACTTCGGGTGCAGCACAGAAGGACATCATCGATTTTTCCATCATCAACATCGACACGGTTTTCTACTCGGTGCTGATGGCGGTGGTCACAGGCTGGATCATGTATCGGGCGGCGCAGCGCATCACCACCGGCGTTCCCGGCCGTTTCGTGGGCGCGATCGAGTCGCTGGTTGAATTTGTGCACGAGCAGGCGCGTTCCATCGTCAAGGGCGACATCAGCAACATCGCGCCGCTTGCGCTCACCTCGTTCGTCTGGATCGTCATGATGAACACGCTCGACCTGCTGCCGGTCGACCTGCTGCCGCGCATCGGTGAAATGTTCGGCCTGCACTACATGCGGGTGGTGCCCACCGCCGACCTGAACGGCACGCTGTCGCTCGCCATCGTGGTGCTCTCGCTCTCCATCTATTACGGCATCAAGGTGAAGGGCTTCGGCCATTTCCTGCACGAGCTGGTCGCGGCGCCCTTTGGCACCTCGCGCAATCCGATCTTTGCGATCATCCTCGGCGCAGCCAACCTCGCCATGCAGATCATCGAGTATGTGGCCAAGACGGTCTCGCTCGGCATGCGACTGTTCGGCAACATGTTCGCGGGCGAGCTGGTCTTCATGCTGATCGCGCTGCTGGGGGCCACGGCCACCTGGTGGGGCGCGGGTCTCGGTTTTCTCACCGGGCTCGGCTGGGCCATCTTCCACATTCTGATCATCACGCTTCAGGGCTTCATTTTCATGATGCTCACCCTGGTCTACATCGGCCAGGCGCACGAGGCACACTGAACGCCCCACGTTTCAACCCTTCAACGAATCTTTTCAACCCCCACCGGTCTATTCACTAGGAGTCATCATGACCAACGTTGCTCTCGTTGCGATCGCCTGCGGACTGATCATCGGCCTGGGTGCCCTGGGCGCCTGTATCGGTATCGGCATGATGGGCGGCAAGTACATCGAAGGTGCAGCCCGCCAGCCCGAGCTGATGGACAAGCTGCAGACCAAGATGTTTCTGCTTGCTGGTCTGATCGATGCCGCGTTCCTGATCGGCGTCGGCATTGCGATGATGTTCGCCTTTGCCAACCCGTTCAAGTGATTCGCCCCGGCATCCCGAACACGATCAACCTCTTAGCTGAAGGGAGCCCGTCGTGAACATCAACGCGACGCTCATTGTTCAGATCGTGGTCTTTCTGGGCCTGTGGTGGTTCACCGCGCGCTATGTCTGGCCGCCGATCACCAAGGCGCTCGATGAGCGCAGCCAGAAGATCGCCGACGGACTGGCCGCGGCCGACAAGGCGCGAACCGAACTCGCTGCCGCTGAACGGCGGGTCGAGCAGGAACTGCAGCAGGCCCGTTCGGGCGCGGCTGAGGTTCGTGCCGGCGCCGAGAAGCAGGCGGCTGCGCTGATCGAAAAGGCGCGCGAGGAAGCCTCGGCCATCGTTTCCGCTGCCCGCAAGGCGGCTGAAGAAGAAGCCGTGCTTGCAGCGCAGAAGGCTCGCGATCAGCTTCGCGATCAGGTCGCCCAACTCGCGGTTGCCGGTGCCGAGCGCATCCTGCGGCGCGAAATCGACGCGGCCCGTCACGCTGAACTGCTCGCCAACCTGAAGAACGAGCTGCGCTAGGCGCGGCAAGGGGAAGCGCGTCCATGGCGGAAATGATCACCATCGCCCGGCCGTATGCCGAGGCTGCTTTCAAGTTTGCGCGCGACGCGCAGGCACTGCCTGCGTGGTCCGAGGCGCTCGGTCGGCTGGCTGAAGTGGCCACCACCGAGGCGGCGCACGACCTGATCGGCCACCCCGGCATACCGGCAGCCAAAGTCGCAGCCATCGTCTCCGAGACGGCCGGCGGGCTTGACGCTGCCCAGTCCAACTTCGTGCGGCTTCTCGCCGACAACGAGCGGTTGGCTGCGCTTGCCGAGATCGCCAGTCTCTTCGAGGGACTGCGCAACGAGCACGAGGGGGTGCTCGAGGCGGCGATTTCGTCGGCGTTTCCCATCGACGCCGCCCAGGTTGAATCCATCGTGGCCACGCTCGCACAGCGCTACGGTCGCCGCATCAAGGCGAGCGTCAGCGTTGATCCGGAACTGATCGGCGGGGTGTCGGTCCGGATCGGCGACGAGGTCATCGACGCATCGGTGCGCGGCAAACTCGCCCAGATGGCGAGTGCGCTCACAGCTTGAAGAATTAGGGGAAGTCCATGCAACTGAATCCGGCTGAGATCAGCGAACTGCTCAAGAGCAAGATCCAGAACCTGAATGTCGCGGCTGACACGCGCAATCAGGGGACGGTCGTGTCGGTTACCGACGGCATCTGCCGCGTCCACGGTCTGTCCGACGTGATGCAGGGCGAGATGATCGAGTTCCCGGGCAACACCTTCGGCCTTGCGCTGAACCTCGAGCGTGACTCGGTGGGTGCGGTGGTGCTCGGTAACTACGAACACATCTCCGAGGGCGACACCGTCAAGGCCACTGGCCGCATTCTCGAGGTGCCGGTCGGCCCCGAGCTGATCGGGCGGGTGGTGAATTCGCTTGGCCAGCCCATCGACGGCAAGGGCCCGGTCAACGCCAAGATGACCGACGTCATCGAGAAAGTCGCGCCTGGCGTGATCGCGCGACGCTCGGTATCGCAACCGGTGCAAACCGGTCTGAAGGCGATCGATGCCATGGTGCCGGTCGGTCGTGGTCAGCGCGAGCTCATCATCGGTGACCGCCAGACCGGCAAGACCGCGGTGGCAGTCGACACCATCATCAACCAGAAGGGCAAAGACCTGATCTGCGTCTACGTCGCGGTCGGTCAGAAGGCCTCCACCATCGCCAACGTGGTTCGCAAGCTCGAGGAAACCGGCGCGATGGAGTACACCATCGTGGTGGCGGCGACCGCCTCCGAGTCGGCTGCGATGCAGTTCATCGCGCCCTACTCGGGTTGCACCATGGGCGAATATTTCCGTGACCGCGGTCAGGACGCGCTCATCATTTATGACGACCTCACCAAGCAGGCCTGGGCCTATCGCCAGGTGTCGCTGCTGCTGCGCCGCCCGCCGGGCCGCGAAGCCTATCCTGGCGACGTCTTCTACCTGCACTCGCGCCTGCTTGAGCGCGCCGCCCGCGTAAACGAGGAATACGTCGAGAAGTTCACCAACGGTGCGGTGAAGGGCAAGACCGGTTCGCTGACCGCGCTACCCATCATCGAAACCCAGGCGGGTGACGTGTCGGCATTCGTGCCCACCAACGTCATTTCCATCACCGACGGTCAGATCTTCCTGGAAACCGATCTGTTCAACGCAGGCATCCGTCCCGCCATCAACGCCGGCATCTCGGTGTCGCGGGTGGGCGGTGCGGCGCAGACCGACATCATCAAGAAGCTGGGCGGCGGCGTGCGTCTTGCGCTCGCGCAGTATCGCGAGCTGGCCGCGTTTGCGCAGTTTGCCTCCGACCTCGACGAAGCCACCCGCAAGCAGCTTGAACGCGGTCGCCTCGTCACCGAGCTCATGAAGCAGCCCCAGTACCAGCCGCTTGCGGTCTGGGAAATGGCGCTCACGCTGTTTGCGGTCAACAACGGTTATTTCGACAACGTCGAAGTGGCCAAGGCGCTGGCGGCCGAGAAGGCGCTTCGCGACTTTGCCCGCAGCAAATACTCGGCACTGGTTGACGAAGTCGAGCGCGACAAGAAGTTCTCGAAAGACGTCGAGGCCAAGCTCCACGAGCTGGTCAAAGACTTCAAAAAGACCGGTTCGTACTGATCGCCGGTTCGCGTGTCGCCCATGCCATACCGAATGAGCGACGCGCTGCCAGCCAGCCTCACAGGGGAATGATCGATGCCGGGCTCAAAAGAGATTCGGACCAAGATCAAGAGCGTTCAGAACACGCGAAAGATCACCAAGGCGATGGAAATGGTCGCCGCCTCCAAAATGCGCAAGGCGCAGGAGCGGATGCGGCACGCCCGTCCCTATGGTGACAAGGTCCGCAACATCGCAGCGCATCTTGCGCAGGCCAATCCCGAATACCGCCACCCGTATCTGGTGCCGCACGGGCCGCTGAAAAACGTCGGCCTGATTGTGGTCACCACCGACAAGGGCTTGTGCGGCGGCCTGAACACCAACGTGCTTCGCCTGGTCACCAACCGTCTGCGCGAGCTCGAGCGCACCGGAGTCGGTGTGCGGGCCACCGCCATCGGCAACAAGGGTTTCGGGTTTCTGTCCCGAATCGGCGCCAAGGTGGTGTCGCATGTGGTGCAGTTGGGCGACACGCCGCATCTGGAGCGCCTGATCGGGCCAGTCAAGCTTCAGCTTGACGCCTACGAGCGCGGAGAGATCGACGCGGTCTACCTCGCCTACACCCGCTTCATCAACACCATGAAGCAGGAGCCGGTGATCGAGCAATTGCTGCCGCTCGATCCCTCGCGACTGCAGGAAGACTCGCGCGACTACTCCTGGGACTACCTCTACGAGCCCGACGCGCAAACCGTCCTCGATGAGCTTCTGGTCCGCTACGTCGAAGCGGTGGTGTATCAGGCGGTGGCCGAGAACATGGCATCCGAGCAAAGTGCGCGGATGGTGGCAATGAAGGCTGCCTCCGACAATGCGAAGAAGGTCATCGGCGACCTGCAACTCTCTTACAACAAGGCGCGTCAGGCGGCCATCACCAAGGAGCTGTCCGAGATCGTCGGCGGCGCCGCGGCGGTCTGACGCTTCACATCTCTTTCAAACATCTGCCTCACGAATCCCGCAACAGGAAGGCAAACATGGCACAGGGTCAAATCGTTCAGTGCATCGGCGCGGTGGTCGACATCCAGTTCCCCCGCGACCACATGCCCAAGATCTACGACGCGCTGCAGCTTCAGGACTCAGGCTCGAGCCTGGCCGAAGCCGGCCTCACCTTCGAAGTCCAGCAGCAGCTGGGCGACGGCGTCGTGCGCACGATTGCGCTGGGGTCGTCTGACGGCCTTCGCCGCGGCATGGCGGTCGCCAACACCGGCGCACCCATTTCGGTGCCCGTGGGTTCCGCCACGCTGGGCCGCATCATGGATGTGCTGGGTCGTCCGATCGATGAAGCCGGCCCCATCGCCACCGATGAGCGTCGAGCCATTCACCAGAAGGCGCCCAGCTTTGAAGATCTGAAGCCTTCGGTCGAGCTGCTGCCCACCGGCATCAAGGTGATTGACCTCATCTGCCCGTTCGCCAAGGGCGGCAAGATCGGTCTGTTCGGCGGCGCCGGCGTGGGCAAGACCGTGAACATGATGGAGCTCATCAACAACATCGCCAAGAGCTACGGCGGCTACTCGGTGTTTGCCGGTGTGGGCGAGCGCACCCGCGAGGGCAACGACTTCTACCACGAGATGGAAGAGTCCAAGGTGCTCGACAAGGTGGCGATGGTGTTCGGGCAGATGAACGAGCCCCCGGGCAACCGCCTGCGCGTGGCGCTCACCGGCCTCACCATGGCGGAAAAATTCCGCGACGAAGGCCGCGACATTCTGCTGTTCATCGACAACATCTACCGCTACACGCTGGCCGGTACCGAGGTGTCGGCGCTGCTGGGCCGGATGCCCTCTGCGGTGGGTTACCAGCCCACGCTCGCTGAAGAAATGGGCAAGCTGCAAGAGCGCATCACGTCCACCAAAACCGGCTCGATCACGTCGATCCAGGCGGTGTACGTGCCTGCCGACGACCTGACCGATCCGTCGCCTGCCACCACCTTCGGCCACCTGGATGCCACGGTGGTGTTGTCCCGTGACATCGCGGCGCTCGGCATCTACCCTGCGGTCGACCCGCTCGACTCCACCAGCCGCCAGCTCGACCCGTACGTGATCGGCGAAGAGCACTACAGCACCACCCGCCGGGTGCAGGCCACGCTCCAGCGCTACAAGGAACTGCGCGACATCATCGCCATTCTGGGCATGGACGAGCTCTCGCCTGAAGACAAGCTGGCCGTGGCGCGCGCCCGGAAGATCCAGCGTTTCCTGTCGCAGCCCTTCAACGTGGCCGAGGTGTTCACCGGCAGCCCGGGCAAGATCGTGGCGCTCAAGGACACCATCCGCGGCTTCCAGATGATCGTCAATGGCGAGTGCGACCACCTGCCCGAGCAGGCGTTCTACATGGTCGGCACGATCGAAGAAGCCTTCGAAAAAGCCAAGACCCTCCAGTAACCCAACCAAGGACAGCGGCCCATGGCCAACACGATCCAGGTTGACGTTGTCAGCGCCGAGGCTTCGATCTTCGAGGGCCAGGCCGAGTTCGTGGCATTGCCGGGTGAATCGGGCGAACTGGGCATCTATCCCCAGCACACGCCGCTGATCACCCGCATCCGCCCCGGTGCGGTTCGCATCAAGGTGGCCGGTCAGGCAGACGAGGAATTCGTCTTTGTCGCGGGCGGCATTCTCGAAGTGCAGCCCAACCGGGTCACGGTGCTGGCCGACACGGCCATTCGCGGCCAGGACCTGGACGAGGCCAAGGCCGAGGCAGCCAAGAAAGCGGCTGAAGAGGCGCTCGCCAATCGCGCCGGCGAAATCGATTACGCCAAGGCACAGGCCGAGCTGGCATCGGCCGTGGCCGAACTCGCCGCGCTGCGCAAGTTCCGCAACAAGCGCTAGGCTCGCGTCGCGCCAGTGCGCCGGGCGGGGCGGTTGAGCCCCGCCTGTCAGTTTTCGCCCTTCAGAGTCTGACGCCCGTCATGCTCCGCGGCGCCGGTCTTGACCGGGCGCGTCCCAACGCGCCCACCTTCCCCGCAGTATCGGTTCGACCCTTCAAGGACGACCGATGCCGGATACGCTTGCACCCGCCGCACCGCGGCCCCCCCTCGGGCAACACGCCTCCGATCCCAACAGCGCCACGCTGACCTTGCCGCGTGCCGCGCACGCCGCGAATCACCGTCGTGCCGAGCCGCCAGTCGATCCGCCGCGACCGCTGGTCGTATGCATCGGCACGCGGCCCGAGATCATCAAGATGGCGCCAGTCTGCCGGGAACTGCGGCATGCCGGCCTGCCGATGCGGCTCCTTCATACCGGCCAGCATGTCGAACTGGCAGGCCCCATCTATGACGCACTGGGGCTCGCACCGGACCAGGCGCTGCACCTCGAACGCACAGATGACGGCATTGCCTCGCTTGCAGCCGGTTTGCTGCGCGCTGTCGATCCGGTGCTCGTGCAATGGCGGCCCGCTGCGCTCCTGGTGCATGGCGATACCAGTAGCGCAGCCATGGCCGCGCTTGCCGGCTTCTGGCGCGGCGTGCCGATCGCGCATGTCGAGGCGGGACTGCGCTCGCATCAGCCGCGGGACCCCTTCCCCGAGGAGCTCAACCGGACGCTCATCGCGCGGGTGGCGACCTGGCACTTCGCGCCGACTCAGGCCGCAGTCGCCAACTTGCGCGCCGAGGGCATCGCGGCGCGCGCGATCTACCCGGTTGGCAACACCATCGTGGAGGCGACGCACCAGGCGCTCGAGCGGCTGGACGCAGCCGGACCACTCGCCGCGAGCCGCCCCGGGGCGAAACTGGTTCTCGTGACGGCGCATCGGCGAGAAAACTGGGGCGCGCCGATTCGCGGCTTTATCCGCGCCCTGGGCGCCGTGCTGTCCGCGCACGCCGACCTCGAGGTGGTCTGGACCCTGCACGCGAACCCCGCCCTGGCACGCGATGTGCGCGAGGCCCATGCGGAGCTTCCACCCGAGCCGGCCGCGCGCCTGCACCTGGTGCCGCCTCTCGACTACCTGAGAATGATTGCGCTGCTTCGCGCCGCATGGCTGGTGTTGACCGACTCGGGCGGGATTCAGGAAGAGGCGTGTGCGCTTCGCGTGCCGGTTCTGGTGCTCCGCCATTCCACCGAGCGCCCGGAGCTGATTGAAGCGGGCGCGGGTCGACTGATCGGCACCGACCCGCTTCGTGTCGCAGCCGAAATCGAGCGACTGTGGCGTGAGCCCGCGATTCATCATGCGATGCAGGCCGCGACCAATCCGTTCGGTGACGGCGCCGCCAGCCGGCGGATCGCCTCGGTGCTCGCGCAGTGGTATGCCGGGGCCGGTCAGACCGATGCGGCGCGCGCGCGCGGACCTGCCTCGCCCCATGGCAGCCCGCCCACCGTCGCACCGGCCCGCGTGAGCCCCGCTGCATGATTGCCGCGCCAGAGAGTCTGATGGACGCGGGTGCGTGGCTCGTCTCGATCGAGGGCGCCTACGCCCACGCGCTCGGCGGCGCACTCCTCGCGCTTGCGATCGTCTACCTGCTCTCGGGGCTCGACGATCTGCTGATCGATGCACTCTACTGGCTGCGGGCCTTTCGTCGCGCCACCTGGAAGCGCGGCCGGATCCGCTCGCTGCCGCCCGAGACGCTCACCGCGCGACCCGAGCAACCGGTCGCGATCATGATTCCCGCGTGGGATGAGCCCTCGGTCATCGAGCCGATGCTCGCCCGCCTGGCCCGAACAATCGACTATCAGCGCTATCGGGTCTATGTCGGGGTCTACCCCAATGATCACGCGACCCGTCAGGCCGTCGGCCGCGCGGCAGCGTTGGATGCCCGCATTCGCACGGTGGTGCTCGACCATGATGGCCCGACGGTCAAGGCCGATTGCCTGAATGCCATCTGGAGCGCGATTCAGCGTGACGACGCGGCGCAGGGCGAGCCCACCGCAATCTATGTGATGCAGGACTGCGAGGATGTGATCGATCCGCTCGCCTGCCGCCTCTTCAACTGGCTGATACCGCGCAAGGACATGGTCCAGCTGCCGGTGTTGTCGCTGCCGCGGCGCTGGTGGGAGTTCACCGCAGCCCACTATCTGGACGAGTTTGCGCAACAGCATCTGAAGGATCTGGTGGTGAGAGAGGCGCTCGCGCGCGGGCTGCCGGCCGCGGGCGTGGGCGTGGCCTTCAGCCGGCGTGCGCTCCTTGGCCTCGCCAGGGCGGAGCCATCGGGTGTGCCCTTTCGCACCGACTCGCTCACCGAGGACTATGACCTGGGCCTGCGCCTCCAGCGACTGGGCTTTCGCCAGATCTTCGCGCGGTACTGGGTGACCCGCGCCGGCGTGGCCTATCACGGCAAGACCGGTGAGGTACGCCCCGATCACCGACGCGACCTGGTCTGCATCCGCGAGTATTTTCCGTCGACCTTGCGGGCGGCGGTCCGCCAGAAGGCGCGCTGGGTGGTGGGCATCGCGCTCCAGGGATGGCGGACCTGGGGCTGGCGCGGCGACTGGCTCAGCCGATATCTGTTTGTGCGTGATCGCAAGGTGTTGGCGATGAGCCTGGTCGCGCTCGCGGGATATGTGGTCTTTGCGCTTCTGCTAGCGCAAGGGCTCTGGCTGCGGTTCGACTCGGGCGTCTGGATGAGCCCGGCGCTGCCTGATCCGACGGGATGGCTGTCGGCCCTTCTGGTGGCCAACCTTGCGCTGCTTGCCGTGCGCGCGTTTCAACGGGCCCTGTGCACCGGGCTTTTGTATGGACCCGCGCAGGCGGTGCTGTCGCTGCCCCGAATGGTCTGGGGAAGCCTCATCAACATCCTCGCCACGCTGCGCGCCTTGCGCCAGTGGCTCGGGCATCTGTACAGCGGCCAGCCGATCGGCTGGGACAAGACCGTTCATCAATTTCCGGATGCTGCACCGGCGCCCGAGTTCGTCCTGTCGGTCGTGCCGGTCGCGCGGCCGGCGCCGCCAGACGGCGGCCCCGCGGCATCCACCTCCCCTTTGCCCAACGATGGAGTCCGACGATGAAAGCGAAGTCAATCTCTGATCGGTCAACCCGCATCGCGCGGTGGTTCGCGCCCTGCGTTGCAGTCGTCGGAATGGTTGGTTGCGGCGGGGTCGAATCGCCGCCTGGCCGCACCGACGCTGCAACCGTGATCCAGGCCGTGGATGTGCCTGCCGCCGTGCCGGTGGAAGCGCCAGTGCAGGCGCCATCCGAGGCGACCACTCTGGCCCCAACCGAGGCGCCAACTGACGCGCCCGCCGTCGCCTCAGCGAGCGCAGGCGCGTCGACCGCCATCGCATCAACGATTACGGGCACGCCCCCCGCCCAGATTGTTGTGGCAAGCGTGCTGCCGCGACCACGATCGCCCTCCGCCGACCCGTCCCAGCGCGCAGCCGCCGCCCACACGCCCGCGCGCTGGCT
>JBMSQB010000107.1:0-11990 GCA_049423065.1 Burkholderiaceae bacterium
GGGCATAGGGCAGGGTCGCGTCCAGCTTTTCAACCCGCGCCTGCGCGCCCTCCAGGCGAACACTCGCATCGACGCGCGAGGCCGGCCAGCCCGTGCGCAGTTCAGCGAGATCGAGCCGCTCGATCCGCAAATCGGCATCGATCGCGGGCAGCTCATGGGACAGAAACCGGAGCGTCTCAGACCCACCCCAGCGTATCGAGCCCCTGATTTGCGCAGCCGCGCCCAGACTGATCTCCAGACCCGTCACGCTCACCCGCTGGTCACGCCAGTCGAGCTCGCCGCGTACCCTGCCAACCGGCAGGCGCTGTGCATCAATCCGACCCGGCGCGCTGTTGGTCAGGTCAATCTCCACCACCGCATCGGCCGGTCGCAGCCGCAGCGTGCCTGCAATCAGCACGCGCGGCGCGTCTGGCAGGAAGCGGGCGGAGTCGATCTCGTCCAGGCTCACTTCCAGCGGGCGCTCCACCCTCGCCGCGAGTGGATCCCCCGACCACTGCGCCCGAGCCCGCACCCCGGCATAACGCGCATCGGCTGCGAGTTGAAGGTGGGCAAGCGAGCCAGCTGCGCGGATATCGAGGGTGAGCGATTCCTCAGGCAGCCGCGCGCGCAGCACCGGCTTCAGCAACGGCGACTGCGCGGGCTCGACCGCAAGCCGCCCGCGGGCAGCGATCGCAAATGGCGCCTGATCATGCAGCTCGATCTGCGCCTCACTCAGCCGCACACCCGATGACTGCGCCTGCAGCGCATCGATCCGGTAACGTCCGGTGTTGTAGAGGGCCGATGCCGAAATCGGCCCCGCCGCGATGACACGCCCGGGTCCTTCGCGCCAGGTGAGCGTGGCAATCTCAAGCGACCGGATCTCGATGGGTCGCGGCAAACCAAGCGAGGCGGGTAGTGCGGCGGGCGACGATGTGGCGGGCCGCGCCACACGGAGGCTACCGGCGCGCACCTGTTCAATCACCAGCGCGCCGCGAAGCAATCCCGACCAGTCGAGGCGGATCTGCGGATCATCGATCTCGATTGACAACGCCGGATCGGTCCATCGCACCCGTTCGGCAGACAGCCCCGACCAGGCAGTCCCTCGAAGATTCTCGACCGAGAGCGCCCCCTGCAGCCGCGCGCTGGCCCATTCGATCGCAAGGCGGCTGCCAGCGGGTGTGGCAAGCACCAGGGCTGCGGCCGTAACGATGCCCAGCAGCGCAGCAATCGGCAGCAGCAGCGCCAGGACCAGCAGGCGCGACCGTCCGGTGCGCGGTGCAGGCCCTGGCGCGGGCTGCACGTTTGCAGCCGTTGCGTGATCCGCCATGCTCAGAAACCGTACCCGACCGCGAGATGCAGTCGGGGACGGCGGCTGTCCTCGCCCCAGGCCAGGTCAACCATCAGCGGCCCGATCGGCGTCTTCCAGCGGGCACCGGCGCCATAGCCTGCATACGTTGAAAAACCGGCAAGCGAGTCGGTCGCATTGCCCCGGTCATAGAACACCGCAGCCTTGACCACCGGGGTGACCGGATGCTGATACTCAAGACTGCCGAGCACCAGGTAGCGTCCGCCGGTGATGGCCCCCGCCTCTGGCACACCCAGCGACTGATAGCGATAACCGCGCAGCGACTGCGCACCGCCGGTACGAAACAGGTTTTCCGAGGGGATGTCCTCGCGCGAACCCGCAGCGACCACCCCCAGTTCGGCCAGACCCACCACGGTACCGCCCGCAAACAGTCCGTCACCGCCAACCGGCCAGAAGCGCCGGGCGCGCGCATAGGCGCGGCCAAAGCTTCGATCCGAGCCCAGACTCTGTGACGCGCCCGACAACTGCCCGCTCAGGGTGTAGCCGCGTTGGGGTTCAGTTGGCGAGTCCACCCGGTTCAGGGTGTAGGTGTAGCCCAGCACCAGTGCCACGCGGCTGTCGCGCTCAACCTGGCTTCCCGTGGCAGCCTCGAGACGCCGGTTCTCCGACTGATGGGTGAGAGCCAGAAACCCATCGCCATCCACCCGGCGCTGACCGATGCCGCCATACGTCGAGGTTCTCAAAACGCGTTCGCCCGTGATGTCCTGACGGTCCAGGCTGCTCCCGACACCCAGGTAGCGCGCATCAGCCGAAAGCGGCGAGCGCGCATTCGCAAAAAGGCGCTGCCTCGAGCCTTCAACGACCAGCACCGACTCGGCCTGCCAGCCTGTGCCGAAGAGATTGCGGTGATCAAGCCCGATCTGCGCCCGTGGGCCGTGATCGGTGCTGAAGCCCGCGCCGAGTGCCACGCGCCGGCTCTGCATCTCGCGCAACTCCACCAGGACGGGGACCTCGGACAACGCAGGGTCCCTCGCAACCGCTTCAAGGTCGGGTGCCACGGTGGCGCTGCTGAAGTACCCGACTGCGGTGAGCCGCGACTGCATCCGCACCAGCGCCTCGAAACTGTAGGGATCGCCTTCGCGAAAGGTACGCAGGTTTTCAACCAGTTGCCGGTCATAGCGTTCGAGGCCGCCGACTCGGAGCGCCCCAAAGGTCATCCGCACACCGCTTTCGATCACGACATGCAGGTCGGCGGTCGCGCTTTGCGGATCGATCAGCGCCTCGCTGTCGGCCACCCGCGCCCGCAGAAACCCGCCGGACTGGATCGCCTCCAGCAGACTTCGCTTGGCCTGTTCCCAGCGCTCAGGAAAGAATGGCGCGCCAGCGGGCAGCATCCAGCGCGACTGCCAGGACGCCGCAAGCGAGGGATCGGCCGACAGCCCGCCGCGCAGTTCCAGGCGAACCGCGCGGACCGTCGCCCGCTCGCCGGCATCCACTTCGATTCGGACGGCCGCAGCATCGCCCGTGACCCGCACTCGCGCTGCGAAGTAGCCCTGCTGCCTTGCGAGGCCCAGCACTTCATCGGGCAGGCGGGCGAAGAGGCTGTCGAACTGGTCGGGATCGTAGTCGGCACGGAGCCGCCAGCGGCCAAGCAGGGTCCGCTCGCGAATCGGCGCCTGCAGGTCCTCGGGCGCAACGATCTCCATCCGGTAGGGCTGCGGGTCAGCCCCGGCAGCGCTGGAAGGGGTCGCTTGCGGGTTGGGTGAGGCAGGCTGCGCAACCGAAGCGGGGCGGCTCGCCGCATCCGGCCCGGAGGCGACCTCCGAAGCCGCCAGCGGCGCGATCCAGACCGCGGCCACCCAGCAGCTCAGGGCGAGGCAGGAAAAGAGGGCCCGGAGCGGCTGTGTGCCTGGCGATCGGCCAGGCTCCCCCCGCGCCGCGTCCAGCATTCCCCTTGAGAAGACCGGCACGTGATGTCAGGGCGGCGGATCAGACCACGATCGCGGCGGGTGCCTGCACGGCCCGCTCCACCACTTCGCCGATCTTCCAGACCTGTTCGCCCGCCGCGGTGAGCATCGCTTGCGCGCGTTCGGCCTCTGCCGCCTCAACCACCACCACCAGCCCGATCCCGCAGTTGAACACCCGGTGCATTTCGTGGTCCGCGATGGCCCCCTCATGCTGGAGCCAGCCAAAGAGCGGCGGCATCGGCCACGCATCGCGGTGCATGACCGCCTGCAGCCCCGGCGGCATGACGCGGGGAACGTTTTCGACCAGGCCACCACCGGTGATGTGAGCGATCGCCTTGACCGGCAGTTGGCCGATCAATTGCAACATCGGCTTCACATAGATCCGGGTGGGTTCGAGCAGCACATCGGCAAACCGACGCCCGTGAAAATCATGCTCCGCCTGCGGCGCATCAACCCGCCCCCAGGCCCGCTCAAGCACCCTGCGGATGAGCGAATACCCGTTCGAATGCGCGCCGCTCGAGGCAAGCCCGAGCAAAACATCACCCGCTGCCACCCGGTCGCCGCCGATGATCTTCGCTTTTTCCACCGCGCCCACGGCAAAGCCAGCGAGGTCATATTCGCCATCGGGATACATGCCGGGCATCTCGGCGGTTTCACCGCCGATGAGTGCACAGCCCGACTGTTCGCAGCCGCGGGCAATACCGCCCACCACACGCGCGGCGGTATCCACATCCAGCCGGCCACAGGCGAAGTAGTCCAGAAAGAACAGGGGCTCGGCGCCTTGCACCAGGATGTCGTTGACGCTCATGGCGACCAGGTCAATGCCCACGGTGTCATGACCATCGAGCGCGAACGCGAGTTTGAGCTTGGTGCCCACGCCGTCGGTGCCGGACACCAGCACAGGTTCGCGATAGCGCTTGGGCACCTCGAAGAGCGCGCCGAAGCCACCAATGCCCGCAAGCACGCCGTCGCGCAGGGTCCGTCTGGCCAGCGGCTTGATCCGGTCGACGAGCGCATCGCCGGCATCGATATCCACCCCGGCGTCTTTGTACGATAGCGATTCGGCTGTCATGGCGCGGCATTCCTGGCGGTCAGACCGGCGCAGGTACCGGTCGGGGGGCGTATGGCTGCTCGCCGCGCGGTCAGCGGCGATGCGCAGGCGGCAGTCGATACAATGGCGGAATTCTATCCCGCGCGTTCCACGCGGCCGTTTCCGCCGTCAGGCGGCACCTGGGGTCCGATGTCCGAGATTGACCACCGCCGGCAAACCTGGTTCTGGCTCGCAGTCGCGCTGCTGCTGGCCGGGGTCGTCTATTTTCTTCGCGGCACCCTCACCCCGTTCATCGCGGCGACCATCCTCGCCTACGCGCTCGCCCCCGCCGTGGCACGCATGCAGCGCTGGCGCGTGCCCAGGGCAATCGCGGCCGCCTTCGTGATGGTGCTCGCCATGGCGGTGATCGTTTCGGTGGTGCTCGCGCTCATTCCGGTACTGCAGTCGGAATACCGGATGATCCGGGCGCAGCTGCCGGCGCTTGCCGCCACGGTCACCACGCGGCTCGCGCCCTGGGTCGAACAGACCTTCGGCATCACGCTTGCGCTTGATGCAGCATCGATTCGCGACTGGATCGCGGCCCAGCTCGCAGGCAGCAGCCAGGACCTGTTCAGCGCGCTCATGCAGTATGTTCGTTCAGGCTGGAGCGCTGCGGTCGAGGTGATCGGGCTGGTGGTGCTGGTGCCGGTGGTGCTTTTCTATCTGCTCGCCGACTGGCCGCTCATGACCTCGCGTCTGCACGAGCTGATCCCAAGGCGCTGGACCGAAGCAGCCGATGGCGCGCTTGGCGAGATCGACGATCTGCTCGGCCACTATCTGCGCGGTCAGCTGCTGGTCATGCTGTCGCTTGCCATCTGGTATTCCACCGCGCTCGGCGTGGTCGGCATCAAGCACTGGCTCTCGCTCGGCGTTCTCACCGGCCTTCTTGCCTTTGTTCCCTACCTGGGCTTCGGGCTGGGCCTGGTGGTGTCGCTGATCTCGGCCATGCTGCAGCTGGGGCCCGCGCAGGGCGCCATGGCGATTGCGATCGTGTTCGGGATCGGCCAGCTGCTGGAGAGCTACATCCTCACCCCACGTCTGGTGGGCGAGCGAATCGGCCTCCATCCGGTAGCGGTCCTGTTCGCCCTGCTTGCCTTCGGTGCGGTGTTCGGATTCGCGGGGCTGCTGCTTGCGCTGCCGCTATCGGCCGTGACGCTGGTGGTCCTGCGCCGGCTCCGGCACGGCTGGCTCGCAAGCAATTTTTACCGCCGCCCGTAATCAAGCCCCATGCGCCAACTCGCACTCGACCTGATCGCCGAGGCGCCGGCCTCGTTCGACAACTTTGTTGCGGGCCCCAACACCGAGGCGGTCGCTGCGCTTCGGATGGTGGCAGCGGGCCGCTCGCCCGTCTCGCGCGTGCATCTGTGGGGTGAGCCCGCAAGCGGCAAGACGCACCTGCTGCGCGCGCTAGCGGGCACCCCGCTCGGCCCGGCGAGCGCCATCGACGCCTTCAGCGCCTGCGGCGAGGCAGCGGCCCGGGTGATTGCGGTTGACGACTGTGACCGGCTCGACGACACCCGCCAGCTCGCCCTCTTTCGCCTGTTCAATCAGCGCGGAGATCCGGGCAGTGCACCGATCGTCACCGCCAGCCGCCATGCACCGATCGCCCTCACCGAGCTCCGCCCCGAGCTTCGTACCCGCCTGGGTTCGGGGCTGGTGCTCGCGCTTCGGCCGCTCACCGATCAGGAGCGCGAGCAGGCCCTGCGGGAGGCCGCGCGCGCCACCGGCGTTCACGCGCACGACGACGTGTTTCACTACCTCCTCACCCGCAAGGCCCGCGACCTGCGAACCTTGCTCGCCTTTTTCAGCGCACTGGACCGCTACGCGCTCGAGCGTCAGCGCCCGCTGTCGGCCTCGCTCGCGCGCGAGTTCGATGCCCTGATCGACACCCCCGTCGAGCCCCCGGCAGCGCCCCGCCCGATCGCCGGCTCTGGCGAACCCGGCTGATACACTTGCCGCCCTCACCATCATGAATTTCACGCCGACCCCGCCCGGCGAGCCCAGGCTTGCCCTCTTTGACCTCGACCACACACTGCTGCCGATCGACAGCGATTACGAGTGGGCGCGATTTCTTGCGCGGGTTGGCGCCATCGACGGCGACGAACACACGCGCCGCAACGACCACTATCTGCGGCAGTACCAGGCCGGCACACTCGATATTTTCGAGTTCCTGGCATTCCAGCTCGCCCCACTCGCCGCGCACCCGCGCGAGCAACTCGATCGCTGGCACCGTCAGTACATGGACGAGGTGATCCGCCCAGCCATCCAGCCCGCGGCACGGGATCTGGTGAGCCGGCACCTCGCAAGCGGTGACCTGTGCGCACTCGTCACTGCCACCAATGAATTCGTCACGGCACCGATCGCAGCCGAGTTCGGTCTGAGCCATCTGGTGGCCACCACCGTCGAAACCGTCAACGGCGCCTACACCGGCCGCCCAGCCGGCACACCGTCCTTTCGCGAGGGCAAGGTCACGCGAACGCACGCCTGGCTCGCATCGCTTGGCGCGGCTTTTGA
Source organism: Burkholderiaceae bacterium (assembly GCA_049423065.1). Classification (GTDB taxonomy): domain Bacteria; phylum Pseudomonadota; class Gammaproteobacteria; order Burkholderiales; family Burkholderiaceae_E; genus SYIM01. The sequence goes on from JBMSQB010000107.1 coordinate 6,857, forward strand.
GGGCTTCGCGACGTCGTGGTTCTACAGCGACTCCATCAATGACCTGCCGCTTCTTTCCCTGGTGACCCACCCGGTCGCCACCAACCCCGATGACCGGCTGGCACGCCTGGCAGCCGAGCGCGGCTGGGCGGTGCTGAGGCTATTCGAATGATCCGACGCCTGATCGATCGCCTGCTCAACCGCAAGGCCCGCGGGCCACGCGCCGCCATCCGCGAAAAGGCCCGCGAATACAAGGGCACCGACATCGGTGTCATCCAGGGCGCCATTTCTGATGCCGCCTTTCGAACCTGCGAAACGCTTCAGAAAGCGGGCCACCAGGCGTTCGTGGTCGGTGGCGGCGTACGCGACCTGCTGCTTGGCCTGCGCCCCAAAGACTTCGATGTGGCCACCGACGCCACACCCGAGCAGGTGCGCAGCCTCTTTCGCCGCTCGCGCGTGATCGGCCGACGCTTTCAGATCGTGCATGTCATGTTCGGGCGCGAAACCATCGAGGTCTCCACTTTCCGGGCAATCCAGGACGAGGCGGAGACCGATGAGCACGGTCGGGTGCTGCGCGACAACGTCTGGGGCACCCAGCCCGAAGACGCCGCGCGGCGTGACTTCACCATCAACGCGCTCTACTACGATCCGCTCGCCGACCGCATCCTCGACTACCACGACGGCGTGCGCGACCTGAAAAAACGGTCGCTGCGCATCATCGGCGACGCCGAGCAGCGGTTCCGTGAAGATCCGGTCCGGATGCTTCGCGTGGCGCGGTTCGTGGCGAAGCTGGGCTTTTCGATCGAGCCCCGAACCCGTGCCCCCATCCGATCGCTGGCGCCTTTGATCTCGAACATCCCCAGCGCACGCCTCTTTGACGAGATGCTGAAGCTTCTCGTGTCGGGGCACGCCATGGCGTGTCTGCACGAGCTGCGCCGTGAGGGCCTGCATCACGGGCTGATGCCGATGCTCGACATGATCCTCGAGCAACCCGACGGCGAGCGTTTCGTGACCACCGCGCTTGAACGCACCGACCAGCGTGTGCTCGCGGGCAAGCCCATCTCGCCCGGGTTCCTGTTCGCAAGCCTGCTGTGGCAGCCGGTTCGGATTCGCTGGCAGCAGGCGGTCGCCGCGGGCGCCCCCGCCATTCCAGCGCTTTCCGACGCCATCGACGCAGTGCTCGATGAGCAGGCTGAAAAGCTCGCGATCCAGCGCCGGCACATTGCCGATATGCGCGAGATCTGGATGCTGCAGCCGCGCTTCGAGCGCCGCACCGGCCGCACGCCCTACGCGCTGCTCGAGCATATCCGGCTGCGCGCGGGCTACGACTTCCTGCTGCTGCGCTGCGATGCCGGCGAACTGCCGGCGGAGTTCGGAGACTGGTGGACCGAGTTCCTCGATGCAGCCCCCGACGAACGCGCAGCGCTCATCGCCCGTGCAAGCGACAGCGGCGATGGCGGTGGACCTCGCAAACGCAGACGCCGCAGCCGGGGGCGCGGCCGCTCCGACGCATCGGACTCGTCGGCCGCAGCGCCCGGCCCGGCTGACCGCACCGGCTGACCGCAGCATGGAGCGCCGCTGGATGATCGGGCTGGGCGCGAACCTTGGCGACGCCCGAGGTGCGCTCGAACGCACGCTCAGCCGCCTGCGACAGCACTCCGACCTGCGGGTCGTTGCCGTGTCCTCGCTGTGGCGCAGTGCGCCAGTCGACGCGAGCGGCCCCGATTTTCTGAATGCGGTGCTGGCGATCGACACCACCCTTGAGCCCCAGGCCATGCTCACACTGGCGCAGTCGCTCGAGTTGCAGGAGGGGCGCGTGCGCCCGCACCGCAACGCGCCGCGTACGCTTGATGTCGACCTGCTCCTCGCCGGGTCGCTCGTGCTTGACACCTCACTCCTCACGCTGCCGCACCCCCGCATGCATCAGCGCGCGTTCGTGCTCTCGCCCCTTCTCGAAGTCGACCCGCTCGCGCAGATTCCGCGTCTGGGCGCAGCCGCCGGCTGGGCGAGCGCCTGCGCCGGGCAGCGTATCGAGCGGCTGGGCCCCCTCGCCGACGCGAAGGGCGATGCGCCGCCCGCGGGTCAGACAGCGTTCGCACCATGAACCCGCTACCGGTTCCGCTTCAGACCGTACTGCTTCTGTTGGCGTCCAACGTCTTCATGACGTTTGCCTGGTATGCGCATCTGCGCGACATGGCGGCCCGCCCTTGGTGGGTCGCTGCGCTGGCGAGTTGGGCGATCGCCCTGTTTGAATATCTGCTTCAGGTGCCGGCCAACCGGATCGGCTACACGGTCTTTTCGCTGCCTCAGCTCAAGATCCTGCAGGAAGTCATCACGCTCGCGGTCTTCGTTCCGTTTGCAGTCCTTTACATGAACCAGCCGGTCAAGCTCGACTACCTGTGGGCAGCGCTTTGCATGATGGGCGCGGTCTACTTCATCTTCCGGTCTTAATGCCATGGTCACCGCCCCCTCCACACCCCTGCCATCACCCTTTGAGCGCTATCGACATATCGTGATCGAAGGACCAATCGGCGCAGGCAAGACATCGCTCGCGCGTCGTCTGGCCGAGCGCTTTGGCGCAGAAACCGTGCTGGAGGAACCCGCCGACAATCCGTTCCTCGAGCGGTTTTATCGCGACAGTCGCCGCTACGCGCTACCCACCCAGCTCTTCTTCCTGTTCCAGCGGGTCGCGCAGTTGCGTGAACTCGCTCAGCGCGACCTGTTTGCTCAAGCCGTCGTAGGCGATTTTCTGCTCGACAAAGACCCGCTGTTTGCGAGGCTCACCCTCGATGACGATGAACTGCGTCTCTATCAGAACATTCTTGCAAGCGTGCAGCCCCAGGCGCCAATTCCCGACCTGGTGATCTGTCTGCAGGCCCAGCCCGACACCCTGATTGAACGCATCCGGCGACGCGGCATCGACATGGAGGCCTCCATCTCCGAGACCTACCTGCGCGCGCTGATCGATCAGTACAGCCGGTATTTCCACGACTACGACGCAGCCCCGCTTCTGATCGTGAATACCGAGCGCCTGAATCCGGTCGACAGCGAAGACGACTTTCAGACGCTGATCCGCCACCTTGCCGAGTTGCGCGGGCGCCGCAGTTTTTTCAGCGTCGGCCAATAGCGCAGCCTCTGCGCCGACCGTCACACGATTGTCATTTGGCAGCCCGATACTAGGGGGTTGCCAGATCGCCCCCCTCGTATGAGCGCACGAATCCTGATCGTCGAAGACGACCCGCAAATCCGCGAACTGCTGCGTGTGAACCTGCAGCATGCGGGCTTTACGCCGGTATGCAGCGAAAGCGCCGAAGCGGCCAGCGCCGAACTCCAGCTTCGCCTGCCCGACCTGATCATCCTCGACTGGATGCTGCCGGGTCGCTCGGGTATCGAGTTCGCGCGCGACATCCGGTCGCACAGCCGGGCCGCCGACATCCCGGTGCTGCTTCTCACCGCCCGCGCACAGGAAGGCGACAAGCTGCAGGGCTTCGAGACCGGCGTCGACGACTACATGACCAAGCCGTTCTCGCCGCGCGAACTGATTGCCCGGGTCCGCGCGCTCCTCCGGCGGGCCGCCCCAGAGACCACGCCCGAGCCACTGGAATTCGCCGGATTGAGGCTGGAGCCCGAAACGCTGCGCGTGTTCTCGCACGGCGCGCCAGTCGACCTCAGCCCCACCGAGTTCAGGCTGCTCCAGTTCCTGATGCGCCACCCTGACCGGGTCCTGTCCCGCACGCTGCTTCTCGACCGGGTCTGGGGAGACAACGTGTATATTGAGGAACGGACGGTCGACGTTCACATCCGGCGCCTGCGCCTTGCGCTCACACCAGGTGGACACGATCGACTGATCGAAACCGTGCGTGGAGGCGGCTACCGCTTCCTGCCTCAATGAAGGTCTGGCAGTCACCTTGATCTGGTTTCGCTCGCTTGGGTTCGCGGCACTCATCGTCCTGGTGGCGGCGTGGCTGCATCGCTTCCTGTCGCCCGCGTTTGCTTTTGTTCTGCTGGTGGTCGCACTCATCGTGGCGGTGCTGTATCAGGCCAGTTTTGTGTCGCGCCTCACGGCCTGGGCCAATCTCCCGCGCAACCGTCCCTTGCCGATCGGCTGGGGAATCTGGACCCCGCTCATCGAGCGTCTGAACCGGGTCTCGCGCCAGCAGCAGGCGACCGTCACCGAACTCGGTTCCGAACTGGAACGCATCCATGCGGCGGTCGACCGACTGCCCGACGGTCTGGTGCTGCTCGACCGCTACGACCACGTGAGCTGGAGCAATCAGGCGGCGCAGTCGCTCCATGGCATCTTTGGCACGCAGCGGCCCGTTCACCATTTCATTCGTCAACCCGAGTTCGCGGAAATGCTGCAGCGGCGCGGGGGCGGGGCACAGACCCAGCGTCTGCAATTGAACACGCAGCCCGGCCGCATCTTCGAACTCCAGCTGCATGAGACCGATGCCGAACATCGGCTGCTCATCACGCGAGACATCACCGACCAGGCGAAGCTCGACGCAGTTCGAAGCGACTTCGTCGCCAACGTGTCCCATGAAATTCGTACGCCCGCCACGGTGATCGCGGGATTTGCCGAAACCCTGCTGTCGCTTGATCTCGACGACAAGACGCGGCGCGAATACTTGAGCGCGATCTTGCGTCAGAGCGAAACCATGGGGCGACTGGTCGGCGACCTGCTGCTGCTCGCCTCCCTCGAGCGCGCCGCTGACCGGCTGGATGAATCGGCGATCGAGCTTCAACCGCTACTTGAATCACTGGTCTACGAAGCGCGCGCCCTGTCCGGTGGGCGCCACGACATCAGTCTCAAGTTCGAAGGGCCGCCCCGGCTGATGGCTGTCCCGGCTGAAATTGAAAGCGCAGTCCGCAATCTGGTCACCAACGCGGTGCGTTACACACCCGATGGCGGCGTGATAACCGTGAGCTGGCGGGCACGTGATGATGAGGGCTGGCTCGCGGTTCACGATACCGGCATTGGCATCTCCACCGAACACCTGCCACGCATTACCGAGCGCTTCTACCGGGTCGATCGCAGCCGCTCACGCGACACGGGCGGCACCGGACTGGGCCTGGCCATTGTCAAGCGCATTGCCAACCGGCATCACGCATCGCTGCGTATCGACAGCGAGCCAGGCAAGGGCAGCGTGTTCAC
>JBMSQB010000108.1:0-11857 GCA_049423065.1 Burkholderiaceae bacterium
TTACCAGCCAGGCGCGAAGCCTCCTTGACGCAACGGGAACCGCGACTAGATCGTGACGACCCGGCGGCGGCGCGTGTTCCAGGCAAGGAGCGCCACCACGACGATCAGCGTGGGCACCAAAAGGAGATTGACCAGTCGGGTGTTTCGCTGGAGCGACTCGCTCTCGGCGCGAAGCTCGCGACGCACCTCCTTCAGTTCGCGACGCGCCTCGGCGCTTTTCTTGCGGAACTCATCCAGCTCGGTCTGCTGCTCTGCGGTGAGCGTGCTGGTGCTGGCGTTCGGACCGCGCGCCTTCTGCAGTTCCTGCAACTTCTGCTGGGTTTTCTGCAGGTTTTCCTCGAGCTCGGCGATCCGGCCGATGTAGTCCTGGGCCGCACGCGCCTCCATCTCGTTGATGAGCGTAAACGGCCGCGACACCACCGCACGCGCACGCGCCCGGATGAGGTCGGTTGCGCCGGCCATCTGATCGATCACCGCCTGGGCGAAGGCAAGGTTGCCGTTGGCGGGCACCACGATCCGCCGGCCAAACACCTCGCCAATCTGCACCGCTGCGCCGTCCTGCACAAAGTCGCTGTCTCCGACCAGCACCACTGCGCCCTCGCCCGTGGCTTCCTTCAGCCGCTGCTCAGGACCCTCCTTGATGCCGTCGGGATAGGCGGTGGGGAACTTGCCCAGCAGCTTGATCGCGATCGACTGCTCGGTGCCACTCGGCTTGAAACCACGTACCGATTTCTCGCCTGGCTCGGCTGCAATGGCCGACTCGATCATCATCGAGACCTGGGACGAGCGCAGCAGCACGCTCTGCGTGAGCCCTGCGACGGGCTTGCCGCCAAACGCACCACTGAACGCAAAGAGCAGGCGCCCGACGCCCTGCGTGGCCACTTCATCGGCGTTCATCGCTTCGTCCTGCAGCGTGAGCACCGCAGGCATGGCACGAGGACCTGCGCCCGACAGGTAGCGCAGGTCGGCGAGCACCTTGTCCTCCTTGTACTCGATACCCCAGGCTTTCAACAGGGGATCGAGCGATGACGAGGTGCCGCCGGGCGAGCCCATCATCGGTCCGAGCGGATCGAAGTAAGCCTTGGGATCGAGGAAGGCGATCAGGCGGCCACCGCGCAGCACGAACTGATCGAGCGCAAACAGCGCCGGCTCGGTAATGCCACGCGGGTGGATTACCAGCAGCGTCTTGATCTCGGCATCAATCGCCTTGGCGTCGAACCCGATCTGCTTGATCTCGAAATCGCGCTCAAGCTCGTTGATGAACGCCCACTTTTCGGAGGGCGGCATGCCCATCTGCGGCATACCGCGCGAACCAAACGCAGGTAGCGGCGTCATGAGACCAATGACGGGCTTGGTCTTGGCCCCGGCACGCGCCACCGCACGGACGATGTCGTATTCGAGCAGCCGCTCGCGATCCAGGTTGAGCTCGGATAGCGTGATGCGCTTTTCGCCCTCGCCGATTGCAAGGCCCAGGTAGAACCGCTCGCCCGAGGGCAAGGTTTGGGGCTCGATTCCGTCGAGCTGGGCGGCATCTTCGGCGTCGGAGTCGGGCGCAGGATCAAGCTTCTCGACAATCAGCTTGCCGTCCGACTCGGCGCGCATGCGCCGAAGCAGATCTTCCACCCGACGCGAGAAGGCGCGAAGCGGCATGGGAACCGCGGCTTCGTCAGCCGACACATAGAGCTTCACCTTGACCGGGGTTTCGATGCGGTTCAGAACCGCTTTGCTGCCCTCGGAGAGCGTATTGAGACGCCCCTCGGTGAGGTCCATGCGGATGCTGACCGGCACGATCGCGAGATTGAGCCCGACCAGCGCAACGGCCACGATCAGCACCGCAGCCGGTGAGCTGACCGCCGCGCGCTGCCGGCTGATGACGGCTGCCGTGGCAAACAGGGCAAGCGCCGCCATCGAACCGAAATAGACCACGTCGCGCAGATCGATCAGACCCTTCTGGAACCCGTCAAACCGGGTAATGACCGACATGGAGGCGATCACCTCCATGAGCTTCACCCCGCCCCAGCGCGCGAGCAGATCCACAACCGGCTGCGAGCCGGCCAGCGCAAGCAGCAGGCACAGGATGAGCGACAGCACGAAGGCCACCGCCTGATTGCGCGTGAGCGCCGAACAGAACGACGCAATCGCCAGATAAACACCCGCCACCAGGAAGGCGCCCACATAGCCCGATGCGATCACGCCGTTGTCGGGATCACCCAGCCAGTTGACGGTGACGATGAGCGGGAAGGTGCCCGCGATCGCGACGCCGATGAAGAGCCAGGCAGCCACGAACTTTCCGACAATCGCCTGCCAGGGGGCGATCGGCAGCGTCATGAGCAGTTCAAGGGTGCCAAGCCGCTGCTCGTCGGACCACAACCGCATGCCGATCGCCGGGACGATGAACAGGAACAGCCAGGGCAGCCAGGCAAAGAACGCCGTGAGCGAGGCCTCGCCGCGCTCAAAGAAGCCGCCAAATGAAAAGGTGAAGAAGCTGGTAAGGAGCAGGAACACCACCAGGAACACATAGGCAACCGGCGTGGCCCAGTAGGCCGAGAATTCGCGCCGGACAATGGCTGAGAACGGGGAACTCACGATGCGACCCTCTCGTCATGACTGGAAGCGGCTTGCGAAGCCGATGACGCCGCCTGTTGCGCGGCCAAGCCCGCGTCGGGCTCGAGATCGGACCGGGTAACCGAACGGAAGAAATCATCCAGACGGCCGCTCGGCACGCGGGCACGCAACTCTGCCGGTGTGCCGTCGGCCACAATGCGGCCGCGATCGATCACGATCGCCCGGGTGCAGACCTCATCCACCTCTTCCAGGATGTGGGTGGAGAACAGCACCGCCCGTGAGCGCGCCATATCGCGAATGAGCGCACGCATCTCATGCTTCTGATTGGGATCCAGCCCGTCGGTGGGCTCGTCAAGGATGAGCACTTCAGGATCGTGAATGAGCGCCTGGGCGAGACAGGTGCGCTGACGAAACCCCTTGGAAAGGGTCTCGATGCCCTGACCCAGCACGTTCTCGAGATGGCACTGGGCCACCACACGCCGGATCGCATCGCGTTCGGCCTTGCCCTGCAGGCCGCGTACGCGCGCGGCAAACTCCAGGAAGCCCAGGACAGTCATGTCGGGCCAGGAGGGCGCCGATTCAGGCAGGTAGCCGATCCGGCGCTTCACCTCGAGCGGCTGGTCGGCGATGCTGAAGCCGCATACCCGCACCCGGCCCGAGGTGGGCGCGAGAAAGCCGGTGATCATTCGCATGGTGGTCGACTTGCCCGCCCCGTTGGGGCCCAGAAAGCCAAGCACTTCGCCCTTGCTGACACTGAACGACACATCGTCAACGGCCTTTTTGGCGCCGAAGCGGCGTGTCAGATTTTCAACCTCGATCATGGATCCCCCGGTCAGGTGCCGGCGTATAAGCCGCCGGTCGAGGCGCGATATTGAGGCAAAAACAGGAATTTCAAGGGGAGACCCCGGTTGGCGCCCGGGAGAATCGGCATCCGACGGACGCCACCCACGCCAAGCCGCCTGGCAGCGCCCCCTCAGTTCCGGGCCAGCATGCGGGCCAGGTTCGCCACATCCGGACACTGCTCGAGCGAATCGACCTGCCCGATCAGCGCCTCACCGCCCTCTGCCGCCATGCCGCCAATCGCCCAGCATTTTCTGAACTTGGCGAGGTGCCGCTCACGGCTGAGCGGATTGTCGGGATGACCGATAGGCGTCTCGATCCGCCGCTCCCAGCGCCGGCCGTCGCGCAACTCGATCACAAAGTGCTGGGGCCAGAGCGCATTGACATCGGGGTTGCTGTCGAGGCTCACCGAGATCCGGGCGGCCAGCGCATGGACCGCCGGATCACGCAGCCGACCCGCCGCAAACGCTTCGGGTCCGCAGGCGCCGTCGATCAGCGTAATGGCGCTGACATAGGGAATGCACAGGCGCGCATAGTTGGGCGCCGGATCGGCGATGTCGGGGCGCCCCACCAGCCGGTGGGTGAGCGGCGGCACGCTCGCCGACATCGACTGCACATCGTCGGGGCCGAAACCGAGCTCGGCACGCGCCTGTTGAATCGCATCGACGGCGGCATGGGTCAGTCGCCCGCTCGGAAACGGCTTGTGCGAGAGCCGCGTGATTTGCCACTCGCGACCGAGGCGGGGCCACCAGCCCGCAATGTCATGCTCGGTTTCAAAGAGCTTGTAGTAACCGTACATGCCGGTAAGCACCTGCTGTGGCCCGGTGAGCCCCGCCATGGCCAGATCCACTGACGTGAGCCCCGCCCGACCGTTGAACCCCACCTGTAAACCGAGCAGCAGCGACCCCTCTACATGCGCCTGCATCGTGCCGGAGGTTTGTCCGTATTGAATCCCGAAGGCATGCATCATGGTGTCGGCATTCAGGCCTTCCATCGACCCGAGCCCGGCCACCACACCGAAGCCCCCACAGGTGGCCGGCCGGAAAAATTTCATCACCGATTTCGATGCGGCGCCGATCATGGCGGCGATCTCCACACCCAGCGATAGCGCGAGCAGCAGGTCGGTTCCGCTTACGGGCCGGCCCGCCGCCGACCGCCGCTCGGCATGCGCGAGAAGCGCCGGAATGAGCGTGGCCATGGGGTGCACCACCGCAGGCTCGTGCACACAATCCCATTCCAGCGCATGAATCTGATAGCCGTTGGCAAGCGCGGCCTGCGGTGCAGGCAAGCGCCGGTCGCTTCCCCATACCGTGGCCTGCCCACCTTCGCCCCAACCGCCCGCCGCACCCACCAGCGCGTCGACCTTGGGGCCGGTCCCCCCTGCAATGCCGCAGCCGAGGGTATCAAGCAGAAAGGTCTTGGCGCATTCCACCGCTCGCGGGCTGAGGTCGGCAAAGCGCGCGCGCGCCACCAGGTCTGCAAGATCGCGGGTGGGATTGAAATCGGGCGACGAAAACCGGTCGCTCATGGGAAACTCCTCAAAAGGGTTTGATGATGCCGCAGTGTCTGGAACCGTCTGGTTCCACCTTCGATCAACCGTTCCAATATGCCGACCACACGCACGCCATGACCGACCTTCCCGCGCCGTCCGCCAAAACGCTGCGGCCCCTCACATCCGGGCTGATTGCCCTGCCTCGCATCCGCATCGCCTATGCCGAGCGCCCGGGCACGCCGCTGCCCATCGTCTTCATTCACCCCAACCGTACCTCCAACCGGGTGTGGGACTTCGTGGTGAGCGCAAGCCGCCTGCCCAACCGGATGCTGTTGCCGGCGCTGCGCGGCCACGGCGATACCGACTGGCCCGTGACAGGCTACCGCCTGGAAGACCACCGCGATGATCTGATCGCCTTCATTGATGCGATGTGCGAAGGGCCTGCCATTCTGGTGGGACAGGCCACCGGCGCCACACTCGCGCTCATGATCGCGAGCCTTATCCCCGGGCAGATCCGGGCAGTCGTGGCCGCGCAGCCCGCCATCGGCATCGCAGGCGCGGTGAATTCGCTGGTGCGCGATCAGGTGCTCGCTCAACAGCATCTCGCCAGCCGGGCCGCCGCGCAGGCGGCTTTGCCTTTCGCCGAGCGCTGGCGTCCCGAGGTGGTGGCGCACACGCTCGATCACATGCTCGCCCCCCACCCCACGGGCGGATTTACCTGGCGCTATTACGGGCCAGGCGTGTGCGACACCGAGGCCGAGCTGATGCGTGACCTTGCAAACGACATCACCTGGCGTGGCCCCACGCTGGTGTTCGGCGGCGCGGCGTCCACGGTATTGCCCGTGGAGATGGCTGCCCGCGTGGCGGCGCGACTGCCGGGGGCACAGCTCGCCAGCCTGGCCGCGGCCAATCACCGGCTGAGTCAGGACAATCCCGAGGGCTTTGCCGCGCTGCTCGACGGGTTTGTCGAGTCGCTCGATCGCTGAAGCAATCGTTCGGCCGATCATCGCGATGCTGCCTGGTCCGGCGCGACGCCGAGCCGTCGGTAGAGGGGGCGCATCACCGACGGCAGCAGAAAAAGCTGCAACTGGCCGAGCACCAGCAGAAGCTGAAGCGAAGCGTCAACCTGTCCGATCAGGAGCCCCAGCAGCAACGCCATGTTGCGAAGCCCGTTGACCAGCGCGACGCTGCCGGCAATGCGCGCCCCAAAACGATAGAAAGCAAGCCACCCGAGCGCCTGAAGCACCAGGCTCAGCACCGCAGTGACCACAAAGGCTTCGACCACCACTGCCGGCTCCGCCAGGATGAGCGAAGCCAGGCCATCGGTGACGCCGATCGCAACAGTCACCATGAGGAGCAACGCGCCGAGATCGAGCGCCGGCGCATGCTGCTCGACACGCTCGAGTGGAATGAAGAGGCGGATCAGCACCGCACCACCCATGGCTGTTCCCACCACCGCCAGCAGTTCGAGCGCAAGCCGCGCGGGTTCCAGACCAGGCAGCCCGGCGAGCGAGGCATAGAACGGCAGCGTGAGAATGCCGACCGCCGTGGCAGGCAGCACCGACAGCGACAGCAGTTCGTTGTCGGTACCGAGGAACACGCAGTACGGCCCCACGGAAATAATGGGTGGCGTCGCGGCAATCAGCGCGCACGCCAGCGCAACCGATGGGGACAGGGCGCCTGTGCGGGTCAGTGTGATCACCATCGCCGGAATCACCAGGGTGGTGAACAGGACGATGGAAATCGGAATCAGTGGGCGGCGGATCCAGCCAAGCAACAGTCTGCGATCCAGCCGAAGCGCGGTAAGAAACATGGCCCCCATGGAGGCAAAGATCACCAGCGGTGCGAGCAGTCGCGCGAGATCCTGTGCCAGCAGACCCGTGAGCACGCTCACCGACATGAAGAGCGTGGCGTGCCGGGTGAGCCGACGCGTGAAGGCGCCGCTTGCGCTCATCCGCGAATGAGGGCGAGCGGGCCCAGAACGATCTGCGGCCAGACGGTGATGAAGCCAATGAGGCCGAGCAGCAGCAGGCAGAAGGGCAGCGAGGCGAGCGCCACCCGCGTCTGGGTATCACCCGTCATTTCCTGGATGACGAACAGATTGAACCCCACCGGCGGCGAGACGTTGGAGAGCTCGATGGTGATGATGATGAAGATGCCGAACCAGACCGGGTTGAAACCTGCAGCGACCACCATGGGCAGCACCACAGGGAGCGTCATGACCATGGCCGACAGGCCATCGAGCGCAGTGCCCAGAATGAGGTACACGATGAGGAGCGCGAAGATCAGCATGTAGGGCGACAGGCCCAGCGAGCCCACCCACTGCGCGGCAGCCGCCGGCACGCCCAGGGTCACCAGCGCACGCGACAGGAACAGCGCGCCCGCGAGAATAAGCCCGATCATCGAGCAGGTGCGAACGGTGGAGAGCAGCGCCCGACCCAGCAGGCGCCAACTGAGCGTGCGCTGTCCGGCCGCGATCAGCAGGGCGCCCGCCACGCCGATGGCAGCTGCCTCGGTGACGCTTGCAACACCGCTGTACATCGAGCCAATGACCAGCGCGATCAGAAACACGACTGGCAGCAGGTCGGCAAGCGCCGCGAATTTTTCGGCCCAGCTCGCCCGCTCCCGCACCGCCGGTTGCACCGAGGGATCGGTGAGGGCGCGAAACATGATCCAGAGCACGTAGAGCGCGGCGATGAGCAAGCCCGGGACCACGCCGCAGATGAACAGATCGAGGATGGAGACCTCGGCCAGCACCCCGTAGACAATCATCGGGATTGACGGCGGGATCATGAGACCGATGGTGCCGGCGCCAGCAAGCGACCCGATCGCCAGATCGCGGTTGTAGCCCCGCTTGAGAAGCTCGACCAGCGTCATTTTTCCGACCGTGGCGGTCGTGGCCGCCGACGACCCGGACACCGCAGCAAACAGGGTGCAACCCAGCACATTCACATGCAGAAGACCGCCAGGCAGCCGCTGCACCCAGGGAGCAAGCCCCCGGAACAGCGACTCGGACAGCCGGGTGTGAAACAGGATGTCGCCCATCAGGATGAAGAGCGGCAGCGTGACCAGTTCGTCGGCGTTCAGCCGGGCCCAGATGTCCTGTGCCAGCACGCGGGCAATCGGCATGTCGCGATACCACTCGAGCGCGATCACCCCGGTGCCAAGGAGCGCAAAGCCGATCCAGATGCCGGAGCCCAGGGCCGCGAGCATCACGAACAGGATGAAAAGACCCGGGGTCATGGCGGGAAGCCTCGGGCCACGCTATTCGGCGCGCGCCGTCGCCGAACCGGCGTCGGTGGCGAGGTCGGGGGCGTCGCCAATCAGGAGCCTAAGCAGGCGGGCAACCAGCGCGGCAGCGAGCAGCACCGCGCCGGCCGCCATCAGGGACTGCGGCCATGCGAGGGGCGTCTGCATGGCGAAGTAGGACACGCTGTTGCGGACATGGCTGCGCCACGCGAGCTCGATCAGTCCCCAGGAGAGCATTACCGCCACGACCAGCGCGGCGGTGGTGCAGAACAGTTCGATCAGCGGCCGCACCCGGCGCGCCGACCATTCGAGCGCGAGCTGCACCCGGATGTGCGAACCGGCGCGCAGCGCGTAGCCCGAACCGGCAAGCATGGTGAACGCGCACAGATAGGCACCGTATTCCACGGCCCAGGGCTGTGACCAGGCAAACACCGATGTGGCGATCACCTCGGTGATCAGCATGAGCGCAAGCAGCGCACAGCATGCCGCCGCGAAGACCCCGCCCGCCAGATTGAGGGCGTCAATCAGGCGGCATACCGCCCGCACGGATCGAACCACCGGGGAAGGCATGCTGACCACGGCGGCTGACCGATTGCGGGTGGAAGGTTCGGCTTACTTGCGGCCCGTGGCGCCCAGATAGGCGTCAAGCACCTTGGCAGCCTCGGCACCGTTACGCTTGCCGAAGTCGTCCCACATGGGGCGGGTGACGGCGCGCATGCGCTCGACCATCTGCGCAGGCGGCGCTTCAACCGTCATGCCGTTGTCGGTAAGCTGCTTCATGCGGGTGGTGTGCTCGGCCATGCTGACCTTCCAGAACTCGGGCTCCATCTCGGCCGCGAGTTTCTCGATGGCTGCACGATCGGCCGGCTGGATCTTGTCCCAGGTGCGCGCACCGATCACCATCAGATTGGACGCCCAGAGGTGGTTGGTGGTGTAGGTGTGCTTCAGGAACTCCCAGTATTTCTGCGATACAGCCGTGGTGCCCGAGGTCATGACCGCGTCGAGCCGCCCTGAAGCCAGCGCGGGGACGATGTCGGGGTTGTTCATCTGCTGCGGGACCATGCCAAGCTTGGTGACCATTTCAGCGGTGACCCGATCGTAAGTGCGCATGCGCACGCCCTTCAGGTCATCAATGCCACGCACCTGCTTTTTCAGGAAAAAATTCTGGCTGGGCCACGGCACCACGTACAGCACCTTGTTGCCCCGCTTGGCAAGTTCCGCCACCCACTGCGGGCGAACGAAGCCATGCATGGTGCGCAGCTGCTCATAGTTGTCAACGAGGAAGGGCAGGCTCTCGATACCCAGCAACGGGACATCGCCCACGTTCTGGAATCCGGCAAATTCAGCCATGGCGACAGTGCCGTCTTCGATCGCACGAACCGTCTCGTTGGCTTTGATGCCGAGCGAGCCGCCCGCGTGCACCGTCATGGCGATCCGGCCGTTGGTGACTTCAGCCACCCGCTTGGCAAAATTCTGCGCATTGACGGTGTGGAACTCGGTGGGCCCCCAGGGCATGGAAACGTCGAGCCGGGTTTGGGCGGCGGCAAGGCCCGCGGCGGTGAAAGCAGCCAGGACGGCGGCGAGTCGGATGGCAAGTCGCATGGCGGATGTCTCCGTGATTGAGGAATGGTCTGACCATAGCAGAGCGGATCGACGGCGGTCAATCAGCGCATGCAATTTGTCCAGACATAAGCGACTTCAGTGGGGGGAATCAGCCGCGGCGCGCGCCCAGGTCACCCGGACCGGCCCGGCGGATGGTCATGGCGTAACCAAAACGCCCGGCCGGATGAAGACTGTCAGACACCTCCAGCAGGCGCCCGTCATCCCCATGATAAGCCCGAACAATCCGGAGTGCAGGGCTGCCGGCGCGTGCCAGCAGCACCGAGGCGTCGTCACGCGCGAGCGCACAGGCGCTGATCTGCTGCTCCACCCTTGCAACCCTGACCCCGAACCGCGCCTCGATCTGCCTGTAAACCGGTACCGCCTGAGAGGCGATTCGGCGGGCGAGGGACGCAAAGGCCGGGCTCAGGTAGACCCGGGTGACACATACCGGATGGGGGTTGCCCGGCAAATGTCGAATGAGCCGCGCGAAAACCCATGCCTCACCTGCGGGAATCGGTGGCGGATCGGCTTGCCCGGGTTCGTGAGTGGCCCAGCCGCGCTCAAGGAGGCGCAGGCGCGTGCCGGACGCATATTGCAGCAGGTCATCGATGGAATCGAGCGCCTGCAGGTAGGGCTCGCGCTGAATGGAAGAAATCACCACCGTGCCCGCACGGGGTCGGCGACTCACCATTCCGCCCTCGGCCAGCAGCCTGAGCGCTTCGCGAATGGTGAAGCGGCTGCTGTCGAACTGCTCGCAGAGTTCATGCTCGGTGGGGAGCAGCGATCCCACCCGGTAGCGGCCGGAGGCGATGGCGGCGATCAGCTGATTGGCGATGCGGGCGTAGCGGGGCTCGTCGGCGGCGATCGCGGGGGCTGCCCGCGCACCCGAGCGGCGCGCACCGGCAGCGCGCTCGCGCGCTTCCGGGGGCGGCGGGCCGCGCCGGCGCGGACGGGGCGATGCAGGTTGGTCGGGCAAGATCGGTCACCGTGTCGTGCAGCGTGGGATGGCGCCGGTCAACGGGCACAACAATCCCGGGCTGCGTCTCGTTGACAGTATGCATGAATCGCTCTAGATTTGTCCGGACATATTGACATTCCTGCGAGATCACGTGACTGCCCGACGAAGCCTCCTGTTTGCCCCCGCCTCGCGCGCCGAACTGCTTGAAAAAGCAGCCCGCGCCGGCGCCGATATCGTGTGCGCCGATCTGGAAGACGCCGTTGGCCCGGCCGACAAGGATGCCGCCCGCGAAACCGGTGTGGCGTTCATGTGCACGCCCCCCTCAGCGGGCGAACGTGCGCTGCGCATCAACTCCCTGCGAACCGGCACCGGTCTGAAAGACATGCTGGCGCTGCAGGCGGCCAGCGCACCCGCGGGCATCATCTGCCTGCCCAAGGTGGAAAGCGCAGACGAGGTGCGCTGGGCCGATGAACTGCTGGGCGCTCAGCGCGGGCTTTCGCTCTGCGCCTTCATCGAAACCCCCCGCGGCCTGGAGGTGGCAGCCGAGATCGCTGCCGCCAGCCCGCGACTTGCGTTTCTGGTGTTCGGGGCGGTTGATTTCTGCGCCGAACTGGGGGTGCCGCTCTCGGATGAGGCGCTGGGCTGGGCCCGCGGTCGCCTCGCGTCGGCTGCACACCGCGCAGGCGTGGGGCTGCTTGATGCGCCGTGCGTGGAATTCCGTGACCTGGCCGAGGTGGCGCGCCAGAGCCGGGTGGCCCGCGCCCTCGGCTTCACCGGAAAAACCGCGATCCATCCCTCCAACATTGCGGTCGTTCACGAAGCCTTCGCACCCAGCGCAGCGGAAATCGAGCAGGCCCGCGGCATCATCGCGGCGTTCGAAGCCTCGGGCGGCGCAGTGGCCACCTGGCAGGGCAAGCTGGTTGAACTGCCCGTGGTAAAGCGCATGCAGCGCATTCTTGCACTGGTCGATTCAACCGGCGCTGCCCGCTAGTCGCAGCGCGCTGACCACACACGCCTTCCTTTTTATTTTCCTCGGAGAACTCCATGGCCGGAACCGTCAAGAAAGTCGGTGAAAACCGCTACCGCGAATCCTTCGGACGCTATTTCGAAGACTTCAACATTGGCGACATCTACGAGCATCGCCCCGGCCG
>JBMSQB010000109.1:0-11768 GCA_049423065.1 Burkholderiaceae bacterium
CCACTTCCCTTAAAGATTGCCGATTCCGGAGGGCGCGCGCTTGCAGGTGCTTGGCGAGCCAGTCATCCAGCGTCACGGTGATTCGCCTCATGATGCGCCCTGAACTGCCACTCGCAAGATCGTCAATCTGCCCGTCTACCCCCTAAACCCTCCGATCCTTCAACCCCACCTGCTGATAAATGGCGTTGATCTGATCCTTCGCCTCTTGAGGCAGGGTGTCGGTGGCCGCGCGAATGGCCCAGCCCACCTTGGCCCGCGCGTAGTCGCTCATTTCTTCGTCCTGACCCGAGGTGCCGCCGCTGATGCCGTAGGCGCCCACCATCTCGTCGCCCACAAACACCGGCGCGCATCCGCCCGAGGCCACAATCTGCCCGTTGGTGAACACCGACGCGTTGGCCAGCATTTGCGGATTGCGTTCCTTGAACCAGTGCTGAATCACCAGACCATCTGAAAACCGCGGGCTCATCGAGCGAAACGCCGCCATGGTGAAGGCCTTGGCCCGCGCCGTGTCGGGCGTGATGAAGCCGGCGTCATCCATGCGCTCCAGCGCGATGATGTGCCCCTCGGGCCCCACGATGGCGCAGGCCACGGGAACGCCCATCTGCTGCGCCTTCTCGAACACTGCATCAATGAACACGCGGCACTGCGCCAGGGTGAGCTTGGCCATGAGAAAAAATCCTTTCTGCTTACTGAGATTGCACGCCCGCGGCCTTGATGACCCGAGCCCACTTGTCGGTTTCACTGCGGATCAAGGCCGCGTAGTTCGAAGGCCCGGCGCGCACCACCTCGATGCCCTGCGTCTTGAATTGCGCCTGCACCTCGGCACTGTCTTGCGCGGCATTCACCGCCGCAGCCAGCTTCTCGATCACCGCCGCCGGGGTGTTCAGCGGTGCATTGATGCCGAACCATACCGACGTCTCGAACCCCTTCAACCCCAACTCATCCACCGTGGGCAGATCGGGCATGGATGACGCGCGCGTCAAACCCGTTGAGGCCAAGGCCTTGAGCTTGCCCTCGCGAATATGCGGCAACACCGTGGACGCCGGCCCGAACATGGTCAGCACCTGGCCCGCCAGCAGGTCGACCACCGCGGGCGAACTTCCCTTGTACGGCACATGCAGCATGCGCACGCCCGCCATGAAGGCCAGCAGCTCACCCGACAGATGCGGCGACGTGCCATTGCCCGACGACGCAAACGTGATCTTTCCGGGGTCGGCCTTCGCCTTGGCGATAAGCTGCGCCAGGTTGTCAACGCCAAGCGAGGGATGCGCCACCAGGATGTTCGGCACGCTACCCATCATGGCCACCGGCAGCAATTCTTTCGAGATGTCCACCGACGTATTTGCCTGCAAGGTGGCGTTGATGGTGTTGGCAATGGTGCCCACAAACAGCGTATAGCCGTCGGCCTGCGCACCCGCCACCGCGCGCGCCGCGATGTTGCTGCTTGCGCCTGCGCGGTTCTCCACCACAAATTGCTGACCCAGCGCCTGCCCCAGGCGCTGCGCAATGACCCGCGTGGCCACGTCAGTGGAACTGCCCGCCGGAAAGCCCACCACGATGCGCACCGGCTTTGACGGATACGCGTCTTGCTGGGCGAACACCGCACCAGGCAGCGCAAGCGCTGCCGCTGCAATTACACACACACTTCTACGAGCGCCACGCATTCACATCTCCCCAAAACGAGAAACACCGACTAGCGATAGACCCCATCCCAGGGCTTGCTCTCCACCTGCGCGCTCTTGCCATCAGCACTCGCACTCGGCCGATTCAACTCGAACATGTTCTCGGCACTGAGAAACGAATAATCCATGTAACCCAGGCGCGCAAGCGGCTGCACTGCAGCGATATCCACGCGGCCGTTGCGAATCACCGCATCATCAATGTACATGCCCACCACGCGCCCAATGATGAGCGTGTAGCTCGACTCACCCTCGCCGCCGGGGCCGGGCAATCGAAACATCTTCCAGAGCTTGCACTCGAGCGCGACCGGGCTTTCGGCCACGCGCGGTGCGCGCACATAGTGACCCGGCACCGCCGTGAGCCCCGCGAGCAAAAACTCATCCACGTCGGCCGCCACCGGTGCCGAGCTCATGTTCATTTGCTGCGTGAGCGCCCGCGTGGCGAGCGAGCAGGTGAACTCGCCGGTGGCTTCAATATTGCGCTGACTGTCCTTGTAACCCTGCGACGAGAACATCACCATGGGCGGCTTGTCGGCAATGGCGTTGAAGAAGCTGTAGGGCGCGAGGTTGTTCACACCTTCCGGCGACACGCTGCCAATCCAGCCAATGGGACGCGGCACCACCACCGCCTTGAAAGGATCATGGCGCATGCCGTGCTGGTTCGTTGCGGTATCAAAATGCATGAAAAGCTCCCGAGACCGTGGGCCGTTGGAACGAGACGAGGCCGAGAGAGTACCGCAAGCCTTCATTCGTTGCCGGAGTAAGATTCGGGCGATGAACGCCCCGTCCGCCGACCCAAGCCAGCGCCCCATCCCGCCCTGGCTTGGCGCAACCCTGATTGCCCTCATATCGCTACTTTTCAGCAGCAATCACGTGGCCGCGCGCCTGGCCTTCGACCACGGTGTTCCGGTGGTCACTGCAGTCACCATCCGCTCCACGGTCACCGCGCTGGCCGTGCTCGTATTGTTGACACTGTCCAAAGTGTCTCTCAGCCTGCCTCGTCCCACGCTCGTGCGTGCCGGCCTGGTAGGCGTCCTGATTGCGGCACAGAGCTATTGCCTCTACGCGTCGGTGGCCCGACTGCCGGTGGCCCTCGCGCTACTCACCTTCAACACCTTTCCGATTGTCATCGCGGTGCTCTCCTGGCTGACTGGCGGCGAGCGCCCGACTCGGCGCACCCTCTATGTGATGCCGGTCATTCTCACCGGGCTGGTGCTGGCGCTGGACGCCGTCGGCTGGATCGCCCGCGGGCCCGTCTCGAACGACACCATGCTTGCGGGCGTTGCCTACGCGCTGGGCGCCTCGCTCTCGTTTGGCGCAGCCATGGTGCTCACCCAGGCGTGGCTCGGGAAAGTTGACGGGCGTTTGCGCAGCATGCTCACCATGACGGTGGTGGCCATCATCGCAGGCAGTTCTGCAGTGGCCACAGAGAGCTTCCAGTTGCCGGTCGACCGCGAAGGCTGGATCGGCCTGTCGCTCCTCACGGTGCTCTATGGCACAGCCATCACCTCGCTCTTCGTGGTGTTGCCCCGCATCGGCGCGGTCAACAACTCGCCACTCATGAACCTCGAGCCCATCTTTGCCATGCTGATTGCCTGGATCGTGCTGGGGCAAACCGCCGCGCCCCTGCAGATTGTGGGCGCGCTCATGGTGGTGGGCTCGGTGATCTTTCTATCAAGTCGAAAGCAGTAGCCTTGACTTCGGCGCTGGGCGTCAGGCTTCCGCACGCAGCCCCGGCCTCAGCAGCATCCGCCCAAATGCCTGCCCCGCCTCGAGCACCCGATGCGCATCGGCCGCGCGCTCGAGCGGAAGTTGGCCGGTGATCACGGGCTTCACCATGCCCTGCTGCACCAGCCCGAGCGCATCCTGCAGCTGGTTGCGCGACGTGCTGATGACGCTCCGAATGGTGATGTCGCGCAGGAACAGCTGCGCCGGATTCATCCGCACAAAATCGCCGGTCAGCTGACCCACGAAAATCCACCGCCCGCCCATGGCCAGGCTTCGACGCGTGGGCTCAAACAGCACGCTGCCCACGTTGTCGATCACGACATCGACGCCTTCGCCGCGGGTGAGCTCCTTGATCTGCGCAGAAAAATCCTCGCCTCGACTGCACACCACCACCTCATGCGCACCCCACTGCCGCAATCGCTCGGCCTTGTCGGGCGAGGTGGTAACCGCAAACACCTGCGCGCCTGCACCGCGCGCGATCTGAAGCCCGTGAACGCCCAGCCCGCCCCCAGCGCCACTGATCAGCACCCGCTCGCCCGGTCGCACCTGCGCCACATCGCGGATCGCGTTCAGCTCGGTGCCAATGGCACATGACACGATCGCCGCCTGCGCGAGGTCAACGCCCGCAGGCACGTGCGCCACGTTGTCATCACCCACGCTGACATATTCGGCGTAGCCACCGTTCAGATCGGCATCGCCCAGAAATTCGCGCTCGTCGCATGAGGTTTCACGACCACTGCGGCAAAAGCGGCAAAACCCGCAGATATACCGGCGCTGCGCCGTGCACACCCGATCGCCGGGCTTGAAGGCCCGAACACGCGGCCCCACCGACTCCACAATGCCCGACACTTCATGACCCGGAATGAGCGGCATGCGGATGCCCCGGCGCAGCACGCCGTTGCGGGTGACCACGTCATGAAAACACACGCCGCACGCCTCGACGCGAATCCGGACATCGTTGTCGCGGAGCGCCGGTAGCGGCACGTCTTCGAGCTGGAGCGCATCGGCTTCACCCGCGGCACGAACCACCATGGCTCGCATCGTCAGCTCCGCGCTTTCTTCCAGGTCTCAAACCGCAGCTTCTGTTCGGCGTTGGGCGGATAGAGCCCGGGGAGCGACGCGCCCGCCCTCACCTCTTCCATGATCCAGGTCTCGAGCAGCTCCTGGTCGGTGGCCATTCTGGCGACCTCATCGACGAGCGCCGCGGGAATGAGCACCGCGCCATCGTCGTCCAGCACCACGACATCGTCGGGAAACACCGCCACACCGCCACAGCCGATCGGCTGCTGCCAGCCCACGAAGGTAAGCCCCGCCACCGAGGGCGGCGCTGCCACGCCGTCACACCAGACCGGAAGCCCCGTGCCGAGCACGCCTTCCACATCGCGCACCACGCCATCGGTGACCAGCGCCGCCACGCCGCGGCGGGCCATTCGTTCGCAGAGGATATCGCCGAAGATTCCCGCATCGGTTACCCCCATGGCATCCACCACCGCAATACAGCCCTCGGGCATGGCTTCGATTGCAGCCCGGGTCGAGATGGGCGCACCCCACGATTCCGGCGTGGCCAGATCTTCACGGGCCGGTACGAACCGAAGCGTGAAGGCGCGTCCAACGAGCTTGGGCTGGCCGGGTTTGAGCGGCCGCGCGCCGCGCATCCAGACATTGCGCAAGCCCTTCTTGAGCAGCACCGTTGTAAGGGTGGCAGTGGTGACTGCGGAGAGCGCCTGCCGGGCGGATTCGGAAATGCTCATGGGGTGGACTCCGAAGAAAACGCGACTGAACGGTGCCGGAAGCGGCGGCCGAGGCCGGATGCTACAGCGATCCGCGCCTCGGATGTTGCCGCATGAAACGCATCCCGCCTTGGCAAAGATGCCGCTTTTGCGGGCTTCGACTAAGCTTGCGATTTTGATCGGCCCCGCCCGCTTTCCGGAGATCGCATTTCATGTCTTCAACGCCATCCACCGCGCGCGTCGCGCTCGTCACCGGTGCCTCGCGCGGCATCGGCGCTGCTGTTGTGGTTGAACTCGCCCGCCACGGAATCGTCCCTGTACTGGCCGTGCGGCGCCCCGAGACCGCCCGGGCCGCCGCCTCGGCCGTGCAGGCCCTGGGCATCGACCCGCTCGTGGTCGGCTGTCATGTGGAAAACGCCGACGAGGCGCGCGCTGCAGTGGCGGCCACCCTCAACCGCCACGGACGGCTCGACATCCTGATCAACAACGCAGGCGTGGTCGACCCCATGGGCCCGATAGGTGCTGTGGACGTGAACGAGTGGGATCGCGCCATCCGCATCAATCTCACCGGCCCCTACCTCATGGTGGACGCCGCCCTGTCCGCGCTCCGTGCCAGCCCTGCGGGCACGGTCATCAATGTCTCGACCGGCGCAGCCCACGCCCCGCGCACCGGCTGGTCTGCCTATTGCTCGAGCAAGGCGGGCCTGGTCATGCTCACCCGTTGCCTCGCGCTCGAGTGGGGCCCCGAAGGCGTTGCGGCCTTCGGGCTGCAACCGGGCATGGTCGACACCGATATGCAAAGCGCCATCCGCGCGGCGCAGGTCAATGAGGTAAGCCGCGTGCCGCGTGAGCAGCTCGGGAAACCGGAGCGCGCAGCCCGTCTGATCGCCTGGCTTGCCCACCAGCGCCCCATGGACCTCAACGGACAGGACCTCTCGATTCGGGATACTGATCTCGTCAAGCGTGCCGGGATCGACTCATGAACGTCACGACCTCAGCCGTTCGCCCGGCAGCGCTCGCAGGCGCCTTCTATCCGGCCGAACCGTCGGCGCTTCGCGCAATGATCGGCGACATGATTGAGCGCGCGCCCCTCCATCAGGTTGCACCCAAGGCCCTCGTATCACCCCACGCGGGCTACATCTACTCGGGCCCGATTGCCGCCACCACGTTGAAGCCCCTGCTCGCCCGGGCGGGGCAGATCCGGCGCGTGGTCATGCTTGGCCCCCCGCACCGGATGCCGGTGCGTCAATTCTGCGTACCCTCGGTGCGGGCATTTGCCACGCCGCTGGGCGAAGTGCCGCTTGATCCGGAGTTCATGGCGATCGTGCGCGAGCACCCGGGTGTAATCGTTGACGATGCCCCGCATGCACAGGAGCATTGCCTGGAGACGCAGCTGCCGTTCCTGCAACAGGTACTGGGAGCATTCACCATCGTCCCGATTCTGGTGGGCGGCGCTTCGGCCGAGGAGGTGGCCGCGCTTCTGTCACGCCTGTGGGGCGGTGACGAAACATTGGTTCTGATCAGCTCCGATCTTTCCCACTACCACGACTACGCCCGCACCCGAACGCTGGACGAGGCCGCCCGGCGCGCCATCGAAACCCTGCGCCCCGACCAGCTTGGCGAGGAGCAGGCCTGTGGCCGACATGGGCTGCGCGGCTTGCTCGCGAGAGCGGCTGCACTTGATCTGCGTGCAACAACCCTTGATCTGCGCAATTCCGGCGACACCGCGGGACACGCGAACCGCGACCGGGTGGTGGGCTATGGTGGATGGAGTTTCGAATACGCCACCCAGGCCCGGCTCGCCGACCGAGAGCGGCAGCAACTCGCCAGCGTCGCACGGCAGGCAATTTCCCTGGGGCTCAAGCACGGACGCGCAGCCCGGGTCGATGCGCATACGTTCAGCCGCACCCTGCAGGCCATGCGCGCCACCTTCGTGACCCTCACACTCGACGGCAAGCTTCGCGGCTGCATCGGCTCGGTGGTGCCGCACGAACCGCTGGTGACGGACGTCGCCACCAACGCCTACAAGGCGGCCTTTCAGGATCCGCGCTTTCCCAAGCTCACGCAGGCCGAGGTGTCGCGCCTTGAGGTATCGGTGTCGATCCTGTCGCATCCGCGTCCGATGGAGTCGGGTTCGGAGGCGCAGGCGATCGATGCCCTGCATCCCGAGGTGGATGGCGTCATCCTCGAAGCCCGCGATTCACAGGGTCAGACCCGTCGCGGACTGTTCCTGCCGCATGTCTGGCATGAATTGCCCGACCCCCGGCAGTTCATGAGGCATCTCAAGGCGAAGGCCGGGCTGTCACCCGATGGTTGGCCCCAAGGCGCGCGGCTTTGGCGCTACCGAACAGAAACCTTCCACTGAGGGACGCGGGCGGGCGCGGGCCCTAGGCGCTCCGTACCCCGATCCGAATCGGCTGGCGGCGCGCGCCCCAGCTGCCGCGCGGACCATCGAACACGCCCGGGCATGGGGTGCCGCATCGGAGGCATCGCCCGGCGTCATCCAGGCGCCACTCGGACAGCACATAGGAATCCCGCCCGATCACGCGCTCGCCGCAGCAGTGGCAATAGGTGGACTGCCTCGCCTTGTCCTGCACGTTGCCGACATAGACATGATGGAGACCCTCGTCCATTGCGATCCGCCGCGCACGGATCAGCGTCAGGTGTGGTGTGCGTGGCTTGTCGGTCATCTTCCAGTCGGGATGAAAGGCGGTGAAGTGAAGTGGAACGTTCGGCCCCAGTTCCCGCATCACCCAGCGGGAGAGGTTACGCAGTTCATCGTCGCCATCGTTTTCGCCAGGAATCAGGAGCGTGGTGATCTCGACCCAACACGAGGTCTCATGCACCAGGTAAGCGAGCGTATCGAGCACCGGCGCGAGTTTGCCCGCGCAATGGCGCTGATAGAACGTTTCGGTGAAGGCCTTGAGATCAACATTGGCCGCATCCATCCCGCTGAAAAACTCGCGCGCCGCGGGTGGCGAGACATAACCCGCCGTGACCGCCACCGAGCGGATGCCCTCCCTGCGACAGGCCGCCGCCACATCCAGCGCATATTCGAGAAAGATGACCGGATCGTTGTAGGTGAATGCAACCGAGCGGCAGCCGCTCCGCTTGGCGGCCTGTGCGATGGCCTCGGGGGAGGCCTCGTCGGCAAGCCGGTCAAACTCGCGGCTCTTTGAAATATCCCAGTTCTGGCAGAAGCGGCAGCTGAGATTGCAACCAGCCGTGCCGAACGACAGGATGGGCGTACCCGGCAGGAAATGGTTGAGCGGCTTCTTCTCGACCGGATCGACGCAGAACCCAGACGAGCGGCCCCAGGTGGTAAGCACCATGCGGTCGCCGGTTCGCGCACGGACAAAGCACAGTCCGCGCTGGCCGTCATTCAACCGGCATTCCCTTGGGCATAGGTCGCATTGGATCCGACCGTCGTCCATGCGGTGCCAATAGCGCGCATCGGGTAGACCATCGGTCAGACCGGCGAGAAGATCAGAGTCAGCCATGTGGTAGGCGGGTGGCAAATCAAGGGGAATCTTACCGTTGGGGCGGGCGGTTCCTCTACCATTCGTCGGTTGGCCGCACATCTTTCTCCGAAATCGGAGTATCCAAATGGGTATCTGGATCGAATTGGGCGTGTTTCTGCTGGTTTTCGTGTTTGCCGCATGGCAATTCCACGATCTGAAGCAGGAGAAAGCGAAGCGCCTTGCCCGCGAGCGTGAACAGGCTCCCAGCCCCCCTTCGAATGAGGCCCGACCATGACAACTGCTTACTGGTGCGTGCTGGCCGCCGCACTCATGCCCTACGCCTTCGCGGGCATCGCAAAGTTCGGCGACCGGCGCTACGACAACCGGGCACCACGCGATTTCCTGGCCAGCCTCGATGGCCGGCAGAAGCGTGCCGACTGGGCTCAGCAGAACAGCTTCGAGGCTTTCCCAGCGTTCGCAGCAGCGGTGATCATCGCCCATCTGGCCCAAGGCCCGCAGGCGGCAATCAACGCGCTTGCTGTGGTGTTTGTTCTGCTTCGGCTCATTTACGGCTGGGCATACATCACCGACCGGCCCACGCTCCGAAGCCTGGTCTGGATCGCGGCGCTCGGCTGCGTGGTCGGGCTATTTGTGGTGGCCGCAAGGGCGTAGAGAGCGGTTCCGCCTCGGCCAATCGGTCGAGCGAAACCTTGACAGGTTCCCCTAGAATGCGCGGGTGTCTCAAAACCCGCCCTCCCTGCCCCGCACTTCCTCGCGCCCAATCGTGGCCGCGATGGGCGCCGTTTTGCTTGCGGGCGCACTGACTGGATGCGGCGGCGGGGGCGGCTCAGCACCCGCCGGCGCGGGCGCCGCAGGCTCGGAGCCCATCGTTACCGCGATCCGAACCGATTCATTGAAATTCGGGCTGCCTTCCACTTTTGTTGTCAGTGGGTCCAACCTCGACGAGAGCGTCACGGTGCCCCCTCCCGGCGGAGTGACCTGCACGAGCCCGCGGGCCGATCGGATCAGTGCCACCGAGCTGCGGATCGTGTGCACCCCGGAGGACGTGGGGCCGCTTCAGATCACGCTGGTGCGTCAGGGCGTTACCCTTGGCACCCATACAGACGAGGTGGTCAAGCCGCGCGTGCAGATGGTGATTGGTAGCGGCGCCAGCGCCCGTCAGATCGAACTCACAATCGAGCCCGGCTCCCGGGGCGGGGTTCAGCGCGGCTGGGTAAACAATTTTCTGCATTACGTGAACAGCGGCTTTTACAACGGCACGTTTTTTCACGGACTGTTCGAGAACACGGTGGTCGACGGGGGCTGCTATGCGCGAGACCCCAATTCCACGCCCTCGCTGGACCGGAAAAGTGCCACGGTGCTCGCGCCAGCACCCCTTGCCCCCCTGACGATTGAAGGGAGTTTGCGCAACCTTCAATACACGGTTGCCATCAGCCAGGCGGCATGTACCGGAGCCCAATTCAGCAGCTTTTCATTGAACCTGCTTGACAACAGCACAGGCAAACTGACCGACCGCGACGCGGCAAAATTCGTCGCGATCGGCAGTTTCAACGGTGCGGATGCAGCAACCCGCCAGCAGCTTATCGATCTGTCCCGGCTCACTCGGCGGATTCAGACCAACCCGCAGGAGGCCTGGCTGCCCAACGCCCCAAACGATCTCGCAGCCGGCACAATTCAATCCATGACCCAGACCCGCTGACCGGTCAATCAGTTTTTTGATCAACCCCTGCTAACCGGATGGAAGTATTCGATGCGCCTTCTTCGCCCAACGCTCTTGGCAGTTTCGCTCGCATCATTGATCGGAATCTCAGCCTGTGGCGGCTCAGGCAATCAACAGCCACAGCTCTCGACGATTCCGGACCTGACCGTGGTGGCCGGGCGGGCCATCCCCGCGCTCAGACTTCGCGCTGTCGATATCGACAGCACGCTGCTCAAGTACTCAACGCCCGAGTTCCCGCTTGAAACGCAAAAGGGACTGGCGCAGCTCAACATCCCTGCGCGATCGCTTCTGGAGTTTGTTGGCCTGACGGTGGGCCCGGTCACAGGGGTCATTTCAGGTACACCCAAGGCGCCCGGCAAGCACCAGATCACCATAACCGTCACCGACAGCGAAGGCGCGAGCGACACCAAGACATTCAGTATTGACGTCCTTGGCGAGTCCCTCAACCTTTCCTTTGAGTCGGTACAGGTAGCGGGGGTCACCAGCCGGATCCTGCAAATCACCGCTGGCGACACCTCGCGAGGCGGCACCGTGGCCTACTGCATTCAGACCAGCACCGAGACGCCCAAGTCTGACGATCCGTGCTTCAAGACCGACGCCGCAGGCGGCCGTACCGCGAGGGTCACGATTCGTGATGGCGAAAAGGTTGCGCCGCACTACCTGTTTACCAAGGATGCGAACGGCAATGTTTTGTCGTCTGCAGTCCCGAGCATCGGGGTCAAGCCGCTGGTACTGATCGACACCAGCGTGGGGGCGTTTGTAGTCGAACTCGAATCTGAAAAGACCAAGATCACCACCGAGAATTTTCTCGAATACGTGAATGCAGGGTTCTTCAACAACACGGTTTTTCACCGCATTGTTTCAAATTTCGTGGTGCAGGGCGGCGGGTTCACCTACAACGCCGCCAACACGCCGCAGTATTCCGCGCAGGCCGGTCAGCGTGATCCAATTGTTCTTGAAAAGCCCAAGGCTTCGGGGCTATCCAACACGAAGGGCACGATCGCAATGGCCCGCACAGACCAACCCGACTCCGCCACCAGCCAGTTCTTCATCAACATGGTGGACAATTCCGCGTCGCTGGACACGAACGAATCTGTAGACCCAGTGAGGCCCGGCTACGCGGTCTTCGGACGGGTGATCCCGCCCACGGGGGGGATTTCCAATGACCTTCCGCCAGCAGTCATTGCATTGAGCGCAACGCCGGTGTCGGGCTCATTGAGCGGAGCGGGGACAGTTGTGGCCGGCGGCGAGAACAGCGCGCCTGTCAACGCCCCGCCCTTCATCATCTCAGCCCGCAGAATCAACTGACGGCAATGTGACCTCGATGCGTGCGCATCGAGGTGATCATTACAGGAAGTTGTCGGTGGTGAAGGCGTTTACTCCCACGCCTTTGAAGATGGCGATGAGTTCGAGGGTGTCGGTGTCTCGT
>JBMSQB010000110.1:0-11555 GCA_049423065.1 Burkholderiaceae bacterium
GCCCGTGCCCGTGCCTGTGCCTGTGCCTGTGCCTGTGCCTGTGCCTGTGTCTGTGCCTGAATCGGTATCGGTGCCCGTATCAGTGCTGGTCCCAGTACCAGTGCTGGTCCCAGTGCCAGTGCTGGTCCCAGTCTCCGTGCTGGTGTCGGCGTCAGTCCCCGTCCCGCCGTCGGTACCGCTGTCTGGTTTTTCGAGGGTCACCTCTCCCGAGAGCGTGGCTTCAATCTCCGCCGCAGCGGAGGCGAGTACAGAGACATTTCCAGTCGCTTCAATCGCAAGCGACAAGGTGTCAGCCTGAACGCCGGAGCGGACGTCGTTACGCGCAATCACGCCACCCGCTGCCAATCCACTGCCGCCACTCGAGACCGCAGCAGACAGGGTGACCTCCGCAACAATGCTCGCTTCATCGGTTGCCGAGATGACGATATCGCCGTCGGAGTCCAGCTCACCGATCGCCCCAGACGTACCCGTCCGACGACCATCGACAAACGCTCGCGTACCACTACTTACCCGATTGCTTGCCAGCACCAGCGACGCCCCGACCGAGAGCCCGGTTGCCGAAGCACCGGCGGCCACCTCGGAGGCGTTCGTCGTCAAGGCTTTAACGTCGATCACGTCCTCGGCGGTGACAGTCACGTCCGCCGCCGATTGAACGACGCTTGCGCGAATGAACGACTCGGTGAGTAACGCGAGTTCCCTGGTTCCAAGATCGGTGCCCAGCACACTGTTGATGCCGGCCGCGACGATGTTGCCCATGTCCCAGCCCACGGCATTGAACGCGAGCGATGCCCCTGCGGCAGCACCGCCTGAACCGCTTACCGCAGTGCCCGCCTTGGTTTCCGCTTCCAGCTTGGTGGCGTTTCTGGCCTGAATCGTTACCGAGCCCTCGCTGGCCTCGATCGTACTGTTGTCAACAAATGCCTGGACTGACCCTGTCAGCTGATTCCAGGCAAAGGTTCCGCCGAAGGACATACCGCTCTTCGCACCGCTGCCGGTTCCGGTTCCGGTTCCGGTTCCGGTCCCAGTCCCAGTCCCAGTCCCAGTCCCAGTCCCAGTCCCAGTCCCAGTCCCAGTCCCTGTTCCCGTCCCTGTTCCCGTCCCCGTGTCGCTATCCGATTCAGTCGCTTCGAACACCGCCATTGATTCCAGCGCGACCGAAAGGCTGCCGTTGCTGTCCGCAATCACGTAGAGTTCACCCGCCCGAACATTGCTGTTCTGCACGCGCGCCGAAATCAGACGGTTCACCGTATTGCTGGCAGAGGCGATCCCGACTTTCAGCGAATCCAGCTTTGGAATATCGGCAGAGAAGCCTTCGCTGATGGCCTCGTAAATCGATTGATCGAGCGCAATGGTCTGCAAAGCACCCGCAACGTCGACCTCAATTGAGTCGACCCATGCCTCGGTGCTGCCCGACCCATTGTTCTTTGCGATCTTGCCCGTGGCCGAATGCGTTGCCTCACTGATGGCAGAGACACTGATCGAAGTGGCATCGAGCTTTGTATTCGACAAGGACGCGCGCACATCGTGTGTGACCTTGTTGATGTGCAGGCCCACCAGATTGGACATCACCGTCCCGTGAATGCCCGGATCATCGCCGTCTTCATCGCCACGGCCGTCAAAGCTCGATGCGGTGACATAGACCTGGCCGGCCGTTTCATCCGACTGACCCGAGACGGTCGAGAGCCGACTGCCGAGCCCACTTTTCCCCAGGCTCGCAGTCGTAGACCGCGCGAGATCGATCTGCGTCCAACCCAACTCAAAACCCTGGAGCGGGCCATCGGGCCCCTCTCCCTGGCTCAGCCCGTTGATCGCGCCTTTTGCCATATCGAGCGTCACGCTGACATCGAGCCAGTCGACTGCCTGTACCACCAGCCCGTTGCCGGCCTGACCGTCGGCCGCCAGCCCCGGGGCGAGCGCGAGGTTTACCCCCCCTTCGATCACCGCCCGAGTGTCCTGCTTCAGGTCGAGGGCAAGGCGCCCTCCGACCACTCCATCGTTGGCCGCCAGTACCCAACGCGCGTCGGTGAATGCGTTCACAGACAGCGACTTCGCGGTGATGCTCGCCCCGTCCAGCACGCTGACACGCGATTCTGTCGCTCCCTTCAAGGTATACGCAGCAAGCAGGTTGACACTCTGGTCGAGATCCACCACGACCTCGGCGGTCAGCACCACATCGCCCTTGACCTGAATCGATCCAGCGATATCGATACTGGCCTTGAAATCGCGGCTCGGGGCACCGATCACAGCCAGGCCTATGTCTCCTGAAAACTCATTTCGTGCAATCAACTCGACGCCGGAGTCACCGGTCAGCAAACTGCCCTTTTTCAATTCGATCTGTTCAACCTGTACGTCGAGCTGAGTGGAGCCGAGAGCAACGCTGTTGAGCAGCAACCTGTCCAGGCCGCCTGCGCCTCGTATGCCCAGTGTTCGAGTGGGCTTGGCAAACACCAGGTCGTAAAGGTCGTCGCCCTCCTCGCGAGTCAACCGCAATCGGCCATCAATGTCCTGGCTGAGTGCGGTTCGGGAGTCGCCGTCACCCAGATCCAGAACCAGCGACTCGAGGGCTGAATTGAGATTGAGCAAACTCGCGCTTGAGCCCGCCCAGTTGAGTTTGGTGTTCTGCTGGGATAGGGGCCGGGTAAGATCAATCAGCGTCGCGATGCTCGACAACGTCTCCATGCCCTGAAGCGCATCGGGCTTGGCGTTTTTCGTGTAGGCAAGGTTTTCAACCGCAAGCGGCTCAGCATCAGAGGCACGCACCTTCACAAGCGGGTCAGCCGACAGCAATAACCGATCTTCCAGACGCTCAACCGACGTGCGGCTGCGACGGAAGCCGTCCAGCAATGTCTTGCGCCGCACCGGCTTTGCGCGCTTCATTGAACGATCCTCGATAGATTGGAGAAGCAATAGTTTTTCAGGGCTGATCTTGAGAGCGTGCACATGGCGATCACGCTCCCTGCCGCGGCGAAAACGGCAGCGCCGACGCCGTCCACTCGTCGTGACGCAGCACCGACAAGCGCCGTTGAAAGGCATCCGATTCGGCGCGTCGCTGCGCCCAGTGAAAGCCGGCGCGCGCAAGCGTCGATGTCAATTGAGCAGGGGCTGCGTCGAGCGCGCTCAGCACCACACGAAGCCAGCGGGGCAGATAGCGCAGCGCGAGCGCATCCTGCAGGCTCAAGTACGCCGACACGCTGCCCGGATCGCCCTGACGTCCGCAACGACCGGCAAGCTGCCGATCGATACGCGCCGAGTCATTGACCTCGGCGATGATCACGTGCAGACCGCCTCGGGTCACCAAGTCGGGGGCCAGCCGGATATCGGTTCCCCGCCCCGCCATATTGGTGGCAATGGTGATGCGACCCGGTTCGCCCGCCTGCGCAACAGTTTCCGCTTCCTCTGCGTGGTGGATGGCGTTCAGTACCGTGACCTCCACGCCACCGTCCCGCAGCAACGCGGCGAGCTGACCGCTTGACTCCACGCTGCGCACGCCCACCAACACCGCACGCCCCTGGGAATGGAGTTCATGCACCTCGTCTGCGACCGCCCGCCACTTGGCCTCCTGGGTACGCATCAGACGCGCGGGGCGCGTTTCGGTCTGGCGCGGACGATGGGTCGGTATGCGCATGACCGCAAGCCGATAGACCTGCCAAAGCTCGCCCGCCGCCTCGGCCAACGTGCCGGAGGTTCCCGACAGCCGGGAAAAGCCGCGGAAAAAGGCCTGCGAGCTCATCTGCGTGAGCGACTCGTTGGGATCGGTAATGTCTACGCCCTCTCGGGCCTCGACCGCCTGATGCATCCCGGCCGTGAGCGTGCGGCCCACCGCCATTCGGCCGGTGAGCTCGTCGAGCAACACCACCTTGCCGTCATCAACCAGGTATTCATGCCCCGATCTGAAGAAGTGCCGCACCTGGAGCGCCTGGCGCAGGAGTTCCTCGCGTCGTGGCGCCGGCCGCCATACCGGTGGAAGATCGGGCGCGATCCGCTCAAGCGCCTCGGTTGCGCCGTCCGCCAACTCAATGACACGTCTTCTGGCCAGCACTCGATAGTCGGTCTCGGCGGACAGGCTTGCCGCCAGTTGAGCCATCATCACGACCGCCTCGCTTAACCCCCGGCTTGGCCGCTGCGAGGACAGGATAAGCGGCGTCACCGCCTCATCAATCAGTACGCTGTCCGCCTCATCCACGATCGCCGAGTGCAGTCCACGCACCAGCAGGCAACCCGATGCTGCCGTCCCGTGGCGGTCTCCCATCCAGCGTCTGAAGGCCTGCTGCTGCGGGTCGGCGCCCGCCGACGCGGCAATCTGATCGCGCAGATAATCGGCCAGCAATTCCTTGGGGGTGATGTAGACAACATCGGCGGCGTAGCGGCTGGCCCTTGCTTCGGGGGGAACCCGATCGTGGACGGATGCAACCTGCAATCCGCAAGCCTCGAAGAGGCGCTTCATCGATTGCGCATCGCGCTCGGCAAGATAGTCGTTGGCAGTGATGACATGGCAGGGACGTCCGCTCCAGGCCATCACAACGGCCGCCAGGGCCACCGTCAGGGTCTTGCCTTCGCCTGTGGCCATCTCGGCGGCCCATCCATGATGCAGGGCCAGTGCGCCCATGAACTGAACCGGATAAGGCTGCAGACCCAGCTCGCGCCTGGCAATCTGCCCCAGCGCAGCAAACGCTTCAACGAGTTTTCCCTTGAGTTCAAACGGATCACGGCGGGCATCTTCCTGGGCCTGGATCAGCAGCCGGTTGAGCGTGACTGCATCAAGCCCCACCATCTCGTCACAGCGGTGGCTGCAGCGCTCCGCCTCCTGGCGAAGCCGCCGCGTCTGACCGGGTCGGCGCCTGAGCCAGCTCTGCGCCCGATGCACCCACGCATCCAGACCCTCCGGCAACTTCTCGAGCGGCAACAGTCTCTGGGTGATCGCGCTCATACCCGAAACTTCCGCTGCAAAAACTGCCGGGCGCTGCGCTCCCACTGCGCAAGCAGCGGCGATGACGGCAGCGTGAGGCGCATGGTCCCCAGGCGTCCGTGGAGGCGACGCAGCGCCTGGTCAGCGAGCGCGGGCACCGGCAACTGCGCCTGCACCCTGAAGAAGGGCTCCGCGGCCGTCACACCCTTGGGGTCGCTCGACTGCACCGCGATCTCGCCACCGCCCGCCATGCCAAGCACGGGCGAGGGAAGCTGTCCTTGTTCGAAGGGCATGATCTCGGTCTTGACCGCCACCAGATTGATCGACTGCTGCCCCTTGATGCGGATGTCCGCATTCAGCAGTCCGCCCTCAAACAGATGCGTACCGAACTGTGGAAGTGCAGCCACGAACCGCCAGTGACGGTCATCAATCAGCATGCCCAGACCCGCCCCTCTGGCGAGCCACTGCCCGCGGGCGAGTTCAAGCTCCGACACATTCCAGATGCCTTCAATCGGTGCCGTCACTTCCAGCGCCCGCTTCTGAGCCGTCAACTCGGCCAATTTCTGTTCGAGAACCGAGCGCTGTTTGCGAAGCGTCTCGAGATTGGCAAGCGCACCTGCAATCGCCTGCAGTTCCTGCGCCTGCAGTTGCTGACGCTGCTGCAGCGTGGACTGGATTTCAAAGTCGAGTTGCGGGTTCTGAAGACGAACCAGCGGCTCGCCTGCCTGCACCCACTGACCGGGTATGGCCACGATTTCCACCACCTCGCCCGCAGCATCGATATGCAACTCTCGAAACTGCGTTGCCTGGATCACGCCCTGCACCCGAACGTGATCCGGCAGCGGCACCCAGGCAAGCCCGCCCAGGGTGATCGCGCACAGCGCTGCGGTCGTCGCGAGCGCGCGAGCCCGCTGGTGATAGAGACCGGGATCCATCAGCAGGAAGCGGCCAAACTTCAGAAGCGGCAACACCAACGCCAGGAAAAACATCAGCCAGGCCATGGCCACGCCCAGGTCGAGATATTCCTCAGCCACATAGAAAATGATGGTGGCCATCAGCAGAAGCCAGTAGGCAATGCTGATCACGCCGTA
This sequence comes from Burkholderiaceae bacterium, assembly GCA_049423065.1. GTDB lineage: Bacteria > Pseudomonadota > Gammaproteobacteria > Burkholderiales > Burkholderiaceae_E > SYIM01. Next base: position 5,998 of record JBMSQB010000110.1, read on the forward strand.
AAGCGGCAACAGAGCCGCTTCCGTTGGCGTGCGAGCCGCAGGCTGCGCCTGCGGCATGCGAAGCACGAAGCGCTTGCCCAGATACTTCAGCTGCTCGCGCGAGCGCTGGTAAAGATTGGGCACATCCAGCCAGTCCACCAGCATGTGGTAGCCGTCAAAGCGCATCAGGGGATTGAGGTTGAAAAGGAGCGTGGTCACGCTCGCTACAAAGATCACGTTGTAGGCGAGCGAGTTCACAAGACCGGGTGCCGTATGGGCCCAAATCAGCGCGGCCACCGCCGCCACCGCCAGTTCACACACCACGCCCGAGGCGCCCACCATCAGGCGTTGCGCCCGGCTTCGGAACCCCCAGCTTGAGGTGGCATCCATATAGGGCAGCGGCGCAAGCAGGATCAGCATGACCCCCATGCGATGGACCTCGCCGCCATAGCGCTTGCAGGCAGCCGCGTGGCCGACTTCATGGATCAGCTTGGCGAGAATCAGTCCCACATAAAGCAGGGCCAGGTTACCTGGCGCAAGCACCCCCGCGGTCTGGCTGAACAGTCGATCGGAGTGATCGATCACCGCCTTCGCGCCGAGCAGCACCAGCACCGCATACACCAAGGCACCCAGCGGCCCGAACACGATCCGGATGAGCGGCAGCGCCTTGTCGAGCATGCGGTCGGGATCCACCAGGGGGATCTTGACCGACCAGAACGCGACCAGCGCTGCCTTGATTTCCCGACCCCGGCGCTTGCGGTAGCGTTCAAAGAGGCTCGCCCCTGCTGTGCCGCGATCGAACTGCAGCAGGTTCGACATCTGCAGTTGTGAAAGCAGTTCCACGACCTCTTCCTGCGTGAGCGTGCCTTCGGGGTCTGATTCCATCAGCTCGTTCCAGACCTCATCGAGCGTGCGTCGCGTTTCCATCCGCGACAGGAACGCATAGGCGGGTACTGTCACCCGAAAGAAGTCGCTTGCGAGGCTGTCGCGCAGAACCATCCACTCCTCGCCCCTGAAGGTCTGGCGATGCGCTCGCACGCTGCTGCGCAGACACGCCCGTACGCCCGACACCAGATGCCAGGTGCCGCTGTAGGTACGCCCGCTTGCGTCGCCCTGCGTCATAGCCAGAACCATTCGCGCAACGTGCGCACGGTGCGATGCGTGAGCACCCAGATAAGCGGGCGTTCACCGACCTCCAGCCGTGCCGTGCCGCCCATGCCCGGGCGCCACCAACTGGGGCTGTCCTGCTCGAGCTGGGCGCGGGCCAGGAATACATTGCGACCCTCGCGCAGCGTGGAGGCGGGATCGAGGCGTGTCATCACCAGCGGAAAGCGCTGATCCGGCCGCCCCACCAGGGCGAATTCGCCCCGGGTGCCGACATCCACCTCATGCACATCGACCTGATCGATCTGGAGCTCGAGGTAGGTGTGATCCACCTGCGCGAGCTTCAACAGCAGGTCACCCTTTCGCAGCGGCGCGCCCAGGTTTTTCTTGAGATCCCCTTCCACCACGATACCCGCGTGCGGCGCGACCACCTCGGCATTGGCAAGCTGGTGGCGCACCAGGGCCAGGCGTGACGCCGACTGATCGAGCCGGGCCAGATTGACTTCCATCTCGGCAAGCTGTCGCGTGGCCTGGGCTTTCTCGGCCTCGCGTCGATACCGGACCAGATCGGCTTCGGCCATGGAGGCCTCAAGCGCCAGCTCGCGCGTATCGAGCCGAACCAGGACCTGGCCAGCCTTGACCAGGTCGCCCACTTCGACCTGGACCTGTCCGAGGTAACCGTCAAAGGGAGCCGGGATAAACAACACGTCCTTGCTGCGAAGGGTGATCGTGGCGTCCACCCGATAGGTCCAGGGAATGAAGCAGAGCGCAAGCACGGTGAGCACCGACAGACCGCCCGCGAGCTTCCAGGCGCTGTGCCTGGGACTTGCAGCGAGGATGGGCCATCGCTTGAGCGCAGCCCAGGCGCGCGCGCCCCACCACCGATCGCGATCGCGCAGATCCGCGAGCGGGCGCGCGACGAGTTCAGCCGTGAGTTCAAGCTCCCACCGATCGTCGTCGCTCCAGGTGCCCTGGCGTCGCTCCAGACACAGCACACCGCGAACGCGAGGGCCGTCCATCAGCGGCACGCTCAGCACCGAGCTCACGCCCTGCATCAATGCATAGGACTCATGCGCGCGGTGCACCGAGCGTGAGTCGGACTCGCCGGGGTAGGCCACGGTCATCGCCTGGTCGGCTGCCTCCTCCATGGCGCTCTCGAGCGCCCGACTGGTGGTCGACAGTCGATCGAATTTTTCAACATGACTGACCGCAGCCAGTCGAACATAGGGTGCGTCGAACCAGCCGAGCGAGACACGATCGGCGTCGAAGCGCGCGACCAGGGCGTTGCACAGCTCATAGGACATCCGGAGCGCCCGGGTCTGCTGCGACAATCGGATGGACAGCTGCAGCATCTGAAACAGACGCTCGGCTTTTGAGGCACCGGATGCGCTGGTGGGCGGCGCGCGCTCATCCAGTTCGTCCTCGTTGGCGGAGCGCGCAAACTGGGCGGTGGCTGCAACGGCCCGCGCCACCCAGGGAGCAAGATCACGCTGGCTCAAATCGAGCGGCGCCGCGACAAACGCAACCACCGCTGCGACCTGCTGCGGTCCCAGCTTGCCGTGCGGCAGACGCAAACCAAGAATCTGATCGCCGCCCGGCAACACCCCGAGCGCGGGCGCATCACCCACCAGGCGGGATGCAATCTGAAGCACGCCCTGGGCATCGCCTGCCTCTTCTGCCGCATCCCCTGGCCACTGCGCAAGCGCCGTCCACGGCGACCCGACACTCGCACTGAGCAACACAACTCGCCTCGCGGGCAGGCTCTGACCCACCGCCTTCAGAAACACTTCCCAGAACGACTGCAGCGACCCCTCGAACCCGGCAAGCGCATCCCAGGCCGAGGTATCCGCCTGAGCGCCCTCGTCGGCTCGCACCGCAGCCTGCCTGGAATCGCTCCTCACGATGGCACCACGTCAGAACACCATCCGGCCGCTGACGCCCGGACGGACTGAGCCATCCGGATTGTCGAACTCAGCGATCACATCGATCCGGCCACTCGCTGGATCAATGACGGGCGAAACATAGACGAGCTTCGCCACCCGCACCCCCATCTGGCCTTCGAGCCCCAATTCGAGCCGAACCGGCATCCCCACTTTCAAATTGAGGCCTGGCTGCGCGCGGACCGTGCCCATAAACCGAACGCGGCTGACATCGACCACCCACATCACGGTTGCATGCGGTTCAATGCTCTCGCCGGCATAGAACTCGACTTTGGTCACCACCCCGTTGAGCGGGGAACGCAGGTGACGCCGCTGATAGGCTTCCTCGGCCAGGGATAGCTCGACACGCTCCCGCTGCTTGGTGGCCTCAATGGTCTTGCGCTCGGCGATCACATTGCCCAGCGACAGTTCTTCGTCTTCCACCTGCTTGCGCGGCACCACGCCCCCAGGCAACAACTCCTTCAGGGAACTCACCTGCTTCACCAGGGTCAGTTCGCGCTGTTTGAGTTCATCCAGCCGCGCGTGGTCCTCGAGTTGCAGCTTGCGACGCCGTACCTCAAGCTCTTCGAGCGTGCGATCGAGGTAGAGCAGCAGTTGCCCTTCTCGCACCCGGCTACCTTCTTCCACCAATACGCGTTCGATCCGGCCTGCCACCGGCATGCTGAGCTTGACTTCACGATAGGCGCGGGTGAAACCCAACCCGCTGCTATCGGCCGTTGCGGGGGCGACCTGTTGCGAAGCGATTGCCGGCGGAGCGCGCGGCGTCTGCGCAGGCGCGGTCAACGGCATCAGAAGCAGCGCGCCCGCTGCGAAGCGACCAATCAGGTGATGACCACGCGATGCCAGCCCGCTCATCGCGACCAACGCTGCAATAGAAGACCTTGAGCCGACTCGAACACCACCCGCGCCCGTGCGTGGGCCGCCTGCTGTTCGATGAGGGACAAGCGCGCGTTCACGGCCCGCTCCTCGCGCATCAGGATCTCGCGCGTTGCGCTGCGCCCCGCCGAAAACCGTTGGCGCTCGAATTCAACCTGCTGCTGCTCACGCGTTGCAACGTCCTGCCACTGCACCCAGCGGCGCGCGGCGCTGGTCATCATGTTCACGCTGGTGTGAAGGTCGTTGGCAATCTGAACCTCGAGCGCCTTGAGCTCCAGCAGCGCGTTTTCGCGCCTGACATTGGCGGCGGCCAGATTGGCCTGTCCCTCCAGGTTTTTCCCGATAGGAATTTCCAGTTGCAGGCCCACGCTCCAGCGCGGATAGGTGGTGTGGAGCGTCTGGTCAAAGGCCCGCTCGGGGCTGTAAGCCAAGCCGCCCAGCCCGTAGGAGGCGGTAAGGTCGAGTCTGTGCTGCGCCTGGTTCGTCACGTACCCCAGTTGCACCCCCTCACGCTCGAGTTGCTTTCGGAGTTTCTGGAAATCCTGCCGGGATTCCAGTGCGCGCCGATACGCTTCCTCCATGCCCACCACCACTGGCTGGACCGGAATCTCGGGTAGCGGATCCACCGCCTGCCAACGTTTGGAGTCCTCCAGAGAGCTGGCGAGCAGCAAGGTGTTGAGCCGATCCTGCAACTCAAGCACTCCCTGCCTTGCCTCATCGAGACCCGCGAGATAACGCGACACCGTGTTTTGAACATCCCAGACTTCGGTCTCGGGCAACAGCCCCTTGCGCGCAAGCTCCCTGGCCTGCACCACCAGCCTGCGTGCGTTCTCAAGTTTTTCCTGGGCAGCGGCCACCCGATGCTGGGCGAGCACCAGCTCGTAATACCCCATGACCGCGCTGGCCACCACCACCGACTCGCCCTCGAGGCTGCTGTGACTGGCCACCGCGAGGTCGAGCTCCGCCACCCGGCCACGCGCGCTCGTCACCTCGACCCCGCCGTCACGGGCAAGCGGCTGGACGAGCGTGACGCCCCAGTTGGCCCGGTTGTCCCGCACACCCGGCGGCCGCCAGGCGGCCATCTGGTTGATGTTGGTGACGAAGTTGGAGAGCGTCGAGCCCAGCTCAATCCTGGCACCCGTACCCAGCAACTGGCTGACGGTCGCCGAGTAGTCGTTTCCGTCGCGCAAATAGTTGGGCGTCAGCGAACGGGCGAGCGCCTCTTCGTAGGTGTTCGGCTGGTTGTTCCGACTGCGTGTGGCGCCCAGCTTGCCGACAGGCTGAAACGACGCAGCCGCCCGGTCGATGCCGGTCGCAGCAATATCGCGTTCGGCCCGTTTGATCCGGATATCCTTGTTGACCTCACGCAGGCGGCTCACCAACTCTTCGAGCTTCAATGGCTCGGGTCTGCCGGGCGACGGTTCGGTAGCGAGCGCCGTCGCGGCGCTCATGCAGAACCAGGCCAGGACGGCGGATTGGGCAAACCACGCCCGATGACCAGCGCGTCCCCTGATCCGGTTCGCAACTCCTCGCTCGAACACGATTGACCCCCCTTCCCAAGACAATCTGCCCAGGCGTTGGCTTTCGTCTGACTGACCGCACGTCGGACAGAGCATGCGGCGCCGGGGGGGCGAAAAGATTGCAAAAGATTGCGAACCA
>JBMSQB010000111.1:0-11415 GCA_049423065.1 Burkholderiaceae bacterium
TGATCCAGGCATCGATCAGGTTGGTGGCGTTGGCCTTGATGGTGACGTCCGACCCTGCGCGAATCAGGCTGTCATCGACCTTGGCAAACGCATCGCCCAGAATCACGTTTACCGCCGACGCGCCCGCACCCGCCACGCCCAGCCCGGTCTGGCCCGCAGCGAGCGCAATCGAGGCCGCCGCTGCCGTGACGCGAATGGTGGAGTCGGAGGTGCCGAGCACCTTCACGATGCCCTTGGCATCGATCTCGGCGCCATGAATGCTCGCCTCGACCACGCCGTCGATCACGTTTCGCGCAAGCGACACGCCCACCGAAATCGCAACGCCGGTCTGGCCAAACGCCGCCGCAATGGTGGCCGCGCCCGCGAATGAATTGATGAGCGATACATCATTGGCTGCGATGTCGACATCGGCCACGATGATGCGGCTGGGCCGCGCGCCGGCCGTGGTGGACGCCGTGTCGATGCCCGACTGCACGCGCAGTCCGATCTGGTTCTCGGCCCAGACGCCTGAGCCACTGACTGCGACGCCCGTCTGACCGGCTGCGATCGCAGCCGACCCCGCCACCACCAGCGCATCGATCAGCTGGCTGGTGGACGATGCGATGTTCAGATCGCCTTCGGCTGTAATGTCGCTGTCGATCACCAACGAGCGCACGGTGGCGATCGATGCGTCGCCCACCTTGCCGAAGCCGTCCTGCCCGATGAGGTTGCGCGCAACCGAAATGCCGATCGAAGCGCCCACGCCGGTCTGGCCGGCCGCGATCGCCACCGAGATCGCTGCCACCCGCGCGGCGATCACAGAGTGGCTCTCGGCGCTGAGGTTCACATCGGTCTTGGCGACAACGGTGCTGTCACTCAGAATTGCATCGACCCCGCCCGCGAGCGTATTGACCGCGACCGCACCGGCACCCGACACCGCAATGCCGGTCTTGCCGATGCCCACCGCCATCGACGCCGCGACCGAGATCGCGTTGAGATTGCTGCGCGTGATTTCGATGGTGTTGCCCACCACCTCGAGCGCATAGCTGTTGCCACGCGCATCGCTCACCATCCAGCGGTTTCCTGCCTCGAGTACCGACACATCGAGGTCGGGTCGCACGCGCTCCCACCGGGTCGTATCGGAATAGTCGGTTCGACCCAGGTCATATTCGATCCGGTTCTTGCCGATATAGCTGTAGATGGCGCCGCCGTCACCGCCATAGCGGTAGTCGTCGACCAGCTTGACCGTGTCGCCACGGTTCATCGACTTGGCGTCGGGCTTGACCGGTTTCCAGCGTTTGGTATCGGTGAAATCAAGCTTTGCCAGATCGGTTTTCCACTTGCTTTTGGCGATGTATTCATACACGCCACCCGCAAGCGCGCCGGAGGTCACGCCCACCGTGTCGCCCTTCTCCAATTCCTTGGTGCCATCGGTGGTGGCGTAGTCCCACTGCAGGCTGTCGGAACTGCGATAAAGCGCAGACGGCCGCAGAAAATCGGTATCTGGCAGGTCGATGCCCTTGTCCACCATCAGCTGGGGAAGCGCCCTGACAACGGCCGGATCGGCATAGTCGGTTGCCAGCTGCCAGCGCGAGGTGTTGGCAAAGTTCTCTTTCCAGAGCTCGATGCTGGTTTCAACCTCGACGGCTTCCCAGAGGTCCTCGTCCTCGAAGTCGGCATCGGTCAGATCGATGGACGTGGAGGAGCCGACAAACTTGAAGAGCTTGCCCACCAGATCGCCGTCGTCATGGTTGCTGGCCACCCGCACCACATCGCCTGTGGCCACCTGCCGCCGGCCCACCTCGGTGGTGTAGCTTTCGGGCTGGCCGATAAACCGGTACACCCGGCCGGGTAGCCCACCCGCGGTATGGACCGCGTCAACCGCAACGGTATACCCCGCCTTGACCTTGCTCGAATCGGTCTCGACTTCGTCCCAATCCGAATGGCTGGCGAAATCGATGCCATCCAGCCCGACGAGCTTGTCGTCGCCATCGTATTCATAGACTCGACCGCTCGTGGCGCGAACCATGTCGCCCGATCGAACAGATACCAGACCGTCACGGGCGACGAAGTCCCAGGACTGGCCCTCGGTGCTTCGGAACGAGGTCTTCTTGCCGGCGTTGGCAAGCGCGTCAATCGCCGCCGGCGTGAGGCCACGCGCGGCGGCCTCGGCGAGCGTCGGTGTGGCAAGTAGCACGCCGCCCGCACTCGCGCCGATGTTCAATTCGCCCGTGCGCGCAGTGAGCCTCGCATGGTCTGCCTGAGCGAGCACGTCGGTGTCGATGCTGTTGAATGCGAGCGACAGGCCGATGGACACCGCAACCGATGTGTTGCCCGAGACAGACGCGGCGAGCGATGCGGCCCCGGCCACTGCGTTGATCGACGTACCGCTGTCGGCGGTGAGACTGATCGAATCGGCCGCAAGCGTTCGCGGTGAGGCCGCGTCGCCATCTATCGTTGCCTCGAGGCTGGAATAGATGCGGTTCTCTGCATAGACGCCGGCCGCGCTCGCCGAAATGGCAGATTTGCCGCTTGCGCCAACGGCAGCCGTGGCGGTCAGCACGCGCGCGGTGATTTCGCCCTCGCCATCGGCACTGAGCACCAGATCACCCGCCGCGTCGACGCCGGCGTCAGCAATGCGGGCCCGCGCCCGCGAGGTGGTTGGTGTGTAGCTCAGCAGTTTCCAGCGGCTCTCGTCGGACCAGTTCTGTGCCGGAAAATCGATCCCTTTGCTGTCGCTGTATGTGTCGCCAACGAACTCATAGACCTCGTCATTGAGCAACCCGTTGTCGTTCAGGACCTTGGTGCCCTTGGTGAGCGTGGTGAGCTTGTTGGTGGCGTTGTAGGTTGATGCCTTGAACGCATAGTCGACCGCCACCGGCCGCGCGCCGATGATGTTGCGGGCGAATGAAAGTCCCAATGCCACACCCGTGGCCGATTTGCCGCCGCTCAGCGATACCGCGAGCGCAAGTGTTTGCACCATCGCGCTGATCACGGCATCGTCGTTCGCCTCGATCCGCACATCGCCGGCCTTGCCGCCAGCGCCCGTGGTCACCACATCGATCGACGACAGGTAGGCATCGGCCATCCCGTTGACGCGGTTGAACACCAGCGTGCCGCCGCCGCCCACGGCTGGCGCGCCGCCCTTCGGGCTTGCGGCCACCGCCACCGCGGAGGCGCCGCCGGTTGCGTCGATCGAAGCGCTGCGATCGATCGCAATTTTCAGGTCGCCGCCGATGCGCGCCTTGCCCGCGCCGTCGGCGCTGCCTGCCAGATAGGCCTGAACATCATTCAACACATCATTGCGGCTGAAGGCCACACCCACCGACACCGACATCGCATCGCCGCCAGTGGAGGCCGAGATGGCCACCGAACTCGCCTTGACCTCGGAGACGATGAGCGTGAGCGCATTCGATACGATCGAGACATTGCCGCCCGCAGTCAGGTCCTTGATGTTCGACAGGTAGGCTCGGGTGTCGGCCGCCACCTTGTTCATCGCGACAACCGGCGCAACGGTGATCGACTTCGCGCCCTCGCTACCGAGCTCGGCATTCACCGACAGTGCCGAGTTCTCGATCATCGCGTCGATCTTGCCGGTGCTCGCGGCCAGAACCGAGAGGTTGCCGCCCACCTTGATGAGGCTGCCGTCGGCCCACGCCTGCGTGAGCAACGGCTGCTGCCCGGCATAGGACGAGCCCGCAATCGAGTCGGCAATGTTCTTCAACACATTCACCGGCTCATAGCCAATCGTGTTGAAGGCGAGCGTCACGCCCACCGAGACCCCCGCCGAGACCGAGCTCGATACCGTTGCATCGATGGTGGCGTCGTTGACCGCGCTGATCACCAGATCGCCCGATGTGGCACCGGTTTCGAGCGAGCCCCCCTTGGCCCAGGCGCGTGCGCCGCCCAGCACAGTGTTGGTGGCCACCACCAGGTTGATCCCGTAGTCGCCCGCCGCAACTTCGCTCTCGTCTTCGGCTTTCACCTCCGAAGCATCGGTGGCGCGGATCGCGATGCCGCCGACGCCCTTGGCGGTGACCTGATCGAGCGTCGCTTCAGCGGCTGCGCGCGAATCATTCCGCACCACCAGACCGCCAAAGCCCGCCGACGCGCCGCCCCCCTCGCCGAGCAGCGAATCGATCACCTCGCCCGCGATTTCAAGGCCGAAGGTACTGAGGTCGTCGGCGCTGAACAGTGTCCAGCCGGCGCCCTCGTAATCTTGCGCGCCAAGATCGAGCATCCCGCCCGCGCCCACCCGCATGTAGGTTTTCCCGGCCTGACCCGATATGGCGCGCCAACGCGTCTGATCGGTAAAGATCTGCTCCGAGAAGTCGACGTCGACGAGCGGGGTGGCGCCAAGGTACTCGTAAGTAATGCCCGCACGCCCACCGCCCACCGACTGCAGCAGGCGTACCCGTTCGCCCTTGCCGATCGTCTCCGGCCGCTCGGTTGATTTGTAGTCGGCCGGACCAATCAGCACCAGGTGGCCGAACTTGACGTTGCGCTTGCCCGAGCGATCGGTGAAGCTGGTATCAAAGAGGTCACCGATGACAGCGTCGACCAGTCCACCACCAATGGTCTCGGTGGCGATCGGCAAGAGCGAGGCCGCCGAATCGATCCCGGACGAGTTGCTCGAATCGATCGTGATCTTGCGACCCGCCTCGAGCACGACATCAGTACCGGACGCATAAGCCTTGGCCTCGGCATTGACCATGTTGCTCGAAATGACCAGACCCACCGACACCTTGGGTCCGCCCGCTTGCATGAAGCGGTCGAGCAAGCCCTCGCTCGATCCGGTTTCGTTCTTGAGTTCCGCCTCGATGAAGGCATCGGTCTGCGCATCGAGCGTGATCGAGCCCGCGGCCTTCACGGTGGAATCCGTGACCGTGGCGCGCGAACGCGCCGGTTGCGCGGTACCGATCTGGGTGTTGGCAATGGCCTCGGCCGCCAGCTTCAGAACGTTCTGCGCCTGCCATCCCACGGTATTGAAGGCGAGCGTGACGCCCACCGTAGAACCCTGAGAGCTGGTGACGCTGCGGTTGGTCGCCTCGATCGAGGCCTCTTCCGAGGCCCGCACCGTGACATCACCCGTGGTGGTGACCACCTTGCTCGACTGGATGTCGGCAAGCGTTTCGGCCAGCACCATGTTGGTGGCGATCACGCCATTGGCCGCGAGCCCGCCGCCGGTGAGGCCGCCCGTGGCCTCGACCACGCTGTCGACATCGGCCTCGATGATGGCGGCATCGGTCGCCTTGACCGTCAGCGCGCCCGCTGTCACATCGCCGCGCAAGACCAGCGCAGTGGCCGCGCCCCGCACATCGTTGCGCACCACCAGGCCGCCCACCGAGAACCCGCCCCAGGGGGAGAAATCAGCCAGGATGGCGTTGAGCGAGCCGGTGAAGCTCGGGTCGGTTGCGCGCAGCTTGACGTTCGATACCGTGCGATCTTTCGAGCCGCCAAACTTGATGATCCAGGCCGAGGCGCCGTCTTTGGTGGTGGCCTCGGCCACCTCCACCGAGATGCCGGTGTCCTGGAAACGCTGACCCGCGGAGTTGACGGCCTTGTTGATCGCCTGCACCAGCTGCAATTCGGTTGCGTCGCGGTTGATGCCTTCGGCGGTGTAGCGGCTGCCCCCGAAATCAAACGCCATGTCGAAGCGGCTCACTGTCTTCGAGGTGTCCAGCCGGGCAGTGAAGGTGGCACCGACCTCGACGCTGCCTGCGGTGGTCGTCTCCGCTTCGACCGCAAAGCCCGTGCTGACCTCGATCGGGCGCAACTGTGGCCGATCGCCCTTCTTGCCGAAGGTGACCGCATAGGTGAATTCGGTCTCCGACCCGGCCGTGACCGTCAGGGTGGGCTCGCCCAGCGCGGTTCGCAGAGCGGCCTGGATGAGCGTGGCCTGATCGGCGCGAGTGGGTGCGGCGCGACCCTCACGCAGCGTCTCCGTGCGCACACCCAGCCGGTCGGCGCCCTGCTGCGCGGCAACACGCGCCCGGATCGTATCGATCGCCTGGCCGACATTCTGGCCCGCGAGCGTGATGTCGAACGCCCAGCCAGCCGCACGATTGGAGAGCGCCACCACCGAGACGCCGCCGGCGCCAAACCAGGCTTCAAGCGCGTTGGCAAGCGCGCTTGCGGTGTCCTCGGCACTGCCCAACACCTCCACCTCAATATCGGGAAGGCCTGCCAACGCCAGCCGAACCCGGCTTCCGGTGGCCGTGAGCGGATTGATGAGCGTGAGCCGCTGCTGCTCGGCCACCGGCAAATCGATTGGCAAGAGCGTAATCGGCTCGGTGCTGATGTCGCCAAGCGCGAGGCCGAAGCTGCCGGCAGTGCCCCCCGCAGGAAGCTTGACGGTGAGCGTCTGGGTCTCGAAGCCGCCGTTGTCGCCGACATCGGTGGGCGTGAGTGCGTCCGTCCAGGCCCCTGCGCCACCAAACGGCTTGGGCAGCTCGAACACCTTCAGCAAGCCCTTGCCGATGTCGGAGACCGTACCCAGCACGCCAGGCAGACCATTGTCGGGCTCGACTTCCAGCCAGTAACCCTCGTTGCCATAGTCCTGCTCGGACAGATCGAGAGAAACCGCCTCAGGACCCATGTAGCGATAGACGAGACCGCCTTCGCCACCATTGCGGTAGCCGTCCGCCACCCGAACCTTCTTGCCGAAGTCGATCTTGCGGATACCGTCGGAGGACACAAAGTCGGCGGTGAGGCCATCGAGTTCATCCTCAGAGGACTTGCCCGCCGCAGCAACCATCCTGGTCTCTGCAAACACCGATGGCGAGTCGCTTGCCTCAACCTGCAGGTGGCCATCCACCGCGGTGCCGCCGCGCGCGCCGGTTTGCCGCCCCGCCTCGGTAAGTTTGGCGTCGGCGCTCGACTTCACCTGATTGGTGGCCAGCACCAGGCTGGCCGATGCCGCACCCGAACGCGCGGCGACCTCGTTGCTGATGTTGGAGGTGACGGTAGCCGTCACGTCAGCGAGAACGGCCGCATCGCCACCGATGTCGAGCGTGCTCTGCGTAACCAGCGCATTCACCGTGACCGGTTGCGCGGTACCCACCTCGCCGATGATCGTGTCGATGGTCTGCGAGATCAGGTCTTCCGCCTTCCAGCCCACCGTGTTGTAGGCAAGGAGCACCCCCACCGCGATGCCGCCCGAGCGGAGCGCCGCAGTGTTGTCGGCGGTGATGGTGGCGGTATTGGCCGCATCCACCAGCAGATCACCTGCCGCTTTCAAATCGCCGTCGCTCACCGTGGCGGACGATTCCGCGAGCACAAGGTTGGTGGCAATCAGGCCATTGACTGCGAGGCCGCCGCCGACCACCGGCAAACCCTGATCGGTCTTGGCCGTGCCATCGAGCGCGGCCTCGATCGAGGCCGACTCGTCAGCGGTGACGGCCAGCAGGCCGCCGGTGGCAACCCTCGCATCATCGATCGAGGCGATCGCGCGACCGCGCGCGTCGTTGCGCACAGCGCTGCCGCCCACTGCGAGAAGACCGCCGGCACTGGCGAGGCTCACCGATGCATCGATGACGGCATCGTCGGCCGCGTTGACTTCCAGATCGCCGCCCACGGCAATCTCCAGCACCTTCGATCGACCGGTGACGGCCCCGGCCTGCGCGGCAGTACCGATCCAGGCGTTCGCGCCCGAGCTCACCCGGTTCATGGCAAGTGCAAAGCCCGCGCTGCCGGTGAAGCCGCCGTCGGTGGCCGAGCCCAGGCGCGCGTCGATGGCACCCGCGCTCGAGGCGTCGATCGAGGCATCGCCCGCAATCGACAGGTTGGCATCATGCACCGCAGCCTTGCTGAACACGGTGGCTTCGCTACCCATGCCTGCGCCCAGCAGCGCACCGATCGTGGGCTGCTTCAAGCTCTGGTCTTTCCAGCCGATTGCGTTGAACGCGAGCGCAAGGCTGGCAGCAGCCGTGCCTTGCGTCGTGGCCTTGTTGAATGCGCGGATGTCGGCATCGTTGGCTGCATGAACATCGAGGTCGCCGGCAGCTGCAAGACGCCCGCCCGAGACGATCGCCGTCACCGAGCCGTTCACCACATTGGCGGCCATCAGCGAATTGAGCGAGAGGCCACCCAGACCCAGGCCGCTCGCCCCTGCGCCGCCAAACCCCACCTTGCCAGTGAGCGTGGCGGTGATCGAGGCCTTGGAGTCGGCCCACACATCGATGTCGCCGCCGGTGGTGAGCTCCGCCCCGGTCACCCGGGTGTCGACCACATGGTTGGCCTGGTTTCGTGCAGCCGCAAGGCCGGTCGAGGCGAACAGGCCCGTGGCGCTCATCGATGCAGTGGCAACCAGCTCGGCGGAATCGCGGGCGGCCATGCGCGCGCTGCCGCCCACGTAGTGTTCGGCGCCCGCAGTGGGCAGAAACCGGACGTTGGTGCTGGCCTCGCTCAGGTTCTGCACCATGGCGGCGCTCGACGACCCCAGGATGCCGTCGGTGGCCTGCTTGAGCGTGGCAGTGGCTTTGAGTGCGAGATTGCCATCCAGCGCAAAATCGCCCCCCACGTCGATAAAGCCCTTGTCGAAGCTTGCGCCCACTTCAAAGGTGGCGACCTCGCCGGCCGAGCCATCGAGAAACGCTGAAACGGTATTGGCCTTCAACGCACCCGCGCCCTGGCGGCCGATGAGGTTGTAGGCAATCGCAGAACCCGCGCCCGCCATCGTGGAGGTGGTGACTTCGTTGCTCGCGGCGAGCGTGGCGCCAGCCTGCGAGCGAAGCGTCGCATTGCCCGCGAGCTTCATGTTCACATCGTTGGCGGCCACCTTGGCGCTGCCCAGCAGCCAGTTGGTGGCCACCGAGCCGTTGGCCGCGAGCTGCGTCCAGTCGTCAAACGGATCGGATGAATTGGCATCGACCGCGCCACGCGCGGTGGCGCTGATGGTGGCCTCGTCGATCGCCTCGACCGAGAGCGCGCCGCCATCCAGACTCAATGCATCGATCCGGGCAGACAGATCGCGCTTGAGGTCGTTGAAGACCAGGATGCCGCCCACCTGAAGCCGCGCCGATGAGGGTCGCCCAGTATCGGCTTCGGCGCTCACCTTGAGCGCGTCGCGCGCAATCACCGACACGGTGCCGCCCGCCTTGATGCTCGCCACACCCGTGCGCCCCGCCACCTCGGCGCGGGTGCCCCCGCGATAGCGGTTGATGGCGAGCAGCCCGGCCGCGGCAGTGCTCACGCCCGGTTCATTGAGTGCATCAGCGATTGCGTCCATCACGAGCGAGGCGCGGGCATCGACCGCCACCGCACCGGCGGCCTCGAGCCGGCTTGCATCGACGGTGACCGTGGTGTCGCGCGACTTGCCGGTGTCGGCAGGCTCGCCACCCGCAAACCTGGCCGGATCGAAGGTGCCGAGATCGCCAAAATAGCGTCCGACGGCGTTCACTGCGAACACCGCTTCCTGGTCGCCATCCGGCGGCGCATTGGCACCGGTGGGCGTGTCGGCCTTGAGCTTGGCCTTGTCGCGCGCAGCAAGTTCAATGGCCGCGCTGCTCACCACCGTTGTCTGGTCGACCGATACACCCGTGCCGCCATTCAAGGTGTTCCAGGCGCGAAGCGTTCCGATGTTGATATCGAAGCCCAGCCTGAGCCCGAGGAACCCGGGGGTAAGCGGCCCCATCTTGCCCAACTTGATCTCGGATTCGAGCGACTGCGCGGCGAGCGCGACACTGCGCAACCCCGCTGCCGCGATGGTGGACTTGACCACCGAGACCGTGACCGATGCCTGCACATCGTTGCCGGCAAGACTTGCCGGCAATGTGGAAACCCCATACCAGGACTCGAGCAACTCGCCGGTGTAGCTGCCGCCCACGGCCTTCCAGCTCGAGCGGTCCTGCGCAATGAAGCTTGCCTCGCCCTTGGAGCGCAGCGTGAGTGTGTCGACGCGAACGGCAGTAGTGGTCGCCCCCTGATTGCGCGCCTGGCGCGCATTGGCATTGACGCTGGTTGCATCGAGCGCAAAGGCACGCAGCCCCGCCACATCCAGTTCGGCGCCCGCGAGTGCGGACTCGACGACCGACTGGATCAGCACCTGGCTGGTACCCGCCTGCTTGGAGCCCGCGAAGTCGCTCAGGATGCCGCCGGTCGCGCGGTCGCGAGCCAGTGCACCCACCTGCACGACCGGTGCGGCCACGCCCTGGTCGGCCGCCACCACCACCTTGCCCGTGCCATCGCCCAGATAGGCCCTGGCCTCGCGGCTCACTGCAATGCGGTTCCAGACATCCTTGCTCGCATCCGAACCGGCGAGCACCGAGTCCTGAACGCCGATGACGCTGCGCAATTGCGTGGCGTCGGTTGCCTCGAATAGCACCGACACCTCGGTGGGCGACGTATCGTCGACCATGCGGATCGCCGCATTGCCGCGCGCACCCGCCTCGCTCTTCTGCGTAACGCCGATCGTGACCTTCGAGCGCTCGACACCGCTGCGCTCAACCTCGATCCGCACATCGGTATCGGCCACAACAAAGATACCCGCTGCAGTGATCGACGACTTGGCGCCGAGCACAGCGCTCGCGCTGACGTCCGCCGTGAGCGAGAGATCGGCCAGCGTGGCCGCAGGCTTGCCGGTGTAGCCAAGCGCCGCATTGGCGGCCACCAGCACATCGCCCTTGGTCTGCACCGTGCCGTTCACGCTGACCGCGGCTGTGACCTTGCCGCTGGTGGACGCGGTAGGTGTGCCACTGACCGACGCATCGGCAATCAGGTGCACACCGGCCGCTGCCTTCACCACAGCGCCTTCGCTCACTTCGATCGTTTCGGACTCGACCACCAGCATGGCCTCGCCCAGATCGGCGGTCTTGACCACCACCTGATCCGCGCCACCCTGGCCGCGAATGGCAAAAAGCCCGGTGGGCTTGGCAAACAGCAGATCGTAGAGACCGTCGGCGGTGACCCGAAGCCTTCCATCGGGCTCGGTGCCCAGCGTGACTTTATTGTCGGTGGCCGACAGGTCGACGATGAGATTGCGCACCTCGCCGGACAAGGAGAGCAGGTCGCCCGCGCCGCTCAGCCGGCTGTTCTGCGAAGCACCCTTGGTGAGGTCGACGATGGTGGCTGACGGCTCGAACTGCGCGAGATCGACCTCGATGGTCTTGCGCTCGACGGCATTCAACGACACGTTGTCGGCAGAAATCTCCTTGCCGGTGTCGGGCCGGGTCTGCTGCAGCATCGGTTCTGCCGACAGCAGTACGCGGTCTTCCAGACGTTCAACCTGCGCGCGGCTGCGGGCGTATGCGAGCCTGCGGCCCCGCGGGGACCAGCGCTTGAATCGTTTGGCGAAAGACGGTTCCATCAGAGACTCCAGAGAAATCCGACCCGGTCAGACCGGTCGTGAATCAGCTTGCATTTGAAATCGGCGCTGAACCCGCCGCATGGGCAGGCTCGACAGCATCAGGGTCATCCTCGGGCGGCCCGTCCTCGAGC
>JBMSQB010000112.1:0-11150 GCA_049423065.1 Burkholderiaceae bacterium
CCCCCCCCCCCCCGCTCGAACATTTCAATGAGCGGTTGGGCCCGGGCTTCGAGCGGGATCGCCGTGCCGGGACCGGCTTCCTCTGCGTCGTGTCCGCCACCCGCGGCTGGCGTTGGCAAGGCATCTGTGGCCCGCGCGCTGGCGTGCGCTGCCTCGCGCGCGGCCTCGCGTGCGTGCCGCTCGTCGGCGATGGCTGCGCGCAAGCAAGCGATCGCCGCAGGCAGCTGATCGACCGTGATGATGCCCTGGGGACCGGCGGGCTTTCCGAGGATGCCGAGCATCCTTTCGGCCACTTTTTCCATCATCACGATGCTGCCTGTGGCGCGCGAACGGAATTCATAGATCATGGCCCTGACTCCCTGGATGATGGAACAGCTTGATACCATTATCCGATGAGTCTGCCGTCCAGCCTGTTCCGGCGTACCGCCGGTCGCCGACGCGCGATCCGCGGTGTGTTGGGTTGGCTGGTTCTGGCTGGCCTCGTCGCCGCGTGTTCGCCCGAATTCAACTGGCGTGAAACCCGAAGCCCCGAGCAGGGCTTTTCGGTGCTCCTGCCTGCCCGCCCTGCGTCCATGAGCCGCGAGATTGATCTCGATGGACTCAGGGTCGACATGACCATGACCGGCGCGCGCGTGGACCGCGCCCTGTTCACGGTGGGCGCGATTCGGCTCGAGGCCCGGGCGGCCGATCGTGCGGCCGATCGTGCGGCCGATCCTGCTGCCGATCTGGCCGCCACCCATGCGAAGGCGCTGTCGGCCATGCGGGTCG
The DNA here is from genome assembly GCA_049423065.1 of Burkholderiaceae bacterium. Classification (GTDB taxonomy): domain Bacteria; phylum Pseudomonadota; class Gammaproteobacteria; order Burkholderiales; family Burkholderiaceae_E; genus SYIM01. Next base: position 769 of record JBMSQB010000112.1, read on the forward strand.
CGATGTTGCGCAACCTGGGCGCGGAGCCGCAGCCCGGCGTTCCGATCCGCGTGGGGCTTCTCGACCTCTCTGGCACCGCCAAGGGTGCGGTGGATGCCATTTCGGTGGAAGCGCGCGGCCTGATGGCGGGCGAGCCGGTGGTCATGCAGGCGGTGTTCGTCGCGTATCGGGAGCAGCTCTGGCAGGCGGTGGCGATTGTGGCGCCCGCGCAAGTGTCGCAGGCGCGCACGATGCTCGATTCGTTCCGGCTGCTGGTTCCGTGAACCGCGGCGCGTCCCAGCCGGTCGCTGAGGCCGGATTCGGCGTGTTTGCGCTCTTTGCCTCGGGCTATGTGCTGTCGTATGCGCTTCGCACCGTCAATGCGGTGATTGCGCCCGACCTGGTCGACCAGTTCGGTTTCAGCAACGCGCAGCTTGGCGCGCTTTCCAGCGCCTATTTCTTCAGCTTCATCGTGATGCAGTTGCCCTTGGGCGTCTGGCTCGACCGGTTTGGCTCGCGCGATACCGACTCGACGCTGCTTGCGATTGCGGCGCTCGGCTGCCTCATGTTTGCGCTTGCAACCGAGGCCTGGGTGCTGGGTCTTGCACGGGTGGTGATCGGCATTGGTGTGTCGGGCGCGCTGATGTCGGGGCTGCGCGCCTTCCGGTTTGCCTTTGCGCCGGAGCGTCAGCAGCGGCTCGCCGCCTGGATGCTTACGGCGGGTACGCTGGGCGCGCTCAGTTCAACCGTACCTGCGCAGCTCGCTTTGCCGGTCATTGGCTGGCGGGGGCTGTTCTTTCTCTGCGCGGGGCTGCTTGCGCTCGCGGCGGTGTGCCTGAGGGTGCGCCTGCCTGCCGAGCCGCGTCAGCCCGCCACGCCGCTTGCCGAGCAGTGGCGCGCTTACCTCGAGGTGTTTCGCGAGCGCTACTTCTGGCGCTTTGTCGTGCCGTCGGTCACGCTGCAGGCCACCTTCATCGCGATGCAGAGTCTCTGGGCCGGGCCATGGTTTACGCGGGTGCTCGGGATGTCGGCGGCGCAGAGCGCGCAGGCGCTTCTGGTGCTCAATGTGGTGTTGATGTTTGCCTACCTTCTGCTCGGCTGGGTGATGCCCAGGCTGGCTGCGCGCGGCTGGTCGACGCTTTCCGTGACGGTGGTTGGGTCGCTGCTCATGGTTGGCGCTCAGGCGGTGATCGTGCTGGCCGACGGCACCTGGGCGTGGCTCGCCTGGCTTCCGTTTGCGGTGGGCGTGACGGTGTTTACGCCGGTTCAGACGCATGTGAGCCTCACCTTTCGTGGTGCGCTGACCGGTCGCGCATTCAGCGCCTTCAACATGATGATTTTCGTGGGCATTTTCTTTACCCAGTGGCTGTTTGGCGTGCTCGTGGACGCGCTGGGCCGGCAACTGGGGCTCGAGGAGGCGCTCGCGTTTCGATGGGCGCTTGCCTGCTGGCTGGTGCTGCAGGTGCTTGCGCTTTCGGTGATGATCGGCTGGCGCGTGAAGCCGCCCGGTGGGCAGAGCGCGGCGGTGTGAGCGCTCAGCCGGCCTCCCCGCTCAGTTCGAGGGGTGAACGGCGATAGCCGATGGCCTCGGCCAGATGATTGCGTTCGAGGACTTCGCTGCCAGCGAGGTCGGCAATGGTGCGGGCGACCCTGAGCGCGCGATGCACGCCGCGCGCCGACCAGCGCAGCCGCTGGCTTGCCGCCACGATCAGCGTCTCGGCCTCGGCGCCGAGCGCGCAGTGGCGCGCAACGCCTTGCGCATCGAGCCTTGCATTGGCGCAGCCCTGCCGACTGAGCTGGCGCGCCCAGGCGGCTTCCACCCGCGGGCGGATGGTGTCGCTCGCCTCGACGGGTGTGCGCTCGAGCAGATCGGTTTCACTCAGGCGCGCCACGGACAGCAGCAGATCGAGACGGTCGAGGAGCGGGCCGGAGACGCGGCGCTGATAGCGCAGGACCTGCTCGGTGCTGCATCGGCAGCGCGGGTCGCCCAGATGACCGCAGCTGCAGGGGTTCATGGCGGCGATCAGCTGAAAGCGCGCCGGAAGATCGATGGAGCGGCTGGCGCGGGCGAGCGTGATGTGGCCGGTTTCGAGCGGCTCACGCAAGGCCTCCAGCACGGGACGCGAGAACTCGGGCAGTTCGTCCAGAAACAGCACGCCGTGATGCGCGAGGCTGATTTCGCCGGGCCGCGGACCAGGACCGCCGCCCACCAGCGCCGCTGCAGAGGCGCTGTGGTGCGGTGCGCGCATGGGGCGCCGGCCCCAGTGCGCGGCGTTGAAGTGCCCGGCGAGCGCCTGGACCGACGCGACCTCGAGCGCCTCGTCGCTTGACAGGGGCGGGAGGATGGAGGCGAGGCGCGAGGCGAGCATGGACTTGCCCGCGCCAGGCGGGCCGACCATCAGTGCAGAGTGGCCGCCGGCGGCGGCGATTTCAAGCGCCCGCCGGGCCTGGGCGTGGCCGCGGATGTCGCTGAAGTTCGCGCCCTGCCATTGCGCGGGCGGGGGCAGCTGGTGATCGACCCGTGCCAGAGGGGATGCGCCGAGCAGATGCAGGCACACCTCGCCCAGGTGGTTGGCTGCGAGGGCAGCAACCTCGGGGTAGACCGCGGCTTCGTCGGCGCTGGTTGCCGGGACCACCAGCCGACGGCCGGCTGCGCGGGCGGCGATCGCCATGGGGAGACTGCCGCGAATGGGGCGCAGTTCGCCAGTCAGGGAGAGTTCGCCGGCAAGCTCGAGCGCTTCGAGCGGCTCGACCGGCAGCTGGCCGCTTGCCGCGAGCACGCCGATGGCGATCGGGAGATCAAACCGGCCGGAGTCTTTGGGAAGATCGGCCGGGGCGAGATTGACGGTGAGGCGGCGATTGGGAAAGTCGAAGCCGCGATGAACGAGCGCGGCACGCACCCGCTCGCGGCTTTCACGGACCGCAGCCTCCGGCAGACCCACGATGTGGAATGCGGGCAGGCCGCGCCCGACATGAACCTCGACCCGGACTTCTGGTGCGGAAAGACCGACGAGTGCGCGGGATCGAACGATGGCAAGCGACATGGTGGGCGGGGGCGGCTGGCGGGACAACCAGAAGGCCCGATGGCGGAAAGGCCCGATGTTGCCCGGGGAGGCCGGCCGGATCGACGCCTGGCTCGGCCGACCGGCCAGGCCATTGGGATGAGAGAGCCGTCCTGCGCGAGGCGCGGTTGGCGCCCGCGGGACAGCCGGTGCGACAGCGGGGGGCTGGAGTCACCGCGCGGCGATCCGTGTCCGCGTTCGGGCGCATTTCGCGAAACCGGACGCTGCGCTTTGCGAGGGCGCCCTCCATACTTCGGGCTTCAACGAAACCGGAGTCTTTCCCCATGGCCATTTATGAACTGCGCACCTACGAAGTTGTTCCCGGCAAGATGGCCGAGATCATGGAGCTTTATAAAAGCGAGGGCTGGGCGGCCATCAGCGGCCACCCGCCGAGGCTGCTCGGCTATTTCACCGGTGACGTGGGTGCGATCAACGAACTGATCCATCTCTGGAAATTCGAAGACGATGCCGATCGCCGCGCGTTCTGGACCGGCGTGTTCTCCGATCCCAAGTTCATGGCCTTTGCCAAAAAGGTTCGGCCGATGTTCGTTTCGCAACGAAACAAGCTGATGCTGCCGGCAGGCTGGGGGCCGCAGCCCTGATGCGGCGCGCCGTCCTTCACCGGCCAGTCGGCGCGGCGCCATGGCGCTCCTGATCGCGCGGCACGGAGAAACCGCGCTCAATGTCGCCGGCATTGTCCAGCCGGCCGATACCGCGCTTTCACCCCATGGCCTGCAGCAGGCCGATGCGCTCGGTGCGCGCCTCGCCCGGGAGTACCGGGTGACCGCAATCGTGACGAGCGATCTGGCGCGTGCGCGCCAGACCGCCGAGCAGGTGGCGCGGCATCTGCAGCGGTCGGTCGACACCTCGCCCGACTGGCGCGAGCGCAATTTCGGGGCGTTGCGGGGTCGTGCCTATGCCAGCCTCGATTTCAATCCGATCACGATGATCGAGGCGCCGCCCGAGGGCGAGTCGCTCGCGCAGTTCGAGGCGCGGGTGGCAGATGCCTGCGCAAGGCTCGCCGCGCGCGTCAGTCAATCCAGCCAGGCACCCGCCGATCGGCTGGCCGACCCGGGTGATGTGCTCCTGGTGACCCATGGCCTGGTGGTGCGCCGCCTGCTTGCGGCGCATATCGAAGGCGGGGCGGCAAGCGTTCGCGCCGGCCCGCCTGCCAACGCTTCGCTGGTCGTGGCCGAGGTCATCGACGGGCGGCTGCAACTTGCGCTGGGGCCCTGTACCGCCCACCTCGCGCGCTTGCCGCCGCAGGCGCGGGACGGCGTGATCGGGCTCTGAGTCGCTTAACGGCCGCCCGCTGGCGGCAGCTGATAGGGGTTCGCGGGCGGGCTGGTGGCCGCGCCGGTGCCCGGGTGCGGCGCCTCGGGGTTGGACGGCGCGGGGGTGGGTGCGCCCGGGTGAGGCGCCGCTGCCGCGCTCACCGATACCGCGCTGACCGGCGTCGTGCCTGTTGCAGCCGTTGCTGCGCCTGCCGGGGCGTTACCCTGCAGATGTCGCTCCAGCGTCTCCAGTCGCGCCTGAAGGCGGGCCAGGCGTTCGCGCTCGACTTCGAACTCCTCGCGGGTGACGAGCTCAAGCTTCTGAAAGGTCTGCGCAAGGAGCGCCTTCAGGTTGCGCTCGAGGTCTGCGGCCGGGCTCGCGCGCAACAGCTCGGCGATCCGGACTTGCGCATCGGCAAGGAGTTGCTGAGCAGGGTTGACCATCGGCAGTTCCTCACAAGCAGGGCGGGCGCATGCTGGCCGCGGCTCGTGAATCAATCACGTGAGGAGTCAACAACGTGATGGTTCCGCAAGCCGTCGAGCAAAACGGGCCGCGAGTCTAGCACGCGAGGCCGCAGGCGGAGCTGTCCCTGAGCCAACCCGACCGGCGCCCCGATTTGGTGCGCAACCGTGGCTGCCCGGCGCGGTCCGCCCCCTTTTGGGGCGGGGTGGTGGCTTGCGGGTCGCTTCCCGGCCTGCGAGGCCGAGGATTCGCTTGGCATGAGAAATGCAGAGGGGCTCCCCCAATCCTCACAAAACCCGGGAGAACCCGAATGTCCCTCCGTACCCTCCTCGCCGCATCCCTCCTGAGTGCTGCCGTCGCACCCGCACTCGCCGCCGACCCCGCGCCGTTCACGGGCAACATCACCCTGGCCTCGGACTACAAGTTCCGCGGCTTCACACAGACCCGCTACCAGCCCACCCTGCAAGGTGGGTTCGACTATGCGAGCAAGTCTGGCTTCTACGTCGGCAACTGGAATTCCAATGTCGAGCAGTCGCTCTACAACGGCGCCTCCCTCGAGATGGATGTCTACGGTGGTTACAAGGGGACTGCCGGCAAGCTGAGTTATGACGTCGGTGCGATCTATTACGCCTACCCGGGCAGCACTGGCGTGAAGATCGACAACAAGGAGGTCTATTTCGGCATTGGCGCCGGTCCGGTCACGGCCAAGCTGTTCTATTCGATGGACGACTATTTCTCGACCCAGGCGCTCTTCAAGGCTGGCAACCCGGGCAAGGCAGGCGGCTCAACCAAGGGCACCACCTACCTCGACCTTGCAGCCACCCATGATCTGGGCGGCGGCTGGGGTGCCAATGCCCATGTTGGCGTTCTGAGCCTGAAGAACGGCGTGGCCAACGGCCTCGTCGGCAATTCGGTCACCGACTACAAGGTCGGGTTGACCAAGGACATTTCTGGCTGGGTGCTGGGGCTTTCCTATCTCACCACCAGCAAGAAAAACTACTTCACGACGGGAGCCCTCTCCGGCGTGACCAAGACCGCGGGCGACGCTCGTGCCCTGGTCTCGCTTGCCAAGACTTTCTGAGCGGCTTGCCCGGCCGGGCGGCATGTCGCGCGCCCGGCGCTTCACCGAGAGGATGTCATCACCATGAAACTGATCACCGCAATCATCAAACCCTTCAAGCTCGACGAGGTCCGCGAGGCGCTGTCCTCGGTCGGCGTGCAGGGCATCACGGTCACCGAGGTCAAGGGCTTTGGTCGCCAGAAGGGCCACACCGAACTCTATCGGGGCGCCGAGTATGTCGTCGACTTCCTGCCCAAGGTCAAGATCGAGGCCGCAGTGGCCGACGATCTGGCCGAGCGTGCGGTCGAGGCCATCGAAGGCTCGGCACGCACCGGCAAGATCGGTGACGGGAAGATTTTCATCTACGACCTGGAGCAGGTCGTTCGGATACGCACGGGCGAGACCGGCAACCAGGCGCTGTAAGCGGCCAGACGGAGAGACCACTATGACTACCCTGATTCGAATGCTGGCGCTCGTCGCGGCGCTGTTCCTCGCGCCCATGGCGCCGACCCTTGCCTCGGCGCCTGCCGCAGGCGAACCTGCGCTTGCCCAGTCGGTGGCATCGCAGGGTGCGGTGCTTCTCGCGCAGGCGAGCCCCGCTGCGCCCCTGCTCCTTGCCCAGGCCAGTGCGCCTGCGGCGGCACCTGCGGAGCAGGCCAAGCCCGCCGAGGCAACCCCGCCCACCCCGAACAAGGGTGACACCGCGTGGATGATCGTTGCGACACTGCTCGTGACCCTCATGTGCATCCCGGGGCTTGCGCTCTTCTACGGCGGCCTGGTGCGCGCGAAGAACATGCTGTCGGTGCTGATGCAGGTGTTCACAATCTTCGCCGTGATCAGCGTGCTGTGGGCGATTTATGGCTACACGCTTGCGTTCGGGGGCGATGGCAGTTTCTATGGCACCTTCGACAAGCTGTTCCTGAAAGGCGTCACGCCCGACACGGTGGCCGCCACCTTCAGCAAGGGTGTCGTGATCCCGGAACTCATTTTCGTGGCGTTCCAGGCAACTTTTGCCGCAATCACCTGTGCGCTGATCGTGGGCTCGATCGCTGAACGTGCGCGCTTCTCGGCGGTCATACTGTTCTCGGTGTTGTGGTTCACGTTCTGCTACATCCCGATGGCGCACATGGTGTGGTACTGGGCCGGCCCGGATGCGATCACCGACGAAAAGTCGCTCGAGGCCGTCACGGCAGCGGCAGGCTTCCTGTGGGCCAAGGGTGCGCTCGACTTCGCGGGCGGCACGGTGGTGCACATCAACGCCGGCGTGGCCGGCCTGGTGGGTGCGTATGTGATCGGCAAGCGCGTGGGCTACGGTCGTGAGGCCATGGCGCCGCACTCGCTGGTGATGACCATGATCGGCGCATCGCTCCTGTGGGTGGGCTGGTTCGGCTTCAACGCCGGTTCCAACCTGGAAGCCAACGGCACCACGGCGCTTGCGTTCGTGAACACGCTCTTCGCTACCGCTGCGGCAACCGTCGCCTGGATGTTTGGCGAGTGGACCAGCAAGGGCAAGCCCTCGATGCTGGGCGCGGCCTCCGGTGCGGTGGCGGGTCTGGTTGCAATCACGCCGGCGTGCGGCTTTGTGGGTCCGATGGGCGCACTCATCATCGGCCTGGTGTCGGGCGTGCTCTGCCTCTGGGGGGTGAATGGCCTGAAGCGCATGCTGGGCGCCGATGATTCGCTCGACGTGTTCGGCGTGCATGGCGTGGGCGGCATTGTCGGCGCCATCCTGACCGGTGTGTTCGCCTCGCCCACGCTGGGCGGCACCGGCATCTTCGATTATGTGAAGAATGCGGCCAACCCCGAGTATTCGGTCGGCGCCCAGGTATGGGTCCAGCTGCAGGGGGTTCTGATCACGGTTGTGATGTCGGCGGTGGTTGCCTTCATCGCCTTCAAGATCGTGGATCTTGTCATCGGTTTGCGGGTGCCGGAAGACGAGGAACGCGAGGGCCTGGACATCGCCTCGCACGGCGAGACGGCCTATCACCGCTGATCGGTAGCGGCGGGTCGATGGCGGGACGCGCGACGAGCGCGTCCCGTTTCATTTGATCGGCCGCGAGCAGGGATCCCCCTGGGCCAAGTAGAATCGGGGTCCGTCAGCCAACCGATCGGGTGGCCGCGCGCGTGGCTTGCAGGGTGCCCCGCGCAGCGTCTGCTCCGCAGCCATGGTCCCGCATCTTGTTACCGCCCAATCCGGTCCGCTCCTCGATCTCGAGCGCCGGATGCTTGCCGCCACCGCCCAGATCGAACGCTGGTTCCGACTGGAGTGGCAGGATCACACGCCGCCGTTCTACGGGTCGGTGGATCTTCGAAACGCGGGCTTCAAGCTCGCCCCCGTTGATACCAACCTGTTTCCGGGGGGCTTCAACAACCTGTCGGAGCCCATGCTGCCGCTCGCGGTGCAGGCAGCCATGGCGGCCATCGAAAAATACTGTCCCGATGCGCGCAATCTGCTGCTGATCCCCGAGAACCACACCCGCAACACCTACTATCTGCAAAATGTGGCGCGGCTCTGCCAGATCCTGCGGCAAACCGGCCTTGATGTCCGTCTGGGCTCGCTCAATCCCGAGATCACCGAACCCACCGATCTCGAACTGCCCGACGGCCAGACGATCCATCTCGAGCCGCTGCAGCGCAAGGCGCGCCGCATCATGCTCGAAGGGTTTGATCCCTGCGCCATCCTGCTCAATAACGACCTGTCCGCGGGCACGCCCGCGCAGCTCACCGATCTGTCCGAGCAGGTGCTGTTGCCGCCGCTTCATGCCGGTTGGTCGGTTCGCCGCAAGACCCGTCACTTCGCTGCCTACAACGAGGTCGCCAAGCGTTTCGCCAAGCTGCTTGATATTGACCCCTGGCTCGTCAATCCGTATTTCGCCGCCTGCACCCAGATCGATTTTCAGGCGCGGGAAGGCGAGGAGTGTCTGGCCACCGGGGTCGAGACGCTGCTGCGGCAGATCCGCGCCAAATATCGCGAATACGGCATCGACGAAACGCCTTTCGTCATCGTGAAGGCCGATGCCGGCACCTACGGCATGGGCGTGATGTCGGTCAAGGATCCCGCCGAAGTGCGCAACCTCAACCGCAAGCAGCGCAACAAGATGTCGGTGGTGAAGGAGGGCCTGCAGGTGAGCGATGTGATCCTGCAGGAGGGGGTCCATACGGTGGAATCGGTCGAGGGCGGCATCGCCGAGCCCGTGGTCTACATGATCGACCGCTATGTGGTGGGCGGGTTCTATCGCGTGCACGCCTCGCGCGGGCGCGATGAAAACCTGAATGCCCCGGGCATGCACTTCGTGCCCCTGCCGTTTGCCTCGAGCTGCAACCTGCCCGAACCCCGCAGCGCGCCCGACTCTGCCCCCAACCGCTTTTACGCTTACGGCGTGGTGGCGCGGCTTGCTCTCCTTGCCGCCTCGGTTGAGCTCGAGCAGACCGACCCCGATCCCGCGCGCTATGGTTGAGTGCCATGGCCTGCGCGCCTCCTGCTGATCCCGGACCCTCCGATGCGCATCCTGGTGATTGCCGATCCGCTTGCCTCGTTCAAGCCCTATAAAGACTCCACCTTCGCGATGATGCTCGAGGCCGAGCGCCGCGGGCATTCGCTTCATTTCTGCGAGCAGCATGCGTTGGGGTCGCGCGGCGGGCGGGTGCGCGCGCGGGTGGCGCCCCTCGCCATTGCCGATGCCTCGGGCGAGCGTGCAGTGTGGTGGTCGCTCGGGTCCGAGCACGATGAGGCGCTTGCCGACTTCGATGCCGTGCTGATGCGCAAGGACCCGCCGTTTGACATGGAATACGTTGCCTCCACCTGGCTTCTTGAGCAGGCGGGGCGTGAAGGTGCCCGGGTCTTCAACGATCCGCGCGCGGTCCGCAACCACAACGAAAAGCTCGCGATTCTCGAGTTCTCGCGCTTCACTGCGCCCACCATCGTCACGCGCAGCGCCGATGATCTGCGCGCGTTTGTGATGGAGCACCGCGAGGCGGTGTTCAAGCTCCTCGACGGCATGGGCGGCATGTCGGTGTTTCGTGCCCGTGCCGAAGATCCCAACCTGTCGGTCATCATCGAAACCATGAACCGGTTCGGTGAGCGTACCGTCATGGCGCAGCGCTTCATTCCGGCCATCAGCGAAGGCGACAAGCGGGTGCTCCTGATCGGGGGCGAGGTGGTGCCGTACTGCCTCGCGCGCATTCCGCAGGCGGGCGAGTTTCGCGGCAACCTTGCCGCCGGCGGGCGGGGGGTGGCGCGGGCGCTTTCCGACCGCGACCGCGAGATTGCGCAGACCCTTGCACCGATCCTCTTCGCTCGCGGTCTGCTCCTGGTGGGGCTCGATGTGATTGGCGACAACCTCACCGAAATCAATGTCACCAGCCCCACCTGCTTTCGTGAAATCACCGCGCAGACCGGGTTCGATGTGGCGGCGCTGTTCGTCGATGCGCTTGAGCGCGCGGTAAGCGGTAAAGCGGGTGCCGCGGGGTCGGCTGCGCGCGGGCCCACGAGCTGACCCAGCGGGCGAGGCCACGATGATCGGCATCCTGCTCGTTTCCCATGA
>JBMSQB010000113.1:0-11140 GCA_049423065.1 Burkholderiaceae bacterium
CGGGCACGACGGATCCCACCGAGACCCCGGGCGGAGCCTCCACCGCGGTCGCCACCCTCCAGGGCGTGGTGCCGAAGGCCAGCGGGTGCATCGACACGATCCGGTTCGACTTCACGCCGGCGACGCCGAACGCATCGGTCGAGTACGCGGCCGGGCCGTTCACGAACACCGAGGGCCAGCCCATCACGATCGAGGGCACCCCCCTCGTCGTCACGTTCACCGGCGCCACCCTCGGCGACCCGAACGACCCCCAGGCCTACTCCGGCAACAACGTCATCATCCCGAAGACGCTCAACCACGTGCTGCGGGCCACGGTGCAGACCAACACCTCCGGTCAGATGGCCTGGGTGCTCGACCTGGACTCGAAGCGGCCGTACACGGTGAGCTCGAGCTCGACCCCCGCGTACTTCGTCATCTCGATCGGGTGATCCACCGGGCGCGCAGGCGCGCCCGGGGCTGCGACGAGGAGGCGGTCCGCATGAAGATCACCGGTCTTGAAACGATCAGGCTGGGGGAGTTTCCCAATCTGATCTGGGTGCGCTTGCACACCGATGAAGGCCTGGATGGTCTGGGCGAAACCTTCATGGGTGCAGCCGCAGTCGAGGCCTATCTGCATGAAACCGTTGCGCCCAAGCTGCTCGGGCGCAATCCCCTGCACATCGAGGCGATTGGCCGCGATCTGGCCAACTATCTGGGCTGGCGCTCCGCGGGGGTTGAAACCCGTGGCAACTCGGCGGTTGATATCGCGCTCTGGGACCTGTTTGGCAAGGCGGTCGGCATGCCGCTCGCCGATGCACTGGGCGGACGCTCCCGAGAGTCCGTCCGGGTCTACAACACCTGCGCCGGCTACAAATACATTCGTGACGCGCGGGCCCAGGCGGTGGCCAACTGGCATGTGGGCGAAACCTCGGGGCCTTACGAAGACCTCGAGGCTTTTCTGCATCGCGCCGACGAGCTTGCGCTGTCGCTGCTCGAGGACGGCATCACCGGCATGAAGATCTGGCCGTTCGATATTGCAGCCGAGCGTACCCGGGGCTGGGACATTTCTCCCCGCGAACTCGACACCGCACTCGAGCCCTTCCGGAAGATCCGCGCGGCGGTTGGCGATCGCATGGACATCATGGTCGAGTTTCACTCGCTATGGAGCCTGCCCATGGCCTGCCGGCTCGCGCGCGAGCTCGAGCCGTTCAACACCTACTGGCACGAAGATCCGTTTCGGCTCGACAACCTTGCCGACCTGCGCGAATACCGTCGTCATTCAAAGGCCTGGGTCTGCGCAAGCGAAACGTTGTCCTACACCCATGCGTTTCGGGAGTACCTCGAAACCGGCGTGGCGGGTGTTGCCATGCTCGATCTCTCCTGGTGCGGAGGCGTTACCGAGGCCCGAAAGATCGCGGCGCTTGCCGAGTCGCATCACGTACCGGTGGCACCGCATGATTGCACCGGTCCGGTGGTCTGGGCGGCCTCGTGCCACTTCTCTCTTCATGCGAGAAACACGCTGATTCAGGAGTGTGTGCGTGCCTTCTACACCGGCTGGTACACCGAACTGGTCACCGCGCTTCCCACGGTAAGCCGCGGAGAGGTCACGGTTGATTTTTCAAAACCCGGTCACGGGCTCGAGCTTCTGCCGGGGCTCGAGAAACGTGCCGATGCCATCCGCCGGCTAAGCGAAGGGGCTCGCTGATGCTCACCCTCTGGGGACGCACCAATTCCATCAATGTGATGAAAGTGCTCTGGGCCATGGCCGAGCTCAATCTCGCCTACCAGCGTATTGATGCCGGCCTGCACCACGGTGTGGTCGACACCGACGCCTACGGCGAAATGAATCCCAACCGGAGGGTGCCCACCCTGCGCGATGGCGACTTCGTCTTGTGGGAGTCCAACACCATCGTCCGCTATCTGGCCGCGCGCGAGCGTCGCCATGATTTGCTGTCGGACGATCCGCAACGGCGCGCTGACGCCGAGCGCTGGATGGACTGGTCAACCAGCACGCTGGCTGCGCCCATGACCACGATCTTCTGGCAGCTGATTCGAACGCCTGCCGACCGGCGTGATGCTGCAGCCATCGAGCGCTCGCAGGCCGAGACCGCCCGCTGCTTCGCGCTGCTCGATCGCGAACTGGCAAGGCGCAGTCATCTGTCTGGTGATGCGCTCACGGTGGCTGATATGGCGGTTGCACCGTTTGTGCATCGATGGCTCGCGCTCCCCATCGAACACCCGACGCTGCCTGCGCTTGATGCGTACTACCGCAGAATGATGATGCGGCCCGCCTTCCGGCAGCATGTGGCGCTCGCGCTCAGCTGAGCGGCACCTGCGTCCTGGCTCAAGCGATTCTGGCTGCGCTCGCCGCAGCGATATGGCCGCCAGCAATGGCGCTCAGCAATCCGTTGCCTGACAGATAGCCCCATACGGCATTGCCCGATACGCCGCGCGCCGCACCGCCCGCCGCGAGGAGGTTGGGAAACGGACGCCCTCGCGTATCGAGCACCCGGCAATGCGCGTCCACCGCCAGCCCGCCCTGGGTGTGAAACAGCGCGCCGGTGACCTTGACCGCATGAAGCCTTCCGGAGAGCGCGCGGCGGAAGGTTCGGCCGGTGACCGGATCGGTACCCTCGCGCACCGCGCCAAGCGTGCGTGCCAGCGTATCGGGCGCGCAGCCGATGGCGGCCGCGAGTTCGCCGGCATCAGCCGCGTGCCGCACGGCGCCCGCCGCCTGCGCCTCGCGAAAATCGGGAAAGTCCTGTGCGAACTGCAGGATTTCGTCGTCGAACACATTCCATGCAATGCCGTCGGGTTGGGCAAGGACATGCACTGCCGCCTCCGAGTAGCCCTGGGTCTCGTCATGAAAACGTTCGCCCAGCCGGTTCACCTGAACGCCGCCTTCCATCATGAGCCCCCAGGAGATGAGCGCGCCCTGTGGAATGGCCCAGGAACCATGGCCCTGATAGGCACCCAGATCAGCGAGCCCCGCACCCAGCTGCCGGCCCCAGAGAATGGCTGAGCCGTCGTTGCCGACATGGCCTGCGTAGGTGGCGCTTGCCATCTCGGGCAGCAGCTCCGCCAGGAGCGCCGAATTGCCGCCATAGCCGTTACAGGCGAGGAGCACCGCGCGACAGGCGAGGCGCTCGGCCGTGCCATCGGGGCGAACATAGCCGACCGCCTGCAAGGCATCTGCGCCATCTGCCCACAGTTCGGTGACCCGCGCTTCGGTGAGTACGATCACGCCAGCCGCCTCCGCGGCGGCTGCGAGCCGGCCCATCAGCGCCGCACCGGTGCGCTCGGCCACGGCGTGCATCCGATGCACCGAGTGGCCGGGGTAGAGGAAATTGTCGAGCACCTGCCAGGTGATGCCGTGCTCGGTTTCCAGGGCGTCGACGGCCGGGCCGGCTGCCTCGCTGTAGGCTTGCGCGAGCACCGGGTCGGCGGTGCCGTGGGTCTTGCCGGCGAGGTCACGCGCGAGTAGCGCGGGCGTATCGGCAATCGACTGGCGGGCCTGCGCGAGCGTGCCCGCCGCGGGCACGAAACCCGAGGAGAGTGCAGTCGATCCGGCCGGTACGGCATCGCGCTCGATCACCACGCAGTCGATGCCGGCGCGTGACAGCGCCAGTGCCGCGGTGAGTCCGCAGGCGCCTGCCCCCACGATGGCAACCCGGGTGTCGGCGTCCGTGTTGGGTACCTGCCCCCGACGCACGCGCGCCGGGTGATCGTGTTCTGTCATTGCGGGATCTCCGGAATGGGGTGACGGACCGGCTCGGTTGGCTTCGAAAAGCGGATCCGCCAGGGATGCGTATAGCAGGTGAATCGCTGATTGAGCGCACGCCCGATGGCGCAGACGCCGTACCTCTGCGCCACCTCGATCGCCATTTCGGTGGTGCCGCTTCGCGATATCACCACCGGCACCTGCATCTGCGCCGACTTGATGATCATTTCGCTGGTGAGGCGTCCGGTCGTGTAGAGCACGGGGCAGCGCTCTCCGGGGTCGGCTGGAGGCTGCTGCAGGGCGCGCCAGCCCGCGATGCTGTCAAGCGCGTTGTGTCGCCCAACGTCCTCGACGAACAGGCAGAGCCGGTCGTGGTCGAACAGCGCGCAGGCGTGTACCGAGCCCGCCTGCTTGTAGAGGGTGTCGTGCCGCCGGATGGTGTCGGTGATGGCCAGGAGCGTCTCCTGCGACACACCATCCGGCGTATCGGGCACGGGCGCGAGGGTGTCGATCAGATCGGAAAACATGCTGCCCTGTCCGCAGCCAGTCGTCACCACACGGGAAGCATCGCGCGGGGTGCTGTGGTGCGAGACGCGGTGTGTCCGGACGGCCGCCGCACCCGTCTCCCAATCAACCGTGACCGACTCCACCTCGGCCACCGATTCGACCAGCCGCTGGTTGAGGAGGTATCCCAACACCAGCCATTCGGGATGTGCGCCCAGTGTCATGAGCGTGACCACTTCTGCGCGATCGAGGTAGAGGGTGAGCGCCCGCTCGACAGGTACGGTGACGGCGATGCGCTGGCCCCGTTCATTGGTGGCCATCACGCTGCGGATGAGCGGCAGGGACGCCTGGGTCAGACGGGGAAGGGCGGAGGCGGGCATTGATGCGGCAGGGTAAACGGATCGGCAGCTTCGGGTTTGATGAAGCGGCTGCTACAGTCTACGTCGATCGAGTCCGCGTTTCTTCATTCGTACCTGTCTGCCATGAAACTCCCTGCCTCGCGGCGCTACAGCGCCGACCTGTTTCCCCCGCCTGCACCGGTGGCCTCGATGCCTGCCGCGGCGCCCCGCCGCGCGCTTCACACGCGCCGCATCGTCTACGACAGCTTCGCGCGCGACGATGGCCTGTTCGACATCGAAGGCCGCATCATCGACACCAAGGCTTATCGCTACGAGGAACCGGTACGTGGGGTGCGCGAGCCTGGTGATGTGGTGCATGAAATGTGGGTTCGCCTCACCATTGATGGCGAGATGACGGTCCGCGACATTCATGTCGCGATTCCCGGCGCGCCCTATCCCACCTGCCCGGAAGCGCAGGCGCGGTTTCGTACCCTGCTCGGGCTGGGGCTCGCGCGAGGCTGGCGCCGTGCGGTCGATGAGCGCACAGGCGGCACGCTCGGTTGCACGCACGTACGTGAAATGCTCTACCAGATGCCGACGGTCGCCTATCAGTCGCTTGGCAACTGGTCGCTGCGCACCGCTGAAGGGTTCGAGACCATTGCGGAGCGCATCGCTGTGCAGCCCCGATTCATTGACGGCTGTCACAGCTGGAGAGCCGACGGCCCGATCGTTGCCGTGCTCTTTCCGGAAGAGGCGGTTCCGACCCGCGATCCGGAAAAACCCTGAGCCCATGAATCAGCCGGGCGCACCCGATTCCCTGCTCCAGGCGGCGCTCAGGCCCTTTCAGGCGCTCGAAGCGCAGGGGCTTGCCGCACAGTACGAGCGCTCGTTCAAGCTCGAGCCAGGGCGTCTGATTACCCAGCGCTACATGCTCGGTGTGCGAACCGACTCAACCTCCGAGGCGGTGCTGATTGCGGCTGCGCGCGCGGTGGGCATGCCGCAAGCCGCGCTTGATGCGTTTGCGCAGTCGCTTGGCGCGGCGAGCACGGTGCTGTTCGGATTCGAAGGCGTCAACCTGCCCCGGTCAAGCGGTGATGCGCCGGTCTTCAAGGTGTATGCAGAGTATCGCGCCCGCCTGGTCGACCGCTTGCCCGGCGACGCTCCGGTCGAACTCTTCCGTGGCTTCAAGTGGCAGCCTGATGAGCCTCATGCCTGGATCGAGACCCGCTACGGATGCCGTCCCGGGTTGACGGTCGAAGAGGTTCGGGCGCGGGGTGCTCAACTGCTCGCAACGCCGGCGCTTGAACCGGTGCGTGCTGCGGTCAACGCGGTGCTTGAGCGATCGCTTGCAATCGATCCCGGCTTTCAGCCGCAGTGGCTGGAGCTGGGTGAGTCGGGGCAACCGATTCGCGCCTTCGACCTCAATCTCTACGAGGCGGGCCTGCGGGTGGCCGATATCGCCCGGCCGCTTTCAGCGCTCGCGCGCCGCTTTGCGATCTTGCCTGATGATCTTGAACGACTCCTTGCAATTGCCGGCCCGGGGCTGCTGGGCCATGTGTCGGCGGGCGAATCGCGCCGTGGCGCAGGATTTCTCACCGTGTACTTCGAGCCGGCGGAAAGCGCCGGACCCGGCCTCAGATGACCACGCCGTCGCTTCGCACGCTGATCGAGGGCGCCGACCTGGCACCCCTGCTCATGATGTATGTGCAGCTCTCCGGCGATCGTGCCGAGCTTGCCCGCTACCGTCCGCACATCCGTGGACCGTGGCGCTGGATGGAAGATGCGCCGCCTGCGCTCAGGGCGCGCCTTCATGAGCGAAGCGCTGAGCTTCTCGAGGCGATCGCGAGCGGTCGCGCGCAGGCTGCGCCGCCGCCCGCGCCGGATCTGCTTGCCGAGATGGTGAACACCTGCGTGGGCCAAGCGGTGCCCGATGAGTATCTGCCGCTGATTGCCCATGAGATGGGCCTCGCGGGCACGCCGCTTCTCGAGGTCGACTGGCGGGTCCGCCCCGCCCCTCAGGCGATCGACGGTTTTCATGTGGCGGTGATCGGCGCTGGCGAGTCAGGCCTTGGCATGGGCATCAAGCTCGCGCGGCTTGGCCTTCGCTATACGATTTTCGAGAAGAACCCGACCGTTGGCGGAACCTGGTTCGAGAATCAGTACCCGGGATGTGGTGTCGATACGCCCAATCATTTTTACCAGTATTCGTTCGAACCAAACCACGACTGGAGCCGGTATTTTTCGCCGCGTGACGAGCTCTGGCAGTACCTTGAGCGCGTGGCCGACCGGTACGCGGTGCGGCCGCATATCCGGTTCAACACCGAGGTGACTGAAGCCTCGTGGAACGATGCGCGGGGGTGCTGGGAGATTGTGGTGCGCGATGCGACCGGCACGCTTCAACACTTCACCGCCAATGCGCTGGTGTGTGCGGTCGGGCAGCTGAACCGGCCCCGGTTTCCCGACATCGAGGGTCTGGACCGCTTTGCCGGCCCGGCGATGCACACCGCGCAGTGGGATCGGTCGGTTGCGCTCGAGGGGCGTCGGGTTGCCATGATCGGCACGGGTGCGAGCGGCATGCAGGTGGGGCCGTCGATTGTGGACCGCGTGGCGCAGCTGTCGATCTTTCAGCGCAGCCCGCACTGGGCCGTGCACAACCCGCTTTATCACGCCAAGGTCGAGCCCGGGAAAAAATGGGCGCTTGCCAACCTTCCTCATTACGCCAGCTGGTATCGGTTCCAGCTGTTCTGGGCCTCGGCCGATGGCCTCTACCCGTCGCTGCAGGTTGACCCGGGCTGGCCGACCCCGAACCTGTCGTTGAACGCTGAAAACCATGCAATGCGCGAGCGGCTGATCGAACACATCCGTGCCGAGGTGGGGGATGATCCAGGGCTCCTTGCGAAGACCGTGCCCAGCTATCCGCCCTATGGCAAGCGCATGCTGCGGGACAATGGCTGGTTTCGCATGTTGCGGCGCGAGACCGTTCGACTCATCACCGATCCAATCGAGGCGATCGAGCCCGATGGCGTGCGTACACGGGGAGGCGAGCGCACCCCCGCCGACGTGCTGGTGCTTGCCACCGGATTCCAGGCCGATCGTCTCACCTGGCCAATGAAAATCTCGGGCCGCCACGGGGTGACGCTGCGCGAGCGTTGGGGCGACGATGATCCGCGCGCCTACCTCGGCATCACGGTACCCGGGTTCCCGAACCTTTTCCTCATGTATGGACCCAACACCAACCTCGCGCATGGCGGAAGCGCAATCTTTCACAGCGAGTGCCAGACCCGCTACACGCTCCTCGCGCTTCGCGAGCTCCTCGAGCGGGGGCAACGCGCGCTTGAGGTCCGTGAAGACGTACATGATGAATTCAACCGCCGCGTCGATGCGCAGCACGCAAAGATGGTGTGGGCGCATCCGGGTGTGGGCAGCTGGTATAAAAACCGCCGCGGCCGGGTGTTCGCCACCTCGCCGTGGCGAATGCTCGATTACTGGAATTTCACCCGCGTGATTGAACCTTCCGAGTACCGCTTCAGTTAAGCTCGGATTCGTCCACCCTCTTGTAACCGGATCACACCATGACCGCTGACTCGCTCTCAGACAACTATCGCGGCGTATTCGACACCCGGCTGGGCTTTGGCTCGCGGCCGGCACTGCTGGTGATCGATTTTGTGATTGCCTACACCACGCCCGGCGCGCCGTTCTTTGGCCAGGGCGTGGTCGATGCGGTGGATGCTTCGGTACCGCTGATTGCCAAGGCGCGTGAACTCAAGCTGCCAGTGATCTACACGGTGGTTGAATACCATCCCTCGGGTGCTGACGGCGGACTCTTCTTCAGGAAAGTGCCGTCTTTGAAGCTCTTTGTGCGCGGCGAGCCGCTCGGTGCGATTGACCCGAAAATCGCCCCCCGACCCGAGGATCTGGTCATTGCCAAGCAGTATCCCAGCCCCTTCTTCGGAACCTCGCTTGCCTCGACGCTGCACACCATGGGGGTCGATTCCCTGGTGCTGCTCGGATGCTCCACCAGTGGTTGCGTGAGGGCAGCCGCGGTGGATGGTATTCAGCACGGGTTTCGCGTGATCGTGCCGCGCGAGTGTGTGGGCGACCGGCACGATGCACCGCATCAGGCGGCGCTCTTCGACATCAATGCGAAGTACGGCGACGTGGTCTCGCGCGCCGAGACACTCGACTGGTTTGGAAAACTGCCTGCGGTCAGTCGGACCTGATTCCCGCCTGGCGCACGATCTTTCCCCACTTGTCGAATTCCGAAGCAAAAAATGCCGTGAATTGCGCCGGGGTGCCCGAGGCAACCACTGCGCCGCCCTGCGCGATGGCATTGCGAATGTCGTTCTGCGCGAGAATCTGATCAAGGGTGTCCGAGAGCCGGGCAATCACTGCAGGATCAGTCCCGGCAGGCGCAAGGAGCCCGAACCAGGTGCCAGCGTCAAAGCCTGCGACGCCTGCCTGCTGCATGGTGGGCACCTCGGGCAGCAGGGCGGAGCGCTCGGCCGAGGTGATGGCAAGCGGCCGCAGGCGCCCGCCTCTGGCATGGGGAAGTGCGGTCACCAGCACGTCGAACATCATGTCGATCTGGCCCGCGATCAGGTCGGTGAGTGCCGGCGCGCTTCCCTTGTACGGGACGTGCACCATCTCGATGCCAGCGAGCGTCTTGAAGTATTCGCCGGCCAGATGGGCGGCGCTGCCGTTGCCGAATGAGCCGTAGCTGAGCGCGTTGGGGCGAGCCTTCGCCTCGCGAATCACGTCGGCCACGCTCGCGAGGTTCAGCTTCGGATTGACCACCAGAAGAAGCGGCGCGGTGGCAACGAGTTTGACCGGCGCAAAGCCACGGATCGGCTCGTATCCCAGCTTCGGATAGGTGTGGGGCGTGACGGTGAGCGGGCCGGCGGCGCTGAAGAGCAGCGTATAGCCATCGGGCGCGGCCTTCGCCACGGTTTCGTGACCAATGGTGCCGCCAGCGCCCGGGCGGTTTTCAACCACGAACTGCTGACCCAGCTTCGTGGACAGGGCCTGCGAGATGAGCCGGGCGGTGCTGTCGGTGGACCCCGCCGCTGCGTAGGGCACGACCACGCGGACGGTTTTGACCGGGTAGGTTTGGGCCAGGCTTGGCTGCGCGAGCGCACCCAGCAGGCAGGCCAAACCGAGCGCACTGGCGAGCAGGCCGCGCGCACGACCTGCGCGCACACCAGCGGTGGGGGGATGCTCGCTCGCCCCGCGCTCGGGCAGCTTGGCAGCGCCATGGTTTGGCATGTTCAGTCTCCGTGGTCAGGTGGTGTCGGTGGGTATCTGGGTGACGAGGCCCGCGCGGTCGCCAAAGCGCTCGATCATCACGCGATCAAACGGCATATCGGGTGCTGCGAACCAGCTGCCTGATCGCAGGCGATAGGCATCGGGGAGCATGGGCGCTTCGGGCTCACGACCCGCTTCGGCAAGGGCGCGGGCCTGGCTCAGCATGAGCCTGCGAAATCGAACGATGGCAGCGTCGGTGGGCGAGAGATGATCGCGGCTGCGGTCAGCAATCAGCCCCTGGCTGTCGTGCACCAGTGCGTCTTGCTCGGCGACACCGCGGACACCGGTGAAAGTGGCTTCGCGCTGCGCGCGGCGATCGATCAGATAGTCGTTTTCGCGGTTGCGAATGGGGATAAAGCGCTCATCGACTTCGGCGATCACGCCGTGCCCGCGGGCGAACTTCGCGCGCTCATCGGCGGTGAGCGGGCGATCGGGATTCCACGCATAAGTGTAGATCCAGCACTGGTGCTCATCGATCGGCACCCAGGTGTAGCCGAATGCGGTTTCACCCGGCAGGGTTGATGGCGTGGTGCTGTGCGAGGGGAGTGCGAACTGCGCGATTCGCCAGTAGCGCTCGTCGGCGTCGGCAGCGCGTGACCCGCCCACGACAAAGCCCACCGGGTGGTCAACGAACGAGAACTGGGGCAACGGATCTTCGCGAATCCAGCGCAGTCGTTTCTCATCGGCCGGCGCATCGTCATTTTTGTTTGACGGGACAGACGGCGCCGGCATGTGCAGAAACGAGAAATGCGAGGTGTCGATGGCGCCTTCGATCGACTGGGCCCAGTTGCATTGCTGGAGCTTCTTCGTGACGAAGGCGTGGCTGTCGGGTACGCACGTGAAATCGAGCTGCGGCAGTCGCGCCGGCTTGCGCTCGGGTGGGCCGAGATAGGCCCAGACAATTCCGCCTGCTTCCTGTACCGGCCAGGCGTCGATGCGGAGGGTTTGATGGTAATGCGACTCGGGCGGCACGTTGGGCAACTCGAGCGCGCGGCCGTGGCGGTCAAAGCGCCAGCCGTGATAGATGCAGCGAATCGATGCGTCTTCGTTTCGACCGTAATACAGGTCAGCGCCCCGATGCGGGCAGCGCGGGTCGATAAGGCCGACCGAGCCCGTGCTGTCGCGAAAGGCGAGCAGCGCCTCGCCCATCACCTTGACGCGCAACGGCGGGCCATCAGGCTCGGGCAGTTCGCGTGATAAGGCGACCGGCTGCCAGAAGCGCCGGAAATAGCGACCCATCGGCGTGTCGGGCCCGGTGCGGGTGAGGAGATCGTTGTCGGCGGGGGAGAGCATTGCG
>JBMSQB010000114.1:0-11120 GCA_049423065.1 Burkholderiaceae bacterium
GCAGCGGCAGACGAAGCGGCGGATGAAGCGGCGGATGAAGCAGCCGGGTCCGCCACGACCCCGGCCGTCAGCGCCTGTTCGGACGCCGCAAGCGCGGCGGGCGTCTGCGCAGACGCATCCGGGCTTGGCGTGGGTGGGGACTTTTTACGACGGAAGAATCCGAACATGGCTACACTCAACCCTCCATTCTAGCCTTGGCTGCCCCGTGAATCCGTTTGCCTTGCTGTCCCGCCGGGCGCTGTGGCCCCTCGTTGTTTCGCTCGCGCTCACCGTTGCGGGCTGGGCCGAGCGTACCGAGGCGTCCGGCGCCACCGCTCACGAACGCACCCTGCCAAACGGGCTCAAGGTGCTCGTGAAGGAAGACCGCCGCGCCCCGACGGTGGTCCACCTGATCGCCTACCGCGCCGGATCGGTCGATGAGGTCAACGGCCGCACCGGTGTGGCTCACGCGCTCGAGCACATGATGTTCAAGGGCACGCGCACCGTACCGTCGGGCGAATTCTCGCGCCGCGTGGCGGCCATGGGGGGCCGGGAAAACGCGTTCACGACGCGCGACTACACCGGCTATTTCCAGCAGATTCCCTCGGCGCGGCTGTCCGAGGTGATGGCACTCGAAGCCGACCGCATGACCAACCTGGTGTTGTCGGCCGAGGCTTTCGCGACCGAGCGCGAGGTGGTGATCGAGGAGCGGCGACTGCGTACCGAAGACCGCGCGCGGTCGCGGGTCTTCGAGCAGCTGATGGCGCTTGCCCTCACCGCCTCCCCGTATCGGCAGCCGGTGATCGGCTGGATGAGCGACCTGCAGTCGATGACGGTTGCCGACCTCGAAGACTGGTACCGCACCTGGTATGCCCCGGGCAACGCGACGCTGGTGGTGGTGGGCGATGTATCGGCACCTGAAGTGTTTGCGCTCGCCGAACGCCACTACGGCACGATCGCCCCGCGCGGGTTGCCTGCCCGAAAGCCTCAGGATGAACCGCCTCAGACCGGCATCCGGTCCGCGGTGGTGAAGGCGCCCGCCGAAACCGCCTATCTGCTGATGGCCTATCGCGTGCCCCAACTCACCCGGATCGATGGCGCGATCGAGCCCTTTGCGCTCGAGATGCTCTCCGAGGTGCTGGCCGGAGACGAGAATGGCCGCTTCACCCGCGAACTCGTGCGCCGGCAGCGGGTCGCAGACAGCGCCGGTGCGGGCTACGGACTGACCGGTCGCGGACCCGGCCTCTTCACGCTGAGCGGTGTGCCCGCCGCCGGGCGCAGCGTCGCCGAACTGCAGCAGGCGCTCAGGGAGCAGATCGCCCGGGTGGCGGCGGAAGGGGTGGATGAGCGCGAGCTTGAACGCATCCGGATCGGCTATGTCGCCTCGCGGGTCTATCAGCGCGACTCGCTCATGTCGCAGGCGATGGAACTGGCAGGCCTGGAGATGGCGGGCTTTTCCCACGCCGACGCCGACCGTCTGCTCGAGCGGGTGCGCGCAGTGACCAGCGATGACGTGAAAGCGGTGGCTGCGCGCTATTTCGGTGATGACGCGCTCACGGTCGTCACCCTTGATCCACAGCCGCTGTCGGGGGCGCGTCAGGCGCCGCGCGGCTTCTCCGGGAGGCACTGAGATGCCGGGCAGCTCGGGTTGTTCCCTCTGGAGGCTGATACGTTTCGTGCTTGCGCTCGGTGCGGGGCTGTTCGCGATCCCCGCGCTCGCCGTGCTGCCGATCGAGTCCTGGACCACGGCAAGCGGTACGCGGGTGCTGTTCGTGCGCGCCGATGCCATCCCGATGCTCGATCTGCAGATCGATTTCGATGCAGGTGGCCGGCTCGCGGCACCAGAGCGTCTGGGTCTTGCCTCGATGGTCAATGCCATGCTCGCCAAGGGCGCGGGTGAGCTCGACGAGGCGGCAATCGCCGAGGGGTTTGCGCTCACCGGCGCGGGTCGCGGAGGCGGCGCGGGCGACGACAGCGCCTCGGTGTCGCTGCGCAGTCTCACCAGCGAGCCGCAGCTCTCGCGTGCGATCGAGCTGCTTGCGCTCCTTCTCTCAAAGCCCACCTTTCCCCAGTCGGTGCTCGAACGCGAAAAGGCGCGCGTGATCGCGAGTCTTCGCGAATCCGCCACCCGGCCAGAGACCCTGGTGCGGCGAAATTTCGGCGCGCTCCTTTATGGCGACCATCCTTATGGACGCTATGCCGAGCCCGAGACGGTGGCTGCGATCGGGCGCGATGATCTGGTGCGCTTTCATGCGGCGCACTATTCGGCCCGCCGCGCGGTGATCTCGATGATCGGCGCGGTCACCCGCGAGCGCGCAGCCGCCATTGCCGAGGAGCTCACCCGCGGGCTGCCGGCAGGCACCGATCCGCTGCCTCTTGCCCGGCTGCCAGCCGCCCCGGATCGCGCCGAGCGACGCATCGAGCACCCCGCCTCGCAGAGCCATGTGCTGGTCGGGCAACGCGGCATTGCGCGCGGCGACCCCGATTTTTTCGCGCTCACCGTGGGCAACTATGTGCTGGGCGGGGGCGGGTTCGTGTCGCGCCTCTATGGCGAGGTGCGTGAAAAGCGCGGCCTTGCCTACAGCGTCTCGTCGTATTTTTCGCCGCAGATTCAGCCTGGACCCTTTGCGATCGGCCTGCAGACCCGCAAAGACCAGGCCGATCAGGCACTCGGCGTGGTGCGAGAGGTGCTTGAGCGTTTCGTGCGGGAGGGCCCGACGGCTGAAGAACTGGCTGCGGCCAAGTCGAATCTCATCGGCGGGTTTGCGCTGCGCATCGACTCCAACGGCAAGATCCTCGCGCAGCTGTCGGCCATCGGGTTTTACGGCCTGCCGCTCGATTGGCTCGAGCGCTGGACCGATCGGGTCGCAGCGGTGACGCTCGAGGATGTGCGGGCTGCCTTCCAGCGCCATATCCGGCCCGAGGCGATGGTCACGGTGGTGGTCGGCGCGCCCCCGGCGGGTGCGTCGGCGCGCTGAGCCCACCGGTCATGCCCCCGGGTCCGAGACGATCGCCTGCAGCGCGCTCCAGCGAGCGTTCCCCGCGCGGGCCCGCGTCGGCGCCGGGACGGATCCGCATCATCGGCGGGCAGTGGAAGCGCACTCCGCTTGATGTGCCGGCGGTCCCGGGGCTCAGGCCCACGCCGGATCGGGTGCGCGAAACCCTCTTCAACTGGCTTGGCCAGTCGCTCGATGGCTGGCGCTGTCTGGACCTGTTTGCAGGCACCGGCGCGCTGGGATTGGAGGCGGCCTCGCGCGGCGCTTGCCGGGTGGTGATGGTGGAGCGCGATCGCGCTGCATGCCGAAGCATCGCCGATACGATGGCCCGGCTCTCGGCAGGCGGGCAGGTCGAACTGATCGAGGGCGAGGCGCAGCGCGCACTCGACACCCTCAGGCGCCGCGGCGAACCACCCTTTGACCTCGTCTTTCTCGATCCACCGTTTTCCGAGGACTGGATCGAACGATTGTTGCCGGATCTGGAGGCTGCAGTGAGCCGCGCCGGGCTGGTCTATGCCGAGGCGGGACGGCCGATAGGTGATCCGCCCGCCGGCTGGCGGCTCGAGCGCTCGGGCTGCGCCGGGCAGGTCCATTATCATCTGTTGCGCCGCATGGGACCGACCGAGGAATTGCATCATGGTGAGAGCCGTCTACCCGGGAACCTTTGATCCGCTCACCCGCGGGCACGAAGACATCATCCGTCGCGGCGCATCGCTGTTCGATTCGGTGGTGGTCGGTGTGGCGGCGAGCCGCGGCAAGAACCCCATCTTCAGTGTCGATGAACGAATCGAGATCGCGCGCGAGGCGCTCGCCGACTGCGCCAACGTTCGCATCACCAGCTTTTCTGGCCTTCTGGTCAATTTTCTGCGCGAGCATGATGCGCGGGTGGTGCTGCGCGGCGTTCGCAGCGTGAGCGACTTCGATTACGAGTTCCAGATGGCAGGCATGAATCGGCAGATGATGGCCGATTGCGAGACGCTCTTCATGGTGCCCACCGAGGGCCAGATGTTTGTGTCGGGCACGCTGGTGCGCGAGATCGCGATGATGGGGGGCGACGTCAGCCGCTTTGTTGCGCCGCCGGTTCTCGCCTGGATTCAGCGCAAGCTTGCCTCGCCCGGCCGGGCCCCGGCGGGCTAGAGCCGCCCTCCCGGAGCGCATGCCATGGCCCTGATGATCACCGACGAGTGCATCAACTGCGACGTGTGTGAACCCGAGTGCCCCAACCAGGCCATTTCGATGGGCGCCGAGATCTACCAGATCGATCCCGCTCGCTGTACCGAGTGCGTGGGGCATTTCAACGAGCCGCAGTGTCAGCAGGTTTGCCCGGTGGCCTGCATCCCGTTCAATCCCGACTGGCGAGAGTCGCGTGATCAGCTGATGGCGAAATACCGTGTGCTGCAGCGCGATGTCACAAACCTGTAACAGACGGGGCTGACGCTTTGGGCTCGATTGATTCGGGTTCGGGGATGGAGCTCATTCTGTGGCGGCATGCCGATGCTGGTGATTCGGTAACCGATCCGGTCGATGACCTGGAACGTCGTCTGACCGAACGCGGGCGCCGGCAGGCGTCCCGGGTCGCGCGCTGGCTCGAGTCGCGGCTTCCGGACCGTTGCCTGGTCTACAGCAGTCCGGCACCCCGGGCGCGGGAGACCGCCGAGGCGCTTGGGGTCAAGGTGCGGATCGATGAGCGCCTGGCACCCGGAGCAAGCGGGGAGACGGTGCTTCAGGTGGCGGGCTGGCCCGGGAAGGACGGTGGTGACGGGAAAAGCCGCCATGTGCTGATCATCGGTCATCAGCCTTGCCTCGGCGAGGCCTTCGCGCTTGCACTGTCCGGGCAGGCGGAGCGCTGGACGATCCGCAAGGGCGCGCTGGTCTGGCTGGTGAGCCGCACGAGTGACCGGGAGTCGTCCGCGTACCTGCGCGCAGCAATCGGGCCTGAACTCGCCTGACGGGCGGATCTGCGCGACGCCCTCGGCCTACAGTTCCCGAATCTCGAGCAGCGTGAGCAGCCGCTGCTCGGTCCAGCGTGCCGCTTCTTCAGCAAGATCTTCGCGGGCCTCGGGGTGGGCGTCCAGCCAGTCGCGCGCGAGTTCGACCCGCGCCGCGCCCTGGCGGAAAAACAGTGCCGGTAGCGGTGGCGCGCGTTCATCGCCCGTGGCATGACGTTCAAGGAGCACTGCGAGCCGCAGGGCCAGCACAGACAGCCATCCGAGCTCACCTGCCACCAGCCCTCGGAGCTTGCGCAACCCGCCGGTCTGCGCGAGGACGAGCGCCGACAGGGCGCCCTGCTCGGCGTCGTTGAAGCCCGGCATGTCAGCGTGGCGCAGCATGTAGGCGGCGTGTCGGTGGTAATTCTCGTCGGCGATGATTCGGCCCGCATCCGCGAGGCGCGCCGCCCAACCAAGGAGCGCGCGTCGCTCGAGGCGCTCCTCGCGCACCGCGCGCGCCGCCTGGTCATAGAGTGCGCAGGCCCTCTCGGCCACTCTCCGGCTTTGTACCAGGTCAATCTGGTAACGGCTTTGCAGTCGCGTCACCGTCTGCTCACGGATGTCGGTACCGGCAAGCGCCGACCAGAGCTCGATCAGGATTCCGTCGCGCAGCGCCGCCTCGCAGTAGTCGATGGTATCGATCCCGAACTCATCGAACACCGCAGTCATCACCGCGAGGCCGCCCGCAATCACTGCCCGGCGATCAGGCTTGAGCTGTGTGAAGACCGGCGACTCATTGATCGGCGCGGCAAACAACGCCCGTCGCAACTGAGCCAGGGCGAGTCGGTCCAGAACGGGTGAGCCCAACGCATGCCGGGCAAGTTGCGACAGCGCCTTGGCGGTACCCGAGGTGCCGACGGCGTGCTCCCAACCCAATGCCCGCGAGCGGCGTGCAACGGGCGCAAAGCGCTGCTTGAGCACGCGCAGCGCCCGATCGAACCTGCGCTCGTCGGCGACGCCGCCCTCAAAATGCGCGAGCGTCGTGTTGACGCAGCCGACGTCGATCGAATCAAGCATCTTCGGGTCATCATGCTCACCCAGAATGCATTCGGTCGATCCTCCGCCGATATCGATCACGAGGCGCCTGCGGCCATCACCCAGCGCGTGCGAGGCCCCCACCCAGATGAGGCGTGCTTCCTCGTGCCCCGTGATCACCTCGATCGGGTAGCCGAGAACGGCCTGCGCATCGGCAAGAAAATCGGCCGAGTTCTGCGCCACCCGCAGCGTGTTGGTGGCCACCGCCCGAACCGCCTGCGGTGCGAAGGCGCGAAGCCGGTCGCTGAAGACGCTCAACGCCTCCAGGCCCCGCATCCGCGAGTCGGCGTCCAGCCTGCGCTCGGTGTCCAGCCCCGCTGCGAGCCGGACGCTGCGCTTGACGCTGTCGATGGCGCGAACCGATGGCGCAGCACCATTGCCCGTGGTGCGGGCGATCAGCAGCCGGAAGCTGTTCGATCCAAGATCGATTGCGGCAAGCAGGGAGGACTCCGACATCGGTGAAAAGGCCTTGACGATGATCGGGCGCGAGTATGACAGTGCCTGGACGGGCCTGCAGCATCGCGTCATCAAACTGTCATTGTCGGGACCGACACTGCTTTGCCACCGTGAAAAGGACCTGGCCACTGGCCGGGCGCGCCATGAATACGCTTTCCTCCGATCTTTGCAGTCGCCTGCTTAACCGCGAGCAGGGCATTCTCAGGTTCAATGAACGCGTGCTCGCGATGGCCGATGATCCGTCCGTGCCACTTCTCGAGCGGCTGCGGTATGTGACCATCGTCAGCAACAATCTGGACGAACTGTTCGAGATCAGGGTGGCGGAGCTTCAGCAGATCGCCCGCCTGGGGCGAGACGATTCCGCCGCCGCGGCGGCAAGCCTGGAGGCAATCAGCCGATCGGCACGCGCGCTGGTCGACCGCCAGTACACGTTGCTGAACGACACGCTCAAGCCGCTGCTCGCAGCCGAAGGCATCGTGATTCACCTGATGGGAGACTGGAGTGATGCCCAGCGGCAATGGGCAAGCGACGTGTTCGACCGGGAGGTCGAGCCGCTGCTTACGCCGATCGCGCTCGATCCGGCGCACCCGTTTCCGCGGATCCTGAACAAGAGCTTGAACTTCATCGTCGAGCTCGACGGGGAGGATGCCTTTGGCCGCCGCGCAGGCATCGCGATCGTCCAGGCGCCACGGGCGCTGCCCCGCGTGCTGTCGGTGCCGCCCGAGGTATCTGGCCATCCGCACGGCATGATGCTGCTCACGTCCATCGTCCAGGGATTCGTGGGCAGGCTCTTCCCGGGCATGGCTGTACGCGAGGTTCACCAGTTCAGGCTCACCCGAAACAGCGACCTGTTCGTCGATGACGAGGAAGTCACCGACCTGCGCGAGGCGCTTCAGGGTGAACTTTTGCAGCGTCAGTTCGGCGACGAGGTGAGGCTCGAGGTGTCGGCCGACGCCCCCGACCGGCTGGTGGCGCGTCTGCTGAAGGAATTCGAGCTTGACGAGCGCGATTGCTACCGGTCAAGGGGCCCTGTCAATCTGGTACGGCTTCAGCAGGTGATCAGCCTTGCCAATCGCCCCGATCTGCTCTTTCCCGCGTTCGAGCCGCCGGTGCCTGCGCCGCTCCGTGGACGCGACCTGTTCGCCGCGATCCGCAAGCACGACATCCTGCTGCACCATCCCTATGAATCCTTCGCGCCGGTGATGCGGTTCCTCACCAGTGCGGCGCGCGACCCCGACGTGGTCGCGATCAAGCAGACGGTTTATCGAACCGGGGACGATTCGGCGCTCATGCAGGCGCTGATCGAGGCGGCTCGTGCCGGCAAGGAAGTCACCGTGGTGGTGGAGCTCATGGCGCGCTTTGACGAGCTCACCAACATCAACTGGGCGGCGCGACTCGAGGAGGTCGGTGCGCATGTGGTCTATGGCGTGGTGGGTCACAAGACCCATGCCAAGATGGCCATGGTGCTCAGGCGCGAACGTGCCCGCAATGGACAGACGGTGCTCCGCCGCTATGTCCACCTGGGAACGGGCAATTACCACCCGCGAACGGCCCGGCTCTACGAGGACTTCGGGCTGTTCACCGCCCAGGAGGATATCTGCGCCGATGTTCATCAGGTGTTCCAGCGGCTTACGGGGCTGGGCGAACGCGGTCGACTGCGCGCGCTGGCCCAGTCGCCCTTTACGCTTCTGGAGATGGTTCTTGCATCGATACGCCGCGAGATCGACCACGCGAAGGCGGGGCGCCCAGCTGCCATTTCGGCCAAGGTCAACGCGGTTCTGTCGCAGCAGGTGATTGATGCGCTTTACGAGGCGA
This sequence comes from Burkholderiaceae bacterium, assembly GCA_049423065.1. Lineage (GTDB taxonomy): Bacteria > Pseudomonadota > Gammaproteobacteria > Burkholderiales > Burkholderiaceae_E > SYIM01. The sequence continues at coordinate 8,270 of JBMSQB010000114.1, forward strand.
GCGCCGCGGGCGTGCAGATCGACCTGATCATTCGCGGTGTCTGCGCGCTCAAGCCTGGTGTGCCGGGGTTGAGCGACAACATCCGCGTGCGCTCGATCGTGGGCCGTTTTCTCGAACACAGCCGGGTGTTCGTGTTCCATAACGCGGGCGATCCCGCCGTCTGGCTCGCGTCCGCGGACTGGATGGATCGCAATCTGCTAAGACGGGTCGAGGTGGCCTTTCCGGTGCGTGATCCGAAACTGCGCGAGCGGGTGATTGCCGAGGCGATCACCGTGCATCTGGGTGACAACGCCGACGCCTGGCTCATGGATGGTGATGGCAATTACCAGCGGAGCATGCCGAAGGGTCGCAGGCGCGGATATCACTCCCAGCGCGAGCTCATGCGGCGGCTCGTGGCCTGAGTGCCTGGCGGCACGAGCGCGCTGCGCTGTCATCAAATTTTCATGTCGCGGTAACGGGCACGACATATTCGCTTTCGACACTGTCGGCTCCGCAATCAGGAGCCAACGCAATGTCGCATCCGGATCATTCCCTGCCTGTCGAGAACACCTCGAACAATGAACATTTTCAGGACGTGCTTGCGCGCGGCCTGGCGAACCCGTCGCGGCGCGCGATTCTGCGCGGCGGTGTGGGCCTCTCGGCTGCCACCATGCTGCCCGTCATGTCCGCGTGCGGAGGTACCGACGGGCCGCAAATGGTTACCCTTGCCGAGCCGATCGCGGCAGCCCAGATCAAGTTCAACGCCGTCGCGAAAAGCATCGCCGATTCGGTGGTGCTCCCGGCCGGCTACACCGCCAAGGTGCTTCATGCCACCGGCGACCCCATTGACGGCTCGGTCGGCGCCTATTCGAACGCGGGCAAAGAGGCCGACGACTGGTCCAGGCGGATCGGCGACCATCACGACGGGATGGAGCTTTTCTATATCGATGGCACCGGCAAGGTAAGCAGTTCGGCGCAGACCCGCGCCGTGCTTGCGGTGAACCACGAGAGTTCGGCTGACGCGCACTTTTTCCATGCAAACGGGCAGACCTCGGGCGCGAAGACCGGGCTCAAGTTCAGCCAGTTTGGCGCATGGGACGGTGGCGCGCGTCCTGCGCTGGAAGTGCTGAAGGAGATCAACCACCACGGCGTGTCGATCGTCGAACTCGACATGGCCGCAGGCGGCGGTATCAACGGCTACAAGCTCAATGGCGCGCTCAACCGCCGCGTTACCCCCAATACCGAGGTGGCTGTGACCGGCCCGGCCGCGCACCTTGGAGCGATCAGAACACTGTTCCAGACGAAATTCAGTGCTGATGGGTCGAAGGCACGCGGCACGCTGAACAACTGCGGCTCAGGGCCCACTCCCTGGGGAACCTTCCTCACCTGCGAGGAAAACTGGGCGGTGTATTTCAACATGCCCGCGAACGCAACGCTGCCCGATGCGAAGACACTGGCCGGCCGCACGCGCTACGGCGTGGCCGCCACCGCGCTCGCCGGCGGCACGGGCAGACTCCTGGGACAGGGCTGGCACACGCCGGTCGATGCAGCCGGTGAGACCACGTTTGCACGCTGGAACATCGCAGCCTCGGGCGCCACCGCGGCCGACGACTTCCGAAACGAGCCGCACACCTTTGGCTATAACCTGGAAATCGATCCGTCCAATCCGAACTCGGTGCCCGCCAAGCGTGTGTCGATGGGGCGTTTCGCGCATGAAGCCGCGGTCTACGGGAAGCTGGTGGCCGGCAAACCCATCGCGTTCTACATGGGATGCGATTCGCGAAACGAATACATCTACAAATTCGTCTCGAAAGAGAACTGGAATCCGGCCGATGCGGGCGGCGGCATGGCCGCCGGCGACAAATACCTGAACGAAGGCAAGCTCTACGCTGCGAAGTTCAATGATGACGGAACCGGTCAGTGGCTGGAGCTCGACATCTCGGTGGCCGCCATCAGGAACTACACGGCGTTTGCGTTCACCAACCAGGCGGAGGTGCTGGTCTTCACGCGCCACGCTGCCGATGCGGTCGGCGCCACCAAGATGGATCGCCCGGAGTGGGGGTCGGTCAACCCCGCAAATGGCGAGGTGTACTTCTGCCTCACCAACAACAACGCCACCAACCGCAAGCCCGGCACCACCAACGCTGCCAACCCGCGCGCCTATGAGGATCCGGACGGCAACAAGGGCTCGGGTAACCCCAACGGCCACATCATCCGCTTCCGCGAATCGAACAACGCCTCCACCGCGACGACCTTCCAGTGGGACATTTTCGTGTTCGGCTCCGAGGAGGACGCAAACAAGGATTCCGTCAACCTGTCGCAGCTCACTGCGAACAATTCGTTCTCCTCGCCCGACGGGCTCTGGTTCAGCCCGGCATCCGGGATTCTCTGGATTCAGACCGATGATGGCGCCTTCACCGACGAGACGAATTGCATGCTGCTCGCCTCGGTGCCGGGTCAAGTGGGCGACGGCGGCGCCTGGGCGGTACCCAACACGATGGCGAGCACCACGGCGATACAGACGACGTTTGTGGGCGGCCTGCTGGGCGAATCGCGACTGCGCCGCTTCCTCGTGGGACCCAAGGGCGCCGAGGTGACAGGGCTCGCCGAAACCGCCGACGGCAAGACGCTTCTGGTCAACATCCAGCATCCGGGCGAGGACACGCCCGCGATCGGGACGGGCGCGAATTTCACCCACCAGAGCCAGTGGCCAGGCAATGGCGTGATGACCGGCGTTGCGGGTTACGGTCCGGCAGGTCGGCCGCGCTCTGCGACCATCGTGATCACGCGAACCGATGGGGGCGTGATCGGCCGCTAGCGAGCGGGAAGACGGTTCGGGCCCGCCTCGCGTGGGCCCGGCCGGCGCCCGGGC
>JBMSQB010000115.1:0-10298 GCA_049423065.1 Burkholderiaceae bacterium
GGGTGCTGCTTGTGTCAGCAGATGCCCAGCAGCAATTACATGTCCATGCCGCCCATGCCGCCCATACCCCCCATGCCACCAGGCATGCCGCCTGCGGCCGGCTTGTCTTCGGGCTGCTCGGCGACCATGGCGTCGGTCGTGAGCATCAGGCTGGCCACCGAAGCGGCGTTCTGCAGCGCGGTGCGGGTGACCTTGGTGGGATCGACCACGCCCATCTCGAGCATATCGCCGTAGGTGCCGTTGGCTGCGTTGTAGCCGTGGTTACCCTTGCTCTTCAGAACTTCAGCCACCACCACGCTGGCCTCTTCGCCGCAGTTGTTGACGATCTGGCGCAGCGGTTCTTCCACGGCGCGCATCACGATCTGAATGCCGGCGTTCTGGTCGGCGTTGTCGCCTTTCACCTTGACCGCAGCACGGGCACGCAGAAGCGCAACACCGCCGCCTGCCACGATGCCCTCTTCCACGGCAGCGCGGGTGGCGTGCAGCGCGTCTTCCACGCGGGCCTTCTTCTCTTTCATCTCGACTTCGGTCGCAGCACCGACGCGGATGACGGCCACGCCGCCTGCGAGCTTGGCGACACGCTCTTGCAGCTTTTCGCGGTCGTAGTCGCTGGTGGCTTCGTCGATCTGCGAGCGGATGGCCTTGACGCGGGCTTCGATCAGCTTGGACTCGCCAGCGCCGTCGATGAGGGTGGTGTTTTCCTTGCCCACTTCAACGCGCTTGGCGCGGCCGAGGTCGGCCAGGGTGGCTTTCTCGAGCGACATGCCGGTTTCCTCGGCGATCACAACACCGCCGGTGAGGATGGCCATGTCTTCGAGCATTGCCTTGCGGCGATCACCGAAGCCAGGCGCCTTGACCGCAACGGTCTTCAGAATGCCGCGGATGTTGTTGACGACCAGCGTTGCAAGTGCCTCGCCCTCGACTTCTTCGGCGATGATGAGGAGCGGACGGCCAGCCTTGGCAACCTGCTCGAGCACCGGGAGAAGGTCGCGGATGTTGCTGATCTTCTTGTCGTGCAGCAGCACGAACGGATCATCCATCACCGCGATCTGCTTGTCGGGGTTGTTGATGAAGTAGGGCGACAGGTAGCCGCGGTCGAACTGCATGCCCTCGACCACATCGAGTTCGTTGTTGAGCGACTTGCCGTCTTCAACGGTGATCACGCCCTCTTTGCCAACCTTTTCCATGGCCTCGGCGATGATGCTGCCGATTTCGTCGTCGCTGTTGGCGGAGATGGAGCCAACCTGCGCGATTTCCTTGGTGGTGGTGCAGGGCTTGCTGATCTTCTTCAGCTCTTCGGTGAGGCTGATGACCGCACGGTCGATACCGCGCTTGAGGTCCATCGGGTTCATGCCGGCGGCCACATACTTCATGCCCTCACGGACGATGGCCTGGGCCAGCACGGTGGCGGTGGTGGTGCCGTCGCCGGCGTTGTCGGAGGTCTTGGAAGCGACTTCCTTCACCATCTGCGCGCCCATGTTCTCGAACTTGTCCTTCAGTTCGATTTCCTTGGCCACCGACACGCCGTCTTTGGTGACGGTGGGGGCGCCGAAGCTGCGCTCGAGCACGACGTTGCGGCCCTTGGGACCAAGGGTGACCTTGACGGCGTTGGCGAGGATGTTGACGCCGGCAACCATCTTGTGACGCGCGTCGTCGTGGAACAGAACAATCTTTGCTGCCATGTTCGGAGTACTCCTGAATACGTGTAAGTAAGGATTGGCTTAAGTCGAAGCCACTGCTATGCGTTGATCAACCCTCGACCACCGCCATGATGTCTTCCTCGCGCATGACGAGAAGCTCATCGCCGTCAACCTTGACGGTCTGGCCGCTGTACTTGCCAAACAGCACCTTGTCGCCGACTTTCACGCCGAGCGGGCGCACTTTGCCGTCGTCGCCGACCTTGCCGTTACCGACGGCGAGGATCTCGCCCTGATCGGGCTTCTCGGCGGCCGAATCGGGGATCACGATACCCGAGGCGGTTTTGCGTTCGTTGTCCAGACGCTTGATGATCACGCGATCATGCAAAGGACGGAGTTTCATGAAACAGGCTCCTGAGTTCTTGAAAACAAGGGGTTTTGGAAAATGACCGGGCTGGCCGAAACCAGGGTCGGGCGGGAAGGGTGCTCCGGACAGTCGCCCGGCCGTTCCGGTCATGATGACCGGTTGTTAGCACTCATCTCGCGCGAGTGCTAATTATAGGGCCGTTCCAGACCATTTCAAGTCCTGACCCCTCAGACCGGGCGGGGCCTGGGCTTGATCGCGCCCAAGTCCTGATGCCGGCGGTGGGATAATCAGGCGGTATCGTCGCGCGTCAGCGCCTCTTCGTGCCCAACCCGTCATGTCCAACCAATCCGCCACCGGTCGGTTCGTCTGCGCACTGCTTCTGGCCGTCTGCATCACCTGCCTCGTCCCCGCCGGCGGGTGGGCGGCGTCGGTGCGCGTGGACGCGGTGGAGGTCGAACTGGTGGCGCCTGGCAATGCGCTCCGCGCCGGCCGAGCCGAGTGGGTGGGGCTGCGTATCCGTCACGATCCGCATTGGCACACCTATTGGCGCAATCCCGGCGATTCCGGGCTTGCGACCACGCTCGAGTGGCAGATGCCGCCTGGGTTCTCGGCAGGGGCCCTGCAGTGGCCCGTCCCGGCGCGGTTTCTGATTGCGCCGCTTGCCAGCTACGGCTACGAGGATGAGGTCGTCTTGCCTGTGCGTGTTCAGGTGCCCGAGCAGGCGGCGGGCACCCGTGTGCGCCTGGAGGCGCGCGCCGCCTGGCTGATGTGCAGAGAGGTGTGCATACCGGGGGAGGCCTCGCTTCGCCTCGACCTGCCTGTCGTGGCGGCCGGTGCCGAAGCGGGGCAGTCGGTTCACGCAGCCCGCTTTGAGCGGGCGTTCGCTTTGCTGCCGGCAGCCACGCGCGAACTGCCCGTTGCGGTGGGGGCTGATTCGCTCTCGATCGCACTGGAAGCGCTCACGCCCGAGCCGGTCCTGTCAATGCCCAGGATCGAGTTCTTTCCGTACGCCGAGACCGGCTTGCTGCATGCGGCACCGCAGCGTATCCACGCCGCGCCGGGTTCGCCTGACCGGCCTGCGCGGATCGAGCTTGCGCTGAACGACGACGGCAAATCGCTCGCCAGGAAGGATCCCGGCGAGGCGGCGAAAACGCTGGGTGCCGGTGTTCTGGTGGTGGGCAGTCAGGTGATCGAAGTGATTGCCAGGGCGGCGCCTTACGTCGCCCCGGGGGCCGAACTCGCCCGGCTCGATGCGAAACCGGTCGTGCTGCCGCAGCAGGGCGCTGGGGCAACGGCGCGCGCCAGCGGGTCGGGCGGGCTGTTGTCCATCATCGGGCTTGGTTCTTCTGGCGGAGCGATGTCCGGCTCCGGACCCGGCGGGGGGCTGCAGGCGGGCGGGGGCGCTCCCGTGCAGGCAGATCGCACCCTCGCGCTGGTGCTGGTGTTCGCGGCGCTGGGGGGCCTCATTCTCAACCTGATGCCCTGCGTGTTTCCGGTCATCGGCCTCAAGGTGCTGGCGTTTGCCGAGCACGCGCATGACCCGTCGGCCGGGCGCCTGGTGGTGCCAGCGGGGCCCGAGCGCGGCGCGCGCCGCTCTGCGCTTGCTTTTGCTGCCGGCGTGGTCCTGTCTTTCCTGTTGCTCGGTCTTCTCATGCTGGCGCTCAAGGCAGCCGGCATCTCGGCCGGTTGGGGCTTTCAGTTGCAGTCGCCGGTGTTCGTGGCCGTAATGGCCCTCCTGTTCGTTGCGATCGCACTGAACCTCGCCGGTCTCTTCGAGGTGGGCGTGGGTCTCACCCGTTTGGGCCAATTCGACTCGGCAGCGCATGCGCCACCCACTGGGGCGCGTCGGTTTCTCGCCAATCTCGGATCGGGTGCGCTTGCGGTCCTGGTTGCCACGCCCTGCACGGCGCCATTCATGGCGTCGGCTCTGGGCTTCACGCTGTCCAGCAGTGCGCCTGAATCGCTCGCGGTGTTCGCTGCCATCGGCATCGGCATGGCGCTTCCCTATCTGCTGCTGGGGTGGTTCCCGGCCTGGCTGCGCTGGCTGCCACGGCCTGGGCGCTGGATGGAAAGCCTGCGACAGTTCCTCGCCTTTCCCATGCTCGCCACCGCCGCGTGGCTCGCCTGGGTGCTGGGTCAGCAGGCGGGCATCGATGCGGTGTTCGCACTTGCATTGGCGGCGGTGCTGCTCGGCTTGAGCGGTTGGCTGCTGGGGCGTTTCGTTCAGGTGCGCGGCTGGGCGAAGGCGCGGCTCGCGGCGTTTGCCGGGGTGGCAGCACTTGCCGGGGCTGCATGGTTGGCGGTGCACTACGCGGCCGAGTCCCAGCCACCCGCGCCGCGCTCGTCCGATGAAACGCCCGCCGGCGCGGTGCGCGAGGCCGGCGCCTGGGAAACCTGGACACCGCAGCGGGTGCAGCAGGCGCGCGCCGACGGTCGCCCTGTGTTCGTGGATTTCACCGCAGCATGGTGTGTGAGCTGCCAGGCGAACAAGAAGCTGGTGCTCGAGCGTGAAGCGGTGGTTGCGCAGATGGCGCGTTACAACGTGCTGAGGCTGCGAGCCGACTGGACCCAGCGCGACCCGGCCATCACCGCCGAGCTTGCTCGTCACGGGCGTAATGGCGTGCCGCTTTATCTGCTGTATGACCCTGCTGGTCGAGCGCCGCGCGTGCTGCCTGAAATCCTCACTGTGGGCATCGTGACCGAAGCGCTCGGCGCGCTCCCGTCAAAAAAATAGCCCTGGCGCTCCGCGCTTTTCAGCGGCGTTCCCTGGCGTTGCGGAACGGCGGTTTTGCGGGCCGCCCCATACCCGACTAGACTTGAGGGGCTTCGGTGCCGCATGTGGTGTCTTCACATGCGGTTAAACGGGAAACAGGGAGCGAGTTGCGCTGCACGCGACAAGCCAACCTGTGCTGCCCCCGCAACGGTAAGCAGTGACGCGGTCCGGTAACGGGCCGCCGGCGCACCACGCAGCCACTGGGTCATCGCCCGGGCATTCATGCCTGACGATCCCGGGAAGGCGGTCCGCCGACCCTGAGCGCCTGCCGCCCAGGACCATTGCCAGCCCGGATACCGGCCGAAGAGGCGGGCCCGCTTTTTTCGCGCGGGTTCATTTCACGAACCGGATCCCGCGGTGGGCGGGAGGGTTGGAGGTTTCATGCTTTTCATTTCCTTTGGGCGCAGGCCCCGTCTTGTGTCGTCTCGTCGCGTTCTGAACATATCCGGACTGATGTGCGCCGTGCTGGCGACAACCCAGGCGGCCATTGCGCAGCGTCTCGACGAGGTGGTGGTGACCGCAACGCGCTCGGATCAAACGGTGCAGCGTGCGCTTGCCGATGTGGTGGTGATCGACTCGGCACGGATTCGCGATTCGGCGGGTTCATCGCTTGCAGAGTTGCTTCGATCAAGTGCGGGGATTGAAATTTCCCAGCAGGGAGGCGTTGGCGCCATTACCGGACTGTTTGTGCGCGGGTCCAAAACTGCCCAGACCGTTGTTCTGGTCGATGGGGTTCGCATTGAAGATCCCATCACAGGGATCGCACCGATCGAATTTTTGCCGCTCTCGGCCATCGAACGGATCGAGGTTGTGCGCGGGCCAGCTGCGGCGTTTTATGGGTCGGGTGCAATCGGTGGCGTCATCCAGATCTTCACGCGAGAAACCCGCGGCGCGGTCCGTCCCGAGGTGTATGTGGTGGGCGGCTCGCGAGGCACTGCTCAACTCCAGGCCCGATTGTCTGGTGGTGATGCGACCTCTCGTTACACGCTTGCCGGTACGCGCGACACCACGCGCGGGTTCGACGTCACGCGCGCGGGCAGTGCCAGCCGTCAGATCGACGATGATGGCAATCGCCAGACAAGCTTCACCGGGCTCCTCACGCATCGCCTGACACGCGACCTTCAGGTGGGCGCGCAGTTCTTGTCGACCGCCGGGCGCGGCGACTACGACTCGAGCTTTGGTACACCCGCAGACAGCTTCGTTGATTTTCGTACCCGGGTCGCGTCATTGTTTGCGCGGGCGCAGTTCAACGCCCACTGGGACACTGAACTGCGGCTTGGCAACAGCGCCTATGACTACAGCTATGGCGCTTTCTTTGCGCCGCGCACCGAAGCCAACTCGATCGGGTGGCAAAACACGCTTGCTGTGCGCGACAAGCTGAGACTGCTGTTTGGCGGTGACCACCGCCGTCAGCAGATCGAAGGGCCCGGCATCAGCACCGGCGGTGACCCCTACGCCCGGACCAACCGCTCGCATGTGTCCGCCTATGGAGGATTCGAGGTCGAGCACGACATTCACCACTGGCGGCTGGTGGCTCGCAATGATCGGGTGACAGGATTCGAAGGCGAAAGCACCGCGCTGTTTGCCTGGGGTATCCGTCCGGAACCGGGGTGGCTGTTGCGGGCATCCGCTGGGTCGGCGTTCAGGGTGCCAACGTTCCAGGACATGTATTACCCCTACGGTGCGAACCCGCTGCTGCGTCCCGAGCGGTCGATGGGACAGGAGCTCGCGCTCGAGCGCAGTGGAGGGGATCGCTATGCGCGGGCCATTGTGTTTCAAAACCGTATCCGCGATGCGATTGAACTGGATGCGAACTATGTGCCGCAGAATCTGCCGGCGGCCAAAGTGACCGGTGTCACGGGTGAGGCGGGGCTGCAACTCGGCGATTGGCGATTTCGCGCGAGCCTGACCCGCCAACAGCCGACCGGCGAGAAGCTTGAGGCGGGCGCTATCGTCGAGGGTCCGCTCGCCCGGCGTTCCCGCGCGTTCGGAAGCGTTGGCGCCGACTGGAAGTCCGGGCCGTGGAGAAGTGGCGTTGACCTGATCGGGCAGTCTTCACGGTTCGATACCCGTGGCCAGACGCTGGGGGGGTACGGCCTGTTGGATGTCTGGGGAAGCCGGCACCTGACCGATGAGGTGTCGCTCACCTGGCGCCTCGCCAATGCGACCGACCGCCAGTATGAGACCGCCTGGGGCTATCGATCCACGCCGCGCACGCTGCTGCTGGGCGTGAGGTATGTGCCCAGACCTTGACGGCCACCGCTCCGAGCTAGCGTTGAGAGGCGGTCCTCTGGCGAGGCGGGCGGGCGCCATTGCGGTGGTGGTCTCGGTGCTGGCTGGGTTGGCGGGCGTTTGCGAGGGGCGAGCAGCTCCGGCAAACCAGCCCGCCACGCGCGCGGTCACGATCGACGATGACCGTGGACGATCGGTGGCCGCGGTTCCACGGGCAAGCCGCATTGTTTCGCTCGCGCCGCATCTGACGGACCTCGTGGTGGCGCTTGGCGCTGCCGACCGCCTGATCGCGGTGGATCGGCACAGCGATGCGCCGCAGGTGAGTACTGCGTTGCCGCGGCTGGCGTCTTATCCGGCCATCGACCCCGAGCGCGTCGCTGCGCTCAAACCGGATCTCATCCTGCTCTGGGGGGAAGGGCTCGCCGCGGGCACGCTCGCCCGGCTGGAGGCGCTTGGGCTACGGGTGTTTGTTTCGCAGCCCCATACCCTGGACGATGTGGCGGGCTCGATCGAACGGATCGGCGCGCTGGTTGACACGGCGTCTGATCCCGATGCGCTCGCGACTTCGTTTCGCGCGCGACTGGCTGCGCTCACGGCAACCCACTCGCGAACGCCTGCAATACCGGTCTTCGTTCAGTTGTGGGAAGCGCCGCTCGTTACCCTGGGCGGGCGAGCAGTGATGGCAGATGCGCTGCACCGATGCGGGGTTCTTCAAGTGTTGACATTCGCCGATGCGGGCTCGCAGCGCGTCTCTCACGAGGCGGTGCTTGCGGCGGCGCCGAAGCTCATTCTGTCGACGGTGCAAGGATCAACCGACTCGCGCTGGCGGCAACTGGGGCTGGTGGGAAGGCATCCGCTTTCCGCGCGCTTCATCCGGCTGGAGGAGCCGGCGCTCGAGCGGCCTTCGCCGCCGGTGCTTGACTCACTTGCCCGGGTCTGTGCGCTGATCGAGGCAGCGGTGCCGCGCGCGCGTTAACGACCAGCGCGGGTGGCTGACTGTTCGGGATCGGTCACAAACGCGAGGGTGCGAATACCCGCCTGCTGCGCGGCCGACATCACCTCGGCAATGATCTGGTAGCGCGTGTCGCGGTCGGCGCGCAGATGCACGGCCGGCTGCGGTTGGGCGGCTGCGGCCTCTCGAAGCTTCAGTCCCAGGGCGTCCCGGTCGGCGAGGGGTTGGTTGTTCCAGTGAATCACGCCGCTGGCGGGAATCGCGATCGTGATGGTGCTGGTCGATTCCGAGCTCGCAGTGGCCTGGGCATCGGGCAGGTCGAGCCGGATCGAGTGCGTGATGAGGGGTGCCGTGATGATGAAGATCACCAGAAGCACGAGCATCACGTCGACCAGTGGCGTGGTGTTGATCTCGGCCATCGGCTGTTGTGTGCCGCGCTGCTCAAAGCCTCCGAATGCCATGGTGAGCGGGGGTCCGGGTCAGCTGCCCACGCGCTGCGTGGGGGCGAGTTGCGACTGCGCGCCACTGCCAAGCGGGTCCTGGGGCGATTCCCCGGCCACGCGTGTACCGGTGGTGAGGAGGGCAAGCAGGTCATGCGCGAACCCGTCCAGCTCGGCGAGGGCCACGCGGTTCACGCGGGTAAATCCGTTATAGGCAAGAACTGCCGGTATTGCGACGGCGAGTCCCGCTGCGGTCATGACCAGGGCTTCACCGACCGGCCCGGCGATCCGGTCGATCTGGACCTGTCCGCTGGCGGCAATCGCAAGCAGTGCGTGATAGATCCCCCAGACGGTACCAAACAGTCCGATGAAGGGCGCGGTGCTGCCGATGGATGCGAGCAGCGTGAGCCCGGCTTCGAGTCGAGCCGAGGTGCGGTTGATTTCCTGGCGCAGCGTCCGGGTGATCAGTTCGCTGCGGTCGACCGATGCCGCCAGCACGCCGCGGGGTTCGGTGCGGGCAGCCTGAAACGCGCGTTCCGCGAGCGGGACAAATGCGCGCTCGGTATCGGCAGCGCCGAGCGCGCGGAGCGCGGCTTCTGCATCGGCCGCATTCCAGAAGCCCTCGAGCGCAGCGCGGGCGCCGCTGCGGAGCCGCCATGCGCTCCAGGCCTTCGACAGGATCAGATACCAGCTGATGATCGACATCGCGAGGAGCAGCCAGGCGACCGAATGCGTGACCGCATCGCCAGCTTCCCAGAAATGCATCAGGCCCAGGGTCGGTGAAGGAGGGTTCATGATCGAAGGCTACGCCTTTGAGCGTTGGTGCAAGGGGGTGGAGCGGATGCCGGTCATTGATCGATCCGGAAAGACCACAGCCAGTCGTGATACCAGCCTGCGGTGGGTTGCCCATCGATGGAGGCCGGCGTGAACCGCCATTTTTTCACGGTTTCGGTGGCAGCAGCGTCAAGACGGGGCGAGCCGCTGGAAACCGCCACCTTGACCTCGATCACCCGGCCCTGCTCGTCGATATGAACCGATAAGCGGACGTCGCCTTCCTCGCGCAGGCGGCGCGCCCCGTGTGGATACGGTGGCGGCGTGTTGCCGGACCAACTGGCGTCCACGCGTGGCCCGATCTGTCGCCCTGGTGCGACCGAGGGCGAACGGGGGCCGGGCTCGGTGCTGCCGGGTGGCGGCGAACTCGCCTGTGGTGGAGAAGGGGCTGGCGTGATCGGGGCCGTGGGCTGAGCTTCCGCAGCAGGTTGCGCGACGGGTTCGCGGATGGGGGCGGGATCGGCCTGCGCGCGCGCCTCTTGCGGCGCGGCGCTGAGTGGGGGCGGCTCTGGCTGCGCGGCGCGGGCGGGGGGTGGGGGGGGCGGCTTGGGCCGCGCTTCTGCAGGACGAGGTGGCAGGGGCGGAGGTGGCACGGGCGGAGGTGGCACGGGCGGAGGTGGCACGGGCGGAGGCGGCGCGGGAGGAGGCGGCGCGGGAGGAGGCGGCGCGGGAGGAGGCGGCGCGGGCGGAGGCGGCGCGGGCGGCGGCGCCGCGGGAGGTGGCGCGGGAGGCGGCGGCGCAGGGGGAGGCGGCGCGGGGGGAGGTGGCGCGGGGGGAGGTGGCGCGGGGGGAGGTGGCGCGGGGGGAGGTGGCGCGGGAGGAGGTGGCGCGGGCTCGGCCGCGGCGGCCACCGGCTCCGGCAAGGTGAGCGCCACGATCGTCATCGCCGTGGGCGCAGGCGGGCGGGACGGTTCGAACTGTGCAATGGCCGCGATCAACGCGCCGTGAAGCGCGATGACGGCCAGCGCCATCATCCAGGACCGTGGGTTCATGCTAGCGTGCATCGTCCGCGATTATTCCAGAGCCACAAATGCTTCATGTCTCCGGCCGTCTGCTGTCCCGGCTA
>JBMSQB010000116.1:0-10226 GCA_049423065.1 Burkholderiaceae bacterium
GACCGCGTGCTGGGCTTCCCGGACGTGGTGAAGAACTGCATGCTGCAGAGCTTCCACCAAAGCACCGAGCAGTTCGAGATCCTGTTCAACCGCAGCAAGTTCAACACGCTGCCCGCCGAGGTCAAGGCCATCATCGACTACGCGGTGCAAGCTGCCAGCGCAGACATGAGCTGGAAAGCGGTCGATCGCAACTCCAAGGACTACATCGAGCTCAAGAAGGCGGGTGTCAATTTCTACAAGACCCCGGACGCCATCCTGCGCGCCCAGCTCGCATCCTGGGACAAGATCATGGACAAGAAGTCGTCCGAGAACGCAATGTTCAAGAAGGTTCTCGACAGCCAGAAGGCGTTTGCACAGCGCGCCGGCAGCTGGCAGAACGACTACACGGTCGACTTCAAGATGGCCTACAACCACTACTTCGGTCGCCGCTAAGCCACCCGACGCACCCGCGCGAGCGGATGCGTGCCGGTCGCGGTCGCCCTCCCCGGGCGGCTGCGCCGGCAGGCCGGTTCGGCCATCCCGCAGGGCGCCAGGCGCCCTCTTTCCTTGCGGATCTCCCATGCAAAAATTGCTGTTGGCGGTTGACCGCCTGTCGTCGTGGGTTGGCCAGGCGTTTGCCTGGGCCATTGTTCTGCTCACGGCGCTGATTACCTGGGAGGTGTTCTCCCGCTACGCGCTGAACGAACCACACGATTGGGCGCTGAATGCCCAGATCATGCTCTACGGCCTCCTGTTCATGTCCGCCGGCGCCTACACCCTCGCCAAAAACGGACATGTGCGTGGCGATGTGTTGTACGGGTTCTTTCAACCACGAACCCAGGCAACCGTAGACCTGGTTCTTTATCTTCTGTTTTTTCTGCCCGGAATTTTCGCGCTCACCTGGGCCGGCTGGGACTACGCCCTGGAGTCGCTCGCGATTCGCGAGAAGACATTCTCGGCCACGCCGCTCCCCCTGTACCCGTTCAAGTTCGTGATCCCGTTTTCTGGCGCCATGCTGCTGCTCCAGGGCTTGGTGGAAATCATCCGCTGCGTTGCGTGCATACGCGACGGCGAGTGGCCCTCGCGCGAGCAGGATGTCGAGGAAGTTGACGTCGAAAAGCTGAAGAAGATGGTCAAGGTGAGCGATGAGGACATTGCCGCCCTCGCCGCGACCGCCCCGAGGAGCGCGAAATGAAGATCCGGCGCGAACTCTGGTTCGGCTTCACTCTGATGGGCCTCATCATTCTCGGCACCGCTGGCGTGATGCTGAGCGCGGAGCAGCTCAGCCGCGGACATCTGGGGCTTGCGATGCTGGCGCTGGTGGTGGTGGCCATCATGCTTGGTTTCCCCACAGCGTTCACGCTGATGGGCATGGGCATGATCTTCACCTGGTTTGCCTATGACCGTGACATCACGAAGACGCTTGACCTGATGGTGCAGTCAGCGTTCAAGGTGATGAGCAACGATGTGCTGATCTCGATCCCGCTCTTTGTGTTCATGGGTTATCTGGTCGAGCGCGCCAACCTGATCGAAAAATTGTTTAGAAGCCTTCATCTGGCGCTCGCCCGTGTGCCGGGGTCGCTCGCGGTCGCCACCTTGTTCACCTGCGCGGTGTTCGCCACCGCCACCGGTATCGTGGGCGCGGTTGTCACCCTGATGGGGCTGCTCGCTTTCCCGCAGATGCTGCGCGCGGGCTACGACGTGAAGCTGAGCGCTGGTGCGATCACCGCCGGCGGTTGCCTGGGCATTCTGATTCCCCCTTCCGTGATGCTCATCGTTTACGGCGCCACGGCAGGCGTCTCGGTGGTGCAGTTGTACGCCGGCGCGTTTTTCCCCGGTCTGATGCTGGCCGGCCTTTACATCATTTACGTGATCGTGGTCGCCAAGCTCAAGCCCGAACTGGCGCCCCCGCTGTCGGAGGAGGGGCGCCGCATCGACCTGCCGCCCCTCATGTCGCGCGTGGCAGCGGCTTTTCCGGGCGCTGCACTTTCGGGGCTGCTCCTCGCATTGAAGGGCAGGAACAACGCCAACATTCCGGCGTCGTATCTGCTCAAGCAACTGCTCGCTGCCCTGCTGCCGGCCATCATCGTGCTTGGCATGCTGGGGCTCGTTTGGAACAGCGTCACGCGACCGGACCCCAACCAGGCGTACTCGGCGCACTCGGGGGCTGCGGGCACCGGAGCGTCGTCGGGTGGGCTGGCCGAACCGCCGGGGTCGTCGGGGCTTCGCGAGCCGCCAGGTGCGGGCGGTCTTCGCGAACCACCAGGCGCGGGCGGCCTTCGTGAGCCGCCCGGATCAGGCGGGTTGCGCGAGCCGCCGTCGCGCGGCGGGCTCTCGGAACCACCGGGTGCGTCGGGCGGCCTTCGCGAGCCAGCTGCAGCAGGCGGTCTTGCCGAACCACCAGGCGCGTCGTCGCTTCGGGAGCCACCGGGCGCGGGCGGGCTGCGCGAGCCAGCCAGCGGCGGCCTGTCCGAGCCCCCTGGTTCGTCGGCTCAAGACCAGCACGCGACGGCCTTGCCGCGCGTGCCTGCACCCACCGGTTTCTGGATCGGCGCGGGCGCTGCAGCCGTGGCGTTGATCGCCTTTTACGCCGTGTTGAGCTTCCAGCGCTTTGAAGTGTTCAAGATGCTGCTGAGCAGCTTCTTCCCACTGGTCGTGCTCATTCTCGCGGTACTGGGCAGCATTGTGTTCGGGCTTGCCACGCCCACCGAAGCTGCCGCGGTTGGCGCGTTCGGCGGCTTTCTTCTCGCGGCGGCCTACCGACAGCTCACATTCACGGTCGTGAAGGACAGCGCGTTTCTGACTGCCAAGACCAGTGCAATGGTCTGCTGGCTGTTTGTGGGCAGCTCCATTTTTTCAGCCGCATTTGCCCTGCTGGGTGGACAGGAGCTGGTCGAGAAGTGGGTTCTGTCCATGAACCTGAGCAAGACCGAGTTTCTGGTTCTCAGCCAGGTGATCATTTTTCTGCTGGGCTGGCCGCTCGAGTGGACCGAGATCATCGTGATCTTCATGCCGATCTTCATTCCGCTTCTGGACAACTTCGGTGTCGACCCGCTGTTCTTCGGTCTCCTCGTGGCGCTCAATCTCCAGACCGCTTTCCTCAGTCCGCCTGTCGCCATGGCAGCGTTCTACCTGAAAGGGGTCAGTCCGCCACACGTCACGCTCAACCAGATTTTCCGCGGCATGCTGCCCTTCATGGGCATTCAGGTGGTCGCCATTGTGTTGCTTTACGTGCTGCCTGAAATCGGCTTGTGGCTCCCCAAAACGCTCTACGGGCGCTAAGCTGACCGGCCGAACTGCAGCGCCCCTCCTCGGGGCGCTGCAATCCGGCCGGGCCTCCCGTCCGGGAGCGTCGCCGCGCGTCCGTGCAAGCCGTCCCTGATCGCCAAAGGAGCACACCATGTCCAAGGTTTCCACGTTCCCGATTCCCCGTCGACGACTGCTGGGTGCAAGCCTTGCAGCACTCGGCCTGGGCGCCGCCCCGTCGGCCTTCGCCCAGACTGCAGAGACCTGGCCATCGCGGCCCATCCGGCTGTTGGTGGGATTTGCGCCGGGAGGAAGCTCCGATGTGGTGTCGCGGCTCATGGCGCAACGCCTCTCCCCCATCCTGGGTCAGCAGGTGGTGGTTGAGAACCGTCCGGGGGCAGGCGGCCTGATCGCCGCCGAAGCCGTGGCGCGCGCCCAGCCCGACGGCTACACCTGGGCGCTTCTTCCCAGTGGGCACGCCAGTCAGGCGGCCATGCTGAAGAAAATGCCCATGCATCCGATCGACGACTTCGCCTGGGTCAGCACGATCACGGTCTATCCGATGTTTTATTGTGTTGCCAACGAGTCTCCCATCCGAAGCCTGCGCGACCTCATCGACCGGGCCAAAGCCAACCCGGGCAAGTTGTCCTTTTCGTCGTTGGGAATCGGTGCGGCCCATCATCTTCTGGGCGAGTGGATCAATGCCGAAGCGGGAATCGATCTGGCGCATGTGCCCTACAAGGGATCACCCGCCGCATTCGCAGATGTTGCGGCCGGACGCGTTGACCTGATGGTCGAAACCGCCACCGCGGCACTCCCGCTCATTCGAAGCGGCAAGGTGCGCGCGCTCGCAGTCACCTCGACCGAAGGAAAGTCGCTCGTGCCGGGGGTGCCGGCGGCATCCGAAACCATTCCCGGTCTCGAATACGAATCATGGCTGGGCATTGTCACCACGCCCAAAACGCCCGCACCTGTCGTTGACCGAATCAACCGCGCCATCCGCGAGGCACTGGCCGATCCCGAGATCGTGAAGCGTCTGGAAGATCTGGGCGGGCGGCCCGGGCCTTCGTCTCCCGAGCAGTTCAGCGCGCGCGTGCAGCGCGACATCGACAGCTTTCGAAAAATTGTGACCGGCCGCGGCATTCCCCAGTTCTGAGCGGCAGCCCACTACCGCCTCGCTGAAAGGAGCACTTCTCCATGACACCCCACCTCGCTCGCCGCGCCCTGGTCGCGCTCATCGCAGCGCTCCCCATTGCCGGGATCGCCCAGGACACCTGGCCCACTCGTGCGATCACCATGATCATCCCGTTCCCGCCAGGCGGCGTCGCCGACACCGTGGGCCGACCCGTCGCCGACGCGTTGTCGCGCATCCTGGGTCAGCCCGTGGTCGTGGAGAACCGCGCCGGCGCGGGCGGTGGGGTTGGCATGGCCCAGGTCGCGCGCGCAAAGCCCGACGGATACACGGTGATGATGGCCCTGTCGTCGGTCACGATCCTGCCAGAAGCCGATCGCGTTCTCGAGCGTGCGCCCATGTTCACACTCGATCAGCTCACGCCGATCGCCCGCTTCACCGCAGACCCCACCGTGCTGGTGGTTCGTGCGGACAGCCCGTGGCGAACGCTCGATGACTTCATCGCCGATGCCCGCAAGCGCCCGGGCGCGATCACCTTTGGTTCATCCGGCAACTACGGCACCATGCACGTTCCCATGGAGATGCTCAAGCAGGCGACCGGCACCTTCATGCTTCATGTTCCTTACACCGGCGCAGGGCCTGCGATCGTCGGGCTGATCGGCGCTCAGGTCGATGCACTGGCCACCGGCCCCGCAACCATCGTGCAGCATGTCAAGGCGGGCCGTCTGCGGGCGCTTGCGCATTGGGGCGAGGGCCAGCTCGCCTCGCTCCCGGATATACCCAGCTTTGAACAGGCTGGAATGAAGATCCGGTTCTCGCAGTGGTCGGGGCTGTTCGCGCCCGCCGGCTTGCCCGACGCGGTCACCTCGCGCCTGCGCGATGCAGCCGCCCGCGCAGCCACCGACGAACGGGTGGTCAAGGCAATCAGCGGTGCGGGTACCCCGATCCAGTTTCTCGACAGTGCGAGCTTTGCAAGCTTCGTGCGCGACGACGCCCGCGTGATGGGTGACGTCGTTCGTCGCATCGGCAAACAGTGAACGCCGCGGCCCCTCGAGGGCAGCCTTTCCCTGCAGTTTTTCCTTGCGCAACACCGCTGCACCTTGATGGGTCAATTTTTGTTGACATTTGTCTATGTCAAGTTAAAATTACAGAAGGTCAGGCCAGAAGTTTGGGCTGACCTGTTGCAACAAGGCTCCGCACTTCGGTGCGGGTTCAGCAGTGCACAGAGCTGTACCTTGCAAGGAGCAACACATGTCTGACAAAGACAAAGTCTGGCCGACGGGCTTGACCGAGGCAGAGTCGGAGGAAATCCACAGGCACCTGATTCAGGGAACGCAGATCTTCGGCATGATCGCGGCCCTGGCTCACCTGCTGGCTTACCTCTATTCGCCCTGGCTCAAGTAAAAGGAGAGCCTCATGATCTACGGAAAAATGTGGTGCGTCGTGAAGCCCTCCGTGGGCATCCCGATCTTCCTCTCCGCTGTCGCAATCGGCTCGTTCTGCGTGCATCTCGCGATCACGACGAACACGACCTGGGTGAAGGATTTCCTGAACGGCAAGGCCAAGCCTGCCGCGACGGCTCCTGCCAAGTCGTAGGTCCCTGACCTGCCCGGGCCGGGGCCTTCGGGTTCCGGCCCGCCTGTCTTCATGAGCAGAGACTCCTCCTCACGCCGGGCCACCTATCTGGCCACGCTGGGAACCCGTTTCCTGCCTTTTGCCGACGCAGCATCGCCCGACCTTCCCCTTCCCCGGCTGCTCAGGCTTTCACTTTTTCAGATCTCGGTTGGCATGGCACTGGTCATGCTGATTGGCACCCTCAATCGCGTCATGATCGTCGAGATGGGTGTGCCTGCCGGACTGGTATCGGTGATGTTCGCGCTGCCGCTGCTCGCCGCGCCCTTCCGGGCCCTCATCGGGTTCCGCTCCGACCACCATCGATCCGAACTTGGTTGGCGCCGGGTGCCCTACCTCTGGATGGGCACACTGCTGCAGTTCGGCGGCTTCGCGATCATGCCGTTCGCACTGCTGGTCCTGGCCGGCGCAGGTGCGTCCGCCAGCGCGCCAGCCTGGGTGGGGCACCTCGCTGCAGGCCTCGCGTTCCTCCTGGTGGGTGCCGGTATCCACACCACACAGACCGTCGGGCTCGCGTTGGCCACCGACCAGGCGCCGGTCGAATCCCACCCCAAGGTGGTGGGTCTCATGTACGTCATGCTCCTCGTGGGCATGCTGGTCAGTGCCTTCGTGTTCGGCGAGTTGCTCTCCACTTACTCGCCCGGGCGGCTGATCCAGGTGATCCAGGGCACAGCCGTGCTCACTTTGGTTCTCAACACCATCGCCATGTGGAAGCAGGAAGCCCGCAGCCGTGATCGAAAGCCCCGCACTGGCGTACCCGACCCGAGCTTTGCCGAGGCGTGGCAACTCTTCAGACGCGGCGACCACGCAGTCCGCCGGCTCTGGCTGATCGGTCTTGGCACCATGGCGTTTGCGATGGAAGATGTCCTGATCGAGCCCTACGGTGGCGAAATCCTCGGACTCAGCGTATCGGCCACCACCAGCCTCACTGCCACACTTGCCCTCGGTGGGCTGCTGGGCTTCGGTTACGCCTCGCGCGTCCTGAGCCGTGGCGCTGACCCCATGAGAATCGCCGGCCTGGGGGCGTTGGTCGGGCTGCCCGCGTTCATCTGCGTCATGCTGGCCGCACCCTGGCAGTCACCGGCGCTCTTCAGCACCGGCATCCTGCTGATCGGCGCGGGTGGCGGGCTGTTCGGGCACGGCACGCTCACCGCCACCATGAACCGGGCGGTGCCCGGGCAGGAAGGCATCGCGCTCGGCGCATGGGGCGCCGTGCAAGCGAGCGCAGCGGGCCTTGCCATGGCAATGGGAGGCATCCTGCGCGACGTCGTGGCCTCGTTCGGCGGCAGCCTCTCCGGCTATCTGACGGTATACGGACTTGAGCTCCTCATGCTGCTGGTCACGCTGGTGCTCCTGCCGCCGCTGCTGCGACAAGGCACTGCGCACAGACCTGCACCGGTCAACCCCGGGCGCTCGACCGGAATGCAGGGTTAATCGCGCCGGCTCGTTCGTCTGGTGCGATCATCTCCGGATAACAATCCTCCCTGGAGATCGAGCATGAACGAGTCATTGGCTGTCGTCATCTTCATCGTGTTCTGTGCTTTCATGGTTGCGAACTGGATGAACAACGCTCGGCTCGAGAAGCTGCGTCGCAAGTAAGCACTGCACTTGAGCCCGCTAGCCAGCGCGCATCTTGAGGCGCTGAGGGCAGCAACCCGTCGCGGAGCAGCCGCTTCTGCTGCGGACCGGGAGCAGATACTGGCAAAAGCCAGGCTGCTCCTGGTTGACACCGCAGGGTGTGTCCTGTCGGGCCGGTCGAGTCCGCAGGTTCGTGCATTCGAGGCATCGCTTGCGGGCCTCGATCCCGGTCAGTTCACTTTCCCCGGCGGCCCTGGTCTGTCGGCCAGCGCCGCTGCGTCGCTGGCCGCAATGGCGAGCGCCTGGGACGAAGGCTGCGAAGGGCTTCCCTATGCCCACGGGCGACCAGGCCTCGCACTCATCGGAGCCTTGCTCGCGACCGGCGTTGTCCGTCGTCTTTCAATTGGCCGTATTCTCGAGTCGCTGGTCGCCGGCTACGAGGTCGGCGCGCGCGCGGGCGGCTGGTTGCGGATCGCCCCTGACATGCATGTCGATGGCAATTGGCCTGCCATGGGCGTTGCGGCGGGTGTTGGGCATCTGCTCGAGCTGTCGCCCGCTCTGCGCTGGAACGCGGTTGCGATGGTCGCTTGCCAGTTGCCCGCGAGCCTCTACCTGCCGATTCGTACCGGTGATGATGCCCGCAACACCTACCCTGCGCATGCTGCGGTGCTTGGCATGCAGGCCGCACTCGCCTCGGCGGCCGGGATCAGCGCGCCTGAACAGGCGATCGCCGACTACGCACGCCACCGCGCCCATCCCGATGGCCGCCCTGCGCCCGCGCAAGATCGATGGTTCATCCTCGAGTCCTACTTCAAGCCCCACGCAGGGGTCCGGCATGCGCACTACGGATTGGAGGCCGCGCTCAGCATCCGACAGCGGCTGAACTCGCAAACCCGCTCAATTTGCCGGGTACGATTGCGTGTTTACCCGGAAGCCACGATCTATGCAGGCAACCGGAACCCGCACGCACCGATCACTGCGCAGTTCAGCCTTTCGCTGGGGGTCGCAGCGGGCCTGCGTTTCGGGGCCATGGATCCCGACCTGTTTCGCGACGAACGGCTCAACGATCCCGAGCTGCGACGGCTCGAGCAACTGGTTGACATCGAGCCTGTGCCCGAATGGGGGCAAGCCCAACAGCGCGCAGCCCATCTTCAAGTGGAGACCAGCGACGGGGCGGTCTTCGAACACTCGGTCGACACCCTGCCAGGCAGCCCCGAGCGGCCGCTCACGGCGGAACAGGTGGTCGAGAAATTCGTGCGCTACAGCGCTTCGTCGCTCAATCGGACGTCAGCCGAGCGGTTCTGTTCAGCGGTGCTGCACGCGGCCGAGGAGACCGACTTTGCCAGCGTGTGGCATGAGCTGATGACGTGAACCGTTAAACTTTCGGGCCGGGAACCTTACCGCGGTCTCTGCCCCGACTGGAGCTGCCCATGAATTCGGCCAACATCCCCTCTGCGCTCGACCCCCTCCATCCCCTGCGCCAGTTTGTCGCCGACATGACCCGGCTGGTGAGCCGAACCGATTCCGAGCCTGAACTGCTCGCCGAGGCTCGCCCTCTTCTTGCCCGATTGCTTGCGCGATCCGACTGGCTGCCCGACGCTTATGCCCATGCGGAGCCTGGCGTCTACCGGCAGTACCTTCTTTACTGTGACCCGCTCGAGCGCTTTTCGGTGGTGAGCTTTGTTTGGGGCCCGGGCGCTACCACCCCGGTTCATGACCATATGGTCTGGGGCCTGGTCGGCGTTCTCAAAGGTGCGGAGGTCTGTTGCGAATTCGAGCCCGATGGACCCGACCGCGTGCGCGCCACCACCACCGACCATGTGCTGCGTCAGGGCATGATTGAAGCGGTATCACCCACTGTGGGCGACTGGCATCAGGTGCGGAATGCGCTCTCCGATACCGATTCGGTGAGCATCCATGTCTACGGCGGCAACATCGGATCGGTTCGCCGGCATCGGGTGGACCCCTCCACCGGCAAGGTTCTGGATTTCATTTCTGGATACTCTTCCGAGCACCTGCCCAACCTGTGGGATCGCTCGGCAGCGGTCCGCGCTGCATCGGCCTGAGCCGGGCCCTCGCTTGCTTGTTCCGCCCAATGACCACACCCGACGCGACACTCGAGATCTCTGACGGCATCGGATGGATCACGCTCGCACGGCCTGGCCGCGGCAATGCCCTGTCGGGCGATCTGGTCGAGGCGCTGCTCGGTCATCTGACGCGTTGCGTCACCGACCCGCTGATGCACACGGTGGCATTCGTTGGCGCCGGCAAACATTTCTGCACCGGCTTTGATCTGGAGCAGCTGGAGCAGACCACCGATGCAGAGCTGCTCCACCGCCTGATCAGGATCGAGACGCTGCTCGATGCAGTGTGGCGGGCGCCGGTTCGAACGGTTGCCATCGCCCAGGGTAGGGTGCTGGGAGCGGGCGCCGATCTGTGGGTCGCTTGCGACCAGCGCGTGCTCGCACCTGAGGCCACGGTGCGTTTTCCAGGCGCCGGATTCGGTATCGTGTTGGGCACCCGGCGGCTGGGGCTGCGGGTGGGTGCGGAGCGGGCGCTTCAGTGGACATCGACCGGCACGTCGGTAGATTCCACGCTGGCAATTCAGTCGGGCCTGGCGACCTCGGTTGCAGCGACCGCACCGCCCTCCCCGGCGTCC
>JBMSQB010000117.1:0-9934 GCA_049423065.1 Burkholderiaceae bacterium
CTGGCCGGCAGCGCCGAACTGGCCCTGCAGCCAGGCGGGCAGCCGCAGCACCGGTACGCGCCAGCCGAACAGCTGCTCGGTGAGGGATTCGACCGACGCCGCCTGGTAGTGGCGTCCCTGATGATCGGTGAGCCGTGCGCCCTGCTGGTCGACCTGCGCCTGCGCGATCGTCTGACCGATGGGGGTGGACAGTTCGAGGAGCGTTTTACCGTCGCGTTGGGTGAGCCGGAAACGGCCGCTTGCGTTTTGCGTCTCGCCCGGCGTGCCTGGTTGAGTGTAGAGCGCCGAGAACCTGCCTGCCCACTCGCTGGGCGCGGCGCCGGGCGGCGCGGCATCGGGGGTCAGCGCGGCGCAGCCTCCGAGCGCAAGCATGGCGGCAAGCGCAGTCATTGCGCCGCGACGAGGCGCGGCTGCAGCGGTGAGCGCAGCCGCTGTCGCCGCATCGCAGGCCCCCCGGGCCTTGTTCATAGGGTGATGTTGAGCCGGACGAGTGTCTCGCGGAGCACTTCATTGGCAGGTTCGCGTTCACGCGCGTCGCGCCAGAGCTGCCTTGCCTCGTCCTGCATGCCTGCCTGCCAAAGGACCTCGCCCAGGTGCACGCCGATTTCGACGTCGGCGCGCAGCGCGAACGCCTTGCGCAGGTAGCGGATCGCGCCCTCGAGGTCGCCGCGCCGGAACAGGACCCAGCCCATGCTGTCCAGGATGTGTGCATCGTCGGGCGCAAGCTCAAGCGCCTTTTCGATCAGGCGCTGTGCTTCGACCAGCCGCAGGTTGCGGTCTGCGAGTGTGTAGCCGAGAGCATTGTAGGCATGGGCATGATCGGGTTTCACCTCGATCAGCTTGCGAAGGCTGGCCTCAAGCAGGTCGATCCGGTTGACCTTTTCGGCGGCCATTGCGTGGTCGTAGAGCAGGTCGGTGTCGTCGGGCTGGCGCTTGAGCGCATCGTCAAGCACCTTGAAGGCGTCGGCGTACCGACCGGCCTCGCGGAGCACCTGTGCCTCGATCGCGATGAGTCGGGCGCGGGCGCGCGGGTCGTCGGGGATGCCTTCGCGCAGCACGGACAGTGCCTCGTCGATCCGCTTGAGCCGCCCGAGAATGAGTGCCCGTCGGATGCGCGCGGTGTCGACCTGCTCGCCGGAATCGACCCTGGCATACCAGCCGATCGCGTCTTCGAAGCGCTTTTCCTCCTCGGCGATCTGACCGAGGAACAGCATGGCGATGGCGTTGTCGCGGGCGATCTCCGCAGGCAGGTCGAGATAGCGCTGGAGGTAGCTCTGGGCGAGGCTGCTCTGGCCCGCCTGCGCCGCCACCTGCGCGAGTGAAAACAGGATCACCGGATTGGTGGGGTCGAGCGCGAGCGCAGCTTCGAACTGGGCGCGCGCATCATCGGCGCGGCCTGCCTGGGAAAGGAGGCGCGCGAGCGTGAACCGCGCCTCCAGCGAGCGCGGTTCGCGCGCAAGAAACCGCTCGAGGAGCGTGATCGCGCCGTTCAGTCCGCCCGGCGCGCGTGCACCGTAGCGCGCGGCCATGACCGCAGTGTTTTCATCATCGGGCGAGAGCCGATACGCCTCGGCCGCTTCGGTTGCAGCGCGTTCATGGGCCTCGGCCGCGGAGGCGATCGCCGCGAGCGCAAGCCGGGCTGCCGCAACCGCCTGGTCGGGGGCGGCCAGCCGCTCGAGAAGCGCAAGCGCCTGTTTCTTGTCGGGCGCCCGAAGGAGCGCCGCCTGCAGGCTCTCATAGGTTTGCGGCAAGGTGCCGTCGCGGCGGGCGCGTTCGAGCCGGGTGCGCAGGGCGGGTTCGGCCGTGGAGAGCGCGCCGGTGCTGAGTTGCAACGCATCGACCGTTTGCGCGGCGAGCCTCGATGCCGGTTCGATCTCCAGCCACAGGCGCGCCGCGGTGAGCGCCCGGTCGGGCGCGCGCGCGGCGAGCGCGAGTTCGGTTGCGCGCTGTGCGAGTCGGGGGTCGCGGGTGCGCCGCGCAAGCGACAGGTACGTGGCGGCAGAGCTTCCGACCTCGCCACGCTGCGCGGCAATCTCGGCTGCCAGCACCTGGAACAGGATCTGCGGGGAGAGATCGATCTCGGGAAGCGCGCGCGCGGCGGCGCTTGCCGGTGCCTGATCGGCAGGCGCCTGCGCGACCGCAAGCCCCGCCGCCGCTGCGAGAAGCGCCGCGGGCAGGAAGCGAACCATCAGCGAGCCGAGCCGTCGGCTGGGTGAATTCATGGGTGTGCGGGGACAGGCAATTGGAGGACGGGGGGCCGCAATACCCGTTCCGGGTGCGGCCATCATGCCCGGATGGTAGGTTCAATTACACTGGCTCGCAAGCAAGGACCCCAAGCGACCCTGTCAATGCCTGAATTGCCTGAAGTGGAAGTGGTGCGCCGTGGCCTCGGACCGCAGGTGTGCGGAGCGACAGTGCGCGCCGCGCAGGTCCGCGAGGCGCGGCTGCGCTGGCCGGTGCCGGTTGATCTCGAAGCCAGGCTCGCGGGTCGCACGGTGCGGGCGGTCGAGCGGCGAGGCAAGTACCTGCTGTTCGATGTCGGCAACGGCACCCTGATCGTACACCTGGGCATGTCGGGAACGCTGCGCTGGTTTTCGCAGGCCCCGCCCCTCATCGCCCACGACCACGTCGATATCGTGACTGACCGCGGAATGCTGCGCTACAACGACCCCCGACGCTTTGGCGCCATGCTGTGGCATGACGCCTCCGACGGTCCCGTCGTGGCCCACAGCCTGCTCGCAAGCCTGGGTATCGAGCCGTTTGATGCGCGTTTCGATGGCGACTGGCTCTACCGCGCATCGCGCGGTCGACGGGTGTCGGTCAAGCAATGGCTGCTTGCCGGGCACTGCGTGGTGGGCGTAGGCAACATCTATGCGTCGGAAAGCCTGTTTCGCGCCGGTATCCGACCGACGGTCGCCGCCGCCCGGCTGTCGCGGGTCCGCTGCGATCGTCTTGCGCAGGCGATCCGTGCCACGCTCGCCGAGGCGATCGAGCGGGGTGGCAGCAGCCTGCGCGATTTCGTCGGGTCCGACGGCAGCGGCGGCTATTTTCAGCTCGATTGCGGTGTCTACGGCCGCGCGGGCGAACCCTGCAGGGTGTGCGCTGCGCCGGTGAAGCTCATCCGCCAGCAGCAGCGCGCCACCTATTTCTGCGCCACGTGCCAGCCGCGCTAGGCGAGGCAGAATCCTCAGCCGATGAAAGACGCGCACGCCTTTGCCGCAGCGATCGTTCGCTGGCAGGCGCAATCCGGGCGGCATGACCTCCCCTGGCAGGGCACTCGCGACCCCTACCGGATCTGGCTTTCCGAGGTGATGTTGCAGCAGACGCAGGTGCGCACCGTCATTCCCTACTACCGCCGGTTTCTTGACTCCTTTCCGGACGTGGCTGCGCTCGCTGCGGCGCCGGTCGAGCGGGTGATGGAACTCTGGAGCGGGCTCGGTTACTACAGCCGGGCGCGCAATCTGCACCGCTGTGCGCAGAGCGTGGTGCGGCAGCACGGTGGGCGCTTTCCCGACTCGGCCGCGGCGCTTGCCGAACTGCCCGGAATCGGACCCTCCACGGCTGCGGCGATTGCTGCGTTTGCGTTCGGCGAGCGCTCGGCGATTCTCGATGGCAACGTGAAGCGCGTGCTCTGCCGGCACTTCGGGGTGGCGGGCTGGCCCGGCGAACGGCAGGTTGAGCAGATGCTCTGGGCGATCGCCCGGCGCGAGCTGCCCGAGCGCGACATCGAGCCCTACACGCAGGGCCTCATGGACCTGGGGGCGCAGACCTGTGTGCGCTCGCGCCCGCGTTGCGACCGTTGCCCGGTGGCGGCGAGCTGCGTCGCGCGGATCGAGGGCCGTCAGTCTCTGTTGCCGACCGCACGGCCGCCCCGCGCAACACCGGTTCGCGAGGCGGGTTGGCTGGTGATTCTGGATCAGGATGCGGTGCTTCTCGAGCGCCGCCCGCCTGCCGGCATCTGGGGTGGCCTGCTCAGCTTTCCCGAGGTCGCTCCGGGCGAGCGCGAGCGCGCAGCCGAGGCCGCTGCGGCGCGCTTCGGTGTTGAACCCTTGCGGGTGACGGCGCTCGCGCCGGTGCACCACGCATTCACGCATTTTCGCCTGATCGCCTACCCGATGCTGATCGAGATCGGACGCGGCGGCGTGCTGGCCGCCGAGGCGCAGACGCACTGGATTGCGCGGGCCACGGCGACGCAGCAGGCATTGCCGCAGCCTGTGCGCGGACTGCTCGAACAGCTTGCTGGCTCTGCCTCGGCCCCGCGCAAGCGTCACGACCCGACCGACGGCGGGTAGTGCGCCTCAGATCACCTGTTCGCGCTGCAGCACTTCATGGATCAGTGCGAGCCTGCGAAGCGGATCGGTGAGCGCCATCAGCATCTGCCGCGATGGCATCGACAGCGGCAGAAGTTCGGCCAGCCGGTTGGCGATCCAGCCCGCGGCTTCCGGTGCATAGGGCTCGGCGAGGATGCGGCGGGCCGGCTCCGGTTCGCGGGCGCAGATGTCGTCGATCACGCGACGAATCAGGATCGAGCAGGCGGCGAGTTGCTCGGGAACCGGCACTTCGGGATCGTCTTCGATCAACTCGACCGTGGCGCGGATCAGCCCGTTGGCCTCGACGCTGCGCTCGATCACGGTGAAGCGCGAAGTGCCCACTGTGCGCAGTTGCAGCACACCCGGTTCGGTCATGTCCCAGTCGGCGATACGCGCCATACAGCCGGTTGATTCATGATCGGCGGGCGTGCCGACCTCCCGGCCCTGCGTGATCAGGCACACGCCAAACGGGTGCGAGCGGTTCATGCATTCGCGCACCATGTCCATGTAGCGCGCCTCGAAGATGCGAAGCGGCAGCACCCCACCGGGAAAGAGCACGGTGCCGAGCGGAAAAATGGGCAGCTGCAGGGGGCGTTCGCTCATCGGTGTGCGCCTGCCGCCTGCTCGCGCATGGCGACCCCGCGGTGCCGCACCAGCACCTGTTCCCGATTGCGAAAATGGGTGGCGAGTCGCTCGACGCAGTACACCGAGCGGTGCTGGCCGCCGGTGCAGCCCACCGCCACCGTGAGGTAGCTGCGGTTTTCGAGGATGTAGTGCGGCAGCCAGCTCTCGAGAAAACGCGTGACATCGTCCACCATCTGCTGCACGGCCGCGATGCCATCGAGGTAACTGGCCACCGCGTGGTCGAGGCCCGTGAGCGGACGCAACTCCGGCACGTAGAACGGATTGGGCAGGCATCGCACATCGAACACCAGATCAGCGTCAAGGGGCACGCCAGTCTTGTACGCAAAGGATTCGAACAGCAGGGTAAGTGCCGCGCGGTTGGAGCCAACCACGTCGCGCACCCAGGTGCGCAAGACGTTCGGATGCAGGTCGCTGGTGTCGATGGAGATGCCCAGGCCCTCGAGCTCGGACAGCAGTTCGCGCTCATGCGCGATCGATTCGGTAAGCGTGGGCACCGCCGCGCCGGGGCTTGCCGATGACAACGGGTGGCGTCGCCGGGTTTCCGAGTAACGCTGGATCAGGGTGTCGTTGCGCGCATCGAGAAACAGGACCTTCACGTCGTGGCCGTACCGGCTCAGTCCGTGGGCAAGCGATGGCAGCTCGGCGAGTTCGCGCCCGCCGCGCGAGTCGATGGCCACCGCGACCCGCTCGGCGCCCTGCTCGCTCAGGTGCCCGATCACCTCCTGAAGAAAGCGGACCGGCAGATTGTCGATACAGAAAAAGCCGTCGTCCTCAAGCACCCGCAGGGCGATCGATTTGCCGGAACCGGAAATGCCGGTGATCAGGATGACACGCATGGGTCGATCTTACGCGAGCGCGGTGTGTCCCAGCGTCAAGCGCCTAGCCGCCGCCGGTTTCGATCATCTGGCGCTGGCGCTCAACGAAGTCGCCCATGGTGTCGAAGCCGCGCAGCTGCAGCACGGTGCTTCGCACCGCGGCCTCGGTCAGCACCGCGAGGTTGCGACCTGCCGCCACCGGAATCACGACCTTTCGGATGGGCACGCCCAGCACTTCCTGCGTGAGCGCTTCGAGCGGCAGGCGCTGGTATTCGTTTTCCATGGTGCTGCGGCGAACCAGATGGACGATGAGCTTGAGCTTCATCTTCGGCCGCACCGCGGTTTCGCCGAAGATGGTCCTGATATCAAGCAGGCCCAGCCCTCTCACCTCCAGCAGATTGCGAAGCAGCGGCGGGCAGCGCCCCTCCACGGTGTGCGGTGCGATGCGGCTCAGATCGACCACATCGTCGGCCACCAGTCCGTGGCCGCGGCTCACCAGTTCGAGCGCGAGCTCGCTCTTGCCCAGCCCCGACTCACCCGAGATCAGGACCCCCATGCCGAGCACATCCATCAGCACGCCGTGCATCTGGCAGGTTTCTGCGGCGGCCTTGCCCAGATAGTGCCGCAGCGTGTCGATGACGCGTGCCGCAGAGAGCGGGCTCGCGATCAGCGGCATTCGATCGCGCGTGGCCGACTCGATCAGCGCGGCAGGCGGTTGCAGGCTGTCGGCGACGATGACAGCGGGCGGATGACCGGCAACCAGGTCGGTGAGGATGCCCTGCTGGCGGGCCGGGTCGTGGCGCAGAAAGAAATCAAGCTCCGGCTGACCGAAGACATGGATCCGGTTGGGGTGGATCAGGTTCAGGTGGCCGATCAGATCGGCCGGCTCGGCTGCGGTGTGCGCCACCTCCCGCGCCTCGCCCGGTCGGCCAGCCACCCAGGCAAGGCCGAGCTCTTCCGCATTGGCGGCGAACAGATCGGCAACGGTGACGCTCATCGCGGCGCTCCAGGTTTGGATGGTGCGTGAGCTTAGCGGTTCGGGGCGCGCCCGAACTCAGGCTGCCGGGCGGCAGGGCTCCCACACCGCCAGTGCCTCATAGAGGCGCTGGCAATCGGCCTCGCAGTTCATCTGACTGCGCATTGCCGGATCGGAGAGCAGTTCAGCCACCTCGGAGAGAATTTCCAGATGCTCTTCGGTGGCGTGCTCGGGTACCAGCAGAAACACCAGGAGCGAAACCGGCTGCCCGTCGGGTGCGTCGAATGCGATAGGGTCGGTGAGACGCACCACGGCCGCGCGTGCCTCGCGCAGGCCCTTGATGCGCCCGTGCGGAATGGCAACCCCTTCGCCGAGTCCGGTTGAACCCAGACGCTCGCGCGCAAACAGCGAGTCGAACACCCGGCTGCGCTCGATGCCGTAGAGGTTTTCGAACAGCAGACCGATCTGTTCGAAAAGACGCTTCTTGCTGGTTACTGACATGCCGACCACGACGTTGGTCGGAGCAAGCAACCGGTTCAGTCGACTCATGGAGTTTGACTCCGCACCCTGTCGCGAGGACTGCCGGCAGGGTCGCTCGATCGGATCGAAGGCGGATCCGGTGGAAAAAGTGCTGCGAGTATACAAGCGTCCGGGATTCCCGACGAACGAACTTGCTGCGCCGCAACAACGCCTGATGTTGCGGCGCGCCATCGTGTGTGAGGTGCGCCCTCCGTTGTACCGGGCCAACAATCGCACCCAGCCCGGTGGGCCAAGGGTCAGAGCGACTTTCGCTGCGCGACCGGCGCGATGCGTAACGACTCCCGGTACTTGGCGACGGTGCGACGGGCCACGACGATCCCCTGCTCGCCCAGCATGTCGGCGATCTGGCTGTCGGAGAGCGGGCGACGCGCATCTTCGGCACCGATCAGCTGCTTGATCAGCGCGCGGATCGCGGTGCTGGAGGCGGCGCCCCCGGTGTCGGTGGCGACGTGGCTGCCGAAGAAGTACTTGAGCTCGAACGTACCGTGGGGTGTGAGCATGTACTTCTGTGTGGTGACGCGTGAAATGGTGGATTCGTGCAAATCCAGCGTGTCGGCAATTTCCCGCAGAACCAGCGGCCGCATGGCCACTGCACCATGCGAGAAGAAGCCGCGCTGGCGTTCCACAATCGCCTGCGAGACCCTCAGGATGGTGTCAAAACGCTGGGCGATATTCTTGATCAGCCAGCGGGCTTCCTGGAGCGGACCGGACAGGTTGCCCGAAGCGCTGCCGCGATTGCGGCGCAGGATGTCGGCGTACATGTCGTTGACGCGCAGCTTGGGCATCACATCGGGGTTGAGCACTGCGGTCCAGCCGGCCCGCGTTCGGCGAACGATCACATCGGGCACCACATAGCCGGCGTCATCCGACCCGAACCGGGCACCCGGCCTGGGTTCCAGGCTGCGGATCAGCGCGTGCGCCTGCCGCAGGCGGTCTTCGTCGCACTGCAACACCCGTCTCAGGCGAACAAAATCACGCGCCGCGAGCAGTTCCAGATGGTCGACCACGATCGCCCGTGCGATCGCCATCACCGCCGGGTCATCATGGTCGACCTGGGCAAGCTGCAGCAGCAGGCATTCCCGCAAATTGCGCGCGGCCACGCCCGGCGGGTCAAAGCTTTGCAGCAGCTTGAGTGCGGCAGCCACTTCGTCCGGATCGATTTCGAGCTCGGCAGGCAGCGCCTCCCGGAATTCGTCCAGACTGGTGTTGAGCATGCCGTCGCGATCGAGTTCGTCGATCAGGAGCCCGATCAGCGCGCGGTCGCGGCGCTCGAGGCGGGTGGCGGCGAGTTGCTCGCGCAGGTGCTCGACCAGCGAGACGCCGGCGCCCGCGAGCTGCGGGTATTCGCGCTCATCGTCGTCATCATTTTGCGAGCGCGGGCCGCTGTCGTGTCCCCAGTCGGCAGGCGCTTCATCGCCATCCGGGTTGCTTCCTTCCGGGTCGTTGCCAGACTCGCTGTCGCCCTCGTCGTTGCGCTGGGCGGTTTCGGCGGGCGTGCCGCCCAGGTCAGCGAGTCCCTGCGGCAGCGGCGGATCAAGCGTGCCGTTGGCCGAGATGCTCACGCACTCGCCCAGCGGATCGTCATCGCGTTCCAGCAGCGGGTTCTCGGCCAGCATCTGCTCGATTTCCTGGTTCAGCTCGAGCGTGGAGAGCTGCAGCAGCCGGATGGACTGCTGCAGCTGCGGGGTGAGGGCGAGCTGCTGACTGAGCTTGAACTGGAGGGCGGTTTTCATCAGGGCCTGGTTTTGCGCAACCCACCCGCGGCCGCGCTACATCGAAAAATGTTCACCAAGGTAGTAGCGCCGCACGTCGTCATTTTCAACGACTTCATCGGGGCGCCCGAAAGCAAGAACGGTACCATCCCGAATGATATAAGCCCTGTCGCAGATGCCAAGCGTTTCTCGAACGTTGTGGTCTGTGATCAACACTCCGATGCCTCGGTCCTTGAGAAAACGAACGATTCGCTGGATCTCGAGGACGGCGATGGGGTCGACGCCGGCAAACGGCTCGTCCAGCAGGATGAACCGGGGGGAATTCGCCAACGCCCGGGCGATTTCCACCCGGCGGCGCTCGCCTCCCGAGAGAGACATCGCCGGATTGGAACGGATATGGCCGATCTGCAGTTCGTCGATCAGGCGATCGAGCCGCGCACGGATCTCGGCCTTGTCGAGTGGTGCGCCCGCTGCATCACGCTGCAGCTCAAGCACCGCGGTGATGTTCTCCTCGACGGTGAGCTTGCGGAACACCGACGCTTCCTGCGGCAGGTAAGCAAGCCCCAGGCGGGCGCGGCGATGGATGGGCAGCCTTCCGATCGGCTGGTCATCCAGCGTGATGCTGCCGCCGTCGCATGGCACGAGGCCCACGATCATGTAAAAACAGGTGGTCTTGCCGGCGCCGTTGGGCCCCAGCAGTCCCACCACCTGACCGCTTGCGACCTCGACCGACACATCGCGGACCACCTTGCGCCCGTGATAGGCCTTCATCAGCTGTGTGGCAACGAGCCGACTGCTGGCGGGCGCTGTGCTCACCGTGTGGCTCAGCGTCCGGGCGGCGTGCTGCCCAGCGACTCGGCCGGGCGCAGCTGGGCGGGCGGCGAGGCAGGCGACGAGGCAGGCGACGAGGCAGGCGACGAGGCAGGCGACGAGGCA
>JBMSQB010000118.1:0-9849 GCA_049423065.1 Burkholderiaceae bacterium
TCGCCCAGGAACTGGTGCGACACATCGCCGGGCGGCTTGGCTGACTTCGCCCAACTTTTCACAGGAAGATCCGATGCAGGTTGATCTCAAAATCCTTGACGAGCGGGTACGCGCCTTCCTGCCCGCCTACGCCACCGCAGGCAGCGCCGGACTGGATCTTCGCGCCTGCCTGGAGGCGCCGCTCACCCTGCAGCCAGGCGATGCGCAGCTCATCCCCACCGGATTGGCCATGCATCTGGCCAACCCCGGTTTTGCAGCGATGATCCTGCCTCGATCGGGGCTGGGCGCGAAAAACGGCATCGTGCTTGGCAACCTGGTCGGTCTGATCGACTCCGACTACCAGGGCCCGCTGATGGTCTCGTGCTGGAATCGCGGCCGCGACGCGTTCACCATCAACCCGCTGGACCGGATCGCGCAGATGGTCATCGTGCCCGTGGTGCAGGCGCAATTCCGGCTGGTTGAAGGCTTCGACGCGAGCAGCCGCGGTGAAGGGGGCTTCGGAAGCACCGGTCGGAGCTAGACGGCGCGCCGATCCAGGCGGAGCAGGGGCAAGCATTCAGCCCCGTTCGGGGACAGCCCCCGTGCCGCATCTGAGCCCGCGCCTCGCAGCGCGGGCGTCACCCCGTTGAGTCAGGCTGCCCGCTGTGCCTCGATCAGCTGATCAAGCTTCACCGAATCGGCTGCAAACAGCCGGATACCTTCGGCCAGCTTTTCGGTAGCCATCGCGTCTTCGTTGACCGCGAACCGGAAGTGCTTTTCGTCGAAACGCACGCGGTCAATCGCGAGCGCGCGGGCGCGATCGGCATCGAGCTTGCGGTCCACCTGCACATCGCTTTGCCGCAGTTGCTCAAGAAGCTCGGGGCTGATGGTGAGCAGATCGCATCCCGCCAGCGCAAGAATCTGGCCGGTATTGCGAAAGCTCGCCCCCATCACTTCGGTCGCATAACCAAACTTCTTGTAGTAGTCGAAGATTCGGCGCACCGAGAGCACACCCGGATCCTGCTCGGGCGAAAAATCGTGGCCGTCGCGCTTGCGATACCAGTCCATGATGCGACCGACGAACGGCGAAATCAGGGTCACGCCTGCGTCAGCGCATGCCACGGCCTGGGCGAATGAAAACAGCAGCGTAAGGTTGCAGTGAATCCCGTCGGCCTCCAGTCGCTCTGCGGCACGAATGCCTTCCCAGGTGGCGGCGATCTTGATCATCACGCGCTCGCGCCCGATGCCGGCCTCGGCATAGCGTTCGATGATGCGGCGGGCACGGTCCACCGTTCCTGCCGTGTCAAACGACAGCCTCGCATCGACTTCGGTCGAGACACGCCCGGGCACGATGGCGAGAATTTCGCAGCCAAAGCGCACCAGCAACCGGTCGGTGACCTGCGCGAGCGCCTCGCCGCGATGCGCGGCAACGGTTTCGGCAAGCAGCCCCTGGTATTCCGGCCGTGCAACGGCCTTCACGATCAGCGTGGGGTTGGTGGTGGCATCACGCGGCGAATAGGCGCGCATCGCGTGGAAATCACCGGTATCGGCAACCACCGTGGTGTGCTGCCGCAGCCTTTCAAGAGCGTTCATCGATCGATCCGATTCAAAAAGAGCTGGCGCGCACCCGGGCACGCCACCGAAGGCTTTGTCGCAACGCCGCCAGCGCGCCCAGGCCCAGCACCACAAAAAGCGCAGCGCCCCAAAGCGAAAACGGCAGGCCCAACCAGGGGCGATCAGCCTCGTCGCAACGCGCTGTCGCCTCGAACATGGCAGGCCAGAAATCAGCCAGGCCAAGCGTCGAGATGATGCGATCAGCGAGCGTGAGGTTACACGAGGCGCTTTGCGCTGCGACCTGATGCTGATAGAGCGCCACCGCAACACCCGAGACCGACAGCACCGCGGCGAGCGCCGAGCTAATGACAGGTGCCCATGCACCTGGCGCCACCGCCCCAAGCATTGCAACGAGCGCAACCGCGCTCACCAGCAACCGCTGCAGCACGCACCACGGACAGGGCTGGTAATCGAACCGGTGCTGCAACACCCAGGCCAGGCCGAGTCCCGCGATCGCCAGCCCTCCGATCAGGACGAGAAGCGTACGGGACCAGGCCGGCGAGGCACTCAGGTAAGCATGTCGTTCCAGATATTGCGCGCCCACGCGTTGGCGTAGACACCCTCGAGCGGATTGGCGGCGCTCGACAAACCCCCGGACCCGTCGACCGTGACCATGGTCTTCTTGCCCTCGTCGTAGCGATGAACAGACGCCACATGCGCCACGGTGTTGGCGTCCATGAAGCTGTAGCAGGTGTTGGCCATCATGAGGGGTTGCGGCGTGCGCCCGTTCATGAGTTCAACGATCGCCGCCGCAGCCGCCTTGCCGTGCTGGTTGGCCATATGACCGGATTTCGGCATGGCAGGCGCCGACAGCGTGCTGTCGCCCAGCACGTGGATGCCCTTGGCGGCAGTGGACTCGAGCGTCACCCAGTCGACCGCGCACCAGAGGTTGTTGGCATTCACCAGCCCCGCCTTGCGAACCAGGTCGCCGGCACCCTGAGGGGGCACGATGTTCAACACATCGGCCCGCACCTTGTCACCGAGTTCGGTGATGGCGGTGAGCGTTTTGGCGTCGACCTCGGTCACCATGCTGTTGGCACGGTAGTCGATCATGCCTTTGTACTGACCATTCCACTGGGCAAGGAACAGGCCTTTTTTCGACTGGATATCGGGATTGGCATCGAGCACGATGATCTTGGAACGCGGCTTGGCGACCTTGAGGTAGCTTGCCACCTGACAGACGCGCTCGTAGGGCCCTGGCGGGCAACGGTAGGGCGCCTTCGGGATGGACAGCACGTAGACGCCGCCATCGGGCATGGCTTCGAGCTGGCGGCGCAGCTCGACCGTTTGCGGGCCCGCCTTCCACGCGTGGAGGATGCGCTTCTGCGCGTCGGCGTTCAGTCCCTGCACCGCACCGAAATTGAAGTCGATGCCTGGCGCAACCACGATACGGTCGAAGGTCTGGGTGGCGAGCTTCTGAAACGCGACCGTGCGCTTGGCTGAATCAATCGACAGCACCTCATCATTCATGGTGAGGATACCGGCACGCCGCAACCCGTCGTAGGACATGGTCAGGTCTTCGATCTTGCGGTGGCCGCCCAGCACCAGATTCGAAAGCGGGCACGACACGAACGCGCGCTCGCGCTCAACCAGCATGACGTCGATGGCGTCACCGCCCCACTTCTTGAGGTACTTCGCGGCCGTGGCGCCCCCGTAGCCCCCGCCCACCACCAGCACCCGACCCAGCTTGCGGGTGACGACGGCCGGCGCCTGCTGTTCGGTCGCACAGCCTGCGAGAAACGAGGACGCACCTGCTGCGGCGAGGGCCGCGCCCACCAGACGGCGGCGCTGCGGCTGGACGGATTGGTCAGACATCTTGGTCTCCTGGATGTCGGCGTTCATTTGTCGGCCTTTTGCGCGGCAAAGTACTGCGCCATGGCCGCGATCTGCGCGTCGGTGTAACCCTTGGCAAGCTGATGCATGATCGTGGCCTGGCGCGACCCGTTGCGAAACGCGTTCATCTGCTCGGTGAAATAGGCGGCCGACAGGCCGGCAAGCCCCGGCATGCCGCTCCCGCCCGCCGAGCGGCCGTCGGTGCCATGACAATTGGCGCAGTTGGCGGCAAGGTAGCGGGCGTCAGTGGACTGTGCGCTTGCCGGCGAGAGCGCCGACAGGGACAACAGGGTGGCCAGCAAGGCCGAGGGCAGCAGACGCATGAGTCTCCTCCTTGTTGAGAGCAACGTTATCAGGGGATTCTAAGCGGAAAGGCTGCCGCAGCCAACGAACCGCGATCAATGTGCTGATGCCTGTCGCTGCGTTGGCGCACGGATGAAGCAGGCCGCTTTCCTCGGCCTGGACGGCGGTTAAACCGTGGCCGTTTCCGCTGGTTCGGCAGACTCGCCGTCACGCCGTTCATCGACCGGCACACCTGCGGCGGAATGCCCGCCCGATCCACCGCCCGCAGCGGGCCCCGTGGCGTTGCCAGACTCACCGAAAGTGAGCACGACTTCACCGGCATCATCGAGGTCGACCGTGACACGGCCGCCGCCCACCAGCCGACCAAACAGCAGCTCGTCGGCGAGCGCCTTGCGGATCGTGTCCTGGATCAGGCGCTGCATGGGGCGCGCGCCCATCAGCGGATCGAAGCCCTTCTTCGAGAGATGCTTGCGCAACGGGTCGGTGAACACCGCATCGACCTTCTTCTCGTGCAGCTGCTCCTCGAGTTGCATGAGGAATTTGTCGACCACGCGCAGGATGATGTCTTCATCAAGCGCACGGAAGCTGATGATGGAATCGAGCCGGTTGCGGAATTCAGGCGTGAAGAGACGTTTGATCTCGACCATCTCGTCGCCAGCCTGACGGCTGTCGGAAAAGCCGATGGAGCGGCGCTGCAGGTCGGCCGCGCCCGCGTTGGTGGTCATGATGATGATCACGTTGCGGAAGTCGGCCTTGCGCCCGTTGTTGTCGGTGAGCGTGCCGTGGTCCATCACCTGCAGCAGGATGTTGTAGACGTCGGGATGCGCTTTCTCGATTTCATCGAGGAGCAGCACCGAATGCGGCTTCTTGGCAATGGCCTCGGTAAGAAGCCCGCCCTGATCGAAACCGACATAGCCCGGGGGCGCACCGATGAGGCGCGACACAGCGTGCCGCTCCATGTATTCGGACATGTCGAAGCGGATCAGCTCGATGCCCAGAATGAACGCGAGCTGCTTGGCGACCTCGGTCTTGCCGACGCCGGTCGGACCCGAAAACAGAAACGCACCAATCGGCTTGTCGGGCTTGCCGAGGCCGGAGCGCGCCATTTTGATGGCCGACCCGAGCGCATCGATGGCGGGGTCCTGACCGAACACCGTGGCCTTCAGATCACGGTCGAGTGTTTGCAGACGGCTGCGATCGTCAGACGACACCGAGGCTGGCGGAATGCGCGCGATCTTGGCCACGATATCTTCGATCTCACCCTTGCCGATGACCTTTTTCTGGCGCGACTTGGGCAGGATGCGCTGCGCGGCACCCGCCTCGTCGATCACATCGATCGCCTTGTCCGGCAGGTGACGATCGTTGATGTACTTCGCCGACAGCTCTGCCGCCGCCGACAGCGCTGACGACGAGTAGCGCACCCCGTGGTGTTCTTCGAAGCGCGATTTGAGCCCGCGCAGAATCTGCACGGTCTGCTCGATCGACGGCTCATTCACATCAATTTTCTGGAAGCGCCGCGACAACGCGTGATCTTTCTCGAAAATGCCGCGGTACTCGGTATAGGTGGTGGCCCCGATGCACTTCAGCTGCCCCGAGGACAGCGCGGGCTTGAGCAGATTCGATGCGTCGAGCGTGCCGCCCGAGGCCGCACCCGCGCCGATCAGCGTATGGATTTCATCGATGAACAGCACCGAACCCGCGGTCTGTTTGAGCTGTTTGAGCACCGCCTTCAGCCGCTGCTCGAAGTCGCCCCGGTATTTGGTGCCGGCAAGCAGCGCCCCCATGTCGAGCGCATAAACCGTGGCATCTGACAGAATTTCTGGCACCTCGCCCTGCGTGATGCGCCAGGCTAGCCCCTCGGCAATGGCGGTCTTGCCAACGCCGGCCTCGCCCACCAGAAGCGGATTGTTCTTGCGCCGCCGGCACAAAACCTGGATCACGCGCTCGACCTCGTGTTCCCGGCCGATGAGCGGATCGATCCGACCCTCGCGCGCAGCGGCGTTCAGGTTCTGGGTGTACTGCTCGAGCGCCCCCGCCTGCTGCGAGCTCTGGCCGCCCTGCGCCTCTTCCTGCTGCTCGGGGGATTCTTCCTTGCTGCTTTCCTTGGGCTGCGGCGATTTGGTGATGCCATGCGAGATGAAGTTCACCACATCAAGCCTGGTGATGCCCTGCTGGTGCAGGTAATAGACCGCGTGCGAATCCTTCTCGCCAAAAATCGCGACCAGAACATTGGCGCCGGTGACCTCCTTCTTGCCGTTGGAGGTGGACTGCACATGCATGATGGCCCGCTGAATGACGCGCTGGAAGCCGAGCGTGGGCTGCGTGTCGATGTCTTCGGTACCCGGTACGATCGGCGTGTTCTCCTTGATGAAGCCGGAGAGGTTGCGGCGCAGGTCCTCGATGTTGGCCGCGCAGGCGCGCAGCACTTCGGCTGCCGACGGATTGTCCAGAAGCGCAAGCAGCAGGTGCTCGACGGTGATGAATTCATGTCGCTGCTGCCTGGCCTCGACAAAGGCCATGTGCAGACTGACTTCGAGTTCCTGGGCGATCATGCTTCCTCCATCACGCACTGCAGCGGGTGCTGGTGCTGGCGCGAAAAACTGCTGACTTGTTCGACCTTGGTGGCCGCCAGGTCGCGCGGGTAGACCCCGCACACACCCCGGCCCTCACGGTGCACGGCAAACATCACCTGCGTAGCGTTTTCGCGGGTCATGCTGAAAAACTTCTGCAGCACGATCACGACAAACTCCATGGGAGTGTAGTCGTCATTGAGCAGCACCACCTGATACATGGGGGGCGGCGCAACGCGCGACTCGCGTTGTTCGACAACGGTTGAGGGATCATGACGGGTCGCCATCACCACATTCTAGCGAGTCGTCGTGGTGCTGCAACAACGGCCTTCCTGGGCACGCGGGTGGCAGCGCGATCCAAACACGCGCCGGCATGGTCTGGTCGGCAATAACCCTTGACGGCACCGGACAACTGTAAAAGAATCCGCATGCTCCATAGGGACACTTGCAGATCCCTGGCAGCACCGGTGTTTCCAGGCCACAGGCTAAGCGGGTGGCAAGGCGGGCGCCGGAAGCGGGCGTTGCCTACCGGTGGCGCAGGGCGAGGGAGTTGGTCGGATCTTGACGCGAAGGCCCCGAGTTGATCGGGCATGACCTCGTTGCTGGGTTCCTGGCCGACCTGGGAACACATTTCATTGAAGGCCTCGATATGGCAACGGGTACTGTCAAGTGGTTCAACGACGCTAAGGGTTTCGGTTTCATCACCCCGGATGACGGTGGTGAGGATCTGTTCGCGCACTTCAGCGCGATCCAGATGGCCGGTTTCAAAAGCCTGAAGGAAGGTCAGAAGGTTCAGTTCGACGTCGTGCAAGGGCCGAAAGGCAAGCAGGCGTCAAACATTCAGGGCGCCTGATCTGAGGTCACATCCAACTCCCCAGGGAGTTGGATGTGGTGTCGGTGATACAGGCCGGACAGCCCTGTCCGGCGCACCGGCCGTGATCGGCTGCGTCGAGCGGAACCCGACGGGCTCCGCCCGGGCAATCGATCACATGTTGTCGATCATCACCTGCCCGAATCCCGAGCAGGACACCTGGGTGGCGCCCTCCATCAGGCGCGCGAAGTCATAGGTGACCTTGCGGGACAGGATGGCTTTTTCCATCGAGCTGATGATCAGGTCGGCGGCTTCGAACCAGCCCATGTGGCGCAGCATCATCTCGGCCGACAGGATTTCGGAACCCGGGTTCACATAATCCTTGCCCGCGTACTTGGGGGCGGTGCCATGGGTGGCCTCGAACATGGCGACCGAGTCCGACAGGTTCGCGCCCGGCGCAATGCCGATCCCGCCCACCTGGGCTGCGAGCGCATCGGACACATAGTCGCCGTTCAGGTTGAGGGTGGCGATCACGCTGTACTCGGCCGGCCGCAGCAGAATCTGCTGCAGGAACGCGTCAGCGATCACGTCTTTCACGATGATCTGCTTGCCGGTCTTGGGGTTCTTGAAGCTCATCCAGGGGCCGCCATCGAGAAGCTGCGCACCGAACTCCTTCTGCGCGAGGCCGTAACCCCAGTCGCGGAAACCGCCCTCGGTGTACTTCATGATGTTGCCCTTGTGCACCAGGGTGACAGACGGCTTGTCGTTGTCGATCGCGTAGTGCATCGACTTGCGCACCAGCCGCTCGGTGCCTTCGCGCGACACCGGCTTGATGCCGATGCCGGAGGTGGCCGGGAAGCGGATTTTCTTTACCGCCATCTGCTTGATCAGAAAATCGATGACCTTCTTCGCGCCCTCGGACTCGGCCGCCCACTCGATGCCGGCATAAATGTCTTCGGAGTTCTCGCGGAAAATCACCATGTCGGTCTTTTCCGGCTCCTTCAGCGGCGAGGGCACGCCCTTGAAGTAGCGCACCGGGCGCAGGCACACATAGAGATCGAGCTCCTGCCGGAGCGCAACGTTCAGCGAACGGATGCCGCCGCCAACCGGCGTGGTGAGCGGGCCCTTGATGGAAACCACATACTCCTTGACGGCGTGCAGCGTTTCCTCGGGCAGCCACACATCGGGGCCATAGACCTTGGTGGATTTCTCTCCCGCGAACACTTCCATCCAGTGGATCTTGCGCTTGCCGCCGTAGCTCTTGGCCACGGCTGCGTCCACCACCTTCAGCATCACCGGGGTGATGTCGAAACCGGTGCCGTCACCCTCGATGTAGGGGATGACCGGCTGGTCGGGAACCTGCAGCGAAAAGTCGGCATTGACGCGGATCTTCTCGCCTGCGGCGGGGATCTTGATATGCTGGTACATGACTGGGGATCCTTCCTGAAACGGCATCTGAGTTCTTATGGGCATGCAACTTTTAAGCGCGGCGCGAATTATGCCGCAAGCACCTGCGGCGCGGTTAACCGGCGCAAAACGCGCGTTCCGGCCGATTGATCGGATCCTCGAAGTGTCCCGCTCGGCGGTTCGCGTACTGGCTGCTGCGCTGATTTTCGTATCGGCGGGCATTGGCGCGCAGTCGCAGGGGGTTCCGCAGCAAGGCTTGCCGCGGACCGAGCTCACCGCCGGCATGCATCGCATTGTGGCGGAGGTGGCCGCCGACCACGCAAGCCGTGCCACCGGCCTCATGTTCCGGCGTTCGCTTGCACCGAACCACGGCATGCTGTTCGTCTTTCAGGACAAGTCGCCGCAGTGCTTCTGGATGCGGAACACGCTCATTCCGCTGTCCATTGCGTTTGTCGATGACGACGGACGAATCGTCAACATCGAGGACATGGCACCCATGACCGAAAACAGCCACTGCTCGAAGGAGCCGGTGCGATTTGCGCTGGAAATGGAACAGGGCTGGTTCCAGCGGCGCGGCGTAAGCGCGGGCGACTGGCTGGGGGGGCGCGAAGTCTTCAAGCCGCGCTGACCGGCACGCGGAAAAGACAAGGGCCGGCATCGAGCCGGCCCCTTGCGCAGGATCAGCCCGGAGATCAGCCGAAGTTGCGTGCCGCGAAGTCCCAGTTCACCAGGCTGTTGAGGAAAGTTTCAACAAACTTGGGACGGGCGTTCCGGTAGTCGACATAGTAGGCGTGCTCCCACACATCAACGGTGAGCAGCGGCGTGTCGCCAGTGGTGAGCGGCGTGGCGGCGTTGCTGGTGTTCACGATGTCGACCGAACCGTCGGCCTTCTTCACCAGCCAGGTCCAGCCCGAACCGAAGTTGCCCACTGCACTCTTCGCGAAGGCTTCCTTGAAGGCCGCGTAGGAGCCCCACTTGGCGCTGATCGCGGCTGCGAGCGCGCCCGTGGGCTCACCGCCACCGGCCGGCTTCATGCAGTTCCAGAAAAAAGTATGGTTCCAGACCTGGGCTGCGTTGTTGAACACCCCGCCGCTTGACTTGCGGACGATGTCAACCAGACCCATGGACTCGAATTCGGTGCCCTTGATGAGGTTGTTCAGGTTGGTGACGTAGGCCTGGTGGTGCTTGCCATGGTGATATTCGAAGGTTTCCTTCGACATGTGCGGGGCAAGCGCGTCCGGGGCGTACGGGAGTGCGGGCAGCGTATGTTCCATCTTGGTCATCCTCGTGACGTTGGGTGGCGAAATCGCCGGAGAGTCGGGTCGCCGGAGA
>JBMSQB010000119.1:0-9652 GCA_049423065.1 Burkholderiaceae bacterium
CATGCCCGACCCCCAGATGAAGCGCCAGACGCTCCTCGCTCGAATCGAACAATTGCGTTGGCAGGCAGAGGCCTCCGCCTTCGATGAACAGACCCGGTCGCGCGTACAGGTTGCGCGCGAGGCGCTCGCAACGGCGCTTGCCGAGCTGGCTGCGGTGGAGGCCGAGCTTCGCGATGCTTCGCCGGTTGCGCCGTTTGCCGGTCGGTTTCGGCTGCTGGACCCCGATCTTCAGCCGGGTCAATGGATCGCGCGGCGCGAGCGGATTGCGCAGCTGGTGCGCGCAGATGCCCAGTGGGCGGTCGAAACCTGGCTGGAAGATTTCGCGATTGGCCGCGTCAGGGTGGGCGACCCGGCGCACTTCGTGATTGACGGCGCCGTTGGCCCGACGCTGCACCTCACCGTCAGGTCGATTGACCGCGATGCGTCACGCGCTCTGCCGCGATCGGAGCTTGCGGTTCCTTCGGGCGGACACGTGATGGTTCGGGAAAAGGGGGGGCAACTGATTCCCGAGCGCGCGGTGTACCGGGTGACGCTGTCGGTGAATCACCCTGAGCAGCTCGAAACGCTAGCACCGCAGACCTGGCGCGGCCAGGTCAGTGTGCATGTGAATGCTGATGCCCCCGCCTGGCGTTATCTCAAGCAGGCCGCGGCCGTGCTGGTGAGGGAGTTTGACTTCTGAGGTGCCGGCGCTTCAGCGGTTGGTAGTGTTTACATAGCCGGCGTTGAGCGTGGGCCGGCCAAGCAACAGGTCATAGCCCACCATGGCGCCAAACCGTGAGCCCTGGTAGCCCGCCCCCACGTCGATGCCGATGCGTGTGGGACCCGATCCAAAGGGGTAGACGTTGATGCCGCCGCCCAGGACGGCGCGGTCTTCGCGGTTGCTGGAAACCACCTTGGCCGTGACGCCGATGTCACGGGCGCTGATGGTGCCGCCGAGCTGCATGGAAAGACCCAGAAAGACACCGCCTTCAGCCTGGGCCAGGGAGCAGAGCGAAACGAGACCCATTGCGACCAGCCACTTTTTCATCGGAAAGCCCCCCTGGATGCCCGGTTTGCGACGCACAGCCTCCGTATT
This sequence comes from Burkholderiaceae bacterium, assembly GCA_049423065.1. GTDB lineage: Bacteria > Pseudomonadota > Gammaproteobacteria > Burkholderiales > Burkholderiaceae_E > SYIM01. The sequence continues at coordinate 1,076 of JBMSQB010000119.1, forward strand.
TTCTCTCAGGTTGGCCTTCGCCAACAAGTCCCTCGCGCACCAATTATTACGATTCACGACAGATTCCGGACAAATGGCTCAGTCAATCTGGATTTTCAACCCTGGAAGCGCGCGACGCCAGCTGTCCGCCTCTCGCGCCAGTTGGGCACGCATCTGGGCGGGGGCGTTGCAAACCGGCATCACCCCGAGCTGGGCGAGGGCCTGCTCATTGCCGGGCTCGGCAAGCACCTTGCAAAACACGCGCTGAAGCCGGTCGACAAGCGCTGCCGGCGTGCCTGCCGGCGCGGCGAGCCCCCACCAGTTGCTCGCGTCCACGCCGGTGATCCCCGCTTTCTCGAAACTGGGAACATCCGGCAGGACCGGCAGCGGCACGCGCGAGGCGACTGCCAGTGCGCGGAGCTTGCCGCTTCGGACATGCGGCAGCCCCACCCCTGCGCCCACCAGATAGAACTGCACCTCGCCAGCCATCAGAGCGGTCACCGCCTGCGAGGCGCCCTTGTAGGGCACGTGGGCCATGCCGAGCGAAAACGCCTGGTTGATCGCTTCGGCCGAGAGGTGGGGGGTGGTGCCGCTGCCGGGCGATCCATAGTTGACCTTGCCGGGGTTGGCGCGCGCCCAAGTGACGAAATCGGTGAACGCGGTGACCGGCAACGCGGCCGGAACGAAGATCACCGACGGCACATCCACCAGCACCGTGACCGGCTCCAGGCGCTGCAGCGGATCAAATCCGAGGTCCTTGTACAGGAACTGGTTGATGGTGAAGTTGTTGGTCGCGGCGACCAGCAGGGTGTAGCCATCGGGGCTCGCCTGCTCGACCGCCCGCGTACCGATATTGCCGCCTGCGCCTGGTCGGTTTTCCACCAGCACCGGCTGGCCGAGTTCCTGTCGCAGACCTTCGGTGAGTCGCCGGGCGATCATGTCGCCCATTGCACCCGCCACATAGGGGACCACGATCCGAACCGGGCGGCTGGGCCAGGGGTCGGCCGCTTGCGCGGGCGCCGCAGCAGAGGTGGCCGCTGCGGCGACAGCGAGCAGGATGCGGGTCAGCCTGGACCCGATTCCGTGACGGGTTGACCGTTGGGTGTTTGCCGATGACATGGTGATCTCTCCTCGCGGCTGCCGGTGCGGTGCCGCGCTGGGTGGGGCGGGCGGTTCAGACGTCGATTCGCAGCAGGTCGGTGGCGATCTGCATCGGTCCCTGGTAGTGGCGGCGGATATCGCGAACCACTTCGTCCATGAGGTGCGGTCCCATCTGCTCCACCGGGAAATGATGCGTGGCGACCTTGCGGATCAGCGCATGGGTGGACTCGAAATGACCGAAATGCGTAGGCACCAGGCGCTTCACCCCTGCCCGGGCGGCGATCTGCCCCAGTTCGTTCGGGCTGGTGTGCGCGAAGGTTCCCACGCCGGTTTTCCGGCGATGCTCGATGAACGACTCAGGAAAGGTGCACTCGTGAATGAGCAGATCGGCGTCCTTGGCCAGCTTCACCATGGATTCACAGGCCGCGGTGTCGCCCGAGAAGGCGACAGCCTTGCCCTCCGCCTCCAGCCGTACCCCGAAGCACTCGCTGATATCGCGCGGAATGTGCTCCACCCAGTCGCAAATGATTCGAACATGCTCGTCTTCGTAAGCCACCCCGGGGCTTGCCTCGATCACCTTGGGCCTGACCGCCTCCAGATTTTTCTGCCGCCGGGGATAACTGCTTCGCGCTTCGAAATCGGACTTGAAGGCGCCACCTTCAAACAGATGGCTCACGAAATGCTGGGTACCGCGCGGACCGATCACCACCGGTGCATCGGGTCGATCCCACATCCAGCCGGTGATCACGAACAGCGGAAAATCGCAGATGTGATCGTGATGCATATGGGTGAGGAATACCGCAGTGACATCGGCTGGGCTCACGTTGGCGCGCACCATGTTGCGGGTGATGCCCGCCCCGCAGTCGAACAGGTAGTGCCGGCCGTTGTCGAGCGTGACCAGGATGCCCGATTGCGCACGGTCCGGGTCGACGAATGCTGCGCCGGTGCCAAGCATGGTGATTCTCAAGACCGTGTCTCCCTTGAAAAGTTCGATGATAAGCGGGAGCGCCGGGCGCAGCCACATGGCCGGCGCGAATCCGGGCCGCCGTCATCAGAGCGCCGATTCAGCCCTGGTGAGGGTGTGCGCATCACCATGCGCGCCGGGTTCGGGCCGCTACCCTTGCGCACCCGGCATTCAGCGCGCCGTCGACTTCCCCACGGAGAACCTCGCCCATGTCGCCAGACGGATTTTTCGAACAACTGTTCGCACCCATACTTGATCTCGTGCGCGCGCATCGCGAGTGGGCTGCGCCACTCGTGTTCGGGTTGTGTCTGATCGAGTCGCTCGCGCTCATCAGCGCTCTGGTGCCTGCCACGCTGCTGCTGCTTGCGATCGGGTCGCTCGCGGCTGCCGGGCTGGTCAGTCTCGTTGAACTTTCGCTCTGGGGGATGGCGGGTGCAGGGTTGGGTTACTGGGTGAGCTTCGAGGTCGGCAGACGCTACGGCGACAGGATCGAGTCGCTGGGATTCTTCGCGCGTCGCCCGGACTGGATCGAGCGTGGTCATCGATTTTTCAAGCGCTGGGGTTCCGTTGCGGTGATCGTGAGCCGGTTCATTCCGCTCGGACGCGCGATCATTCCGCTGATGGCGGGTGCGATGGGTGGGCGGCGCGTGTCGTTTCAGATCGCCAACTGGTTGTCGGCGGTAGTGTGGGTGCCCATGATGCTGGCACCGGCCTCGATCGGCGTGGCCCTTGCCGATCAGCTTCAGGGCGCATCCCCGCAAATGCGTGCGGTCGTGATGATCGCGGTGGTGGTGGCGTTGGTGCTTGTGGTGCGCTCATTCAGGCGCTGACAGTCCGCTTACAGACAGGGAATCGTTTCCAATGAATCGTTCGTTCAAGGTCATCGACTGCGTGGTCAACCCGATCACGCCCGACGTCATGAAGCTGCGCCCCGCCTGGTCCAAAACGTTCTGGACCGGCAAGATCGGGCGTGAGTCGTCGGTTGCAGACGGACTCACCCATGAGCAGATGCTCGAACTGATGGACCGCAACGGCATCGAGCGATCGCTGCTGATTGCCACCAAGACCGGGCAGATGGGCATTCCCGGCAGCTGGCATCTTCCCTACGAAATGGTGGCCGACGCGGTTCAGCGCTGGCCCGACCGGTTCAGCGGTCTGGCGGGACTTGATCCAACCGAGGGCATGGCGGGCGTTCGTGCGTTCGAGCGTTCGGTGCGGGAATATGGTTTCGTGGGTGGGCACTTCTATCCCCACTGGTTCGAGCTCGCGCCCGACCATGCACGGTGGTATCCGTTCTATGCGAAGTGTGTGGAGCTCGATGTACCGGTGCAGCTCCAGGTGGGACAGTCACTGGTCTATGACCCCGCGCGGCCGCTGAAGAGCGTTGGGCGGCCGATCACCCTTGATGCGGTGGCCTGTGATTTTCCCGAGCTGAAACTGGTGGGCATTCACGTGGGCATTCCCTGGACCGAGGAGATGATCGCCATGGCCTGGAAGCATCCCAACATCCATATCGGCTGCGATGCCCACAGCCCGCGCTACTGGCCGCAGTCGTTCGTGCACTTCATCAACACCTTTGGGCAGGACAAGGTGATCTTTGGCACCGACTACCCGGTACTTGATTTTGAACGCACATTACGCGAGATCGATGCGCTCAACCTCCGGCCGGTGGCGCTGGAGAAGCTGCTCCGCGGCAATGCGATGCGGTTGTATCGGCTGGGTCAGGACTGATCGGTGGCGTTGCCCCGCTGTCGGGATTCGATTCTTAACCAGTCGCCAACTTTCAGCGCAGTCTCAATCCGCAACGGGTCCGGGCGGGGGTTGATGGCAAGCGTCAACACCTCCCGCATCGGCTCGGCCATCTCCGGATAGTGACGGGCAAAGCCGGTCCAGCACGGGTACAGGTCGCGCGTATAGGCGCGCTCGCGTTCGGCGACCAACTCAAAGCCTGCGCGGACAATCTTCTTGGCAATCCATCGACAGAGTTGTTCGCGCTCGTCTGCTCCAATGCCTGGCTGGCGGGTGAGCGACGCACGCGTTCCGGCAAGCGACGTCGTCAGCCCCTGGAGTGTGATCCGGGCCTGCTGGAGCCCGAATGACGGCCAGTTTTCAGTGATGTCTTCACCCGCGATGCAGAGGCTTTGCGTCTTGAGTAAAAACTGAAGCGCGGCTGACCGGCCAGGGGTGAGCAGCCTGTCATGCGTGATGATGCGCAGATCCACGCCGGTACAAAACGGATGCGCCTCGCGCACTCTTGCCTGAATGGCTGCAGGCAATGACGGCGGAAGCGGCGGCAGGGATCGGGTGACACATACCGCATCGAGATCGGAGTGGTATTCGACGGCGGTTCCGCGCGCGACCGAGCCACGCAGATAGAGACTTTGGAGCGAGGCCCCCAGCGAGGTCTGGCACAACGTGCTCAGCAGGTTGACCGCATCCCGCCAGGGCGAAAGCACCCGCTCACTGCGGCAGGGGTTGACGATAAAGCCAAGCTCGCACACCGGGACTGCGTGGCCGATCGGCAGGATCGGAAGGTCACGCATCGCAGCGACTCATTTGTCCGGCGGATGTCGTTCGGAGCGCTGCTGCATCGGGTCAAGCGCATAGCGGCCCCGCGGCTGGCGGTTGGCCTCGATCTCGGAAAACAGGGATGAGAGTTCAGCGGGGTTGCGAGCGATTTCCGAGAAGCCCTCGGCGAGCCGCGCAGCATGGCGCGCCAGCGCGTCGATACCCTCATGCAGGTCGTAGCTGGGGCGGGTCAGGTCGTCGCGGATGGCAAGTCTTTTCATCATCAGGCTCGCCAGGTCGATGGGCGTGACCTGCTTGATCGCGAGCGTGAGGTGCATGGCGTGATCGGTCTCGGCAAACGCTTCGTGGATGACCCCGGCTGGCAGATAAAGAAAATCGCCCGGGCCGAGCGTGACCTGCTGCGCAACCTGACCGGCTGCGATTCTCAACTCCCGCTCAGGGGCGGGCTTGACTGCGGGATGCGCCCGGTTCGCATGCAGGCGCCATTGCTTGCGTCCGGCAATCTGTAGCGCGAGGACATCATGAATGTCGTAGTGAAGCGGGAGCCCGCGGTGGCTGCGTTGGGAAAGATACAGATTGCTCTGAACACGAACCGCGAGTTGCGCCTCCAGTGCCTGCGCAATGGCACTGATGGCAGGCGACAGCCCGTCAAGGCCGTTCAGCACCAACGCCGCGCCGTGCCCGATGGCCTGCATCACACGCTCGGGCTGCGGGCGCCAGGCTCGTGGCTCGCCATCGGCGCCGGACCGCGCAAAGCAGTACCGTTCGGGCGCAACCCGCCGTCCATCGACCATCAGGCGCAGGCGCGACTCATCCCAGTAGCCCGTGATGTTCAGTAGCCGTTCGAGCTCACCCCAGCTCATCAGCGAATCGAAGCGGTCTGCGTCACCCGCCTGGACATGGAGAGGGCGCTGGCCGTAGATCTCGCGAAGAAAGCGGTCGGTGCCGAAGTCGCCGAGGAGGCTTGCGAGTGTGAAGTGCAGGGGGCGCTGGATCACGTTGATGCGGGCCAACCAGGAACGAGGCGTTCCATCCAGCCGCTGGCAGCCAGTCGATCGTTGAACCGTGCTTTCTCGGCAGCGGTCAGGTTCGTCATGGGCGGGCGTACTGGACCTGCCCGCATTCCCATCTGGTCCATCCAGTGCTTGATGAAGGGCAAGGGGTGGAGCGCGCCGTCCTTGTTCCAGAGAACCTGATACATCTCGGTCCAGATGCTGCGAAGCGGCTGAAGCTCGTAGAAGAGCTTTGCAGCCTCGGCCCCTTTGCCCGCGCGTGCAAGTTCCCAGTATTGCTGGATTGGCTGACAGTGTGGGCTCTGCATCAGAAAGACAGGTGTCGTACCGAGCAGGATCTGCTGATCGAAGTGAAGCGTGGTGACCAGAAGATGCTCCTCGAGCGGGTCGCTGATCACGATCCGATCGCCGCACAGTTCCCAACAGCGCACGGTGTGCGCGACGTCATTGACGGCGTCTTTGAGCGCACATACCGCAGGGATGCGAGACAGCCGCTCGACCGTCTCGGGCGTCATGCAGATGCCCGAATGCCAGGTGTTGTACAGAAAAATCGCGATGTCGGTTTTCGAGGCAACGTATTCGAAGAACTGACACACCATCTCCTGGGTTTTGGCCCATTCGAAGGGCGCCCAGACCATCACAGCGTCGGCACCGATCGCGGCTGCCCGTCGCGTAAAGGCGATGGTCTCTTCGACGCTGTGGTCGGTGGTGTGAACATAAGCGGGGACACGCTTGTTCGCTGCATCAACCGCCGTCTCAAAGGCGCGCGTACGCTCTTCGCGTGAAACAACCCAGGGCTCGGAAAAACCAAACCCAAGGCCTGCAGCCTTGCAACCGATCATGTAATCGACGTTGTGGCGAATCCCAGCCTCATCCAGCTTGAAATCAGGAGTGAACGGATACATCGGGCTGGTCCAAAGGCCCTTCATATGTTCGCGCGCCCAGTCTTTTGCCTCTGCCGCATTGGCCATGGTTGATTCCCTGGAAAGGAGGTTGCTGACGGATCAGTCGGCGCGAGCGCCGGTTTGCCTGACGACCTTGCCCATCCGCTCGGTTTCGGACGCAACGAACGCCGCAAGCGCTTCGGGTGTCGAGGCAGTGGCCTCCAAACCCTGGGAGTCGAAACGGGTGCGTGTGGCGGGATCAGCCAGTACTTGATTGAGGGTTCGGTTGAGTATCCTCACACGCTCGGCGGACAAGCCTGCGGGAGCGAACATCCCGTACCAGGTGTTGAATTCGTAGCCGGCAACTGTTTCTGAAATTGGCGCAATCTCCGGGAACGCCGGAAGTCTGCCGCGGCTTCCCACGCCGATCAATCGCACTTTGCCCGACTGGATGTCGCCCATTGCCGAGACCTGCGCATCGAAATATCCCTGCAACAGTCCAGTGAAGAGGTCGACCTTCAACGGACCCGTTCCCTTGTAGGGAACATGCACCAACTGGATGCCCGCCATGGTGCTGAACATGGACATCGCAAGATGCGAGGCACTGCCGTTGCCCGCAGAGCCGTAGTTGAGCTTGCCCGGGTTGGCTTTCGCGTGCGCGATGAATTCAGCGACCGATTTGACCGGTAGCGACGGTGGAACCACCAGCAGCAAGGGGGCCTGCGCGACGCGGCCGATCGGCTGAAAATCCTTGATGGGATCGTAGGGCAGCTGTTGGTAGAGGTGCACGTTGATGGCGTGCGTGCTGATCAGTCCAAGAAAGAGGGCATAGCCATCTGCGGGAGCGGTGGCAACTGCGGAGGCTGCGAGGTTCCCTCCGGCGCCAGGGCGATTCTCTACAACAACCTGCTGGTTGAAGCTCTTCGACATGCCTTCGCCCAAGATGCGTGCGAGCGCATCGGCGATACCGCCTGGAGGAAACGGCACCACCAGTCGTACAGTCTTCGCAGGGAAATCCTGCGCCTGAGACGCTTGAGGCAGCATGGCGCCGCACAGGGCCAGGATGATGGAGAGCAAAGCAGGCTTCATTGGCAATCCCCGAACGGTGATCGCCGCACGCTAACGGCCTTGCCGATCCGGTGTCAAACCGGATGGCCGAAAAACAGGCTACGCGGAGATCTGCTTGACCGTCTCTTTGAGGACAGTGTGCACGATCGCTCTGACGCAGCGAATTTCCCCCGCCACCGTGGAGGCCAACTCGGGGCGCTGGCGGACAATCCCGGCATTTTCCGCTTCGACTTCGGCGCACAGGGCTTGTGCCTCTGCCACCACCCGGCTGCGCAGACTTTCGAGCACGCGATCGGCTGTGCCTCTTTTCAAATTCAACACAGCGCCAGCCTCGAGCAGAACACTGCGGGTGATGCTCGAGAAGTGCCGCACACCCAAAATCGGCCAGGCCAACTGCGTTTGCTCTGGCCAGCCCTTCTTCTCGAAAGCAGGTGAGTCATAGGTGGCAATGCTGAGCAGGTCATAAAACGGGGCCAACTGAACACCCTCATGACTCACCATGAAGCTCAGGTTCTTGAGGTGGGCGTTGCTGTTGCCTGCAAGCACATTGAACACCAACCACCCAAAAAGCCGTGAACGAGCCACCGCCGGGCTGCGGCATGCATTCGCCAATGCAGCCAGATTTTCCGTGCTTGCCTGGCTGTATTTGAAGCTGCGATCCAGGCCCAGCAGTTGACAGGCATCGATCACATGCCGACGCTGCCAGGTGCGCCCAACCGCAATCCGGTCAAAACGATTCACCAGGTACACGGGCGACGGCACGTAGCGCCGGTGGACATCAGGCACATCCAACCCCAGCCGTTTGGCCAGCCGCATCACAAACCATTCGTTGATCACCGAATGGGCGTAATCTTCATCTGGATGGTCGGGCTTCAGAATTTGAGTAGAGGGTGTGGCACCGGCAGGTTCGAACAGCGCGCCGTCTTGTAATACGACCGCCAACTTGTGCTGAGCCCCCGCCAATGACATGCGTTTGACGGCGGCCTGAGTCAAAGGCGCCTTGGGCAGCTGGCGTATCCGGGCCTCCAGCGCATCATCC
>JBMSQB010000120.1:0-9439 GCA_049423065.1 Burkholderiaceae bacterium
GCCAAGAAGCGTTTTGGTAGCCTTTGCGCTCAGGCCAAACGCGAACCGATATCCGTGGAAAAAGCGGGTCAACTTGATACCGTGATCCTTTCTGCCGAGCACTACCACGCCCTGCAGGCCCATCACGACAAGGCCAGTCGTGCCGCGCGCAGGAAGAGATTTGAAGCCGAGTTTGGTGATTGGATCGCTGCTCAAAATGCCAGCTTCGAGGTCCACGGTATTCCGGGAGCGGACCTGCGTCCGTGGTGATTCGCCGATGGCCCAGTACGACGTGTGGTGATGTCTGGAATCTAGCGCCTGCGGGCGCCCTGCGCCTATGCCCGCCACAGCTTCACAGGCACATGTTTCGCGGAGTGGAAAAAATCCCTGTCAGTCGTCAGTAAAGTCAGGTCGTGGCGACCACATAGCTGGATGAGTAGCGCATCGATGGTACCGATCGGCACTCCTGCACGGCGGCACACATTGCGCACCTCGGCGGCGGCGATATGGTCCTGCCGATCAGGGTGGATGAGGGGCAGGGCCTGAAAACGCTCGACGATGGCTGCGACTGCACGTGGACCGTTAAAGCCCTGCAGCAGTTCCTGCAGCACCAATCCGGTAGTGACCACTTCATTAGCACCAGCAAGCGCATGGGCCAGCGCACGCACCTCAGGTTCAGCGGTTGAGCCGTCTCGCCTGAGCGCCAGCGACCATACGCTGGTGTCCACCAACAAGGTCATGAACGGCTGCGCTCGGCCTTGTAATCAAAGCTCGCGTCCCAATCGAGCTTGCCGAAGAGGTCGGCTACCTTCTTCTGCTTGCGGCGCGCCACAAATTCTCTGAGCGCCAGAGTGACAGCGGCCTTCTTGGTCGGTTCGCCGCTAAGCTCAAGCACTTGGTTCAGCAGCTTGGGGTCCAGATCGAGGTTGGTGGCCATCAAGGATTCTTTATGTGTGAATTGCTGTGTGAAACGCTACACAAAGGCTGTCTGGGAGACAAGTTTTGACCACTGAATGGACAAGACGCCGCTGCTCTGAGGTTTCAAGGGGGTAGGGTGCCCCGCCGCGGTCACACCCCCGCCTCTGCCCGCAGAGGGGGGATTACCAGGGGACATGCCGACGGCATTCGTTTTCGGGTCTCGATTCGTGCGTGTCGCGGTGCAGAGCAGCGCCCTGGCTTCAGCGGTCGATGCCGAGCTCGGCGAGCAGCCGCGCCATCTGAGACTGCAGGCTCGCAATCTCGGCGGCCATGCGAATCTGCTCGGCCCTCAGCGCGGCCAACTCACCGACCGCCACGCCGTGAATGGATGTGCTGCGATCGGCCCCGCCGCTATCGCCAGGATCGCTGTCCGCGGCAACCTGCGAACCCTCGACGGGGCCTCCAAGCAAATGCGCCCAGCGTGCTTCGCGGCTTCCGGGTGCCCTTGGTAACCGAATCACCAGGGGAGATGCCTTCTCGGCCAGCTCGTTCAGAAAACCTTCGAGTGAAGAGAGGTCGGCGAAGCGCTGCAGGCGCTCGGTGTTGACGCGCAACTCGGACGAGGTCTGCGGGCCTCGCAGCATCAGGACCGCCAGCGGGGCGACCGCCTGCCCAGGAAGTTGAAGTACGCGGCCCGCGTTGTGTTCGTATCGTGCGACGCGCGCTCCGCTGGACTCCAAGACCAGGCTCAGCGCGCGAAGCGAATCGATCGCGGTAAGTACCTCGGCCTCGGTGGCCTCCATTACCGGCAAGCGAGCGGTCTTCTGGTTGCAGCCGGCCACCAGCGCGTTCAAGGACAGGGGATAGGTATCGGGCACCGTGTGCTGCTTTTCCACCAGCACACCGAGAACTCGGGCTTCGAGTGGCGTCAGTGCCCAGCGCTTGGTAGTGGCCTCGCTCATGTTGCTGATCCCTCGTCTTGGGAAGCCCGCTCGCGGGGCATGTCCGCTGGGGGGACACGATAGCATGCGATGCGGCCGGCGGCCGGGGAACCGAAGTGCTGTCACGCGTCAAACATCAACAGCCAGCGCTTCGCTAACGAATGAGCGTCATTCCGGGATGCTTGGCGGCATTGATGTCGAATGTCATGATCTGCTGCAGCCTCGTTGCGGTTAATCAGCACTGATACCGAGTTCGTCGATCAGGGCTCGAATTCTCTGCATATTCGACCGTAAAATTTCAGCGAACTCGCTGGCGCGTGAACCCACGGGCACAAACCCCAGCGCGGCGAATCGCTGTCGAACCAGTTCAGATGACATTGCGTGCATGACATCTCGCTCGATCTTCTGCTGGATCGAATCGGGGGTCTTGGATGAGACCATGATTCCGCCACCGCTGGTGACATTGAAATCGGGATACCCCAGCTCGGCGACGGTGGGCAGATCGGGCAGTTGATTCCAGCGTGTCGAGGCGGTTAGCGCCAAGGCGTGGATGCGACCCGATCGAATCTGCGGCAGCGCCGAGGCATCAAACACGCTGAATTGCACCTGCCCGGAAATCACAGCGGTGACCACCTCTGCGGTGCCACGATAGGGCACATGATTGGATCGGACACCTAATCGCCGCAACAGCATCTCGGTGGTGAGGTGGGGGCCCGCGCCAGTTCCTGATGAAGCGTAGTTCAAGCCGTGCGGCGACCTGCGAATTGCGGCGACGAGTCCCTCGAGCGTTTTGATGCCCGTGGAGGGATCGACCCCCACAATGAACGGTGCGTCGGAAACGAGCGATAACGGTGTGAGCGAAGTGGCCGGGTCGTAGCTGAGCTTTTTGTACAGGCTTGCCGTGGTCGAATAGGAGAGCACATATCCCATCAGGAGCGTGTACCCATCGGCAGGCGCCTGCGCGACGTAGGCCGATGCGACCGAAGTGCCAGCTCCGGGCCGGTTGAGCAGGATGACCGGCTGACCCCACATTTCCGCAAGCTTCTCGGCGAGTATTCGCGCTGCAGCGTCGGCCGATCCCCCCGGGGCGAACGGAATGACGAGTCTCACAACCCGCTGCGGGTAGCTGGCATCGGCTCGTGCCAGACCTGTCATGGATGCTGCTGGCAGGGCTAGCGCAAGCCTGCACAGCAGACTTCGACGTGAAACATGGCGGTTCATGGCGCACTCCCTTTTGATGGGCTATTCCTGCTTGATACCGGCGCTCTTGATCACATCAGCATATTTCGCCACCTCGGCGCGCATGTGGGCCTCGAGCTCGGCTGGCGTCGAGGGCGCGGTCTCGAACCCCATAACTGCATAGCGTTCCCGAACGCTGGCGTTGCCGAGCACCTGGCGAGTCGCTTCGTTGATGCGTACAACGATGGCGTTCGGCGTTTTTGCCGGCGCGAGGATTGAGCCCCAGTTGGACACCTCGGCGTCCCGCAGACCGGATTCACTCATCGTCGGAACGTCGGGTAGAAGCGGGGAGCGCCGGGGTGTTGAAACCGCCAGTGGTTTGAGCTTGCCAGCTCGGTAATGTGGAACTGCAGACATATCGGCAATCATGTAATCGACGTGGCCGCCCAACAGGGCGGTGAGCGCCGGCGCGGTTCCCTTGGTTGGAATATGAGTCACATCAATGTTCGCCCGGATTCGGAAAAGTTCGCCCGCGAGATGGGGGCTGCCCCCGGTACCGGAGGTGGCGTAATTGAACTTTCCCGGGTTCGCCTTCGCAAGCGCGATGAATTCGGCCAGGTTGCTCACCTTCATCTCGGCTGGAACGGTGATGATGAGTGGTGAGATGGACACCATGGAAATTGGCGCGAAGCTCTGAACCGGGTGATACGGCAGGCTGGGGTAGAGCGACGGTGTGATCGTGTGCGATGTGCTTGCGAAGAACAAGGTGTAACCGTCCGGAGTTGCTGAAGCGGCAAATGCCGCGCCCAGCGTGGCTCCAGCGCCGGGTTTGTTCTCGATAATGACGGGCTGCTTCCACAGATCGGTGAGTCCAACCGCGAGCAACCGTGCCTGCTGCTCTGCAGATCCGCCCGGCGGAAATGGAACGATGATCCTGACCGCTCTCGACGGGAAATCCTGAGCTGCTGCGGGGCTTGCCAACCCGCTGGCAATTGGAGCAAACAGTGCCGCAGCCAGCAGCACTCGGCGTGTGACAGATCGTTTCATCTCGCTTCTCCTCAAACAGGTGTCAGCAACAACGTCGCCAGAAAAAACCGCGTGCCTGGGTGAACAACTTTTCGTCGGCTTCGCTCATCGCGTCGTCTTCTTCCTCGGGCAACTGCTCATACGGCACCTCGGTTTGCAGCATGGACTCACGGCGCGTCGTGCTTGCGGCGCGATCAAGGCTGCCCCCATCGGAAAAAACCAAACCGTAGCAATGCTCGGCCCGTTTACGCGAAATGTAGCCCTCTGCGAGGTCAAACGCCACACGTTCCAACGGGCGCTTGAGAGGACTGCCATAGCCGCCGCCGCCGCCTGATCGGAGGATGTATGCATCGCCTGCCTTGAGCTGCCGGCCGAGAACCTTGCCGCTGGGAAATTTCAACTCGGGCTGATCTCCGATCTGGATGGCAACCTGGTTACCTGCGCCCGGGTGTCCTCCGAACAGCCCCCAGGGCCTGCAGTGCACGCGTTCGACCTGCGCGTTGAAATTGAATTCGCTCAGCGCACGCACCTTCTTCTCGGTGCCCAAGCCTCCTTGCCAGGTGCCGGCGCCGCCTGAGTCTTCCCTCAGGGTGTACTGCTCGACGAGCATCGGATACTTGGCTTCCATCTGTTCAACCGGGCTGTTGTGGGTGTCGCCGTCGTTGATGCAGATCGTTGCATGCTGACCATCCATGCCTTGCTTGGCGCCCCAGCCGCCACCCACCAGACCGCCAGCAACCAGCCAAATGCGCCCGTCCGATGGCATTCTCCCGTTGATTGCGGCAGACAGCAGATCGGCGTGATGGCCTGCGGTGACCCGATCGGGCACCGCATCGGACAGTGCCTTGAAGATCGTGTCAACGACCGTCATTGGGAAGGTCATCCACCAGCGCATGGGGGCGGGCCGCTGCGCGCTTACGACACGGCCCGGCGGCAGAATGATGGTCAGCGGGCGAAAGCTTCCCTCATTGATGGGTTTTTCGAGTGGCGTGGTGAGGCACTTGAAGGCGACCTGACAACATGCCATGCCGGCGGCGTAGCCAGAGTTGTAGAAGCCCTTCACCTGACGGGCCACGTCGGTGAGGTCAATGGTCATTTCGTCGCCTTGCACAGTCACACGAACGGCGATTCGGATTCGCTGCTGAACGTCGACGCCGTCGTCATCCATGAAGGACTCGGCCTCGTACACACCATCGGGTATCGAACGGACCCGCTCCCGAGCGACTGCCTCGGTGTTGTCCATGATGGTCTCGATCGCGAGCAGCACCGTGGCCAGTGTGTGGCGCTCAATCAACTGGAGGAAGCGCCTGGCTCCAATGCGCACCGCGGCCACCTGCGCGTTGAGATCGCCCATCGCGCGCTCCGGAATCCGGACATTGATCCGGATAATGTCGAGGATCTCGCGATTGACAACGCCCCGACGCCAAGCCTTGACGATCGGCATCTGAAGACCTTCTGACCATATGTCTTTGGTCATGCCGTCAAGGGCGCCACCAATGTCGGCCCAGTGCGCCATGCACGCGGAAAAACCCACCAGCTCTGTCTTGTGAAAAATCGGCACGACAAAGGTCATGTGATTGAGATGACTGCCCGTCAGATAGGCGTCATTGGTGACCATCACGTCACCCTCGTGAATGCCTTCCTCTTCGAAGTGCTGCTTCATTTTTTTTACGGTTTCGCTCATGCCGCGGATGAACATGGGCAAGCCGATTCCGATCGAGATTGTCCCGCCTTCGGCGTCGAAGAGTCCGACGGTGAAGTCCTGCGCCTCGTAGATGATCATGCTGTAGGCGGTGCGAAGAAGATTGGACTTCATCTCTTCGGTGATGGCTACCAGGCCATTGCGCACGATCTCTGTAATGATCGGATCGGCGTGTTCGCGGTCGCGCTGCATCGTTGCTTGCTCGATCACTGCTCTACTCCCGATTCACCTGGATGATCAGATCGCCAAATGGACTCACGCTCAGTTTGTCGCCCGGGAGAACCACCGTTGTCGAGGCATATTCCTCGACCAGGGCTGGCCCCTCAATCACGTTGCCGGCAAGCAGCTGGTCACGGGCATAGACGGGTGTTGGCACGAAACCATCGGCCAGCTCAAACAAGACGGGGCGCGTTGAGATCGGTGGCGTGGGCTCAACCGCTCCGCAAGCGATCCGTTCTGCCCGCGGGCGTTCCAGCTGCCCGATGACCGAACTGTGCAGACTGACCATCTCGGCCGGTTCGTTTACGGCATCGAATCCGTAGCGTTTGAGGTGCTCTTCGTCGAAATGACGTTTGATGCCGGCCAAATCGCGACGCGCGAACAGCTCGATGGGTAAATCTACGGTGACCGCGTGCTCCTGACCGACGTAACGCATGTCAGCGCCGCGGCGCATCAGAATTTTTTCCTCGGACTCGACCTGCGGGGCAACAGCATCCCGACCCTCCTTCTCCATGGCAGCAAACATTGCCTCCATCTGATCGAAATCGATCTGAGCGAGTGGCTTGAACCACGTACGAACCGCATCGCGTCTTAAGTCAGCTTGCAGCATGCCGGTGGCTGAGAAGTGTCCCGGCGAGGGCGGAATGATGACCGTTGGCATCTTGAGTTCGCGTGCGACCAGGCTTGCGTGCAGCGGACCCGCTCCGCCGTAGGCCACCATGGCGAAGTCGCCGGAATCGAGACCGCGTTCAGTGGTGACCCGCGTCACGACGTGGGACATGGTCGTTGTGGCGATCTGGATGATCCCCAACGCGGCGCGGTGGACATCGAGCTTCAGCGGGGTGGCGACTTTGTTTTCCAGCGCATGGGCCGCCCCTTGCAGATCAAGCGGCATTTCGCCACCAAGAAATTTATCGGGCGCAATTCGACCCAGGATCAGATTGGCGTCGGTCACCGTGGGATCCTTGCCTCCCAGCGCGTAACAGACTGGGCCCGGTGAGGCCCCTGCGCTTTGTGGTCCAACGTGAAGCGAACCGCCTGTCTCCACTCTCGCGATGCTGCCGCCGCCGGTGCCAACCTCCTGGATGTCTATGAGAGGCACCTGAATCGGAAGACCCTCAGCGTAGCCGCCTACCATGATGCTTCCTGCCATCATGACTTCGCCGTCGAGCACGACCCCTGCCTTGGCGGTTGTACCGCCCATATCGAACGCAATTGCGTTGGTGATACTCAAGCGATCGCAGACAGCCCGGGCTCCGATCACACCGGCCGCCGGACCCGACTCGAGCATACGGATGCACTCGCGCTGCGCCTGCCGGACCGAGAACAAGCCCCCGGATGACTGCACAACAAAAAATCCGCCCAGAAAGCCTTCGCTGACCGCCTTGTCATCGATTTGTTTCAGATAGCGGCTGACACGGGGACCGACATACGCGTTGGCAGCGACCGTGGAGGTTCGCTCGAACTCGCGGTATTCGGTCGATAGCTCATGGGAGGCGGTGACAAATGCCTCGGGCATTGCTTCCTGTACCCACTGCCTGATCAGGAGCTCATGCGTGGGGTTTGCGTACGCGTGAAGAAGCAGGATCGCAACCGCCTCGATGCCGTTGGCCTTGAGCTCAGCGCAGATACGGTCGACCTGGTCGCGCTGCGGTGTGCGCAAAACGGAACCATCGGCGCGCAGACGCTCGTTGACCTCGAAGCGAAGTGACCTCGGAATCAGCGGCTGATGCTTTTGGAAGAACAGGTTGTAGGCGTCTGGACGATTGATTCGGCCAATCTCATAGATGTCGCGAAAGCCTTGCGTGGTGATGAGTGCTGTTCGGGCGCCGGTCCGTTCAAGCATGGTGTTGATGGCGACTGTCGTGCCGTGCAGAAACAGCCTGGAGTTCGCCAGCACCTCGCCCGACTTCTGAATCCCGTTCAAGATGCCGTCGACCATTGCCGTTGGCGTGGTGAGGGCCTTGCCGAAGCGGGTGCTGCCAGTCTGCTCATCAAAGGCGACGACGTCAGTGAACGTGCCGCCAACGTCAGAGGCTATTCGAACATGAGCCATGTCGGTCCCGTGGGTGCTTATGAGTGAGCTCCGATTGTGGATCTATCGCTGTTGACCCAAAAGCCCTGATGAGGTACTTGTTCTGTGCATGAAATGCACAAATGAGGCCTGGTCATGACGCCTGCTGCTCGAGCACCGATGCTGCGCGCGGATTCAACGCGGCGCCCAAGCAAGTTGCCAGGGGCGGTTTCGGGTTTGCCGCTGGTCGCGGGGGCCTTGCCCTTGGGCGAGACGCCGCATCTGGAGATGCTTCGTCTATTTGTACTGGTGGCAACCGAGGGGAGCATATCGGGCGCTGCGCGTCGCCTTGATCTTTCGGCATCCATGGCGAACCGAAAGTTGGCCGCGCTTGAGCGCATCCTCAAGGTTCGCCTGTTCGATCGCAGTACACGCTCGGTTCAACTCACGGTGGCTGGGGGCGTTGCGCTCAATTGGGCGCAAGATGCCCTCGGTGGGTTCAAGCGCCTGGGCGAAGAACTCGAAGCGCTTATGAAGAAGCCATCCGGAGTGATTCGCCTTGCGGTCAACCACTATGCGAGCACACATTATCTTCCGGGGTTGCTCAAGGCGTTTCTGAGTCAGTATCCCGATATACGGATCTCGATCACCACGACCGAGGATGTCGAAGCGATGCTCGATGCAAACTTCGATCTCGCAATTGTTGTGGGTCGGATACCCGACAGCCGGGTGGTTGCCTTTCAGCTTCGCCCTTATCGGCGCGTACTGTGCGCCTCTCGCGATTATGTTGAACGGTACGGTCGGCCCAAGCATCCAGCCGACCTTGCTCAACACTTGTTGCTCGTGCATTCAACCCAAGAGGCCGGCAATTGGTGTTTTCGGAAGGGCTCGAAGACCTTCGAGCAATCGGTTCATGCGCTTGTCGAAGCAGACAGCCATCTGATGCTTAAGGAGATGGCACTCGCCGGGCTGGGCGTTGCCCGTTTGGGAGAACATATCCTGAAGTCCGAGCTCGAAAGCGGCAAGCTGGTGGAGTTGCTTGGTGACTATGTGTGTACCTATCCCGGCGGTGAGATACCAGGGTTGTGGCTGGTCTATCCTCAGCGCGCGGCGCCATTTCGAACGCGGGTGTTGATTGAGTTTCTGCAGCAGAACCTCTCGGAAGTGGTCCGCAAACGCCGTGCAAGTGGGTAGAGACGCGGGCATCGCGCATCCGCGTCTTTTTGCGTGGCCGCAGCAGCCCTACGCTGCGTCGCAGCCCTTGCCAGCAGTCCGCGGGGTTGGAGCTACTTTTGTTTGAGCATGTCCGGCAACCACGTGACGATCTCCGGTACCAGCACAATCAGCGCGCTTTTCCCCGGGAGCAGGAGAAGTGCCAAGGCGGTCGCCGAGTGCCGGAGCGTATACAGGTCCAGGCGCGATCCGATAGTGGATTGGCGCCCTTTGCTAGTACATGTTTGG
>JBMSQB010000121.1:0-9431 GCA_049423065.1 Burkholderiaceae bacterium
GGTGTCTGAGCACCCGCTTGTCGATATCTTCAAGGTTGAATTCGAGCGCTGCGTGAAGATCTGCATGAAGTCGGACAGCGAGTCGTGAAACGTACGGAAGGAATGAAATGGGCTGCCGGCGTGCGGAACCCGCATCATTGCTCACCGGCCCCAATAGCAATCGAGTATCGAACTCCCGACCGAGAGGGTCCGAATGGACAGGCAAGGGAGCCTGCGCGCCCTCGAGTCCCTCGAGGTACCTAGCCATCCCAATAGCCGACTCAGGATGATTGAAATTTCAGTGCCTTGATACCTGAGAGGGCCCTGGTGGCCTTCACGAATTACCGCGCCTGCCCTTGAGGGGATGCCAGTCCCACCCCTCTGCGCCAACAAGCTTGATGTACAGTTTCAGCGGTCCACCAAAATACGCGGTGCTCGCAGTCGTCATGCGGCTGTACTCGATGGAGAGGCTGCAACTGCAACCCGAATGCCGCGATAACCGTCATGAGGGTCGCAAATTTGGGGTTGCCCTCGGCTCATGGCTGTCCCGCTGCAAGCGGTTCCGGTTTCGTGATTTGAGATGAATCGTCGCCGGAGTACTTCGCAGATACTTCGAACATGCCGCGATGCCGGTTGAGCCGGCTGAAGTCCTCATCGGGAAAGATGATGTTTAAACAAATTACCGCTGGCTACTCGCGCTCGCTTGCGCTCTTCGACGACCTCAGCGTCTGGGCCTGGGGCAACATCGGGCGAACCGGTTTAACCGTCGCCGCAGGCGATCCACTGTTTGCAATCTGCGGTTCCGGTCCACTTGAAATTGGCCATAATCGGTTCGCTCAGCCGGTGCCGCAGCGTCTCAACCCGCAGGTTCCCTTTCAGTGTGTCGATGACGCTGCGGTCGAGCTGCTTGCCCTCACACCGGCCGGGCAGGTTTCGCGGCTCGCAACAGCGGCCTCGGTCACCGACGGCGCTGCCGCTGAACTGATCTCTGGATTGACCGGTGGGGTCCGCGACCTGTGCAGCAATGAAACCGCCCGCTATGCGCTGGACGTGTTCGGACGTGTTTGGAGTTGGGGCGGAAATTTCCAGGGGCAACTGGGTCGTACGGAGGCGGTTCACCTCAACCAGCCCCCGGCAGTCATCGAGGGGCTGCCTCCCGTGATTGCGCTTGCCGGCGGGCAGAACCATGTGCTGGCCCTGACCGACTCGGGCGAGGTGTGGTCGTGGGGCGCCAACGCAGCAGGACAACTGGGGCTCGGTAACCTGCGTCCGGCGTACAAACCCGAGCGGATCGAACTCGATACGGCAGTGATCGCGATTGCAAGCGGAGACACACACAGCCTGGCCATTGATGACGAAGGTCACCTGCATGCCTGGGGCTCCAATCACTGCGGACAACTAGGTCCTCTCGGATTGGGTATATCTGACCGCTCGATTTCGAGACCGGTTCGCGTTCAGTTGCCATTCGGCGTACGGCAGGCGGGCGCCGGTCGGCATTTCAGCGTTGCACTCAACGAGCATCGCGAGGTTTTTGCCTGGGGCTGGAACGGGTTCAAGCAGCTGGGCGAGCATTCGCTCGAATCGACTAGCGATCCGCTACGCATAGCCGGACTGGGTCGGATTGAGACGATCAGCGTCGGTCCGTTTCATGCGCTTGCGCTGGACGACAAGGATCAGAACCTGTACGCCTGGGGCGATAACCGCAACGCTGCGTGTGGGCTACCCGTCTCTCAACCTGCGGTTGGCAGACCTCATCGGATCACGTTCGTATGAAGGAGTCGAGCATGAACAGGAGTGACCGAACGGCTGCGTTGAACGGTGAGCCGGGTTCAGTGCCCGCTGTCCACTCGCGACGCGAGTTCCTGAGTTGGAGCCTGCTGGCAGCCAGTGGCTCGGTGGCTGCGCAGCTGACCGGTTGTGGCACGTCGGGTGACACCGCAGATTCGCTCCGCGAACCGTTGACAATGCGCCCTGTCAATGGGGTGATCAGCCTGGATGTGGTGGCCGACTATGTCTCACAGCCGATCGCGCTGGCGCTCGCGAGTGCAGCGCCGTCTTATCCGGCTCCCGTCACCGTCGTTGATACTGCGCTTCGCCGCTACGCCGGAGGGTTCCCAGCACCCACACTTCGGGTTCGTGCCGGTGACTCGCTCAGGATGAGGTTGATCAATCGTCTGCCCGCGAGTCCGAAAGGGCAGGCCAGCCTGAAATTTCTGAATTACCAGAACAGCACCAACCTGCACTTCCATGGTCTGCATGTCAGTCCCGACAAAGTCGGAGATCTATATGGCGACTATGTTGTCGACATGCCGGACGCAGGGGTCGTGCCGGGCGCCGTACGTCAGCATCAGATTGATATTCCCCTCGATCACCCGCCAGGAATCTTCTGGTATCACCCGCACCTACACGGCTCGTCCGGTGGGCAGGTGGGCAGCGGAATGTTCGGCGCGATCCTCATCGAAGATCCGGCCAACAGGCTGTTCGATCCGGCTTTGGTCCGTGAGCGAATCATCTTCGTCCACAAATACAACCTTAATGCTTCGGGCCGTACCGATTCGTTTTACGACTCGGCGATCACTGCACCGTCGGTGTTTTTACTCAACGGCAGCCTCCAGCCAACCATTATGATGAGGCCTGGAGAAATGCAGGTCTGGCACTTTATCAACAGCGCCACCTTCTATCCGTTCAATCCGGTGCTGGATGGACACACGATGCAGGCCTTTCGCCGAGACGGCGACCCGATTCCCCAGGGGCTGCAGCCGATCAACGCGGAGACAGCCGCCAAGTTCCACCCGAAAGCGTGGGCATCCAACCTTCAGGCCTGGCCTGGCAGCGTAGCGTCACCGGGCTCGCGTATCAGCGTCTTGGTGAAGGCCAGTGATACGCCAGGCGACTACCTGTTGCGTTCTGCCCTTTCGCCCTGGACCGACAACAGCAATTTTCAGCAGTATGAGGAGGTTGTTGCGCGGATTCGGGTGCAGGGCGAGCCAATGCAGATGGAATTACCGAGCGCCGCAACCGTGCTCGCCAACACAACTCGCTACGCAGATTTCGCTCCGATCACCGATAAAGAGCTGGCCGATAACGGTGGGGTGACTCGAAATGTGGTGCTGGGTGTCGTCCCGCTTAATGATCCACGCATTCCGCAACCTCCTCCGGCCGGAGAAGAGTGGTCTGTTCCACCCGGCGATGAGGGCGGATCCCGTTTCGCGGGCGTCGTGTTCGCTGCTGGAAACAGCACCAACATGGCCCCGTTCCAGTCGGGCAGTGCAATGTCACAAACCGTACGGCTCAATGATGTCGAAGAATGGACGGTTGTCGGCGCAGACAGTTTCCCACATCCGTTTCACATCCACGTCAACGATTCCTACGTGGTGAAGATCAACGGCCAGCAACTGGCTGCGCCGTTCTGGGCGGACACTGTCGCGATTCCGCCCGGAGGGAGCATCACTTTCCGGATGCGTTTCAAGGATTTCAAGGGCAAGTTCGTCTGGCACTGCCATGCACTCGATCACGAAGATCTTGGCATGATGCAGATGGTCGAGGTCGCGTAGCACCAGGCAATGTCGCGCGGTTGTACGGATTTCGGTAGCCTTCGCTATGACAGCCCGCGCGAGCCTGCGAGCGCATGCTGCGCTCTGCTAGCCGCTCATGCGATCGGATGACCACCGGCGCGGGTAGTGGGTTTATCCTGAGTCGGTCACAAGATTGCGCTTCGCGCCCGTTGACCGGTTCAGGCGCAACAATTATTCGCTACGGTGATCAATTTCAGGGAGCGGATGTTCCCCTGCCATGAATCTCTCTCTGATTCCATCGCTGTTTTTCTTTTTCGGCTTGCTGTCGTTTGTGTATGCCGCGGCATTGCACTACTACCTGCGGCACACCGACCCGCGCGTTGTCCTCCACTGGAGCCTGGGCGCTCTGGTATGGGGTGTTGCCGTCACGCTGACTGTTTTCAGGACCGAGCTTCCGCTTCTGCTTTCCTATTTTCTGGCCAATGCAATCGCTTTCAGCGCGAATATCGAACTGAATCGAGCCTTGTGGGTCATGGGCCAGGACGACCGGAGCTCCCCGGTTCGTCGTCATCTGGATCCTTTCTACTTCCTCACCTATCTGGGCCTGCTGTACGCGATCGAATGGTATGTGCCGGCAGAATGGCGCAGCGTAGGCAAGACCGGGTTTGTGTCGATCGTGATGGTGGTGTTGTCCCTTCAGGGGGCGCGCTACTGTTTTCGTATTTCAGGCAAGCACGCACTCGAACTCGGCCGTTACTTTGCGTATCTCTATCTGATCGTGGCCGGGCTGTGGGGGAGCAGGGTGGCTGTTGCCGTCGTCGGACAGGGTGTAAATGCCTTTGATCCCACGCCCTTGAACACTGCGATTTTCCTGACGATCTTCGTCACCGGGATCATGAAGTACCTGATGTTTCCGATGCTTCTGCTGAAGAAATCCGAGAACGAGAAGCAGGAGCAACTCAAGAAAACCCTGGCCAAGGTCAACAGGACAGTCACCTCGGGCGCATTATCTGCATCGATTGCCCACGAGTTGAACCAGCCGCTGGCGTCCATTCGAATCAACGGGCAGGTACTTCGAAAAATACTGGCCAATCAGAACGTTGAATCAATCGCGCTCGATCAGCGCGAGCTGAAGATTATCGTCGACGAGATTCTCAGCGAGAACGAGCGTGCGGCAAAAATCATCGAGTCGCTGCGTGCCATCTTCTCTCAGGGCAGGGACAGTCGAACCGAGGTCAATTTGTCGGACTTGATCCAGAAACTTCTGGACAAGGCGAAGCCGGAGCTCGAGAAAGGCGGTATCAGGCTTGAGGTTGACCTCGCCGAAAACCTTTCGGTGGTGGTGCTGGAAGACGAATTCCGGCAGGTCATCATGAACATGCTTTTCAACAGCATGCAGGCACTGAACGAGGTGCACGACTCACGACAGAAAATCATCTCTATTCGAACCTGGACGGAAGGTCGAAACGGAGTCATGGACATCTCCGACAACGGGCCCGGCGTTCCCAGGGAAATTGAGGATCTCTTGTTCAACATTCTCACCACCAGCAAGGATTCAGGAATGGGCCTGGGGCTCTGGCTTTGCAAGTACATCATCGAGCGTCATGATGGTTCGATCGCGCACGCGCTTGCCCGGCTAGGTGGGGCCACCTTCGTGATCAGGCTGCCGCAGGCGCGACCTCAGCCCATCGGCACTGGTGCGCTCGCCTGAAAAGAACGAGACCGAGCCCGTGAATCGCCCGCCGTCATCGGAACCCACCCGACAGGGTAAACACGTCTACATCATTGACGATGACGAACCCGTCCGAATGGCGCTCACCCGAGCGCTCGTCAGAGCGGGGTACGACGTCCACCAGTTCGATGGTGCGCAGGCTTTCATGGAACGCGCAGTCGTGTTCCGCCCTGCAGTGCTCCTGATCGACATGCAGATGCCCGGTGTCAATGGCGTCCAGTTGCAGGCTCACCTCCAGGCTGACGGCTGGACTGTGCCGGTTATTTTCATTACCGGCGCAAGTACCTTGTCGCAAGGCATCACTGCGATGAAACAGGGCGCGCTGGACCTGTTGGTCAAGCCCTTTGACCTCGACGAGCTCACGAACCTGATCGAAGCCGCTTTTACGCGGGACTCGCTGCAGTTACAGACCCTGGCTCGGCAGCAACTGTGTGCGAGGCAGCTCGATGTGCTCAAGCAACGCGAGAAAGATGCGTTCTTCTGCCTCGCGAGAGGCTACTCGTACAGCGAGATGATGAACGAGATGGGTATCTCGCTGCCTACGGCCAAGCAGTACCGGGCGGCCGTCATGCGCAAGATGAAGTTCGGAAGTCTGGCTGAGTTGATCGTGTTCCACGATGCTTTGACGGCCGCGGAACGCTGAATCTGCGAGCCCTTTTAGCTCCATCGCCGACCGACCGCAAGGTCGGTTTTTTTTATTCTTTTTCAGAGGCGCCCGATCATCCTATCGGATGACTTTTGCAGGGGGGGATCTCTAGATAATCGATTTTCCACTTGCTCGCCCTGAAGTCAGACATGACAAACATCACCCGGATGAAGATCCAGCTCGTTGCCCTGCTCAAAAACAGGTCGAGCGACGCAAGAACCTTCGAACTGACAGCGGGGATGGGGGATGGCGGTCAGGCGCTTCGCATACCGGCGGAGGCTGGAGCGCGGTATGAATTGTTTGATCCGGTCACGCGCCAGGGCCCGCGGGTCGTTCGGGCCAAACGGAACGGTCGAGATCTAGAGATCTTTCTTGAAGGTTCAGTCAAAGCCGATGCCGTCATCGAGGGCTACTACGATGACGCCATCATCGCATCGCCAGCAGACAGCCTGACCGGTCTCACTGCCCGGGGCGACCTTGGTGTTTATGCAATTGATGAGGTATTTCGGCCAGCCCTCAGCACGCTGACAGGCGATGTCACTCCGATCGTTTTGCGCGAAGGTGGCTCTTTTGGCTGGGGACCTTCGTGGGATTGGGGCGTGGCGGGCGCTGCCGGTGCCTTCGGGGTTCATCTGCTGAAAGGTTTGGTCGCGTCGGCACCGGCCGTTGGCGACCTCACTATCGCTGGCAGTGTCACCGCAGGCCCTGTGAGCGGCGGAGTGATGCTCTACGCCTATGACGCGCAGGGCACGCTGTTGGGTGCGGCGGCCATCCAGAGTGACGGTACATTCAAAATCGCCGTTCAGGGCCGAGGTGACTACCGCGGCGCGATCTTGCTGAAGGCTGTTGATAGCAACGGCAATAACGCCAACTATCTCGACGAGGTTACCGCTTCCGATAAAAATCTGGGCACCGTGCTGCGGGCCATGGGGGTGGCGCAGGATGGACAGGCGCAGTTCAGCGCCAGTGGCAGCGATGCGGCACTCGTCATTCATATCACCCCGGTGACCGAACTGGCTGTGATCAAGGCGGGGGTCACCACCGACGCTGCGCCCGCGAATCCGGCGCTCGTGCTGCAAACGAACCAGGCCATTGCCAAGGTGCTGGGTCTAGGCGCGGTCGATATCACCTCCCGTCCAGTGACCACCAACAGCAGCGGTTTTGACGGCAGCAATGGGCTGTCTGCCGGCGAGAAATATGGTCTTCTGCTCACCAAGCTGTCTGGCCTGGACAGCTTGAACGGGGGCAGCCTCGCGGTGAGCCTCACGCAACTCTCGCAAAACATCGACACCACGGGCGAAGGCCGCATCACGACCGCTGGGGCTGCCATGGTGGACCAGGGGCGCCAGCAGGCACTTGCTGCACTGATCGCAGCGCCCGCCGGGGCAGAGAAAACCTTCGCCACTGACACAACGCTCAATCGCCAACTGCTCGGCGATGTGATCGTCACTGCGCAAGCGCTTACCGCTGATGGCAAACTCGCAGTCAGCGGCACCGCCTTGCCAGGCTCCACGGTCACCGTTACCTTGCCTGACGGCAGCTTGCAAGCTGTGGTTGCCAACGAAGTGGGCGTCTTCACGCTCACCAGCGCCGCTGCTCAACCTACGCTTGAAGTGCCGCTCAAACTCACGGGCGCCGACGGCTTGCTCCAGCCCGCTCCCCATGTGGCGCCATCGGCGCCGCAGATTGAAACGGGCAATGGCAAGATCGTCAGTGGCAGCGGCACGCCGGGCTCCACAGTGACCCTCACCGACAGCGGCGGAGAGGTCATTGGCGCCGCTGTCGTGGATGCGCTGGGGCAATGGAGTCTGGAGCCCCCGATACCTCTGCGCGACAACGCCAAGCTCAGGGCCTCGGCGGTCGACCGCTCGGGCAACGTGTCGGGCCCGGGCGCCGGTGAAGTGGACGTCGAGCAGGTCAGCGTGCGCCTGGCTGAAGCCGCAGATGGCTACATCAACGCAGTAGAAAAGGCTGGCGACGGCATCAGCTTTGCCATTGGCCTCCCCGCCACTGCCCGCCCGGGTGACTCGGTCAGTACGGTGGTGAACTTGCCCAACGGCAGCACGCTTACGCTGGTCGATATCCTGACAGCCGCGCAGATCGCGGACGGCTCCATCACCCGGACCCTGAGTCCCGCCCAACTGGCTACCGACGGTCTTTACAAGGCGGCGATTTCGCTCGTCACCCAGGTAGGCCAAAGCGCACCCGTACGCAGCAGCTTCATTGTGGACACCGAGGCTCCCGCGGCGCCCCAGGTCAGTCCCTCCAACGGCCAGGTCATCAACGGTACGGCCGAGCCCGGCACGTTTGTGACCGTGCGCGACGCGCAAGGCATCGTCATCGGAACCGCTGGCCCGGTGGGCGCCGATGGCAACTGGACTGTGCTGCCCGCGCAGCCGCTGCCCGATGCCACCGTGCTGAGCGCTACCGCTACCGATGCTGCCGGCAACACCAGCGAACCGGGCGCCAACAGGGTATACGTCGCCGCCTTGCTGATCACTGGCGCCGTTGACAGCGAGGGTCCCCAACTCGGACTGCTCGCTGACGGTTCGACCACCAATGACAACAGCCCGCAATTGGCTGGGACGTTGGGCGCCGAATTGCTTCCCGGGCAGAGCCTGGTCGTGTACCGGCAACTCGACAACGGTACGTCTGTGAGGGTCGGCGTGGCCAGCATCAATGGCACGGCCTGGACCTTTCAGGACGGCGACGGCAAAGGGCTCAATGCTCCTTTGGCCGACGGCCACTACACCTGGCAGGTGGTGGTCGAGACCGTCAGCGGCCCGGTTGGCGGCCTCAAGCCCTCGGGCTACTTCGACCTGGTGATTGACGCGGGCCGGCCGGCTGCACCGGCCACCATCGTTCCCGAAGCCGCGGGTGCTGACCGCTTTATCAACGCCGCCGAAAAAGCCTCTGACGCCGGCGTGCCCATCGTCACCCAGCTGGCCGCCAACGCCCGCGCGGGCGATCAGGTAACCACAACGGTCACCCTGCCCGACGGCAGCACCCGTGTACTCAGCACCACGCTCAAACCCGCCGATATCGAGGCTGGCCGTATCAGCCAGTTGTTTGCGCAAAGTGCCCTCGCTGCGGACGGGGCCTATAGCGCGAGCACCATCCTCACGTCGGCAGTCAACGGCCTGACCAGCGCTCCCACGGTCAACAGCTTCACCCTGGACACCGTTGCGCCCGTGGCCCCGACAGCCGTGCTGGCCAGCGTGAGCGACAGCGGCACGCAGGGCGACCGCATCACGAACGACACCACGCCCACGATCAGTGGCAGCGGTACGCCTGGCGACACCATTACCGTTACGTTCCCCGGTGGCGAAGTGCAAACGGCGGTGGTTGCGGCCAACGGCAGCTGGAGCGTCACGCCCAGCACCGCCTTGCCACAAGGGCTGAACACGCTGTCGGTCACTGCCACCGATCCGGCGGGCAACATCAGCGCCCCCACCAGCCTGCCGATCACCATCGACACCACCGCACCAGTGGCCCCCACCGCCATGCTGGCTGCCAGCAGCGACAGCGGCACGCAGGGCGACAGCATCACGAGCGACAC
>JBMSQB010000122.1:0-9364 GCA_049423065.1 Burkholderiaceae bacterium
CTCTTCGCCAGATTGCGCGGCTTGTCCACGTCGGTGCCCCGCGCAAGCGCGGCGTGGTAGGCGAGGAGCTGAAGGGGCACCACATGAAGAATGGGTGAGAGCGCACCCGCATGGTCGACCAGATTGATGACATGTACGCCGTCACCGGCGCTGATCCGTGTGTCGCGATCGGCGAACACGAAGAGCTCTCCGCCCCGCGCGCGCACCTCCTGCAGGTTTGACTTGAGCTTCTCGATCAGCGCGTCGTTGGGCGCAATGGCGACTACCGGCATCTGGTCATCAACCAGCGCGAGCGGGCCGTGTTTGAGTTCGCCCGCAGCATAGGCCTCGGCGTGAATGTAGGTGATTTCCTTGAGTTTCAGCGCGCCCTCGAGCGCGATCGGAAAATGCACACCGCGCCCGAGAAAGAGCGCGTGCTGGCGCGCGGCAAAGCGCGCCGCCCAGGCGCGCACCGCCGGCTCGCACTCGAGCACACGGTTCATCGCCGCCGGCAGGTGGCGCAATTGCGTGATCAGCTCGCGCTCACGCTCGGCCGAGAGCCGGCCGCGGAGCTTGGCAAGGACCAGCGTGAGCACGAAGAGGGCTGCCAACTGCGTGGTGAATGCCTTGGTTGAGGCCACGCCGATCTCGGGGCCGGCCCGGGTAAGGAACCTGAGCTTGGAGGCACGGATCAGCGCCGACTCCGGCACATTGCAGATGGTGAGGGTGTCGGTCAGCCCCTGGGTGCCGGCGTGCGCGAGCGCCGCAAGCGTGTCGGCGGTTTCGCCCGACTGCGAGATGGTGACAACCAGCGTGTCGTCCTGCGCCACCGAGTCGCGGTAGCGGTACTCGCTTGCGATCTCCACGGTGGTGGGAATGCCGGCAATGGACTCCAGCCAGTAACGCGCGACGCAGCCCGCGTGATAGCTGGTGCCGCAGGCGAGAATCAAGAGCTGCCTGGCACGCGAGAGCACCGGCCGCGCGTCGGCACCAAATAGCCCGGGATCGATGGACGATGCACCGAGCAGCATTTCAAGCGTGTTGGCGATCGCGCCCGGCTGCTCGAAGATTTCCTTCTGCATGTAGTGCGCGTAGTGACCGAGTTCGATCGCATCGGCCGACAACTGGCTGAGAATGACGGGCCGATTCACCTGGGTGCCGCTCGCACTCACGATCCGGTAGCCGTTGCTGCGGATTTCCGCCACATCACCCTCTTCCAGGTAGGCAACATGGCGGGTGACCTGGAGGAGCGCCGAGGTGTCGGAGGCCAGGAAGTTTTCACGGTCGCCCCGCCCCTCGTTGCCGACGCCAAGGAGGAGCGGCGCTCCGCAGCGCGAGCCCACCACGGTACCGGGCTCGGCACGGCTGATGGCGGCAATGGCGTAGGCGCCGTGGAGCTCGCGCACCGCGCGCTGAACTGCCTCGAAGAGGCTCAGCCCCTGGGCGACCAGGCTGTGGAGCAGATGGGCGATGACTTCGGTGTCGGTCTCGGATTCGAAGCGATAGCCAGCCGCAGTGAGTCGGGCACGCAGCGCCTCATGGTTTTCGATGATGCCGTTGTGCACCACCGACACTGCGGCGGCCGCGCTTGCCGAGGCATGCGGATGGGCATTGGTTTCGTTCACGCCGCCGTGGGTGGCCCAGCGCGTGTGGGCGATGCCGGTGGGGGCCTGAACCTTCTCTTCTGTGGTTCGCGCCTCGAGGTCGGCGACCCGCCCGACCGCGCGCACGCGTTGAATGTCGCCATGGTTGAGCGCGATTCCGGCCGAGTCGTAGCCGCGGTATTCAAGCTTGCGCAGACCCTCGATCAGGATCGGCACGACATCGCGTTGCGCGGCTGCGCCAACGATTCCGCACATCGGAAATCTCCCTACCCTTTGTTGCGGGCTGGCCGCTTCCAGCCATCGATCGTGGTTTGGCGGGCGCGCGAAACGGTGAGGCGATCAGCGGGTGCGTCGCGCGTGAGGGTGGTGCCCGCGCCAAGCGTTGCACCGCGACCGACGCGAACCGGCGCAACCAGTTGGGTGTCGCTGCCGATGAACGCGTCATCTTCAATAACGGTTCGGTGCTTGTTGACACCGTCATAGTTGCAGGTGATGGTGCCCGCACCGATGTTGACCCGGGCACCGACCTCGGCATCGCCCACATAGGCGAGATGATTGGCCTTGGAGCCGGGGCCGAGTCGAGTGGCCTTCATTTCGACGAAGTTGCCCACATGACTGCCTTCGCCCAGTTCGGTTCCGGGCCGCAGCCTTGCATAGGGCCCGACCCGCGCATCGGCGCCGACCACCGCGCTGTCGAGGTGGGAGAAGGCGAGGATCTGGGCGCCGCTCGCAACGGTGGTGTCGCGCAGCACGCAGTTCGGGCCGATCGAAACGCCCGAGCCGATCACCACCTTGCCTTCGAACACACAGCCCACGTCGATGAACACATCTCGACCGCAGGCAAGCGAGCCGCGGATATCGATACGATCGGGGTCGGCGAGCGCAACCCCCGCCTCCATCAAGGTCTCAGCCTGACGGCGCTGGTGAATGCGCTCGAGCTGGGCCAGCTGGGCGCGGCTGTTCACGCCCAGTGTTTCCCAATCGTGACCGGGTTGGGCGGCGATGACGGCCACGCCCTCGGCGACCGCGGCGGCAACGATATCGGTGAGGTAGTACTCGCGCTGGGCGTTGTTGTCCGAGAGGCCGGCGAGCCATCGGCGCAATGCCGGGGTGGGCGCGGCGAGGATGCCGGTGTTGACTTCATGAATGGCGCGCGTGGGCTCGTCGGCGTCTTTGTGCTCGACGATTCGGCGAACTGCGCCGCCCTCGCGGACGATGCGGCCGTAGCCGGTGGGGTCGGGCAGGTTGACGGTGAGAAGCGCCAGGGCGCCATCGGTTGCGGGCTGCACCAGGCGGCTGAGTGTCGCCGGCTCGGTGAGCGGCACATCGCCATAGAGGACAAGCGTGGGCACCGTGTCGATCAGGTGGGGCAGCGCCTGCATGACGGCGTGACCGGTGCCGCGCTGCGGCGACTGCAGGGCCCAGACCAGATCCTCTGCGGCGAGCGCGCGCGGTACTGCGTCGCCACCGTGCCCGTAGATCACCACAATGCGCGAGGGTGCGAGCGCGCGCGCGCGTTCGATCACATGCGCAAGGAGCGGACGTCCGGCGAGCGCATGCAGCACCTTGGGCAGGTCAGAGTGCATGCGCGTGCCCTTGCCGGCAGCGAGGATAACGATGTTCATGAGCCGATTAGAATAGGGGCGTGCAACCGAACAAGATTAGCACGCGGGTGGGGCGCGGCTGCGTGACGCTGATCGCAGTCGTGCTGCTTGCCGGATGTACCGTCGCCCGCCTGGGTTACGAGATGCTGCCCTGGTTTGCCCTGTGGCAACTCGAGCGTCATCTATCCCTTGACTCGGCGCAGCGCGGGCTGGCAAGCGATCGTCTCGATAGTCTCCACGCGTGGCATCGCCAGACCCAGATGCCGCGCTATGCAACCCTGATCGAAGCTGCTGTCAGCAGGCTCGATGCGCCACTGACCGCCGGCGACCTCGGAGCCTGGCGGGCTCAGATGTTTGCGCTATGGCAGGCGCCAGCCGAGCGGATCGCCCCCGATCTCGCCGATCTCGCGCTCACCCTGCGCCCGGCGCAGATCGACCGCCTTGAGCGCCGGTTGTCAGACAGCACGGCAGAGCTGCGTCGCAAGTCCCTGGGCGGCTCGGCCGACGAACGGCTCGAGGCCCGCATCGAGCGCTGGCAGGAGCGCATGGAGTGGCTGCTGGGCGATCTCACCGCTGCCCAGCGTGCCGAGCTCCGCCGCCTGGCCAGCGCACAGCCTTCCGATGAAGCGGCGTGGCTCGATGAACGGCAGGCGAGAAACGAGCGTCTGGTGCGTCTTGCCCGGCGGATCGCCAAGGAGCGCCCGTCGCGCGAGCAGGCGATCGCCTGGAGCACCGAGCTGCTGGAGGGATTCTGGCAGAGCGAGGACCCGGAGCGGGCACGCCGGCTCGCTGCCAACGCCGAGAATGGTGACCGCGTCGCTGCGGCCATGCTCAATACCGCGAGTCGCAGCCAGCGCGAGCACATGCGGGCCAAGCTGGGGGATATCGAACGCGATGTGCTGCGCATGATCAGCCGGGCAACCCGACCCTGACGGACGCGTGCCGGGTATCGGTCAGGGGCGCAGCACAGGCGCAGGCATGTGGCCCCCAAGCATCAGGCTGCTGCACCGCGCGGAAACGTCGGGCCAAGGCGCGGCTCGGCGGTTCCCTGCTGCCTAGCGATCCACAAGCAACGCGAGCGCTGGCAGGAGCTGGGTGAGCGTCATCGCGATCACCAGCACGCACAGGAGCGCAACCCACCGCCGCATTCGCCGCTGCTCGCGCATCAGCGCATCGAGCCTCGCGCTGGCAAGCCCATCGATCCGACCGCGGTCGACCTGTGCCGTCAACGCGGCGTGGACCAACCGGGGCAGCTGCGGCAAGGTGTTGGCCCACTGTGGCGCTTCGGTGCGAAGCCTGCCGACAAAGCCTGCCCAGCCAATCTGCTCATTCATCCAGCGCTCCAGGATCGGCTTGGCGGTTACCCACAGATCGAGGTCGGGATCGAGCTGGCGACCGAGGCCCTCGATATTGAGCAGCGTCTTCTGAAGCAGTACGAGCTGCGGCTGGATTGCGACATTGAATCGGCGTGATGCCTGGAACAGGCGCATCAGCACCAGCCCGAGCGAGATTTCGCGCAGCGGCCGGTCAAAGAACGGCTCGCAGCAGGCGCGCACCGCGCCTTCGAGCTCTTCGACGCGGGTTTGCGCCGGGACCCAGCCCGACTCGACATGAAGCTCGGCCACCCGCCGGTAATCGCGCCGGAAGAAGGCGAGAAAATTCTGCGCAAGATAGTTCTTGTCGAATTCGGAGAGCGTGCCGACGATGCCGAAATCGAGTGCGATATAACGGTTGAAGTCATCACCCGAATCGCCCACCAGGATGTTGCCGGGATGCATGTCGGCGTGAAAGAAGCCGTGGCGGAACACCTGGGTGAAGAAGATTTCGACACCGTCGCGCGAGAGCTTTTTCAGATCGATGCCGGCCTCGCGCATCCGGTCGATCTGCCCGATCGGGATGCCGTGCATCCGGTCCATGGTGAACACGCTCGAGGTACACCAGTCCCAGTGCACTTCGGGGATCCGGAGCAGTCTTGAGTTGGCGAAATTTCGCCGCAGCTGGGCTGCGTTGGCGGCCTCGCGGATGAGGTCGAGCTCGTCGTGCAGATAGTTGTCGAACTCGTCGATCACCTCCAGCGGGCGCAGCCGCCTCGCGTCGGCAGAGATTTTCACGAGCAGCTGACCGATCGTGCGAAGGAGCGCGAGATCGCGCTCGATCACCGGCCGCATGTCGGGCCGCAGCACCTTGACCGCGACGGCCCGGCCGTCTTTCAGTCGCGCGAAATGGACCTGCGCAATGGAGGCCGAAGCGATCGGCACGCGGTCGAAATCGTCAAACAGCTCATCGATTGGCTTACCGAGGCCGGCCTCGATTTCGCGCACGGCGAGCTCGCCCGGAAACGGGGGCACGCGGTCCTGCAGGCGTGCGAGCTCATCTGCGATATCGGTGGGCATGAGGTCGCGCCGCGTCGAGAGCACCTGTCCGAATTTGACGAAGATGGGCCCCAGGCTTTCGAGCGTGCGGCGCAGCCGCTCGCCGCGCGGCGCATCGAGCTGTCGGCCCAGCCTGAGCAGCCGCGCAAACGCGAGCAGCCACCGCGACCCGAGCGTGGCGGCTGCGCCCTGCGCGGCGATTTCATCGAGTCCGAAACGCCAGGCGACAAAGAGAATACGGATCAGACGCAGCGTGCCCATCGATGCGACTCAGCCGGCCTGTCCGGCATCGGCAGGCGCCGCCGGCCGCGTGCGCTCAAGGAAGGTGACCGGCGCCTCCTGCGAAGCGGGCGCTGCATGTGACTCGAACACCGGATCCACATCGAAGCCGATGTCGCCCTCGGGGTCGGGCTTGCCCGAAGGCTTGAGCGACTGGAAATCGAACAGTGCGCGGTCAAGCAGATGCGATGGCGCAATCGACCCCAGCGCCGAAAAAATATGTTCGGTCCGACCCGGGTGGCGCTTGTCCCATTGCCGCAGCATCTCGGCCACCTCGCGCCGCTTCAGGTGCTCCTGCGAGCCGCACAGGTTGCACGGAATGATGGGGAACTCGCGCCACTGCGAATAAGCGACCAGATCGTCCTCGTGCACATAGGCTAGCGGACGGATCACCACGTGCCTGCCATCGTCCGAGACCAGCTTGGGCGGCATGGATTTGAGTTTGCCGCCGTAGAACAGGTTGAGAAAGAAGGTGGCGAGGATGTCGTCGCGGTGGTGGCCCAGCGCAATGCGGGTCGCACCCAGCTCGGAGGCCACCCGATACAGGATGCCGCGCCGCAGCCGCGAGCAGAGCGAGCACATGGTCTTGCCAGCCGGGATCACCCGCGTGACGATGGAGTAGGTATCCTGGTTTTCAATGTGAAAGGGGACACCGATCGAGCGCAGGTAGTCGGGCAGCACATGCTCTGGAAAGCCGGGCTGCTTCTGATCGAGATTGACCGCAATGATCTCGAACTTCACCGGCGACCGTTCGCGCAGGGTGAGGAGCAGATCGAGCATCGAATAGCTGTCTTTGCCGCCCGACAGACATACCATCACCCGATCGCCCTCTCCGATCATGCCGAAATCCGCGATCGCCTGTCCGGTCTGGCGAAGCAGCCGCTTGTGCAGCTTGTTGCGCTCCCGGGCGAGCCGTTCGGCGTTCACAGCGTTCTCCATTGTTCGATCCGCACCGACTCCAGACCCGGCATCGGCTGCGGCTTGGTGATGGTGACCTTCACAGCCCGCAGGCCAGGCAGTTGTGCGATGTCATCGAGGAGGCTCGAGCAGAGCGACTCGACGAGCTTGAAGCGGCGGCTCGCCGCGGTTCGGCGAATCGCCTGCATCACCGCCTCGTAATTGACGGTGCCGGAGAGCCGATCGTCGCGCGCGGCCGGCGCGGTGACCGGCACAAACAATTCCACCTCGACGCCGATATGGCGCGGCTGCCGCTGCTCGTGTTCATACACGCCGAGCAGACATTCCACCTGGGTGCTCTGCACCACGATCCGGTAGCAATCGGGAAATCGTTCGCTCATCATCGGTTCAGTGAGGTTTCATGGACTGGCGAGGCCCGCACCGCCATCGACCGCGATCACCTGTCCGGTCACATAGTGCGCCTCGCGCAGCAGAAAGAACGCGACCTGACCCATGTCCGACCCGTCACCGATTCGCGCGAGCGGAATTGCCGCCTCGATTCGCGCGCGCTCGCTGGCGTTGAAGGTATCGTCTTCCGGCCAGGTGAGCGATCCCGGTGCGAGGGCGTTGACCCGCACCTGCGGGGCGAGCTCAAGCGCGAGCGAACGGGTGAGCGACACGATGCCGGCCTTGGCCGCGGTGTAGACCGAAAAGCCCGGCAGCGGCCGATCGGTTCGCACGTCGCAGACATTGACGATCGCACCACCCGAGGCACGCAGCGCTGGCGCCGCGTACTGGCTGCAGAAAAACGCCGCTTTCAGATTGCCGTCGAGCAGATATGCCCAGTGCGCCTCGTCAACCTGGCCGAGATCGGACCGGATGAAGGTGGATGCATTGTTCACCAGACCGTCCAGCCGACCCTGCCAGGCGAGGGCGGCATTGACCGCCGCCGCGCAGCCCTCGGCGCTTGCCAGGTCGGCGGCGACCGCGAGCGCCGACTGTGGCCGAAGCGCGCAAAGCTCGGCGCAGAGCGCCTCAGCCTGCATGGCCGATTGCCGGTAGTGGATGACGACGTGACAGCCGCGTGTATGAAAAAAGCGCGCCATGCCAGCGCCGATACGGCGGGCGGCGCCGGTGATGAGCACAACGGGGGCGGCGGACATCTGGGGCAGTGGTCTGGGTTGTTCGAGGAACCGGCGCGGGGTAACGCGCGCCCGAGTTCAAGCCACGGCGCCTGCGCGCAGGCAGTTTAAAGCATCCGGGCAGCGCGCTGCGCCCGGCAGCCGGCCGATCGGGATCCGGCGGGCGATCGAGGGCGGAGGATAATCCGCTCCATGTCCATGGCCAACCCTCATGCTGCCCTTCCCGACCCCGACCCCGCCGAGCGGGAGATCTCGGCGCGGGTCGAGGCGCGTGTGCGCGAGGCCATCGCGAGCGCGGGCGGGGCGATCAGCTTTGACCGCTACATGGCGATCGCGCTGTACGAGCCCGGGTTGGGCTATTACGCGGGCGGTCGCCGTAAATTTGGCGCGGCTGGCGACTTTGTGACGGCGCCGGAGCTCTCCCCGCTCTTTGGCGCCTGCGTGGCTGTGCAGCTCGCACGCTGGTTGCCGGCGCTCTCGCCCTGCATCTGGGAGTTCGGTGCCGGCTCGGGCGCGCTTGCCGCGCAGGTGCTGTCCGAGCTTGATGCGCTGGGCCATGACACGGTCGAGTACCGCATCGTCGAGCTGTCGGCCGAGCTTCGTGCGCGCCAACAGGCCACACTCGCGGCAAGCCACCCGCGCGCGCTCGAGCGCGTGCAATGGCTCGCTGCGCTGCCGGATCGGATCGACGGCATCGTGCTCGCCAATGAGCTGCTCGATGCCTTGCCGGTCGAACTTTTTTCAATGGAAAACGGCGAGCTCTGCGAGCGGGTGGTTGAACTCGCGCCGGGATCGGCGCATGAACCGCTGCGCGGATCGCGCCAGCTTGCGGGCATGGATGATGCCCCGCCTGCGTCGGGTCTGCGCCTTGGCACGCGCGCGCCCGATGCCGCGTTCGCCCGTCGCGTGCGGGCGAGGCTTGCGCGCGCGGGCTGGCCGGATGCGCCGCCGCTGGGCTCTTATCACGGCGAGATCGGTGAGCAGGCGTCGGCCTGGGTAGCCAGCGTGGCCGAGCGGCTGGGCGCAGGCGTGATGCTGCTGATTGATTACGGATTTCCCGCCGCCGAGTTCTATCACCCTGCGCGTGCCTCGGGCACGCTCAACTGTCACTATCGGCACCGCTCGCACGCCGATCCGCTCTGGCGCCCGGGCTTGTGCGATATCACCGCGCATGTCGACTTCAGTGCTGTGCATGATGCGGCCACCGCCGCCGGCCTGACCTGCCTGGGCTATGGCGCGCAGAGCGCCTTTCTGCTGGGTTGCGGGCTGGCCGAGTTGTTTTCGAAAAGAGCGTCGGCCGCAGACCCGGCCGCGCGAATTCGCGCAGCCCACGCGCTTCAGCTCCTGGTGTCCGAAGCCGAGATGGGCGAACTCTTCAAGGTGATTGCATTCGGGTCGGACCCGGCCTGTGAGCCGCTGCTGCTCGACGGCAGGGATCGTCGAGCCGCCCTGCCCGCCTGACCTCGCGCGAGCGGGCGGCGAGCGGG
>JBMSQB010000123.1:0-9322 GCA_049423065.1 Burkholderiaceae bacterium
GCGCCCGTAGCTCAGTGGATAGAGTACTGGCCTCCGAAGCCAGGGGTCGCGCGTTCGATCCGCGCCGGGCGCGCCATCTCCTCCCTTCCTGTTGTCGCACGTCGCGCGCGGCTGCCGCGCAGTTGCCTTACATGGCGTGCGGCTGTCGATCAGGCAGCGCGAAACGGCTGGTCGACTGCCAAACGACCGTACTAAAATCGGTCGGATGAACACGCCGCCCTCTCCGTCTCCCTCTCCGCCGCCCGCTTCTGTCACGTCAAGCTCTGCCACGTCAGGTTCTGCGCCGTCCTTGTCTCCGGGGCCCGGCCAGACGCCGCTTGCGTCTGCGCAGCCCGCGTCACGGATCGTCAGCTCCGGGCGCCACGTCGACGCGCCGGCCGCCATCGCCAGCATGCCGGTCTATCGCGCATCGACCGTGCTGTTCGACTCGCTGTCCGAGGCCGAGTCAGCCGGCCGCCGGGGCGCCCAGGGGGTTCGCCACGTCACCTCCTACGGCGTGGGCGGCACGCCCGGCACCATGGCCCTGACCGACGCGCTGTGCGAGATCGAAGGCGCCGGCCATGACTGCCGCGCCGCGCTGATGCCCTCGGGGCTCAATGCCATCAGCACGCTGTTCCTCGCCCTGCTGCAGCCGGGGGACCACCTGCTGGTGCCTGATTCAGCCTACGGTCCCACCCGGGCGATCTGCGACGGCCTCATGACCCGCATGGGGGTGGTGGTTGAGTACTACGACCCTGCGGCCTCGGCCGAAGACCTGTCGCGCAGGCTTCGCGAGCGCACGCGCATGATCTATCTCGAGAGTCCGGGCAGTTACACATTCGAGGTGCAGGATGTGCCCGCCATCTGCGCGCTGGCGCGGTCGCGAGGCATTCTCACCGCGGTCGACAACGCCTGGGCCTCGCCCGTATTCGCCCGCCCGTTTGACTGGGGGGTGGATGCCTCGGTGCTGCCGCTCACCAAATACTGGAGCGGCCATTCCGATGTGCTGATGGGCGCGATCGTGGTGCGGGAGGCGCTCTGGCCGCAACTGTGGGCGGCCGTCAAGCAGATGGGCATCTGTGTGGGCGGCGATGACGCCTTTCTGGTGCTTCGTGGCTTGCGCACGGCCGATGTGCGCATGCGGCGGCATCAGGAGAATGCGCTCGCCGTGGCGCGCTGGCTGGAGACCCGTCCCGAGGTTCGGCGCGTTCTGCACCCGGGGCTTGCCTCGCACCCCCAGCACGCGCTCTGGCAGCGCGATTTTTCCGGTTCAAGCGGATTGTTCTCGTTCGAGATGGATACCGCCGCCACCGGCGGCCTGGGCGCGGGGTTCAACGCCGCCACGGCCGCACTGAGCGAAGGCCGGCGGTTCTTCGGGATCGGCTATTCATGGGGGGGCTTCGAGAGCCTCATCATGCCCGGCCGCCTGTCCGGTCTTCGCACGGTCGGCCCCTGGAACGGGGGGGCGCTGATCCGCCTGCACGTGGGGCTCGAGGATCCGGCCGACCTGATCGATGATCTTGCTGAGGGGTTTGCTGCGATGCGCCTGGCGGTTGCCGCCCGCTAGGCGGTCATGGTCGGCCGGGTCGCGCGTGAGCGGGATCGACCGCCGCCCTCGCACCGGCCCACCGCGCTCAGTGACTGGCGCCGCCCGCCTGGTGCTGGGTTGCGCCGCGCTTCACCTCGGCCATGTCGAGCTCACGCACCTGCCGCAAAATGTCCTCGAGCGCCCCCTTCGAGAGCGCGCCCGGCTGCTGAAACACAATCACCTGCTCGCGAAAAATCATGAGCGTGGGAATCGAGCGGATGCTGAAATGCATCGCGAGTTCCTGCTCCTCATCGGTATTGATCTTCACGAATTTGACGTCGGTGTTTTCGCCGGCGACTTTTTCGAAGACCGGCGCAAAGCCTCGGCACGGGCCGCACCATGGCGCCCAGAAGTCGGCAACAACGATGTCGTTGCCGCCGACGGTGGCGTCGAACTGTTCGGTGGTGAGATCGGAGACGGACATCATGGTTCCTGAAACGGGGTGGCCTCGGAGGTCAGCAACCGGGCCGTGCACACGCCGCGTGGCGGGCCCCGTACCGGTTGGCCCCGGCGCGCCGAGGGTCTGCGCCGGGTTCGAACGGTATATTGCGCGATCAATCCCGAATTGCAAGCGTGCGACCGACGCGCGCCGTTCAGAATCGACGGAGGAGACCCATGCCCACCCATCCGAACCCCTATCGCCAGGGACTGTCGCGTAACGCTGCCAACCATGTTCCGCTCTCACCGATCAGTCTGGTGGACTGGGCGGCCGATGTCTTTCCCGATCGGCTCGCGCTGATTCACGGCGGGCTCAGGCTCAGCTGGGCGCAGTTGCGCGCGCGCGCCCGCAGGCTCGCCTCGGCGCTTGCCGCGCGCGATATCGGCGAGGGTGACACGGTGGCGGTGATGCTGCCCAACACGCCGCCCATGGTCGAGGCGCACTACGGCGTGCCGCTCACCCGCGCAGTGCTGAACAGCATCAACACGCGGCTGGATGCGGCAACCGTCGCCTTCATCCTCCAGCACTCCGATTCGAAGGTGGTGCTGGTCGACCGCGAGTTTTCGGCAGTGATGGCCGATGCGCTCGCGATCGTGGCACGCGCGGGTGGTCGCCGGCCGACGGTGATCGATGTCGATGATGTGCTCTATGACGGCCCCGGGCAGGCGGTGGGCGACATCGGTTATGAGGCGCTCCTCGCAGAAGGTGACCCGGCCTACGCAGGCTCGCTTCCCGAAGACGAATGGGATGCGATCGGCCTCAACTACACCTCGGGCACCACGGGCAACCCCAAGGGCGTCGTGGTGCATCACCGCGGGGCCTACATGAATGCGGTGGCCAATGCGATGGCCTGGGCGCTTCCGCGCCACCCGGTCTACCTGTGGACGCTGCCCCTGTTCCACTGCAATGGCTGGTGCTTTCCCTGGACGCTGGCTGCGGTCGCGGGCACCCATGTGTGCCTGCGCAAGGTTGACGCCAGGCTCATCTTCGACCTGATCCGCGAGCACCGTGTCACGCACTACTGTGGCGCGCCGATCGTGCATTCCACCCTGATTGCAGCGCCCGAGGAACTGCGCCGCGGGATCGACCACGAAGTGCAGTGCATGGTGGCGGGCGCAGCGCCGCCCGCGGCCATGATCGCCGGCATGCAAACCCTTGGCTTCAAGCTCACCCATGTGTACGGACTGACCGAGGTCTACGGACCGGCTGCGGTGTGCATGCCGCATGAGGATTGGGCCGAGCTTCCCGTGGGCGATCAGGTCGACCGGCACGGCCGGCAGGGGGTGCGCTATCAGCTGCAGCAGGGGCTCACCGTGATGGACCCGCAGACCATGACCGAGGTGCCACGCGATGGGCAGACCATGGGCGAGGTCATGTTCCGCGGCAACATCGTGATGAAGGGTTATCTGAAAAACGAGCAGGCCACCAGCGAGGCGTTCCGCGACGGCTGGTTCCATACCGGCGACCTCGGGGTGCTCCATCCCGATGGCTATGTGAAGCTCAAGGACCGCGCCAAGGACATCATCATCTCCGGTGGCGAAAACATTTCCTCCATCGAGGTCGAAGACGCGCTCTACCGCCACCCCGCGGTGATGGCCTGCGCGGTGGTGGCCAAGCCCGATCCGAAGTGGGGCGAGACGCCGCTCGCGTTTGTCGAATTGCGCCCGGGCACGCAAGCCACCGAGGCCGAGCTGATCGAGCACTGCCGGGGGCTGCTTGCCCGATTCAAGTGTCCGCGCGAAGTACGCTTTGCCGAGGTGCCCAAGACCTCCACCGGCAAGATCCAGAAACACCTGCTGCGCGCTCAGGTCAAGTCGGCCAGCGCGATCGTGGGCTGAGACCGACCGGCGGGTACAATCCGCGCCCATGCTCCCTGAACAGAAATCCGCGCTCGCAGCGCTTTTTGCCGAGGCCGCCCGCACCCTCGCAGCGGGCGTGCTCGCTTCCGAATCGCTGCCGGCCGTCGAACTCGACCGGCCGCGACAGGCCGATCACGGTGACCTTGCCTGCAACCTTGCCATGCAGCTCGCCCGTCCGCTCAGGCAGCCGCCGCGCAAGATTGCCGAGGCGCTCGCCCAGGCCGTGCAGGCGGCCGATGCCGCGAGCCCCCAGCCGTTGCTGGCTGCGGTCGACGTCGCGGGCCCGGGTTTCATCAACCTGCGGCTCGCGCCAGCGGCGCGCCGGGCGGTGGTGGCGCGCGTGCTCGAAAAAGCCGGGGCCTTTGGCTGTGGCACGCAGGGCGCTGGCCGCAGTGTGGTGGTCGAGTTTGTCTCGGCCAACCCCACCGGGCCGCTTCACGTCGGCCATGGCCGGCAGGCGGCGCTGGGTGATGCGCTCTGCGCGCTGCTTGGCGCGAGCGGCTGGCGGGTGAGTCGCGAGTTCTACTACAACGATGCGGGCGCACAGATCGCCAATCTCGCCGCCTCCGTGCAGGCGCGGGTGCGCGGCATCGAGACCGATGATCCGCGCTTTCCGGCCGACGGTTATCGGGGCGATTACATCCGCGAAATTGCGGCTGATTACCTGGCCGGCAAGACGGTGGCGGCCGAGCGGGTGGCCCCTGAAACTGCTGCGGCCGACCCCGACGATCTCGAAGCAATCCGGCGGTTTGCCGTGGCTTATCTGCGCCGCGAGCAGGACAATGATCTGCGCGCGTTTGGCGTGCGCTTCGACACCTACTACCTCGAGTCCTCGCTCTATACCGATGGCCGGGTCGAGCAGACCGTCAATGCGCTGGCCGCCGCCGGCGTCACCTTTGAGCATGAGGGCGCGCTCTGGCTTCGAAGCACGCAATTCGGTGACGACAAGGACCGCGTCATGCGCAAGAGCGAGGGCGGCTACACCTATTTCGTGCCTGATGTCGCCTACCACGTCACCAAGTGGCAGCGCGGCTTTGAACGCGCGGTCAACATTCAGGGCTCTGACCATCACGGAACGATTGCGCGTGTGCGCGCGGGCCTTCAGGCGCTGTCGGTGGGCATTCCGGCGGGCTATCCGCAATATGTGCTCCACAAGATGGTCACCGTGATGCGCGGTGGCGAAGAGGTCAAGATCTCCAAGCGCGCGGGCGCCTATGTCACGTTGCGCGATCTCATCACCTGGAGCGGTGAGCGCGGCACCACCGACGCGCCAGGCTCGGCCGATGCCGAGCTCGCCGAGCGTCGCGGGCGGGATGCGGTGCGGTTTTTCCTCGTCTCGCGCAAGGCCGATTCCGAATTTGTGTTCGACGTCGACCTCGCGCTCTCCCAGAGCGATGACAACCCGGTCTATTACGTGCAGTACGCGCACGCCCGCATCTGCTCGGTGTTTGAGCAGGCGAGCCGCCAGTCGGGCGAAGCGCAAGGAGCGCTTGAAGCACGCATCCGCTCGCAGGCACTGTCCTCGCCAGCCTTCACCGAGCGGCTGGATGCGCCGCGTGAGGCTCTGCTCATGGCCCGGCTTGCCGAGTTTCCCGAGCTGGTGGCGCAGTCGGCCGAGGAGCTCGCCCCGCATGCGCTCGCGTTTTTCCTCAAGGAACTCGCCGCCGACCTGCACGCTTACTATAATTCCGAACGGTTTCTGGTCGACGATACCGGCCTTCGCGAAGCGCGACTCGCACTGCTTCTCGCCGTGCGTCAGGTGCTCTGCAACGGTCTTGCGCTCCTGGGTGTTTCAGCTCCGGAAAAAATGTAATGCGGTTTCGCGGCGGTCACGCGGCAATCAATGTCCTTCAGCGCGGCAGCATCGCGCTCGGCATGATGCTGGGGATAGTCATTGGCCTCGCGGTGGCGGTGGCGGTGGCCGTGTTCGTTACCCGCGCGCCGCTGCCGTTTGTGAACAAGGTGGTGCGAACCGGAGACCGGATCGTCGAGCCGCGCACGCCCGCCGAGGCCCCCGACCCCAACCGTCCGTCGGCTGCCCGGCCGCGTGCCCCCGACTCGCCATTGCCCGCGGCCCGCGGCGCCGCCGAGTCACCGGCTGCCGGTACGCCCGCCCCTGCGGCTGCGCCCGATCGTGCGCCGCCGGCGAGCGCGGGCGCCGCGCCTGCGGGCGACGGCGCCGAGCCCGCCGCCGAACGCTCGCTCTATGTGCTTCAGGCAGGAGCCTTCAGGCTCGCCGATGATGCCGACAACATGAAGGCGAAGCTCGCGCTGATCGGACTCGAGGCGCGTGTGCAGCCTGCCGAAGTCAATGGCCAGCGCGTATTTCGCGTTCGTATTGGTCCGTACGTCAATCTTGACGATCTGAACCGGGCGCGGGCCCGGCTTGAAGAAAACGGCATTGAATCGTCGGTAGTGCGACAGCGCTGATTCGACAGGAGAACCCATGAACCCTTCCCGCAGACTCTGTGTTCAGGCGCTTGCCGCAAGCGGTGCCGGTGTATCGGCGAGCGTGTCCCTTGCGCAGGGCGAGCCGGTCGCCGGCCGCGACTTCCGCGCCGTCAATCCGGCTCAGCCGGTGGAGGCGCCAGCGGGTCGCGTTGAAGTGCTCGAGTTCTTTGCCTACTGGTGCCCGCACTGCGCCTCGCTCGAGGCCGAGCTCAATGACTGGCGCAAGCGCCAGCCCCCCGAGATCGTGTTCCGCCGCGAGCATGTGAGCTTTCGCGAAACCCGGATCCAGCAACTGCACTATGCGCTGGTGGCCCTCGGCAAGGCCGATGAACTCTCGCCGCGCATCTTTCACGCCATCCATGTCGACAAGGTGCGGCTGGAAACCCCGCAGAAAATGGCCGAGGTACTGGGTCTCGACCCCAAATCCTTCGCCGAGGTCTATGACTCGTTTTCGGTGCGCACGCGTGCCCGGCGCGGCACGCAGGTTTCCGAGGCGTATGCGATTGACGGCGTGCCGTCGTTTGCCGTGGCGGGCAAGTACCTTACCGCGCCCTCCATGGCAGGCTCGAACACCGCGGCGCTTCGGGTGGTCGACTGGCTGGCCGCGCGCGAGCGCAAATCCTCAGGCTCCCGCGGTTAGGCGCCGCGAGCGCCCCAGGACCGGCGCCATGGCTGAACCGGATGCTGGTCGCCCGTCACCGGCCCAGGCCGCGGGCCCCCGGGTGGTGATCACGGGTGCATCGAGCGGCTTGGGCGAGGCACTCGCGCTCGAATACGCCCGGCGCCATCCGCAGGCGGTGTTTGCGCTGATGGCTCGGCGGCATGACCTTCTCGATCGTGTGGCCGAGCGGCTTGCACCGGCCACCGTCCGGACCTTTGCCATCGACATCACCGACCGGGATGCGCTCAATGATGCGGCCGGGCGGTTTGTTGCCGAATTTGGCGCGCCCGACATCGTGATTGCCAATGCCGGCATCAGCGCAGGCACGCTCACTGCGGAGCGAGCCGATGCGCCGGTATTTCGACGGATCATCGATGTGAACGTGGTGGCGCTTTTCGATACATTCGCCGCGTTTCTGCCCGCCATGCGCGCCGGGCGCCGCGGCACGCTGGCAGGCATTGCGAGTGTGGCCGGCATCCGCGGCCTGCCCGGTGCGGGCGCCTACAGCGCGAGCAAGTCGGCGGCGATCACCTACCTCGAGTCGCTCAGGCTGGAGGAGCGCGAACACGGCATTCGTGTGGTGACGATT
Source organism: Burkholderiaceae bacterium (assembly GCA_049423065.1). Taxonomy (GTDB): domain Bacteria; phylum Pseudomonadota; class Gammaproteobacteria; order Burkholderiales; family Burkholderiaceae_E; genus SYIM01. The sequence continues at coordinate 7,567 of JBMSQB010000123.1, forward strand.
GCGCCCGGTTACATTCGTACGCCGATGACAGCAGCCAACCCCTATCCCATGCCCTTTCTGATGCCGGCTGATGCGTTTGCGCGCCGTGCGGTCGATGCGATCGACGCCGGCCGGTCCTTTGTCGTGATCCCGCGTCCCATGCGCGCGGTTTCGCTCATGCTGCGCGCACTGCCCAACTGGCTCTATGACGCGCTGTTCGCGCGCGCGCCACGGAAGCCGCGGATCTCAGGCGATTCCCCATGAGCACGCCACGGATCGTTTCACTGGTACCGAGCCTCACCGAGCTCGTGTGTGCGCTCGGGCGCGCCGACTGGCTGGTGGGCCGCACCGGGTTCTGTGTGCATCCGCGCGAGGCATTGGCCCAGGTGCCCAAGGTGGGCGGGACCAAGACGGTCAACATCGAGAAAATCCGCAGCCTTGCGCCCACGCATCTGATCGTCAATATCGACGAAAACGAAAAGCCCACCGTCGAGACCTTGTCCGAATTCATCCCGAATGTCGTGGTCACGCATCCGATTGCCATCAACGACAACTTCGAGCTCTATCGGCGCTTTGGCCGCCTGCTCGATGCCGAGGCCCGCGCCGCTCAATTGTGTGAGCGGCTCGAGCGCGCACTCGAGTTGGCACACACCGCTCCGCGCGCCACGCTTCGCGTGCTCTACCTCATCTGGAACGACCCCTGGATGACGGTGTCCTCCGAGACCTTCATTGCGAAGATGCTGGCAAGCGTGGGCATCGAGGTGTGCGCGCCGCCGGGTGATGCGCGCTACCCGTCGCTGTCGACTGACGTCATGGGGTCGTTGCGCGCCGATGCGGTGTTGCTGTCGTCCGAACCGTGCCGGTTTCGTCCTGCCGACCGCCGTCAGCTTCGCGCAGCGCTGGTCGGCGGCGCGGCTGCGCAGGTGCCGGTGCTGGGCATCGATGGCGAAATGACATCCTGGTATGGGCCGCGGGCGATCGAGGGCCTGCACTACCTGCTTGCGTATCGACGCCGGCTCGACGCGAGGCTCGAGAGACGAACCCCGCTCCGGCAGACGCCGCTTGCCAGCTCGCCGGGCGAGGCGCGCCTAGCGCGGGCGGGCTGCACGCTCGCGGCTGCCGTGATGCTCGGGTTCCTCGCCGCATGCTCTAGCGCGCCGCCTGCGGTGCCCGGCGCGCCTGCTGGCGGGCCCGCGCCCGCAGCGCAGGCGGGATCACCGCCGCCAGCGACCGGCACCGCGCCGCCTGGGCGTGGCCGGTTTTATCTTGACGACGGCCCGGGCGACCGACCGCTTGCCGAACTTCAGAAGGTGCCGGATGCGGTGCCACGCGCCGAGCCGCTGCACTCGCGCGCCAATCGACCCTATGTGATCTTCGGCCGACAGTACGAGCCCATGACGCGGCTCGAGCCGTTTCGCGAACGCGGCATCGCCACCTGGTACGGGCGCCGTTATCACGGCCGTCCCACCTCGATCGGCGAGATCTACGACATGTACGGCATGACGGCCGCCCACCCCACCTTGCCGCTACCCAGCTACGCCCGGGTCACCAACGTTCGAACCGGACGCAGCGTGATCGTGCGGGTCAATGACCGCGGACCGTTCCTTCACGGCAGGGTGATCGACCTGTCCTACGCAGCGGCGGCCAAACTCGCCGCGGCGCTGCCGGGAAGCGCCGAGGTCGAGGTGGAGCTGATCACCCAGTTCGATACGCCCCCGGCTGTGACGGCTTCATCGGCCTCGCGGGCCGATCCCGGTCCGGTTGTCGTGCCGGTGTC
>JBMSQB010000124.1:0-9303 GCA_049423065.1 Burkholderiaceae bacterium
ACGGAGGCGAGCGCTTCAGCGACAACTGGCCGCTGGTGGGCGGCAAGATGGACCTGACCGAAGGCGGCATCCGGGTTCCCTGGATCGCGCACTGGCCGGCGGGCATCGCGCCAGGCGGGGTCTGCGAGCAACTGTGCATGACCATGGACTGGTCGGCGACCATGCTCGAGCTTGCCCAGGCGCGGCCACCGGCCGGGCACGTGCTGGACGGCGTATCGCTTGGCGCTGTCTTGCGCAACCCCTCACGCACGGTGCCGCGCGATCTGTACTGGCGCATGAATCATCGCGGGCAACGCGCGCTGCGTCAGGGCGCCTGGAAATATTTGCGGGTGGATGGGCATGACTACCTGTTCGACCTCTCGCGCGACGAGCGCGAGCGCGCCAACCTGGGCAAGCGCGATCCCGACCGGCTTGCCGCGATGCGTGAGACCTGGGAGCAGTGGGAGAAGAGTGTCCCGCCCATTCCGCCCGATGCGGTGGTGAGCCTGGGGTATTCGGAGGCGGATATGCCGAGGCGGTGAGGGGGGTCAGCGCACGCGGGCCTTGTGTGGGGTCGCGTGCCCGTGGGTGATGCTTGCCGACTCGGTGAAAGCCAATCCGCGCCCGTAGACGGTTTGAATCGGCAGCTCGGTGCCAAGCGAATCGCGGCACCGGATGCGTAGCCGCCGGATCAGCGTTTCGATGCGTCGATAGTCGAAGTTTTCCGGCTGGGCACCCTGGCTTTCAACCAGGCGCTCCTTGGTCAGCACCTCACCGGCGGGCTGCATCAGGGCCTGCAGCAGCAACCGCTCGGCGTGCTTGAGAAGAAGCCCCTGCCCGTTGGGCGCGGTGAGCATCCAGGTTTGGGTGTTGAGCTGCCAGGCGGGCTGCCTGGCGGCAAGCGCGGTGTTCGGTTGCCTCTCGGCGCGGCTCGCCGAGGGCGCGCCGACTCTGGCAAACAGCCGCTTCACATGAAGCGCGAGCTCTTCCAGCGGAACCGGCTTGACGAGATAGGCATCGGCACCGGCGCGCAGCCCCTCGAGTCGCTGCGCCGGCGCGCCGCGCGCGGTGAGAATCAGCACGCCACGATCGCCGAGCACGCCGGATTCCTGTAGCCACGCGAGCGCGTCCCCGTCGGGCAACCCCAGATCGAGGATCAGGACGTCGAAGTCGTTGGCCTCGCACCAGGACTGTGCCTGTGCCAGGCTGCCGACGCCGCTGATCGCGACCGCGTCCAGCGACAGATAGGCGACGATTGCCTCCCGCAGATCGGGCTCATCTTCAATGACCAGCACGCGCGCAGGCCGATCGGGGCTCAGCGGCGTGGGATGGGTTGTGGCCGGGTTCATGGGCTTGGGGCGCTGGCGGTATCGGGGAACCAGACGGTAAAGATGCTGCCGAGGCCTGACTCGCTCACCAGCTCGACCTCACCCTGATGCTGCTCGGCAATGAAGCGGACCAGGCTCAGGCCCAGGCCGATGCCGCTGACCGGGCCTTCGGGCTGGATGCGGAAGTACCGATCAAACACACGGGGCTGCAAGGCCGGCTCGATGCCCACACCCTGGTCACTGACCCGCAGGCCGACCATCCGGATGCCGCCGGGCCCGGTTTTCGCGCAGGTTCCGACCTCGATCGTGGTGCGGGCCGGGGAGTATTTGCAGGCATTGGTGAGCAGGTTCATGAGAACCACTTCGAGCAGATTCGGATCAGCCCAGATCGTAGTCGCGTCAGGGGCAATGTTCCAGCGAATCTCGTGCCCGTCAAAGCCGTCGGGCTGCTTGCTGATGAACTGCGCGAACCAGGCCGCGCAGTCGATCGGCTCACGCTCGGGCGGTGCGGGCGCATTGAGCAGCTGATCGGACTTCAGCCAGGTATCGGTGAGCTGCGCGAGCCGCGCCACGTGGCTGCGGATCACCTGGGTACGCTCGGCGATGCGGGGGTCGGTTGCCTGCTTGTGGAGCACGTCGGACTGGGCCGAGATCACATTGAGCCCGTTTCTGAACTCGTGCGATACCAGCGCCGCGAACCGGAAGTATTCGGCGAGCGTCCGTCGCTCGCGATCCGCCGCGTCGGCGAGCGCCCGGGTCCGCGCCTCGACCGATTGTTCGAGGCGCTGCTCTTGCGACCGCAGGTCTTCGATCATGGTCTGTTGCAAGGCAAGGCGAACGCGCCGCTCCTGCCGAACGATGCTCGCGAGCATGAAGGCAAGGAGCAGCATCTCGATTGCGGTGGCGATCTGAACCGCGTAATGGGTGAGCGTCGTGCTGGGGACCCAGCCGACGACGCGAAGGGTGGCAACCAGCACGCCCACGCCGAGCACCGACCAGCTCAGCATGAAGAAACCCGTGCCGGGCAGGGCGAGCGTCCGAACCTTCCAGGCGGCGATGCTCACCAGCGTCACACCCAGCAGGCCGAGCGCAAACAGGCACTGGAACAGGGCTGCAGTCCAGTCGCCGCGGCCGGCGCTCAAAAACATCAGGCCCGCGCAGATTGCGGCGAGTACCGCGGTGCCGACGATGATTCGGTCGCCCCAGCGCGGCAGGGTGTGCCGGGTCTTCAAAATGGTTCGGACAAACAGCAACAGCGTGGTGACCGACAGCGACAGGAAAATGCCGGGCGATACGCCATCGAATTCGGTTTGTCCCGGCCAGAACAGGATGCTGCCCCAGCCGTTGCCGGTGAGCATCCCCAGGCTCAGCATCGTTCCGTAGAGCGCGTACAGACCGAAGCGCGCATCGCGAAGCGACACGCCGATGAAGCAGGCGTGAAGAATCATGGCGAGCAGCGCGCCGTGGTAGAGCGCCTGAAGCAGTCGCTCGTGGAGCGCATTTCGGGCATACGCTGGCTGATGCCAGGCGCGCAGCGGAACACTCACCGCATAGTTCGAGGCCACCCGGAAGTAGAAGTCTTGCGGGCTATCCGATACCGCGACCGGAAATGCGAAGTGCTGGCTGAGCACCGGCCGGTTTTCAAGCGGGCGCCCATGTCCGGTTTGCACGACCGGCCGACCCGGCGCGTGAAAATCGATCAGCCTGTTGTAGGCGTAGGGAATATCGAGCACCCATGCCGACGGGGCGGCGCTGCTGCGCTGCAGGCGCACCCGAATCCACCAGGCCGAGGCACTGAAGCCGAGATTGACGTCGCCGCGGGATGCGTCCCAGGGGACAAACCGCGACTGCGCCGAGGGCGCCAGAACCTGCTCCAGCGTGAGCGCACCATCGGGGTCCTCGAGCAACCAGACCGCGTTGGCCAGGTTTTCGCTGGGCAGCGCGAGCGTTCGCTCGGGCGCTGCGGCGGCCACGGCCGCCACGCACGCCAGACACGCGACGAGGCTTGCCGCAACGCTCGCGATCAGGCCCCTGATCGTGCCCGTGATCCGGCCTCGGAGCGGCCCCGCCCAACAGGATTGGAGATTTCGAACACGCACGGCGCTGGAGTCTACCCGGGCTCGCGCGGCACACCTACCGTAACGTGATCCGCCATCCGATTCCGGTGCGAATTGGTCGAAATTTGTCGAAATTGAGGGGCAGACGAATCGAGGCAAAAAAGGCAAAATTAACGAATGCAATCTTTTCCGTGATTTACCTCTGGGAGTTCGACTTCGCCTGAAGGTTTTTCGACCGGGCAGACACCGTCTGCAATATCGATTTGGAGCGCGGCATCGGCGTCATGGCCCATGCCGCATCTGTGCTTTCTAAAAAGCATGGCTGCCGGGTCGATTGCCAAGGGGCTGCGCGTTTCAGTTGCTGTCGACGTTTACACACGAGTTGTCGCCATGAAGTTTGCACCTGTTTTCCCGATCAAGTCTGATGTGCCCGCCGCGCATGTGCGCCCGGTGGATGCTGGCCCTGTAGTGGCCAGCCCGCGCGCGGCAAAGGAATGCCTCAAATGAGCCAGAGCAAACGATTCAAACGGTGGTCTCCCAAGGGGCGACGGCTCGCGTGGGCGCGCAATCGTGCCAACGTCGAGCGGCTCGAAGACCGGGTGCTGCTGTCAGCCGAGCCCATGGTGCAGCAGTCTCGGCCGGAGCTCGAAGAGTCGATCGAAGCGGCCAATGTCACGCTCGAAATTGGTGCGCGGCAGTCCGACCTGCCCACGATCGATGACTTCTCTGCCGGCGCAACCCGAATCGACCTCACGCGCGGGGCGACACAAAACGCGCAACTTGCGAGCGGCGGCGGAAAGCTGCTGGAACTCAACAACCCGCTCGCCAGCCTCATCATCGACCTGGGTGCGGGCGACGATCAGGTTCAACTCTCGCAGCAGTCCGATGGCCGCCTGAAACTGTCCGGGGGATCCGACCTCTACGAACTCGTCTTTGCCAAGCCCACGTCGGTCCTCGCCATTCGCGGCCTGGACGGCGTCGACAAGGTCACGCTCGACAGCCTCTCGCTCGATACCGCATCGCTCATGGTCGAGGGCGAATCGATCTCGCTTGCGGGCGGGAAATCGCTCACCGTTGGCGGCAATGTGCAGCTGCGGGCCGAGGACCGGCTGGAGGCCGACGAGCTCGATGATCCCGCAGAGCTGAAGGCGTCTGTCGTGATTGACGGCACCATCCGCTCGGGTGGCTCGGTGGTGCTGCAGTCACTGGTCTCGGCCAATATCGCCCTTGACAGCACCGGCGTCCTCGCCAATCTCGATCTCGAAGCCAGCACGTCGGCCATTTCGCGGATTGGCGCAACCGCGCTGATCCAGGCGCAGGCGCTCGAGGTTGTTGCCATCACCGACAACCGGCTCTCGGCCCAGGGCGAAGGCGGCTTCGGCCTGGTCAACATCACGGCCTCGCAAACCACCTCGGCCGTGGTTGCCGGGGGCGCGAAGCTCGTGATCGATGCCGAGGAGGACAGCGAGGGCATCGACATCCTCATCGAAGCGGTCGACACCAGCCGGTATGCGGCTGCGCTCGATACCGCGGGCAGCCTGGTCTCGGCCTTTACCGGGGGCTTCGATCTGGGCATCAGCCAGATCGAGATCGTGCGCAACACCCAGGCCCTGTTGGGCGATGGCGGACTCGAGGTCTCGGTGGGTGCGCCCAAGAACGGCAACGCGCCGTCCATCCAGGTGTCGGCAGCATCGGTTGATGCCGAGCCCGATGAGTCCGAAGAGGAGCCCGGCGCCGGCATCGACGGATCGGTCGAATCCAATCTCGTGGGTGTCCAGACGGTCGATGTGGTCGACAACGTCATGGCGATCGTGGCCGGTGCCGACATCGATGCGTCGGCGCTCAGCATTTATGCGCTGAGCGGCAGCACCGTGAGCTCGCGCGCCAAGGTCGCCAAGATCAACGCTTCGGGCACCACCGAGGTCCGCCTGTCCGAGGCAGTGGTGAGCGCGCCTGGGGCAGTGGCGATGGTTGCGCGCGATGAGTCGGTGTATGCGGCAGAAAGTGCCGGCTTCTCGGCCGAACTTCCGCTGGTGAAAAGCATTCAGATCGCGATTGCGGCAGCGAGTGCCACAGTCGATCGCGTGGTGCGCGCGCAGGTGTCCGAGGCCGAGGTTGATGCGGGCGACTTTGCGGTCATCGCGAGCAACGAAGGGCGCCTCAGTGCGCTCACCGAGTCGATGGCCGTGACCGGCGATGCGGAAGAGGCCTCGTCCACATTTTCGCTGTCGATGGGCGGAACCGTGGCCTGGACGCAGCTGACCGGTGCGGTTGAAGCGCTGGTTGAAAACAGCACCGTTACCGTTGGCGACGAAGGCAACATCGTGGTCGATGCGCTCAACGCGAGCGAGCTCGAGACCACCACGTCGGCGGGCAGCACAGTGACCAACGCGCCGGGTGCCGCGGGCGGCATCACGCTTGCGTTCAACGCCGTCGGCTGGGACATGGGCAACATCGCGCTTGCCGGGCTCAATGCGCTGCTCGGCACCGATCTGCTCACCGACGAGATTCCGCTTCGCACCGAAGCCATCGTGAGCGGCACCGACCTTGCCGCGGGCGGCGACATCACGGTGCGTGCGATCGACTCAATCTCGCTCACCGCCGAAATCAGCAACGAATCCGAGACCGATGCCGGGGCATCCACCGGATCTGCGGTGGGCGCCTCGGGCATTCTGGCGAGCAACCGGGTGCGGTCCGAAACCCGTGCGCTGATCCGGGGCCATGATGATGACGATGCGCCGCTGGTAAGCATCGTCGCGGGCGGTGCGGTCACCGTCGAAGCCGAGGATGAGTCGGCGATCGAGGCCGAGGTCACCATGACCGCATCGGCCTCCTCGAGCGGTTCGGCCGTGGCGGTTGGCGGCATCATTGTGCGCAACGACATGCGGGCGGGCGTGCTGTCGTCGGTGACCGATGCGGCCGTCGAGGCCGATGGCGACCTGTCGGTCACTGCCACCTCGGATGCCTCGATCACCGCCACGCTGAGTGGCGAGGTCAGTGCGAGCAGCGAGTCCGAATTCGGTGATTCGGCTGAAGCCGATGCCGGTGCCGACGCGGGTGCAGATGCGGGTGCCGATGCCGGAACCGATACCGGCGCCGACGCAGGAACCGATGCAGGAACCGATGCCGGCGCCCCGGCCGCTTCCGGCTCGCTGTCCGTCAATGCGCTGATCGCCAACAACCTGGTGCTCAACACGGCCGAGGCCGAGGTACTCGACAGCGAGCTCACGGTATTGGGGAGCTTTGGCGTCGAGGCCGAAAACATCTCCACGATCGAGGCGAGCAACAGCGCCACCACCGAGAGCACGGGCGGCACTGCCGCTGGCGTCACGCTCGCCTTCAACACCATTGGCTGGGAGGCGCAGAACATCCTCTTTGCCGCCATCGATGCGCTGCTCGGCTCCAGCATTGGTGACGAAGATCCCGCCGAGGTGCGCGCCGAGGTTGCCCGCACGTCGCTTGAGGTGGGCGAGGACATGACGGTGAGCGCGGTGTCCGAGCCGCAGATCACCGCCGACATCGAAAATTCGGTCGCCTCCGAAGGCGGCGCATCGGCGAGCTTTGTGCTCGCGAGCAACATGCTGAGCTCGCGAGCATCGGCGCTGCTCACCGATCTGCCCGGCATCGACCCGCATACGGCGGGCAGCCTCACGGTGGAGGCAAGCGACACCGCGGGCGTCGCCTCGCGCATCAGCCTGTCGGCTGACGCGGCAGGGGGCGCGTCGCTCGGCGGAATGGCCGCACGCAACGACCTGCGAAGCGTGGTGGACACCCTGGTCGAATCCGCCAACCTCGAGGTTGATGGCGATGTGGCCATCACCGGCGAGGGCTCAAGCACCGTCACGGCGCTGATCACCGATCAGCCGCTCGAGGAGCAGCCGGAAGACGAGGAGGATGCCGAGGGCGAGGAAGGCGCAGAAGACGAAGAAGCCGCGGGCGAAGACGCAACCGACGAGCCCGCGCCTGAAGAAGAGCCGGCCGACGAGCCGCAAGGCGGCGGCACCACCGGCGTCGAAGACAAGGAGGATGCGAGCTTTGCCTTCAACGGCATCATCGCCACCAACCTGATCCTGGGCGAGGTCAATGTCTCGGTCCTCGACTCAACGGTGACCGCGGCGGGCGATCTCGAAGTGTCGGGCACCAACGCCTCCTCGATCGAGGCCGAAAATGCCGCTGCCGCTGAAGCGGGCGGCACCGCCATCGGCGTCACGCTTGCCTTCAACACCATCGGCTGGGAGGCGCAAAACGTTCTGTTTGCCACCATCGATGCCTTGTTGGGCACCGACATCGGTGACGAGCAGCCGGCGGGCGTGAGCACCCTCATCAACGGCTCCGATTTGTCTGCCGAGGGCGCCATCACCATCTCGGCGGAAACCGAGGAAAGCGTCTCGGCCAACATCGAGCGCACCACCGCCTCGAGCGGCGCGAGCACCGCAGCAGGCTTTGTGCTCGCGAGCAACATGATCGCCTCCGAGGCGATCACAAAAATCAGCCCCAACAGCGCCGCATCGCCCCGCGTACAACTGGTGGCCGGAGAAGGTATCGAGGTCAACGCCGCCGACAGCGCATCCATTCAGGCGCAAGTCTGCATGGTCACCCAAAGCGGTGGCGCGGTCGCCGTGGGAGGTCTCGTCGCGCGCAATGACCTGCGCAGCAGCGTCGATGCCATCGTCGATCGGGTGGATGCGGTCTCGGGCGGCGAGCTCACCGTGATGGCGCTCGAGGGCGCGTCGATCGAGGCGTGCCTGAGCGGTGAAACCAGCACGGCCGCCGAAGAGGAAGAGGCGCCCGCCGAAGAGGAAGCGCCCCCCGAAGAGGCACCCGCCGAGGAAGCGGCTGCGGGCGAGACAACCCCCACGGACGCGGGCGCAGACGCTGCTGCAGGCACCGATGCGGGGACAGACGCGGGCACAGACGCGGGCACCGATGCCGGGGCCGGCGCCGATATCGCGCCCGAGGCACCCGCCTCGCCCAGCCTTGCGGTCAACGCGCTGATTGCCACCAACATGGTGCTGAGCCGCGCCAACGCGGTCATCTCGAACAGCGATGTGCTGGTTGAGGGCGACCTCACGGTGGGTGCCGACAACGTGTCCTCGATCGAGGCGAACAACCTCGCCACGATGAGCTCGGACGGCACTGCCGTTGGCGTGACGCTCGCCTTCAACACCATTGGCTGGGAAGCGCAAAACGTGCTCTTCAACAGCCTCGACGCGCTGCTGGGCACGAGCATCGGTGACGAGCAGCCGGCATCGATCAGCGCGCGAATCGTCAACACCGGTATCGAGGCCGCGGGCGACGTCAAGGTGCAGGCGGGCGCACTTGACGAGGAGCCCGGCGCCGACCAGGGCGCGCATATCGAAGCCGTGGTGAGCAACGAAGCGACGTCCAATTCTGATGGCGCAGCCGCAAGCTTCGTGCTTGCGAGCAACAAGGTGAGCACCAGCAGTCTCGCCTGGCTGAGCCCCATCCTGTCGGGTCCTGCCGAGGCCGATGCAAGCAAGCGCGCCATCTCCGACCGGCTCACCGCCATCATCGGCGGCTCGCTCGAGGTGGTGGCCAATGATTCGGCGGTGATCGACTCCGAAGTGAGCCTGGTCTCAACCAGTGGAGGCGGGGCTGCGCTGGGCGGTGTTGCCGCACGCAATGATGTCCGGGGCGACGTCGATGCCGGCATCGACCGCATGATCATCGATGCCGGTGGCGATGTCTCGGTCATCGCAGTCGAACTCGCACAGATCAATGCCTCGCTCACCGGCGTCTGTGAAACGCTGTCCGAGGAAGAGGCCGAGGTTGCAGAGGATCCGGTGGCCGAAGAAGCGCCGGCGGCCGACGCCGGCGCGGGAACCGACGCGGGAACCGGCACGGGCACGGGCACCGGCTCGGGAAGCTCGGCGGGTTCGGGCAGCGGCTCGACCGGCGCCGGCAGCAGCAGCGGCACC
>JBMSQB010000125.1:0-9269 GCA_049423065.1 Burkholderiaceae bacterium
TGAGCCCGTCTGCCGTGAGCCCGTCTGCCGTGAGCCCGTCTGCCGTGAGCCCGTCTGCCGTGAGCCCGTCCACGGTGAGCCCGTCCACGGTGAGCCCGTCCGCCGCCCCAACCGGTGCAGCCTCGTCGACACCAACCAGCGGCCCGGATGCGGGCAGCGCGAGCGCTTCAGCGAGCGGTTCCGCCTCGGGTCCCACGCCAGCCGCTGCAGCGGGCGGATCCGGTGCCGTGACCACCTTGACCGGCAGTGGTTCAAGCGCGCCCAGTTCAGCGAGCGGTGCCGATGCCTCCTCGGGCAGGAGCGCGCCCTCAGGTGCTCCCCAGACCGAGGCGGGCGGACGCGCGCAGGCCAACGTGGCAGCCGATGGCCAACTCCGGGTAACAAGCACCGCGCCGACCGGACCGAACGCCGAACCCTCCGCATCCCGCACCGTCGAGCGGGTCGACGTCTCCGTGAGCAGCAACGGCCAGGTTCGCCTTCAGCAGCAGGCACCAAGCGGTGGCGAAACCGCAACCGGCATCATGATCGTCGAAGTGGTTCAGCAACGTGGTGCGATCCAGGTCGAGGTAGCCGACTTCCGCAGAAGCGACGCCGTGCAATACCGCGCCACACTGGCCGATGGCAGCCCGTTGCCGGCATGGATCCGCATCGACGCCGCCTCGGGCCGCATCTCCGCCGACCCGCCGCCCAACGCACAGGCCATCGACATCCGGTTGCTCGCGCAAGACCCGTCGGGAACTGCACGCACCCTCGAGATCAAGATCGATCTGAGTGGTTCCGCTGCACCGCGCAGTGATGCCTTGCCCCCTGGCGCACCCGTTGTTCAGGCGCGTCCGGGCTTCATGCAGCAGGTTGATTGGCAGCAACACCAGTGGGGCGGCTATGGGCAGCACCTGATGGCTGCGTTTGGCGAAACCCGAATCGAATAACGAAACACACCGGCACTCCCATGACCCCATCCCAGCGCTCAGACTCTGCGCCGCGCGCCCGGCGCGCACCCCTGCACCTGACGACGGCTGCGACCGTTCTGGTCCTCGCGGGCTGCGCCATTGCCCCCCGCCCGATCGATCCGGGTCAGGCGCTCAGCGGCGCGCAACTCGATCGCCAGGCGCTGACACTGTCCACCCAGGCGCCACAGGGAAGGGTCACGCTGGAAGAAGCCATGGCCCGCGCGCTGCTGCACAACCGCGAGCGTCGGGTGCAGATGATGGAGTCTGCAATGGCCTCCCACCAGCTCGCCGTGTCGCGCTACGACATGCTGCCGCAGTTGGCAATCAACGCCGGCTACATGCAGCGCGACCGGCTCGCCGCCTCAAGCAGCGGCGTCTTCGAGAATGGCCAGATTGTCCGCGACCTCAATCGCCCCACGTATTCCGTGTCGGCCGACCGGCAGAGCCAGAGCCAGAGCCTGTTGCTGAGCTGGAGCGTGCTGGACTTCGGGTTGTCGTACCTGCGCAGCGAACAATCTGCCGACCGCTTGCTGATCGCCAAGGAGCGCGAGCGCAAGGCAGTCCACAACCTGATCCAGGATGTGCGATCGGCCTACTGGCGGGCGGTCTCCGCACAGAAGCTTCTCAAGAAAACTGCCGAATTGCGCACCCGGGTGCAACAGGCGCTCGAGGACTCGCGCAGGGTCGAATCCCTGCGACTCAAGAATCCGCTCGATGCACTGACCTACCAGCGCGATCTGCTCGACATCAGGCGCTCGCTCGAGGCGCTGTACAAGGATCTGCTCGATTCCCGAACGACGCTCGCCACCCTGATGGGCCTGCCGCCCTCGATCCCGTTCGAACTGCTTGAATTGGGCGACGCCGACTACAAGATTCCGCGTCTGCAAGCCGATATCGCCACGCTGGAGCGCTCGGCGCTGGCGCTGCGCCCGGAACTGATGGAACTGCGATACCAGGGACGCGTCACCGAGAGCGAGGGTCGCAGCGCCCTGATGAGCCTGCTGCCCGGCCTCAGCCTCTACGGCGGGACCTATCGCGATACGAACAACTTTTTGCTCTACAACAACTGGACCGGCGCCGGGACATCGCTCGGCATGAACCTGTTCAACGTATTCAAGGCGCCCGTGGTCCGGGAGCTGACCGACGCGCAGGCGCAGCTCGCGCAGGAGCGTCGCCTGGCGCTGACCGCAGCCGTGCTCGGACAGGTACACCTGTCACGCGTTTCACTCGACATCACCATCGAACAGTTTGAAAGCTCGGCCGACTATCTGCAGGTGGTCCGCAAGATCCGTGACCAGGCCGCGCGCTTGAGAACGGCCGAGCGAAGCGGCGAACTCGACCTGATTCGGGAGGAGATGGCCGAGTTGCTTGCCGACCTGCGGCGCGACGTTGCCTACGCCGAACTGCAAAACAGCTACGGACGCGTGTTCGTCACCGCTGGGCTCGACCCGCTTCCGAACCTGCCCGCACAGGTCGATGTGGGCTCCGTCTCAGCCGCCATGCGCAACAAGCTGAAGGCCTGGGATGAGGGCGAGGTCGGAGTGGTGCTGAAACCGATTTCATCGCAAGCCCGGCCGTGGAGCGGCCCAGGCGAAAAATCGCTTGCAATCGCTTCAGACTCCTTCAGCCTTGCAGGCACGCTGAAGATCGAAGCCAGACAAACCGGCGGCGCGGCGCTGCCCGACTGGCTCAAGTTCGATCCCGTGACGCAAACCTTCCGCGGCAACCCCCCGGCCGGCCGTGAGTCCTACGCTATCGAGGTGAAGGCGGTCGACGCAGCCGGCGCACAGGTTTCCGACCGGTTCGAGCTCAAGCTCGTCGACGTGAACGACGCGCCTCAAGGCGGTGCGCTGCAGACCGTGACCGCCACCGAGGGGGGCAAGCCGATTTCCGGCAGGCTCGACGCGGTCGATCCTGACGGAGACCCACTCAAATTTGCGCTCGCTTCCGGGCAAACGATGGCGCCCGGGTTCAGCATCGAGCCAGATGGCCGTTGGCGTTTCAATCCGGACGATCCTGCATGGCGTACTCTCAAACAGGGCGCCAGGCGCCGGGTCACCATGCAGTTCGTCGCAACCGATCCGCACGGTGGCGTGGGTCAGATCGCGTTAACGCTGGAGCTAACCGGCGTCAACAATCCACCAGAGGTGTCGGCGCCCGGCGAGGTTCGCCTCGACAACACAGCCAAGATCGCAGAAGGCCGCATCGATGCGCGCGATGTCGACGAGGATGCGCGCCTCACCTTCTCGGTACTGGGCCAGCGCCAGATCGACGGATTCACGCTGCAGGCCGACGGTCGCTGGCGCTTTGATCCGGCGCATCCCGGTTACCAGTCGCTTGCAGCCGGGGAGACAAAGAATCTCTTTGTCCCCATACAGGTGAGCGACGAAGTGGGCGGCAGCACCGTTGCACGGCTGCAGATCGCGGTGACCGGGGCCAGGAAGTGAACGTTACGGCAAGGGCTCTCGCTGGCCGGGCCGCCGTGGCCGTGCTTGCGCTGGCGCTGTGTGGCACCGCGACGTGCAGCCTTGCCCAGTCGGGCACTCCAGACAAGCCCACCGTCCGGGTGGTCGTACAGTCCCTGATGCAAGCCACGCTTTCGGCCGAAATTGCAGCACGAATCACGCGCATGCCTTTCCGTGACGGGGACGCCTTCAGGAAGGGCGACGTGCTGGTCGCGTTCGACTGCGACATCTTCGAGGCCCAGCGCGACAAGGTCGAGGCGGAACTCAAAGCTGCGCAAGCCAAGCTCGACAATGACCGACAGCTGGCAGCCACACGATCGATCGGCGCCCTGGAGGTCATCCTGTCGGAGGTGTCCCTGCAACGCGCCCAGGCGGAATTGCGCATGGCGCGAATCAATACCGACCGCTGCGTGATCAGTGCGCCGTGGTCCGGTCGCGTCGTCACCCGAAAGGCACAGGAGCTTGAAGTCGCGAAGCTGCATCAGGAAGTGCTGTCCATCGTCTCCACCGAAGCGATGGAGGTCATGGCCGTTGTCCCCGCCCAATGGCTCCGTTCCATGAAACCTGGCCAGATGTTTGACCTTCGCATCGACGAAACCGGCAGCCGTCACTCGGCGCAGATCGTGGCTGTCGGCAGTCAGGTCGATGCGGTGAGCCAGACCATCAATGTTCGAGCGAGAATCGCCGCCGACCCGAAACTGCTCCCCGGCATGACGGGCGACGCACAGTTGCGGTGAGCCGGCCCAGATGAGCACCGCGCCAGGCAGCCGCGATCCGCTGCAGATGTTCGCTGCCTTGCTCCAGCTCGAAAAACTGGTGCTCGACGCCGAAACCCTGGTCGAGACACGCTACGTCATCGCCAACGCCACGCGAACCCTGTCCCCCTTCGTCCAGTCCATCCTCTTTTCCGACGCGGGCAACAAGCGGCTTCGGGTGAGCTGCGTATCGAACGTGAGCGACGTTGATCGCGCATCGCCCTACGTGGCCTGGGCCGAGCGCCTGGCGGCCCACCTGATCGCCACCAACGCGGATAGCGGTTTGCGAGTGATCGAGCCCGATCAACTGACGCCGACCCTGCGGCGCGACTGGGCCGAATTTGCGTCAGCCTGCCTGCTCTGGATACCGCTGTTTGCCCGCGGTCAGCAGCGGCGCGGCGCCCTGCTGCTCAGCCGCGAAACATCCTGGACGCCCCAGGAACTCGCGCTGCTCACCCACCTCGCCACGATCTACGGCCATGCGCTCGACCGCCACCATCGACAGACTCTCGCGTGGCGATCGGCCTGGCGACCCGCCCTGCTGTCGACGCTGACCATCGCAGTGGTGGCGGGTATCTCGATCATTCCCATCCGGCTGAGCGTCGTTGCACCCGCAGAGATCGTTGCCCGGGACGCCTTCGTGGTGGCCGCTCCCATTGATGGCGTCGTGCGCCAGTTGCATGTGGTGCCCAATCAACCGGTACAGCCCGACGCACTGCTGGCCGAGCTCGAGTCGGGCGATCTGAAGGGCGTTCAGGACGTGGCCGCCAAGGCGCTCGAAGTGTCCCAGGCCGAGCTGCGACGGTCGCAGCAGGCATCGTTTCTCGATCCCGCGCGCAAGGCCGACCTCGCCCTGTTGCAGGCGCAGGTGGATCTGCGACTGCGCGAGCTGCAACTGGCCCAGACGCGCTTGTCGAAAACCCAAATGCGGGCCGAACGTTCCGGCGTGGTGGTCGTGGACGACCCTCAGCTCTGGAGGGGGCGGCCGGTGCGGGTCGGCGAGCGCATTCTGAGCATTGCCGACCCGGCTCATATCGAGGTAACCATCCTGGTTCCGGTCAAGGATGCGGTCGCGCTCGAGCCTGGCAACGAGGTTCGGCTGTTCCTCGATACCGACCCGCTGAACAGCCTGCGCGGCACCGTCCGGTATGTGGTGTATGAATCGACGCTGGCCGGTGAGTGGCCTGCCTACAAGGTGACGGCGCAACTGGATGCCACGCCGAGCATCCCGAGAATCGGCTTGCGCGGCACCGCACGAATCTACGGCGATCAGACCACGGTCTTCTACTACCTGTTCCGACGCCCCATCACGGTGGCTCGCCAGTGGCTGGGTTGGTGATGTCGGCCCCTGCCATGGTCCTGCCCGAGCTGCGCGCCGATCTTGCCTTGATTCCCGGTGGCGCGGCCGAAGACGGCTCGCCCACCTGGCTGATTCACGACGTGAGCCGAAACCGGTATTTCCGCCTGGGGCTGGATGCGTTCCAGGCCCTCGGCCAATGGAAGGCAGGGCTGCGCGCGGAGGAATTTCTATCGGTCTGCTCGTCACAGCGCATCAACCTCGACGAGGCTGACCTGAGGCATCTTCTGCAATTCCTCGTGTTCAATCAGCTGATACAGGTTGGTGAGGTCAACGGGATCAAGCGGCTGCTCGCCGACCATGCGCGAAGCCGGCAGCACTGGCTCACGTGGCTGCTGCACCACTATCTTTTCTTCAAGATTCCGCTGATACGCCCCGATGCGTTCCTGGAACGCACCTGGCCCTGGGTGTCCAGGCTGGTCAACCGGTGGACGCTGGGCGGGATCCGACTGCTGGGACTGCTGGGAATCCTCATGGTGATCCAGCAATGGGAATCCTTCGTTGCAACCTTTCTTCATTTCTGGTCGCTTGAAGGCCTGGTGCTTTACACGCTGACGCTTGCACTCGTGATGTCGGCGCATGAGCTCGGTCACGCCTACGTCGCCAAGCGGCATGGCTGCCGCGTCGGTGCCATTGGCGTGGCGATGCTGGTGATGTTTCCGGTGCTCTACACCGACACCACCGACTCTTGGCGCTTGCGATCGAGCCGCGACCGGCTGCAAATTGTGCTTGCGGGCGTCAGCACCGAATTGCATCTGGCGATGCTCGCCACCTTCGCCTGGTGTTTCCTGCCCGACGGGCCTTTGCGAAGCGCGGCGTTTTTCGTGGCAACCACCAGCTGGGTCAGTTCGCTCCTGGTCAACATCAGCCCGTTCCTCCGGTTTGACGGCTATTTCGCACTCTCGGATCTGATGCGCGCCGAGAATCTGCAGCCCCGTTCGTTCGCGCTGGCGCGCTGGAACCTGCGTGAGATGTTGTTCGGGTTTGGAGAACCGGTGCCGGAAATTCTCCCGACCTGGCGCCGGCGCGTGTTCATCGCCTACGCCTACGTCACCTGGGCGTATCGCGCAGTCATTTTTGTGGGCATTGCCCTGCTGATCTACCACTTCAGCTTCAAGGTGCTGGGCATCATCCTGTTTGTGGTGGAGATCGCCTGGTTCATCCTGATGCCCCTCAGGAACGAAGTCATGCAATGGTGGATGCGGAGGAAAAAAATCAGACTCAACCTGCACACTTCACTGACCACGCTCGCGTTGGCCGGACTGCTGCTGGCCGCCATGACCCCCTGGCACGCTTCGCTTTCGCTTCCGGCGGTGCTGCTTGCCGGAGACTTTCGAGTGGTCCACTCCCCCGAAGCGGGCCGTGTGGTCAGCGTGCATGCGAGCCATCGCGATCAGGTTGAGCCCGGCCGGGTACTGGTCCGGATCGAGCAACCCGAAATTGAGCACGGCATCGCGCAAACCAGGCGGGAGATGAGCCTCGTCGAGGAAAAAATCCAGCGGCAGGTCGGCTCGCTCCGGGACAGACAGGACGCTCTGGTGCTGACCCAGCAACGCGACGAGTTGCGGGCCCGCCTCGCGGCTCTTGTCGACCGCCAGACGAGGCTGCAGATCGCGGCACCCATTGGCGGCATGATCAGCCAGATCGAGCCGCTGCAACGCGGACAGTGGGTGGCCCAGCACGCCCCCCTGGCCACGGTGCGTTCAGAGCACGGACTCCGATTGATGGCCCTTGTGTCGGCCGCGGATCTGCATCGGCTCGAATCGGGCGCGCAGGCCACCTGGATGTCCGACCTGGGTTCCGACAAGCCTCGGGCGGTGCGGCTGGCGCGGATCGATTACACGGCGATCCAGACGCTGCCCTGGCCCGAACTGTCATCCGAATACGGTGGCCCTGTTCCCAGTCGGAAGGTGCAGCAGGTGCTTCGCCCGGAAGGTGCGTGGTATCAGGTTGAACTCGAGGCCGTCGACGACATACCTGCACCCCGCCTTCAACAGACCGGGCGCGTCAGAATCGACGCCCGAGCCGAAAGCCTGATCTCGCGCTACTGGCGGCATGCTGCAGCGGTCTGGATCCGCGAAAGCGGTTTCTAGACGAGCAGTCGGTGTAGGGGACTTCTCCAGCGCCGGCAAGCCGTCCATCCTGGTCCCAGGGCTTGCGCTCGCCTGAAGCGTCGATGGACCTTCACTATCCGGCCTGGAGGCGCTACCGCAATGCAAACGCTTCCTGGTGAACGCGGCGCGGAGCTTGCCCCAACTCGTTCAGTCCCGAAACAAGGGTATCGAGAAGACCGGCGGGGCCACGGAAATAAAGCTCGGAGGATTTCAGCTGGAACGGCGTCAGGCTTGACAGCGCCTGTGCATTCAGACGCCCGCCCTCGTCACTCGCCACGATATGAATCTTGAGGCTGGGCCGATACGCCGCGAGGCCAAGCAGTCGCTCGGCGGCAAATGCCTCGGCGCGGCTCGACACCGCCCAAAACAGGGCGATTTCCCGAGTATCGTCTGCGCTCAAGGCCTCTGCCCACGCCAGGAAGGGTGTGATTCCCACTCCGCCAGCAATCCAGATCTGGCGCGGTGTGCGCCGATGCAACAGGAATCGGCCATAGGGCCCCTCGACCCGCACGCGCTGTCCCAGCCAAAGCCATGCCCACGCTCACCTTCAGGCCGAAGGGCGCGTACGTCCGCGCGGCCAGAACCGCAGCAAGCAGAACAGCCAACGTGGAAAGGATGGGACCGATCGCGCGAATCAAGATCTTTGGATGCTCACACCATGAAACTCATCTGCTGGCAAGCGTGATTTTTACGCCCAAGGGAACCAGGCAGACTGCGATCTACGAACTGCCATGGACTGCACTGGCGCAGATGGGTGAGATCAAGAGCCGTCTACCACCCGAGCAACGACATGCAGCCGTGATGAAACTGGATGCAGACAATCTGTACTCGGTCATGCAGCCTCGCTGACACCATCATGCGGGCTCGCCGATGCACGAGATGCTGTGTCCGGGGGCAGACGATCCCCGCTTTCCGCTAAGATAAACGGATGCTAACCATGTCGAGACTTCGCTCGGGCCTACCGCGGTTCGCGGGCATCTTGCTTTGCATGCTCGTGTTCTCGCACGTGTTCTCGGTCCTGAACGCGTCTACGGCTCGGGCATCCAGTCTCTTGACCGTTTGTACAAGTGCCGGACTGGTCCAGGTCCAATTCGATCCGGGATCACCCACCTCGGGTTCAACAGAGCATCGTGCGGGTTTTGACTGCCCGCTGTGTTCGCCTGGTGCTGCACCGCCAGCGAGTTGCAGCACCATCGTCCGGATCGACCTGCCGCTCTTTTCAGAGCCCACCGGTCATCTCACTCGTCTCCGAAGTACTCGAGACGCAGGTCCTCCTCTCCCCGCCCGCGGCCCCCCTTCCGCCTGACCTTCCCGCAAAGCCGGCTGGCAATCCATTGCGGTTGTCAGGCCAGCATCGTCTCGACTCTCGGTCTCATCCACAGCATCGCTGGACGCAAGCAGTGGGCGTTTCCACGCCGCATCGCGCTCTCGGCGCCGTACTGGTTACCAGAGTCGTTCGTAGTCAGTTCAATTCAGATTTCGTTCAGGGGACAACATGTTTCCCATCCAATCTAGCGCCGCGCGCCGCGCCACGGATTTCGCGCGTTCGTTGCTATTTATGGCTGGATTTTCGATCAGCGACGATGAGGTTCGGGATGTGGTCGCATTTATGGAGTCGCTGACCGACG
>JBMSQB010000126.1:0-9189 GCA_049423065.1 Burkholderiaceae bacterium
GGCATCACGCATCGCTGCGTATCGACAGCGAGCCAGGCAAGGGCAGCGTGTTCACGCTGCGTTTCCCAGCCCGCCGCCTGGTCGCAGATGCACCAGCGGTTGTCGCCTACGCCGAGTCCCCTTCGGACAACGCTTCCACCGTCACCGACCCGCTGCTCCCGCTCGCGGAGCCCGTCACCAGGTAAGCCGCCTAGCTGTTCGCGGCGTACCGCTCCAGGTGCCAGTCGGCATCGCCCATCGTCTGCGCGATCATGGTGAGGCGTTTGAAGGTATGCGCCACCTTCATTTCCTGGGTCATCCCCATGCCACCGTGCAGCTGGATCGCTTCCTGCCCCACATGCCGCGCCGCCTCGGACACCTTCACCTTGGCGGCCGATACGATCCGCATCCGCTCGGCCGCACCCACTTCGCCACGCGCGGCCGCGTCAACCCGACTGCAGGCAAGCAGCGTGATGGATCGGGCCTGCTCAGCGCTCACAAACATGTCGACCAGCCGGTGCTGAAGCGCCTGGAAACTGCCGATCGGCACACCAAACTGACGACGCGTCTTGAGGTATTCCATCGTGGCAAGGTTGGCCGAGCGCATGGCACCCACGGCCTCCGCGCACGCAAGCACGGTGGCGAAGTCGAGCGCCTCGACAATGGCCTCGTAAGCTTCCCCTGCGGTGCCCAGCAGCGCCGCCGCCGGCAGCTGCACGCCCGAGAGCGTCAGGTCAGCCGCTCGCCGATTGTCCTGGGTACGCATCGTCTGCATCCGCAGGCCGGAGGCCGTCGCATCGACCACGAAGAGCGACAGGCCCGCGGGCTCCGAGGGCTCGCCGGCGGTGCGGGCCGAGACAATGAGCTTGCCTGCGAGCGGCGCATCGAGCGCGAGCGACTTTGCACCGCTCAGGCGCCAGCCGCCCGCGTGCGGCTCGGCCCGCGTACCGACCTGCCCCGGATCGTGCCGCGAATCATGCTCGGCATGTGCAAGCGCAAGAATGAGCCGGCCCTCGGCCACAGCGGGCAACAGAGCCTGCCGCTGGGCATCGTTACCCAGGCGCGCGATCAGCCGCGCACCCATCCCCACCGTGGAGACCAACGGCTCAAGCATCAGCGACTGCCCCACGATCTCCATGGTGGCGACCATATCCAGCGCGCCGCCATCGAAACCACCGTGTTCGGCCGGCAGCGTGAGCGCGGTCAAGCCCAGTTCGGCCAGTTGCCGCCAGGCCTCGGCACTGTGGCCGGTCTCGGAGGCAATGATCCGCTTTCGCGCTTCGAAGTCGTAGTGCTGCTCGGCCAGTCGCGCCACTGAATCGGCGAGCAACTGCTGCTCTTCGGTGTACTGAAAGTCCATGTTCAGAGCCCCAGGGCCATCTTGGCGAAGATGTTGCGCTGGATCTCGTTTGATCCGGCGTAGATGGAAGTCTTGCGGAAATTGAAGTAGCGCGAGGCCGATGAGGCCATGAAATCGTCGAACCCGTCGTAGCGGATTGGCTTGAATGCCTGCGCGCGCGGACCGACCGCCTGCATCATCAGTTCGGTGATCGCCTGCTGAATCTCGGTACCGCGAATCTTGAGCATGGAGACCTCGGGCCCGATCTTTCCGTTTCGCCGCATGTCGTCCAGAAAGCGCATGTTGGTGATTTCCAGCGCCATCAGTTCGATTTCCACGCGGGACAGGCGGTCGCGGAATCGCACATCGTGAAGGAGCGGCTGACCACGCACGAGGGTACGCGAAGCGAGCTCGCGGAGCCGCAAAAGCTCGCGCCGCGACTGACCGATCCGGCCGGTATTGAGCCGCTCGTGGCCCAGCAGATATTTGGCCACGGTCCAGCCCTGATTTTCCTCATGGACCAGGTTTTCCACCGGGACGCGAACGTCGTCGAAAAATACTTCGTTGACCTCGTGGCCCTCATCCAGCAGGATGAGCGGACGCACCGTGATGCCCGGCGTGTTCATGTCGATCAAAAGAAAGCTGATGCCCTCCTGGCGCTTGGCGGTGCCGCTGTCGGTTCTCACCAGGCAGAAGATCCAGTCGCCATAATGGCCAAGCGTGGTCCAGATCTTTTGGCCGTTCACCACATACTCGTCGCCACGGCGCTCGGCCCGGGTTTTGAGCGAGGCCAGGTCCGACCCCGACCCCGGCTCCGAATAGCCCTGACACCAGAAATCGTCACCGTTGTAGATGCGTGGAAGGAAACGTTTTTTCTGCGCCTCGGTACCAAACCGCAACAACACCTGAGCGCACATCGTGACGCCAAAGGGCACCACTGGAGGCGCCCCCGCCATCGCGGTTTCCTCCTCGAAAATGTACCGCTCCACCGCCGACCAGCCCGTTCCCCCCCATTCAACCGGCCACGCCGGCGCCACCCAGCCGCGCGCGGCGAGCGTGCGGTGCCAGCGGAGCAGGTCCTCTTTGGAAAGCTCCTGGTAATCGAGCACCTTGGAACGGAGGTCATCGGGCAGATTGGCAGACAGCCAGCCGCGTACCTCGTCGCGAAACGACAATTCCTGTTCGGAAAAATTCAGATCCATGGTGACTCCCGTGGCCGGCGCCGCAGCCAGCTGTTCCTTGCGAATGCGCCCAGTTTAATGCCGGCCAAGCTTCCTGCGCAGGGTCGCCGGGCGACCGCGCGGGTTGGGGAACAGGGACGCTACAATCGGTTCCCTACCGCCCTCGGGTTCAAACACCAGGACGCTCCATGATCATCGTGACCGGCGGCGCCGGCTTCATCGGCTCGAATTTCGTATTGGACTGGCTCACCGCTTCGGACGAACCGGTGCTGGTGCTGGATTCGCTCAGCTATGCGGGCAATCTCGGCAACCTGCGCTCGCTCCAGGGCGACGCCCGGTTCGAGTTTGTGCGGGGCGACATCGGCGACCGCGCGCTGGTGGATGCGCTCCTTGCGCGCTGCCAGCCCCGGGCGCTGGTGCACTTTGCCGCGGAAAGCCATGTTGATCGCTCGATCCATGGTCCGGCTGCGTTCATGCGGTCCAACATCGAGGGCACCTTCACGCTGCTCGAGGCCACACGCGCATGGTGGTCAACCCTTCCCGCGCCCGCGCGCGAGGGCTTTCGCTTTCTGCATGTGTCCACCGACGAGGTCTATGGCACGCTCGCTCCGTCCGACCCGGCCTTCAGCGAAACCACGCCCTACGCGCCCAACAGCCCGTATGCCGCCTCGAAGGCCGCCTCCGACCATCTGGTGCGCGCCTGGCACCACACTTACGGGCTGCCGGTACTCACCACCAACTGCTCCAACAACTACGGCCCCTACCAGTTCCCGGAAAAGCTCATTCCGCTCATGATCGTGAACGCCCTGGCGGGCAAGCCCCTGCCGGTCTATGGCGACGGCATGCAGATCCGCGACTGGCTCTATGTGGGCGATCACTGCAGCGCGGTGCGTCGCGTGCTCGAAGCGGGCCGACTCGGTGAGACCTACAACATCGGTGGCCACAACGAGAAGGCCAATATCGAGATCGTCCGCACGGTGTGCGCGCTCCTCGACGCGCGCCGCCCCGACCCCGCAGGTCCGCGAAGCCGCCTCATCACCTACGTCACCGATCGACCCGGCCATGATCGCCGCTACGCGATCAACGCGGGCAAGATCGAACGTGAATTGGGCTGGCGTCCGGCCGAAACATTCGATTCGGGTATCGCCCGCACCATCGACTGGTATCTCGCCCATCCCGACTGGATCGCGGGCGTACAGAGCGGCGCTTACCGCGAGTGGATCGACACGCAATACGGCAGCCGCAAGAGCGCCTGACTCCTCTCTCCAACCACGCCCTTGTCCATGCCAATCAAACCCACACGCGCTGCCACCCGCCGCCGCGGCATCATCCTCGCCGGCGGTTCGGGCACCCGGCTCCACCCGCTCACGCTTGCAGTCTCAAAGCAGCTGATGCCGGTGTATGACAAGCCGATGATTTATTACCCGCTGTCGGTGCTGATGCTGGCCGGTATCAGGGAGATCCTGGTGATCTCCACGCCCCACGACTTGCCAGGCTTCAGACGGCTGCTGGGAGATGGATCGGCGTGGGGTCTGTCACTGTCCTACGCCGAGCAGCCAAGCCCCGACGGGTTGGCGCAGGCCTTTCATATCGGGGCAGATTTCGTGGGCGACGGGCCGTCCGCGCTGGTGCTGGGCGACAACCTCTTTCATGGTCACGACCTGATGCGTCGTCTGGCGGCAGCCGACGTACAGACGTCGGGCGCCACCGTATTCGCCTACCCCGTGACCGATCCCGAACGCTATGGCGTGGTCGAGTTTGACGAGGCGGGCCATGCGATTTCCATCGAGGAAAAGCCCTCGAAACCGCGCAGCCGCTATGCGGTCACCGGTCTGTATTTCTATGACCAGCAGGTGGTCGAGATTGCGCGCGATCTCAAACCGTCGGCGCGCGGCGAACTCGAAATCACCGACCTGAACCGCATCTACCTCGAACGTGGTCAGCTTGATGTGCAGGTGCTGGGCCGCGGCGACGCCTGGCTGGATACCGGCACGCATGATTCGCTGATCGAGGCAGCCCAGTTCATCCAGACCCTGGAAAAGCGTCAGGGCCTCAAGGTGGCCTGCCCCGAGGAAATTGCCTGGCGCCAGGGATGGATCGACGATGCTGCCCTGCGCGCACTTGCCCGGCCGCTCGCCAAAAGCGGCTATGGCGCTTACCTCGAGCGACTGCTCGAGCATCAGGTCTTCTGAAAGCGCTCCATGACCATCATCCCCAGCCCGCAGTTGCCCGATGTCCTGATCGTCGAGCCCAAGGTATTCGGCGACGCGCGAGGGTTCTTTTTCGAAAGTTTCAACGCGCGCGTGTTCCAGGACCGAACCGGACTCGCCCCGCAGTTTGTACAGGACAACCACTCGCGCTCATCACGGGGGGTGCTCCGTGGGCTCCACTATCAGATCCGTCAGCCCCAGGGCAAACTGGTGCGCGTGGTGCGGGGTCGGGTGTTCGACGTGGCCGTTGATCTGCGCCGCTCATCGCCAGGCTTTGGCCGCTGGGCGGGCTGGGAGCTGAGCGAGGACAACCAGCGGCAGATCTGGATCCCGCCAGGATTCGGGCACGGCTTTGTGGTGCTGTCCGAGTCGGCGGATTTTCTTTACAAGACCACCGACTACTACGCACCCGAGCATGAGCGGTGTCTGCTCTGGAACGATGCGTCAGTGGGGGTGCAGTGGCCAACCGACGGACTTTCACTCACGCTGTCCGACAAGGACAGGCGCGGGCTACCCCTGGCGCACTGCGAATGTTTTGAGTGAGCGAGCCGTGAAGTCCCGCAAGCCGCAGCTCCTGCTCCTCGGCGCCACCGGACAGGTGGGCTGGGAGCTGGCCCGAAGCCTGCAGCCGCTCGGCGAGGTGGTGCTTGCCGATCGGCGTATTGCCAATTTCGACAATCCCGATTCACTGGCCGCATGCGTAGCGCGCTCAGCCCCCGACGTGATCGTGAACGCCGCGGCCTACACCGCAGTTGACCAGGCCGAACAGGACGAGGCGATTGCGCTCCGGATCAACGGCGAGGCACCACGCGTGCTCGCGCAGGCGGCGCAGCGAGCTCGCGCGCTCCTCATCCACTACTCCACCGACTATGTGTTTGCCGGCACGGGCGAACGCGCCTGGCAACCCGAAGACCCGGTCGACCCGCAAAACGCCTACGGCCGCACCAAGCTCGCCGGCGAACAGTCAATCGCCGCAATCGGCGGTGACTGGTTGGTGTTTCGTACCAGTTGGGTCTATGCCTCGCGTGGCCGGAACTTCGTGCGCACCATGCTCAAACTGGGTACGGAACGGGAGCGACTGCGCGTGGTGGCCGACCAGATCGGCGCCCCCACCTCGGCACGCCTGATCGCAGACGCCACAGCGCAAGCGCTCGCGGTCGCGCTCGCCGAGCGACGCGAAGGCCGCTTCCAGAGTGCAGTGCATCATCTTTGCGCAGCCGGGCATACCAGCTGGCACGGCTTTGCCGAGGCGCTCTTTGAGCGCTGGCAGGTGCTGTCGCCCGAATCACCGCTCGCGCTTCGCGCGCTCGAGGCAATTGCCTCGAGCGAGTACCCGACGCCCGCGAAACGCCCGCTCAATTCGCGGCTGGATTGTGCAGCGTTCGAGCATCGCTTCGGCTTGACGCTTCCCCCCTGGCAGCGGGGGCTGGACACGGTTCTCCAGGAACTCGCCGCCGCTAGCGGCCGTTAAACACCGGCGGCCGTTTCTCGGCAAACGCGCGGGCCGCATTCGCGTGGTCTTCGGTGATCATGCAACAGGCCTGGTGCAGCGCTTCGGCCTCGATCGTGGGCGCAAATGCAGCGGCAGCAGCAAGGCTGGTGACCTGTTTGATATGGCCATAGGCGATCGTGGGGCCGGCTGCCAGTTCAGCCACCATCGCACCGGCTTTCTGCGAGAGTTCTTGCGACGGAAAGACCTTGGTGAGGAGGCCCATCTCGAGGGCCTCCTGGGCCCCCAGGACCGGCGCGAACATCATCAGCTCGCGCGCCCGTGCAACGCCCAGAATCCGCGTGAGCAGCCAATTGACGCCAAAGTCGCCAGCGAGCCCGACTCGCGCAAAGGCCGTGGTGAGCTTGGCATCGCTCGCTGCAACGCGAAAATCGCAGGCGAGCGCAAGGCCCAGGCCTGCGCCTGCCACCGCACCGGGGATCACTGCCACGGTGGGCTTGGCCATGTCGTGGAGCAGGCGAACCGATTCTGCACGGTCACGAAGCTGGTTGGCGCGTTGCTCGACCGACAAGCCGGCATCGCGACCCGCAGCCATCGCCTTGACATCGCCCCCCGCGCAGAAGGCGCCGCCGCTGCCGGTGAGCACCACCACGCGAATCGCCGGATCGAGCGCCGCCTCGCGAAGCGCCTCGCACAACTGCGTGGACATCGGCAGCGTGATGGCGTTGCGCGATCCAGGGTTGTCCAGGGTGAGCGTCATGACCGCACCCCGGGTCTCGCGAAGAACCTGTCCTGTCATGATCACTCTCCTTCAGGTTGCTGCAAGCGGACGAATCAATCGACGATGAAAAGGCGCGCTCCGCCCTCGGTAAATGAGCGGTGCGGTTCGGCCCCGTCGGCCACCTGGTAGCTCATGCCGGGCGTGAGGACATAGCACCGTCCGTCGGCAAGCTCCGTGTGCAACTCGCCCGCGAGGCACAGGAGGATGTGACCTTTGGAGCACCAGTGGTCAGCCAGATAGCCGGGCGAATACTCGACCATTCGTACCCGGATGGTACCGAACTGACGGGTTCGCCAGAGGGCGCGGCCACGCTCGCCGGGATGCTCCTCCGGCGCGATCGTCGACCAGTCGGTGGTGCCGAAGGCAATGTCGGTCATCTGCATGCAATGAACTTTCTCGAGACGGATGGTGCGCCGCGGGGCGGCGTGTTTGCTAGGCTCCCGGGAGCCAACGTTCATCGAAACCCGTCAAGCATAACCGACCCCCGTGAGCATCGAACCCTGGTACTGGATTGCGTTTACCGTGGCCGCGGCAGCCGCGCAAAGCGCGCGCAATGCCATGCAGCGCGAACTCACCTCGGTGCTCGGCACGGTGGGGGCAACGCAGGTCCGGTTTCTGTATGGCTTGCCGTTTGGCGTTCTTTTTCTCGGCATCGCGATCACTGTCACCGGCGACCCGATCCCGGACTTTCAGGCGGTCTCCGTCGCCTGGACTGCAGCTGGTGCGCTCGCCCAGGTGGTGGCCACCGCCCTGATGCTCGCCGCAATGAAAGAGCGCTCGTTTGTGGTCACGACCGCCCTGGTCAAGGCCGAGCCGGTCTGGGTCGCGATCATGGGGTTCGCACTGCTGGGCGAAACCTTCGGCTGGCCATTGCTGGCAGGTATTGCGCTCGCCACGGCTGGCGTGCTTTGGCTGTCATGGCCCGCCGCGGGCGCGGGCTGGTCGCTGCGCCCGATTGCGCTGGGGCTCGCCTCTGGCGCAGTGTTTGCTGCCTCGGCCATTGCCTTCCGTGCCGCCATGCTGTCAATCGATAGCGGCGAGGCGTTTGTTGTCAAGGCGACGGCCGTGATGGCGCTGAGCCTCGCAATGCAGGTGGTTGCCCTGGTGGGGTGGATGCTGGTCGCCAACCGCACGCTGTTGATGGAGGTACTCAAAGTCTGGCGACCGTCACTTGCCACCGGCCTCCTTGCCGCCACCGGATCGCAGTGCTGGTTTCTGGCCTTCGCGATCGAAACCCCGGCCAAGATCCGTACGCTCGGATTGATCGAGATCGTGTTCGCGCAGATCATTTCCCGGCGAATCTTCAGTCAGCAGCAGAACCGTAGAGAATTGATCGGCATGGCGGTGCTGCTGGCGGGAGTGGTGCTGGTGCTGAGAAGCTGAGCGCCCGCGGTGTCTTGCCATCGGAGCGTCCGCCCACAATCACGCCAAGGTACTCGCCATGAAAACTGATCAGCACTGGGAGCAGGTCTACCGGAGTCGCTCGACCACCGAGGTGAGCTGGTATCGGGCGCATCTGGAGCGCTCGCTCGAATCGATCCGCCGGATTGCGCCGAACCCCAACGCAGCGATTCTGGATGTCGGCGCGGGCGCTTCGACCCTCGTAGACGATCTGCTGTCAGCCGGCTACACCCGCCTCTCGGTACTCGATATTGCGGCATCCGCGCTCGAATCGACGCGCGCGCGCCTGGGCAAGAGAGCCGCTGAAGTGAACTGGCTTGTCGGCAATGTGCTCGATATTGAACTGCCCGCCCATCACTTCGATGTCTGGCACGACCGCGCGGTGTTTCATTTCCTCACCAGCGCCTCCGACCGCCAAGCGTATGTCGCACAAATGACCGCTGCCCTTCGCCCGGGCGGACACGTGTTGATTGCCACCTTCGGCCCCGAGGGACCCCTTCGCTGCAGCGGACTTGAAGTGGTGCGGTATGACGCGCAGTCGCTGTCAAAGGAACTGGGCAAGGCATTCAGGCTGATTGACTGGACGCTCGAGCATCACGAGACGCCGGCGGGGGCGACGCAGCAGTTCCTGCACGCCCTGTTCGCGGGAGATTGATCGCCTCGCAGTGGTGCCGGAGGCGGGACTCGCCTACACCGCTTCGCTCTCGCAGGCCGCGGCCGGGCTTGCATGCCCGGCCCTTCTCGTCCCGCCCGCACAGTCCGCAGGGACTGTGCTCTCCGTCTCCACTGCTGGCGCAGTGGTGCCGGAGGCGGGACTCGCCTACACCGCTTCGCTCTCGCAGGCCGCG
>JBMSQB010000127.1:0-8928 GCA_049423065.1 Burkholderiaceae bacterium
GCGACCGCGCTACTTGGCGACTGCGCTACTTGGCGACTGCGCTTGCGGGCGCGGCAGCCTGTCCAATGAAGTGATCGCGATAAAAACGCAGTTCATCAATGGACTCAAAGATGTCGGCCAGCGCTGTATGCGCGCCGCGCTTGCCAAACTTGCGCGCCACCTCGGGACGCCAGCGCCGGCAAAGTTCCTTGAGCGTGCTCACATCGAGATTGCGGTAGTGAAAAAAGGATTCGAGCCTGGGCATATGGCGGGCCATGAAGCGCCGGTCCTGGCAGATGGAATTGCCGCACATCGGCGACTTGCCCGACGGCACCCAGGGCGCCAGAAAATCAAGCAACGCCTGCTCGGCGCTTGCCTCCGACCAGGGTGAGACGCGCACGCGATCGATCAGCCCGGAGCGCTTGTGCGTGCTCTGGTTCCATTGGTCCATGCCGCCCAGCACCTCATCAGTCTGCCGGATTGCAAAGGATTCGCTCTGCGCGCGCACGGTGAGCGACTCATCGGTGATCACCAGCGCGACCTCGATGATGCGATCATGATCGGGCCGCAGGCCGGTCATCTCCATGTCGACCCATACCAGCAGCGATTCATCAGGTGCCTGTGACATAATCAACGATCCTCCGGGCGTCATTCTCACACATGCCAGACGCACACTCCCCCGGCTCTGCCTCCATCGCCTTCACCCTGCTCTTTCTGTTTGCGCTCGTCGGGTCCACGCTGCTGCGGCTGTGGCTCGCCGGCCGGCAGGTTCGGCATGTTGCGCAGCATCGTTCATCGGTGCCTGCCGCCTTTGCCGACCGCATCACACTCGCCCAGCACCAGCGTGCGGCCGACTACACCGCCGCGCGAGTGCATCTGGGCATCCTCGAGATGCTTGCACAGGCTGCCTGGCTGATCGTGCTCACCGTGCTGGGCGGGCTCCAGTTTTTCATCATGGCAAGCGGTCTCCTGCCGGAGTCCCTCGGCTGGTTGCGCCCGCTTCTGCTGCTGGTTCTGGCCAGCGTCACCAGCGCACTGATCGACATGCCTTTTGCCTGGTGGCGTCAGTTCAGGCTCGAGCAACGCTTCGGCTTCAACCGGATGACGCCAGCGCTCTTCATCGCCGACGCGCTGAAGGGCGCACTTGTCATGACGGTTCTGGGGCTGCCTTTGGCCGCAGCAGTGCTCGCCCTGATGGACGCTGCGGGTCCACTGTGGTGGCTCTGGGCGTGGTGCGTATGGATGGGATTCAACATCGTGGTGCTGCTGGTTTATCCCACGCTGATCGCGCCGCTCTTCAACCGCTTCGAGCCCTTGCCCCAGGGCGAGATCCGTGAACGGGTGGAGCAGCTGCTCGCCCGTACCGGGTTCGCGGCCGGCGGCCTGTTCGTCATGGACGGCAGCCGTCGCTCCGCGCACGGCAATGCCTACTTCACCGGCTTTGGCCGCTCGCGACGCATTGTGTTCTTCGACACGCTGCTCAATCAGCTGAACGCCGATGAAATCGAGGCGGTGCTCGCCCACGAACTCGGCCACTTCCGGCTGAAGCATCTGGTGAAACGGCTGGTGATGATGTCGGTCGCCAGCCTGGCCGCGCTCGCGCTACTGGGCTGGTTGAGTGAGCAAACCTGGTTCTACGAAGGGCTGGGCGTCTCGCCCGATGCGGTCACCCGCAACGCCTCGGCGCTGCTGCTCTTCATGCTGGTGGTGCCGGTGTTCGGTTTCCTGCTGGCACCGCTGGGCAGCTGGCTGTCACGGCGCGATGAATTCGCCGCCGACGCGTGGGCCGCAGCACTCACCGGACCGCAGCCGCTCGCGAGCGCGCTTCTCAAGCTCTACCAGGACAACGCGGCCACGCTCACCCCCGACTCGCTTTACTCGGCGGTTTACGACTCGCACCCCCCTGCCCCGCAGCGAATCGGCAGACTGCTTGCTGCCGGCCCCGCGCAGCCGGGCCGGGCCACCGCGTCGGCGCCTGCTTGAACCAGACCGTCGGCACCGTCATCGCCTCGCACGGCCGCCAGCTTCTGGTGGCCGTTGACAGCGAGACCGCACCACCGCGCGAGGCTGTCACGCGTGGGCGCCGCAGCGACTGCTGTGTTGGCGATCGGGTTGCCCTCACCCTGATCGGTGACCGCCAGGCCGCCATCGAGAAGATCCTGCCGCGCACCAACCTCGTCATGCGAAGCGATGCCGGCCGCAGCAAAGCCCTGGCAGCCAACGTGGATCGGGTCGCTGTGGTGGTAAGCGCCGAGCCGCCGTTCTCCGAAGAACTCCTGATGCGTGTGCTCGCCGTGGCCGCCAACGAGGAGATCCCCGCCATCATCGTGGCCGGCAAGTGCGACCTTCGCGATGCGCATGCGCAGATCGAGCCCCGGCTTGCCCTCTATGAATCGCTGGGCTGGCCAGTGGCACGGATCAGCGTGCGCACCGAGCCTGAAGCCAGCCTGCGTGCGCTCGTGCCGCACCTGGGCGGTCAACGCACGCTGCTGCTGGGGCAGAGTGGCATGGGCAAATCAACGCTCGTGAATCTGTTGGTGCCGCATGCCGATCAGGCGACCCGAGAAATTTCGGTGGCACTCTCAAGCGGCCGTCACACCACGAGCTTCTGCCGAATGTTCGGTCACAGCGAGCGGCTGCCCGAGGGCTCCACGGTGATCGACTCGCCGGGATTCCAGCTGTTTGGCATTGCCCACCTGTCACGCTCGCAACTGATGCACGCGCTGCCCGATTTCCGGCCGCTGCTGGGCCAGTGCCGGTTCGGCAACTGCCTGCATCGGGACGAGCCAGGCTGTGCCGTGCACGAGGGGATCCGGTCGGGCAGGGTCGATGGACGAAGGCATCAGCTTTACCTGTCGATGCTGCACGACTCGCTCAGCTAAAGCGCGGCTACTGTCCCAGCCAGGCCGCCACGCTCACCATGGCAAACAGGCCGGCCCAGAGAATGACCGACCGCCAGACCAGTCCGACGGCGCTTCGCAGGCCGCCCGCATCGGGTGCCACGCCCTGCCACTCGAAGCCCTGATCGCCCGAGGCCCACCGCGCCTCGAGCGCAGGCTCGGCAATGCGCATGCCGAGCGCACCGCCACCTGCTGCAAGAAGCAGCGCACGCTGTTCGCTTCCAGTGCCCGCAGCCACTGCACCACGCCAGCAGAACACCGCGTCCTCGAAGTTGCCGACAATTGCAAAACCCGCTGCCGAGAGCCGGACCGGCAGCCAGTCGATCAGCTTGTAGAGCAGTCCGGCAGCCGCGCCATAGGGTTCGTTCACCTTGGACTCGCCGTGGGTGACGGG
Organism: Burkholderiaceae bacterium; assembly: GCA_049423065.1. Taxonomy (GTDB): domain Bacteria; phylum Pseudomonadota; class Gammaproteobacteria; order Burkholderiales; family Burkholderiaceae_E; genus SYIM01. The sequence goes on from JBMSQB010000127.1 coordinate 3,274, forward strand.
TGAATCCCAGCGGCGGGCGAGCGACTCGGCCAGCCGGTAGAGAACCGGTCCGATCGGACCTGGCAGGATCATGTACCAGAAGAGCGGCGCAAACACGTGACGATGCGAGGCGACCAGCGCATGGGCGATCGCGATGCGGCAGACCACCTCCACCGACGCATCACGCGGGGGCATGTCGATCCGGTCATCGGATGACGACGCAGCCAGCCACCGTTCGAGTACCCGCCGGGCGCCGGGCAGGTCGTCAGCGGCCAGGACCACCTGAATTTCGGTGAACGCGTGGCTGAACTGCCGGAACCCCACCGTGAGGTAAAGCACCAGAATATGGAAGATGACCACGGCCGTCAGGTGGATTTGCGAAGCCACCCAGTCACCCAGCCCGACCAGGCCCACCGTCACCACCGCCATCGTTGCCCAGCCGATGGCGCCGTGCTGACGCTGACCGGCGTCGGTGCTGCCACGAATCAGGTCGGCGAGCCCGCCGACCAGCCGATGCGCCGCATTGTTGGCCGGCAGTGGACGGACCTGCTCAATCAGCAGTGCGATGACCAGTGCGATGAATCCCACGATCAGACGGTCTCAGGCAGAAAGCATGCGGTAGAGGTTGCGAAGCATGGCCGCGGTGGCGCCCCAGATGAAGTATTCCACTTCTGTATCGGGCGAACGCCAGGGCATGGCAAAGAACAGGCGTTCACCATCGTCCGAGAGGATACGACGACGCTGATGATGTTGCGGGTTCATCAGGAATTCGAGAGGGACTTCGAAGACATCGGCCACTTCGTTGGGATCGGGCCTCAGCTCGAAACCAGGTTCGAGGAGGCCAACCACCGGCGTGACGCGAAATCCGGTGCCCGTGACGTACTCGGGCATGGTACCGATGACCTCGATTCGCGAAGACTCGATCCCCACCTCCTCGTGCACTTCACGCAGCGCCGTGGCAAGTGGTGACGCGTCCTGTTCGTCCTGGCGTCCGCCAGGGAAAGCGACCTGACCCGAATGCCGCCTCAGGTGAGCGGTGCGGCGTGTGAGAAGGACGGTGGGCCGGGCGCGATGTTGAACGATGGGCACCAGCACCGCTGCCGGGCGCGAAGTGGCAAGCAGCCCCGAGCGATCGGACAACAGTTCTGGCTCCCAGGCCGGCGGACTGGCAAAACGGGTTCGCAACGCCGGCGCGAGCAGGCGATCGGGTGGGACCGGGGGCAGCCGCTCATCGACCACGACCACCGGCCACTGACGGGGATCGACCATGACGCTGCGAGGGTCGGGCCTCAAGGGCAGGCCCGACCAACCGCGACAGCGATCAGGCGGACTTCGCCGCGCTCGGGCTGGCTTTGCCCGTGAGCTTTTCGCGGATACGCGCCGACTTGCCGGAACGGCTGCGGAGGTAGTAAAGCTTCGCACGGCGCACATCGCCCCGGCGCTTCACCTCGATGCTTGCGATCAGCGGCGAGTAGAGCTGGAACGTACGCTCAACGCCTTCGCCAGACGAGATCTTGCGGACGATGAACGAGGAATTGAGACCACGATTGCGCTTGGCGATGACCACGCCCTCGTAGGCCTGAACCCGCTTGCGCGCGCCTTCAACCACGTTGACGCTGACGATGACCGTATCGCCGGGCGAGAAGACAGGAATTTTCTTGCCCAGACGGGCGATTTCTTCCTGCTCGAGCTGCTTGATGAGATCCATTGAATGCTCCTTGAGCCATCGTCGCGGGCCTCTGCAGCGAAAGCACGCGCCGGGCACAAGCCAAACAGCGCGAACCCACCTGCAAGAGCTTGCGGTGCCACGAAGACACACGCTCGCGGGTAAAAGAATCCCGAAGGATCAACCCGGGCCATGCGAGAGGATGGAAAACCGGAAAGTGGCAGAGATGAACCCAGACTTTCCGCCCTGTACTCCGGATTTTTGTTCCAGAGAACCCTCGATTCTATGCTGAAATCGCTCAGCGAGGCAAAACCTGACCCGAGATGAAGGCCTCGTCGGCCGCGCTCAACCGCCCATCGCGACGTGCGGCCTCGAGCAGGTCAGGGCGCTTTCTCAGTGTCGCAACCAGCGCCTGCTCACGCCGCCAGCGGGCAATCCGCTCGTGATGCCCGGAGAGCAGCACCTCGGGAACCGCGAGACCTTCGAACAACTCGGGGCGGGTGTAGTGCGGACAATCGAGCAGGCCCGCCGCGAACGACTCCTGTTGGGCCGAGTTCGAATCGTTGAGCGCGCCCGGCAAATGACGAACCGCTGCGTCCATCACCATCATCGCCGGCAACTCTCCCCCGGACACGACGAAGTCGCCAATCGACCACTCATCATCGACATGGCGATCGAGCAGTCGCTGATCGATCGCCTCGTAGCGACCCGCGATCAGGATCGCCCCCGACGATGCGGCAAGCTCTCTCGCGCGCGCGTCGGAAAAGCGTTTCCCCTGCGGCGACAGCGCAATGACCGGTGCAGAGCCCGATCCCGCCCCTGCTCCCGCCCCTGCCCCCGCTCCCGCGCCAGCATCGGCGTCGATCCCGGTTCCGCGCCGGTCGGCGCGCACCGCTGCGATTGTCTCGGCCAGCGGCTGCGCGAGCATCACCATGCCAGGGCCACCGCCGTAAGGTCGATCATCAACCGTCTTCCAGGCGTCGTGGGTGAAGTCGCGCGGATTCCAGCAGCGCAGCTGCCAGAGCCCGCGCTGAAGCGCGCGCCCGGTGATGCCGTGACGCGTGATCGCATCGGCCATGTCGGGAAACAGCGTGATCAGATCGAACCGAAGCACGTGAGCATCCGCTACCAGTCGGCGTGCCAGTCGACCCGGATGAGGCGGGCTTCCAGGTCGACTGCGACGATGTAATGACCCACGAACGGCACCAGCCGTTCGCGTTCGCCATCAACGATGCTGAGGATGGGATGCGCGCCGTGATCGTCGATTGCACTGACCGACCCGAGCGCGGCGTCGTCCTGACCCCGTACAGCGCAGCCGATCAGGTCGATCCAGTAATACTCGCCCTCGGCGGGTTTGGGGAAATCGGCCCGGCTGACATGCACCTCAAGGCCTTTCAACGCCTCGGCCGCAGTGCGGTCAGCCACCCCATGCGCCTGCGCCACGAGCGCATCGCTGTGGACCCGGCAACGCGTGATCCGGAATTCGCGTGCGACGGCGCCCGCAGGCAGCCCCGCCCGCACTCCCGTCACGCGATCGGGCGCCGGCACCAGCCACCAGCGCCGCGCCGTGCGGAGCACGGAGTCGTGCAGCGAATTGAAGGGTTCGACCTTGAAGCTCCCCGCAATTCCCCATGCGCCGCGAATCCGCCCGACCGCAATGGTGTCGGACGGCATGGTCGGCAAGGAGCCATCAACCGGGGCTTGGCTGTCGGGTAAAGACGGGCTCACGAATTCGCCGGGAACTGATCGAATCGGAGCAGGGCCAGGCGCTTGACGAAGCGCCCCGGCCAGCAGCGCACGCGAGGCTCAGGCGGCTGCGGGAGCGCTGGCAGCGTGCATCTTGATGAGGCGCTGAACCGCGGGCGACACCTGAGCGCCATGGCTGACCCAGTGCTCAATGCGGGCCATTTCGATACGGATGGGGATGTCTTTGCCCGATGCGATCGGGTTGTAGAAACCAATGCGCTCGATGAACCGGCCGTCTCGGCGGTTTTGGCGGTCGGCGGCAACGATGTTGTAGAACGGACGCTTTTTCGCGCCGCCACGGGAAAGACGGATCACAACCATCGGATCGATCCTTAAAAGGCATTTATTGGAGGAAACCGAGCATTCTAGCGTGGGCGCGAGGAGGCCGCAAATTTGGGGGCTGACCGCGACCTTGGGCGCGAGCGCAGTCGAGTACCCCGAGGCAGGTCGAGCCGCACCGTCTGCTACATTCGCGCCGCGAACCCATCGGAGCCTGATATGCCTCGCGTTCCCTACCTGCCCGCAGACTTGCGTGAACCCGCTGAAATCGTCGATGCCGTGCGCGCCCGGCGCGGCGGCCGCCTGCTCAATCTCGACCGGATGCTGCTGCACAGTCCGGAGCTCGCGCGCGGCTGGAACGCGCACCTGGGCGCTGTTCGCACCCGAATGTCGGTTTCACCGCGGCTGCGTGAAATCGCCATCTGCGTGGTGGCGGTCTTGAACGACGCGGAATACGAATTCATGCATCACGCGCCGGAGTTGCTTGCGGCGGGCGGCAGTCAGGCCCAGGTCGATGCGCTGCGCCGTCCTCACGAAGCGATGACGAATGCCGCGCTGTTCGACGACACCGAACGCGCCACGATCGAGCTCACCATTGAAATGACCCGCAATGTGCGTGTTCGGGACGGGCTCACCGAGGCGCTCAACGCCAGGCTGGGCACCCAGCACACGGTGGAGCTGGTGGCAGCAATCGCTGCCTACAACATGGTGTCGCGACTGCTGGTGGCGCTGGGCGTAGAGCCCGAATAGCCCGCGCGGCTTCAGAACTGCACGTCGTCCAGCGCCAGCGCCCCGGCCGCGCCGCTCACGATCGAGTGGCGCAGCGCCGCCGCCTGCGCCAGGATGTGGTCGGCGAAAAACCGCGCGGTGCCGATCTTCGCGCCCAGGAATGCGGCATCACCCTCGCCGGCATCGAGCAGCCGACGGGCAGCCAGCGCCGCTCGCGCCAGTTGCCATCCGCCCAGCACCACACCGGCGAGCTTCAGATAAAGCACGGAACCCGCGAACACCGCCCGGACATCGCTGCGCGCGGACGCCACAATGAAACTGACCGCTTCCTCGAGCGACTGCGCGCCCGCGGCGAGCGCATTGCGAATGGCGCCAAGGTCGCCATCGTGCCCCTCAAGTTCCTTGAGCGTCTCGCCCATGGCTGCAATGAGGGCGCGCGCCACCGCACCACCGTCGCGCGCGGTTTTACGCCCGATCAGGTCATTGGCCTGGATGGCCGTGGTGCCTTCATAGATGGTGAGGATGCGGGCATCGCGGTAGTACTGCGCGGCGCCCGTCTCTTCGATAAAGCCCATGCCGCCGTGCACCTGCACGCCAAGCGAAGTGACTTCCAGCGACATTTCGGTGGACCAGCCCTTCACGATGGGCACCAGGAACTCATACACCGCCATGTTGCGCTTGCGGGTCTCGGGATCGGCGGCATGGTGCCCCGCATCGCAGGCCGCCGCCGCCACATAGGCAAGCGACCTCGCACCCTCGGTGAGCGCACGCATGGTCATCAGCATGCGCCGGACATCGGGGTGGCAGATGATGGCCACCGGTGCGGCGGAGCCCGCGACGTCGCGACTCTGCACCCGGTCACGCGCATAGGCCACCGCCTTCTGGTAGGCGCGATCGGCAACTGCAACACCCTGCATGCCCACTGCGAAGCGGGCCGCGTTCATCATGACGAACATGTATTCCAGGCCACGGTTTTCTTCGCCCACCAGATAACCGATTGCCCCCTCGCCCACATCCCCTTTGCCATCGCCGTAAAGCAGGACTGCCGTGGGGCTCGCCTTGATGCCGAGCTTGTGTTCGATCGACGTGCACCAGACGTCGTTGCGCGAACCGAGCGTGCCGTCTGCGTTGACCAGAAACTTTGGAACGATGAAAAGCGAAATGCCTTTGACGCCTTCAGGCGCCTCCGGGGTGCGGGCCAGCACCAGATGGACGATGTTCTCGGCCATGTCGTGCTCGCCATAGGTGATGTAGAT
>JBMSQB010000128.1:0-8188 GCA_049423065.1 Burkholderiaceae bacterium
CCGCGATCACGCAGTCCGCGATCACGTCGTCCGCAGCGACCGTGACTGCAGCTCCCACCGCGGCGGCCGCCCGGGAAGCGCCGGCCGCGGCCCCGTCATCGTTGTCCGATGGACTGCCCCCGGGCCGCTATGTGCAACTCGGCGCGTATCAGAGCCGCGAAGGCGCCGAAGCCGCGCTTGCCCGGTTGCGGGCGAGTGGTTTGCCCGAGCCGGTCGAGGTCCGCCGGGATGGCGTGCTCCACAAGCTGGTTGCCGGGCCCTATGCCCAGCCCACCGAGGCGCAGGCCGCGCAGCGGCGACTACGCGCCGCGACCGGCATCGAGGCCTTCGTCCTGTTGCGCTAGCCGCAGCGCCCGCGCGTAGACCTCGCGATGGGGTCGGCCCGCCAGACGTTCAACGATCCGGGTGGCGCGACTTGCGCCCATTTCACGCACCAGTGCGCCCAGCAGCTGGTCCAGGTCCAGCGAGAGCGTGACGGCCTCGGTGGTGGGGTCGACTGACCGGGGAGCTGCCGACCCGTGACCGTCCTCGCGCCGCGCGCCGGGGAGCCGGAATCCGGCCGGGGCGAGGATCAGGCCATATTCGCCCTTCAGCCGCATCGGGTTGGCGAGCAGCCAGGCAGGCGCTTCGCCGCTCAGGCAGCGATGAATCTCCTCGAATTTCTTGGTGAGCTCGCGCCCCAGCACGATCCAGCGCTCAGCGCCGAGCTCGTCGATGATCGCGGCAATGGTTGCCTCGATCCGGTGGGGCGACTCGAACAGCACCAGCGGGCAATCGAGATCGGCGAGCGCTCGCAGCCGCTCGGCGCGGGCACGCGGGCGGGCGGGCAGGAACCCCTCGAACCGGAACGCGCCCTCGATGAGGCCGCCTGCGCTCGCGAGCGCGGTGAGCGCAGAGGGCCCGGGCACCGGAATCACACGCCCGCCGGAGGCGAGCACCGCCGAGACAATGCGTGCGCCCGGGTCGCTCACGCCGGGCGTGCCGGCATCGGTCACCAGCGCGACCGACTTCGCTTCGCCCAGCATCGCAACGATGCGCTCTGCGATGGCCGCCTCGTTGTGCTGATGCGCGGCGAGGAGCCGCGCGCGGCTCGCCACGCGCGCGAGGAGCGGCGCCGTGACGCGGGTGTCTTCTGCGGCCACGACATCAACCTCGGCGAGCACCCGTGCGGCGCGCGCGCTGAGATCGCCCAGGTGGCCGATTGGTGTGGCGACTACATATAATGCGCCGGGCTCAACCGCTGAGGTGGTGTCGTGTCCGCTCATTGGCCAACAGGTCGGGTTTCAGGGATGAAAGGCAGCGTCCGCACAATGTGGCAGCGCTCGCACTGCCCCGATTTTGCGCTGTTTCGGCCGCGAACGTCCGAGCCCTGGCTGAGCAGGGCCCTGCGTCCGGCACAAACGCACATCCACTGCGTCATGCCTGCCGCTGAACCCGGCCACGGGCCCTCGCCGTGACACGCTCGCCCACGCAACGCCTGGGCGATGCAGGCGAAGACCTCGCACTTGCTTACCTGGAGCGTGCCGGCCTCTCGCTGGTGGCGCGGCAGGTGGCGGGACGCTTTGGTGAAATCGATCTGATCATGCGCGAGCGCGACGAACTGGTGTTCGTGGAAGTACGCCGCCGCAGCCGAAGTGATTATGGATCGGCGGCTGACAGCATCGGAGCGGCCAAGCAGGGGAGGCTGCGCCGCAGTGCCGAACTGTGGTTGCAGAGGCGGCACGGTGATCGATGGCCCGCCTGCCGGTTTGACGTCTGTGCCATCGACGGCGAGCGCATCGATTGGATACGCAATGCCTTCTGACGATAGAATCCCGATTGCTGCCAACGGGTGAAAACATGAAGCGACTGATGATTCTGATCGGGGCCGCGTCCATCGCGGGCTCGGCACTGCTCCTATCTGGCTGCCTGCCGCTTGCCGCGACCGGGATTGTGGCCGGCGCGCTCGCCGCCAGCGACCGCCGCACGCTCGGTGCGCAAACCGAGGACACCAGCATCGAATTCAAGGCAGGCGCCCGCCTGCGGGATGCAATGCGCTTTCCTGGCGGCATTTCGGTCACGAGCTACAACCGCAGGGTGTTGCTCACCGGTCAGGTGGGTAGCGCTGAAGACCGCCGCATGGCCGAGCAGATCGTCTCCAAGATCGACAACGTCCGCTCGGTGGAAAATGCGCTTCAGGTTGCCGGGCAGCCTGCGCTCACCGCCTCGGCCTCCGACGCCACGGTGAGTGCGGGCGTGAAGGCCGCACTTCTCGAGAATTCCGATACCCATGCCACCGCAGTCAAGGTGGTCACCGAGTCGGGGGTGGTTTACCTGATGGGAATTGCGTCGCGCAAGGAAGCCGACCGCGTGGCGCAGGTCGCCAGCCGCGTGCGCGGGGTGCAGAAGGTGGTCGCCGTCTTCGAGATTGTGAGTGACGAGGAGCTCGCCCGAATCCTCAAAGGCCAGAGCGAATCGCGCTAGCGTCATGGCGCTCCCGCCCATTCTGAGCGAGCGTCTCCGGCTGCCGGTGGTGGCCTCGCCGATGTTCATCATCTCCACCCCCGACCTGGTAATCGCCCAGTGCAAGGCGGGCGTGGTGGGGTCTTTTCCGGCGCTCAATGCGCGGCCCAAAGAGCAGCTCGATGACTGGCTCAGCCAGATCCGCGAGGCGCTCGATGCGCACGACCGTGAGCATCCCGATCGGCCCAGCGCACCGTTTGCCGTCAACCAGATCGTGCACCGATCGAACGATCGTCTCGAGCACGATCTCGAGATGTGTGTGCGGCACCGCGTGCCCATCGTCATCACGTCGCTTGGCGCGCGTCCCGAGGTCAATGATGCGGTCCACAGCTACGGCGGCGTGGTGTTGCATGACATCATCAATAACCGCTTCGCGCGCAAGGCAATCGAGAAAGGCGCCGATGGCCTGATCGCGGTGGCGGCGGGCGCGGGCGGTCATGCCGGAACGCTGTCGGCATTCGCACTCATCCAGGAAATTCGCGAGTGGTTTGAGGGACCGGTGCTGCTCTCGGGTGCCATCGCCAACGGCGCGGCGGTGCTTGCCGCGCAGGCGATGGGCGCCGACCTCGCCTATGTGGGATCGGCCTTCATCGCTACCCGCGAGGCCCGGGCCACCGATGCCTACAAGCAGGCGATCGTCGAGGGCAGTGCCGAGGACATCATCTACACCAATCTGTTTACCGGCGTGCACGGCAATTACCTGCGTGCTTCGGTGGTGGCGGCGGGGCTCGATCCCGAGAATCTGCCGCAGAGCGATCCCAGCGCCATGAACTTCGGTTCCGACCGGCCGGTCAAGGCCTGGAAAGATATCTGGGGAAGCGGTCAGGGCATCGGTGCGGTCAAGTCGGTGCTGAGCACAGGCGAACTGGTAGACCGGCTGGAGCGTGAATATCGCGCGGCGTTCAGCAGGCTGGACGGGCTGGCCAGACCCGTGGTGGCCCGCGGTCAGGCATCCGGCTGGGCCCGCAGCTAGAGCGGAGGCCGGGTCGGCGGTCGGGCGTGCGGCCGAAGCTTGTGCGGGCGGTCGGTCCGCTCAGACGCGACGACCGCGCCACCGCGCCACCGAAGGCGCAATCTCGGTCAGTTCGCGAAACACCTGAATGCCGGGCGGTGCCCGACGCGCAAGTGCCGGGCTTTGTCCGCCCGCCCAGAGCTCGGTTGCGCGCGGGAGTTTTGCGCGGAGCTCGGCCAGGCCGTCAGAGACCGCATTGACGCCCAGCGATGCGGTAAACGACAAGGCGACGATGTCGGCGTTGTGCGCCGTAGCGGCGAGCACGATGTCCCATACCGGTGTCTGCACGCCGAGCGACAGACAGCCACAGCCCTCGAGCGACAGGATCGCCTCGACCATGAGCAGGCCAAGGCCGTGACTCTCGTTGGGAAAGGTGGTGAGCAGAACGCGCGGCCGATTGCCGGTTCGCGGGATGGTGCTGATTGCGTTGCGAAGCACAATCTGCATCGATTCGGTGTAGAGATGCTCTTCGAATACCTCGAAGTAGCCGCGCGCCCAGGCCTCGCCCACCATGCGGTTGAGGGGTGCGGCCACCTCCACCACAAAGCGGTCGACCCCCATGCGGACCGTTGCCTGCGACAGCGCACCGCGCAGTCCGTCGACGTCGTGGGCTTTGGTGAGTTCGATGAAGCGTTGCAGATCATCGCGGTCGACGCGCAGATCGCTCGCGCTGCGTGGCGCCTCCGTCGATTGCGCGGCGAGCGCGTGCAATTCTTCAAGCGAAAGCGAAATGATCCGGCCGGGCCGGTGACCGCTGTCCATCAGACGGCGGATCACCCGGAGCTTGTCAACCTGTTCGATCGGGTAGCTGCGTTCGCCGAAGGCATCGCGACCCGGGCTGGGAAACCCGTAGCGGCGCTCCCACACGCGCAGGGTGTCCTTCGCGAGACCTGTGTCGCGCTCGACCGCGGCAATGCTGAGCGCAATGCCAGAAGTAACTGAACGGTCATTCATGGTCGCCGGCCTTGCGTGCCTGTCCGGTTCTTCGACCGGTTGAAGTGGGGAACAACGGAGCCGGACGGTGGCTTTGTCTTGGACAAAACACCTCGTCCTCGCAGTGTGGCACGCATCTTACGCCTGTCGGCCGGCCCTGCATAGCCTGTGGGAAATCCCATGGGGCCCGGTTGACAACTTCTGTACTGGACACCGTTTGGTCATATCATGACCGGGCAGTCACAAAAACAGATTCCTCCTCAACCTTCTTCGAACCCGGCGCCCGGCCGCCGTGGTTGCGCCAAGGACACCACACGATGCGCATCGCGGTCATCGGATCAGGCATTTCCGGGCTGTCGGCAGCGCTGCGCCTGCAGGCGCAGCACGAGGTCACGCTCTACGAAAGCGACGCGCGTCCGGGGGGGCATGCCCACACCGTCGATGTGACGCTCGACGGTTTGTGCGCACCGGTCGATACCGGGTTCCTGGTCTACAACGAACGCACCTATCCCCTCCTGATCGCGCTCTTCAAGGAGTTGGGGGTGCGCGAGGCGCCGACCGACATGTCGTTTGCCGCATCCATCGGGCCCCACCGATTGGAGTGGTGCGGATCCAACATCCGTGCGGTGTTCGCCCAGCCGTCCAATCTGTTGCGCCCCGGGTTCTGGCGGATGTTGCGTGACATCCTGCGCTTCAATCGCGAGGCGACCGCGCTTGCGACCGACGAGCAGGCGCAGGCACGGCTTGATGAGCCGCTTGAGCGGTATCTGGAGCGCGAGGGCTACAGCGCCGAATTCCGCGATGCCTACCTGCTCCCCATGGCGGCGGCGATCTGGTCGTGTTCGACTGCGACCATGACCCGTTTTCCGCTTGGCAGCTTCGTGCGCTTCTTCCACAACCACGGCCTGCTGCAGATCGAGGGTCGCCCGCGCTGGATGACGGTGGAGGGCGGCTCGCGCGAATATGTTTCGCGCATCATCGCGCAGCTTCGCGATGTCCGGCTGTCCGAGCCGGTGGAAGCGGTGAGCCGTCGCGCCGGAGGCGGCGCCCATCCGGTGACCGTCCGTTCGGCTCACGCCACCGAACATTTCGATCAGGTGGTGTTTGCCTGCCATAGCGATCAGGCGCTCGCGCTGCTCGCCGATCCCAGCGAGGACGAGCGTGCGGTGCTCGCCGCGATCCGCTATCAGCCCAACCGTGCGCTGCTCCATACCGATCCCGCGCTCATGCCCGCACGCCGCCGTGCCTGGGCGGCCTGGAACTACCTGAGCGATGGCCGACCGGGCGCGCCTTCGGTGTCGGTCACCTACTGGTTGAATCGGCTGCAGCCACTCCCGTTTCGCTCGCCCGTTTTTGTCAGCCTGAACCCGTTGAGCGAACCCGAACCATCAAGGCTGATTCGCGAGATCAGCTACGCCCACCCGATCTTCGATCTGGCGGCAGGGCGCGCGCAGCGACGGTTGCGCGCCCTCCAGGGCCGGCAGCAGACCTGGTACGCGGGCGCCTGGACCGGCTACGGTTTTCATGAAGATGGCCTGCGCTCGGGGCTCGAGGTCGCGCAGGCGATCAACCGGCTCACCGAGCCGCTGTCGCGCGCAGCCTGAGCGGGGCGCCATGACCGACGCCTTCGAGCGGGTTCAGTTTGCTTTTGGCGAGGTTCGCCACCGCCGGCTGCGGCCGCGTGAGCATGCGTTCCGGTACCGTGCCTGGTTTGTCCGCGCGCCTCTGGCGGCCTTGGAACAGCGCTGCGGCAACTGGCTGTTCGGGATCAACCGGCGATCGCTTCTGTCACTTCATGGCGCCGATCACGGCGATGGCGGCTCGCCGCGCGCCTGGATCACCCGCCTGCTCGACTCTGCGGGGCTGCGCGCCGATGGCGAGATCTGGCTGCACGCATTCGCGCGGGTATGCGGCTACGCGTTCAAGCCGGTGAGCTTCTGGTTCTGTCACCGGGCTGATGGCGCGCTGATCGCAGTGGTGGCTGAAGTACACAACACCTTCGGCGAGCGCCATGTCTACCTGCTTGCCGATGAACGGGCGCATCCGCTCAAATCTGGCGCCGAGCTTCACGCGCTGAAGGCCTTCCATGTGTCGCCATTCTGTGCGGTGCAGGGCGGCTACCGGTTCCGCTTCATCAACCGGCCCGACCGGGCCGTGGCCCGAATCGACTATGACGATGGCGACGGTCCGTTGCTTCTCACCAGTCTCAGCGGCGTACTCGAAGAGGCGGGCCGCGCGCAAAGACTTCGCGCGCTGCTCGGATTTCCGCTCTTCAGCGCCGGGGTGATTGCCCGCATTCACTGGCATGCGCTTCGGCTGTGGTTGGCGCGCGTGCCGTTTCACCGAAAACCCGCCGCGCCCGACACCATCCTCACCCGGGGTTCGCCATGACCAGCACCGCCACCACGCATTCATCGAATCCTTCCGCGCCGATCGATCGCGCAACGCCTGCCGCTGTACCGCGCCAGGCGGCGATGGTCCTGCGTCTCCTCGAGCGCATCGAGACCGGCTCGCTCACCCTCGATCTGCCCGACGGGAGCCGCCGCAATGTCGGTCGCGGCGAACCCGCGGCGTCGATCAGCGTGCGCGACTGGACGGTGTTCGAGGACGCGCTGCGCCGCGGCGACGTGGGCTTTGCCGAAGGCTGGATCGATGGCCGGTGGTCAACCGACTCGCTGTCCCGGCTGCTGTCGCTGCTGGTGATCAACCGGCGCGCGATTGAGTCTGCGGTCTACGGCACCTGGTGGGGGCAACTCTTTGATCGCCTGCGGCACCTGCTGCGCGCAAACACCCGCGCCGGATCACGTCGCAACATTCACGCGCACTATGACCTTGGGAACGCTTTCTATCGGTTGTGGCTGGACCCTGGCATGACCTATTCGAGCGCACTCTTCGAGGGCGACTTCAGCCGCTCGCTCGAAGACGCGCAACACGCGAAGAACCGGCGACTGCTCGATGAGCTGGCGCTTGCTTCGGGCGCGGCAGTGCTCGAGATCGGCTGTGGGTGGGGCGGGTTTGCCGAGGCAGCCGCTTCGCGCGGGCTTCATGTCACCGGACTCACACTGTCCACCGAGCAGCTTGCCTATGCGCGCGAACGACTCGCGCTCACCGCGCACGGACAGGCGCGCTTTGTGCTCCGCGACTACCGTGACGAGACCGGGGTCTACGATGGCATTGCCTCGGTGGAAATGTTCGAGGCAGTGGGCGAGCGCTACTGGCAGTCGTGGTTTCAGACCGTTGCGCGTTGCCTTCGCCCCGGCGGGCGGGCGGCGATCCAGACCATCACGATTGATGAAGCGCTCTTCGAGCGTTATCGGCGCGGCACCGACTTCATTCAGCAGTATGTGTTTCCGGGTGGCATGCTGCCCACCCGGAGCGGATTTGCCGCACTGGCCCGCGAGGCCGGACTTCAGGTGCTCGCGCAGCACTCGTTCGGACCTGACTATGCGCTCACGCTCAAACGCTGGCGCGAGCGTTTCATGTCGGTGCTCGATGAGGTGCGGGCGCTGGGCTTCGATGACCGCTTCATCCGCACCTGGGAGTTTTATCTCGCCTATTGCGAGGCGGCATTCGAGCATGGCAACACCGATGTCGTTCAGTTCACGCTCGTGCGGCCGTGATGGGAACTCGACTTGACCGTGATGAGCGACGGGCGCTGCGTTCCGTAGCGGTCCTCGTTGTCGTGCTCGGAATCGGCATCGGGTCTGGCCTCGCAACCGGGCCAGCAAGCGCGACCGGGCC
>JBMSQB010000129.1:0-8125 GCA_049423065.1 Burkholderiaceae bacterium
AAGGCCGACATTCTTCTCGAGGCGGCGCAGGGTCAGCTCCTCGACCGCTGGCGCTGATGGCGTGGCCGATGATCGCGCGCCACCGACGCGTTCGCTGGGCCAGAGCGGGCAGGGCGCTGCTGTTTGGCGTGTGCGTCGGGGCCGTTGCACCGTCCGAGTTTGCGAGCGCTGCTGACCCACCGGCTGCTTCCGCGCCTGCGCCGGCCTTGAATGTCCCTGCTGCTGGTGCGCAGCGGGGTCCGACGCAGTCGCTGCCGGCAGCCAGCCGCCCCGAGCTGCCCAGATTGCCCGAGGCCGCGGCGCCAGCATTTGCAATGCCCTCCGGTGCGCCGGCAGCGGGCACGGCAACCGGCGCCGCCCCGGCCTCGCCACCGGCAGCAGCGGGTGCGCAAGGGGGTGCTGCAGCCATTGGTGGAGGCGTCTCCGCGCCCACGGCGCCGGCGCCTGCCAACGCGTCGGCGGCCGGCATCACCCAGGCGGTTCACGATCTGAAGCTGAGCGTTACCGCGGCGGGGCGGATCGAGGCGCTGTTCGTGAAAGAAGGTGATCGCGTGCGCAAGGGCGATCTGCTGCTTCACATGGACCGGACCCTCGAAGCGCTCGAGGTGAGGCGCCGCGAGGTGATGCTTGAGGACAACGCCCGACTCGATGAATTGCGGGCAAAAGAGCTCACCCTCGCCGAGCAGGTGCGGTCGGCCCGGACGCTGCTCACGACCGGAGGCGTTTCACGCAAGCAGGTCGAAGACGAGGAGCTGACGCTGGGCGCGATCGCGGCCGAACGTAAATCGATCGAATTCGCCAAGCGCCGCGAGCGGGTGGAGCTCGACCTCGCGCGGGAAGCCTACGAGCGCCGTCATCTGCGCTCGCCGATCGACGGCATGGTGACCCGCATCGTGTCGCGCATCGGTGAAAGCGTCGCGCCGCACGAGCCGGTGATGGTGGTGGTGGATGTGCGCACCGTCCGGTTCAGTGGCACGGTGCCCATTGCCGAGGTGTCGCGGGTGCGTGCCGGCAGTTCGGTGGTGCTGCAATTGGGTCCGGATGCCGAACCGCTCAAGCGCCTCGCCTATGTGGTGTTCGTATCGCCGGTGGCCGACCCGGCGAGTGGGCTGGTCGATGTCATTGCCGAATTTGACAACGCGGATGGATCGATCCGACCCGGTACCGCAGGCCGGATCCTGGGTACCTCGGCAACATCTGCGCTACCGCCTGCCGGGGCGAATCGGGGGCGGCGCTGATGCACGCCGAGCAGCACGCGCGCCACGGTGCAGAAGTTCGGCGTGGGTCGGCAAGGCTTGCCGAGCTCGCGGCATTCGCGGGTGATGCGCAGGCATTCTGGCCCGCTTATCTCGAGGCGGTTGCGCTGGCCTTCGCTGCCCGCCGGGTGTTGCTGCTCGCGCGCGATGCCGAGCGCGGCTGGCAGCCCAACGCCCAGTGGCCGCAAGGCGCCCCTGACCAGCCGGGTGATGCGCTTCGTATCTTGCGACTGGCCGATGGCGCGGTCGATGAAACGCCGTGGATAGAGTCGCCGTCGACTGGCGCGTCCGCATCGGCCGAGGTGCCTGCGCCAGCGCCTGCAGTCTCGGCCCGACTGGCCTCGGATACGCTTCCGGCGGGGCAGGACGCTGTGGTTGTGATCCTGCCGCGACCGCCGATTCCGGGGGCGCAAGCGGTGGATGCGGTCATGCTGGTCGCGCTCGCCGACCTGGCGGTATCGATTCCGGCGCAGTACGCGCGGATGCGCGCGCTCGCGATCCAGCCCCCGCAGCAGGCGGCAACCGATCCGGCCCATGATGCCGCGGCGGGCGCCGAGCGCCTGTATGACGTGCTTCAGCTGTCGATCCGTCTGGGCGCAGAAACCCGCTTCATGCGCGCCGCACTCACCTTCGCCAATGAGCTCGCGGTACGGTTTGGATGCGACCGGGTGGCGCTTGGCTGGGTCAAGACCCGCTATGTGCGTCTTACCGCAGTGAGTCATGTCGAAAAATTTGACCGCCGCGCCAACGCCTCGCGTGAACTCGAGTCGGCGATGGAAGAGGCGCTCGATCAGAACATCGAGCTGGCCTGGCCAGTCGAGGCCGACTCGCGCACGGTTGTCCGCGCCCATGAAACCTATGCACGCACGCAGGGCTCGGGCCATCTTGTGTCGATCCCGTTGAAGGTCGATCAGGTTGCGGTGGCTGTGCTCACGCTCGAGCGGCGCGCCCGCGCCTTTGACGCTCGCGAAATCTGGGAATTGCGCCTGATTGGCGAGGCCAGCGCGCGGCAACTCCTGCATCTGCATGACACCGACCGCTGGCTCGGTGCACGCGCGCTCGCGCGGCTGGTGGCCTGGCGCGACCTGATGCTGGGCCCGAGCTACACCGCCTGGAAGCTCACCGGCGTGGGGCTGGCGGTGCTGATTGCGATGCTTGCCATCCTGCCCTGGCCGTATCGCATCGATACGCCCATCGCGCTTCGCAGCAAGGACATTCTCTTCATTCCCGCGCCATTTGACGGCTATCTGCGCAGCGCCCATATCGAAGTGGGCGATGCGGTCCGAACCGGCACCTTGATGGTGGAGCTCGATACCCGGGAGCTCGTGCTTGAAGAGGCGATGGCTGCGGCCGACGCCGTGCGTTATGCCCGCGAGGCCGAGAAGGCGCAGGCCGCGCGTCAGTTGGCCGACATGCAGATTGCGCTTGCGCGCCAGCAGCAGTCGGCCTCCAAGCTCGAGCTGATCCGTCATCAGCTTGCGCATGCGCAGTTGCGCGCGCCGTTTGCGGGCGTGGTGGTCGAGGGTGAGCTCAAGAAAAACCTGGGCGCGCCGGTCCGCAAGGGCGATCTTCTGGTGAAGCTTGCCCACACCGGTGACACCTATGTCGAGCTCGAGATCGATCAGGCCGATGTCCATGAGGTCTCGATCGGCATGCGCGGGCAGTTCGCGTTCGTGGGCCGACCCGATCTCAAGTATCCGCTGGTGGTTGAGCGTATCGACCCGGCCTCTGCCATGCGCGAGGGGCGCAACGTCTATCTGGCGCGTGCCCGTATCGAAGCGGATTTTCAGCCGTGGTGGCGACCCGGCATGGGCGGCAGCGCCCGGCTTGAGGCGGGCGAGCGCAGCATCATCTGGCTGCTGACCTACCGCACGGTGCGCTACCTGAGGCAGGTGTTCTGGGTATGAGGCCGATGAAATGAGCGTGGACGATCCCGCCTCCAGAACCTTCAGCGACTCGTGGCACCGGGTGGCCAAGGTGCGGGTGGAGTTGCGCTCGAGCGTGCGCGCGCATCGGCAAACCTTCCGCGGCGACACCTGGGTGATGTTGCGCGACACGCTGTCGTCAGACTGGTTCCGGGTGAGCGGTGAGGCCTGGGCGTTCGTGAGCCGGCTGTCGCTCGAGCGCACCATCGAAGATGCCTGGATGCTCACGCTGGAAGCCGACCCCGATACGGCGCTCACGCAGGAAGAGGTGGTGCAGCTCCTTGGGCAACTCAATCTGTCGAACCTGCTCAACTTCGACCGCTCGAGCGCGGGCGCGAGCCTCTTCGAGCGCTATCGCAAGCGCCGCCGTCAGGAGACCAAGGCGCTGCTGATGGGGTTTCTCGCCATCAAGATTCCGCTGATCGATCCCGACCGGATGCTGCAGGCGGCGATGCCGCTCATCCGGTTCCTGTTCGGTCCGTTTGGCGCGGTGCTGTATCTGGCCCTTCTCGCGGTAGCGGGCAAGACGCTCATCGATTCGGCCGATTCCCTGTTCAGCCAGGGCGCGGGGCTGCTCTCGCCCGGCAACCTGCCGCTGCTTTATGTGGGTTTCATCATCGCCAAGGTCATTCACGAATTTGGCCATGCGGCGGTCTGCAAGCGCTATGGCGGCGAGGTTCACAAGATGGGCGTGATGCTGCTCATCTTCGCGCCCATGCCGTATGTGGACGCCACCTCGAGCTGGGGGTTCCGCAGCCGTGGCGAGCGGATGCTCACTGGCGCCGCCGGCGTCATTGCCGAGCTGGGCGTGGCCGCAGTGGCGGCGCTCCTCTGGGCCAACACCGCGCCTGGTGTGGTCAACGCCATTGCCTACAACGTGATTTTTGTTGCGAGCGTGTCGTCGGTGCTCTTCAATCTCAATCCGCTGCTGCGCTTTGACGGCTACCACATGCTGGTGGACTTTCTGGATGTGCCGAATCTCTTCCAGCGTTCGCGCGAGCAGCTGCGTTATCTGGGCGAGCGGTTTTTGCTGGCCTTGCCCAATGGCAAACCTGCCGCGCGCACGCGCACCGAAGCCTGGCTGCTGCCGCTCTATGGCGTGACCAGCATCGTCTACTGGCTGATGCTGATGGCAACCATCGTGTTCTTCATCGCCGGCGAATACCTCGATCTCGGCGTGGCGCTCGCCTGGATTCTGGGCTTTACCGTGGTGGTGGTGCCGCTCTGGAAGTTTCTCAAGTTCCTCTCCACCAGTCCTCGACTGCATCACTACCGCGCGCGAACGGTGGCGCTTGCGCTCGTGGTGGCGGCGGTCATCCTGGTGCCGCTGTCATGGGTGCCGATGCCCGATCGCATCCGCGCCTCCGGTGTGCTGGAGGCAAGCGCCTATCGGCAGCTGAATTCCGAGTCGCCCGGTTTTCTGGTCGAGCTCATGGCGCTGCCCGGTGCGAGTGTGCGCCGGGGCGAACCGCTGATGCGGCTGGAAAGCCCCGAACTCCTGTTCGATCTGCGTGCGGCGCTCCTGCAGCGCGAGCAACTGCTGGCGCAGGAGCTGCGCGCCACCTCGCTCTCGGTGGCAGACCTGCTGCCGCTGCGCCATCAGCGTGAGGCGGTGGAATCTGTCATCGCCGAACTGGAGCGGCAGCGCGCGGCACTGCTGGTGACCGCGCCCATCGAGGGCATCTGGAGCGCGCCCGACTTCGATACCGGGCTCGGCCGCTGGGTGGCGCGCGGTGCGCCGCTGGGCGCAATCGTCGATCCCAGCAGCTGGCGGTTCGTTGCGGTGCTGCCGCAAGTCGCCACCCACCTGTTCGACAATCGCGTGCATCGGGTGGAGCTGCGACTGCGCGGCCAGGAGCATCTGAATATCGTCGCGCCCGAGGCGAAGATCGTGCCCTTCGAAACCGGCACCTTGCCTTCGCGTGCGCTCGGATTTGCGGGCGGAGGCGACATCGCGGTGAGCTCGGCCGACCAGAACGGTCTCACGGCGGTCGAGCCGTTTTTCCGCATTCAGGCGCCGCTTCCGATCGAGGCGCTGGGCGACGGCCTGGGGCTTGCGCACGGCAGGCTCGGCACGATCCGGCTCACGCTCGACGATGCGCCGCTCCTTCTGCAATGGGAGCGGGGCGTGCGCCAGTTCCTGCAGCGCAGGTTCAGGGTCTAGCCGATGGATGCATCCGCTGCACTCTTGCCGCGCGTTGGTGTTCCGGCCGGGTTCGTGCCGCCGCCGCTGCCGCTCGCGTCCAAGCTGCCCGAAGGGGCGGATGCGCTTGCCCACGCCACCCATGGCTGGTTTCGCCGCCGCGGCCACCATGCCCGGCGGTTGCGTCGGGATTCGCTTGCAGTGGCGGCTGCCTGCGCGAGCCTGGCGACGCTCACGAACGAGGCGTTCTGCGAGCGCGTGCTCGCGCTTCGCGAGGCGGTTCGTCGCGATCCGATCGATGCGGGGGGCGAGCGCATCGCCGCGCTCGCTGCAGTCGGCGAGGCGGCGCACCGTGCGCTTGGCATGCGTCCGTATCCGGTGCAGTTCATGGGGGCGCTTGCGCTGCACCACGGCTGGCTCGCAGAAATGGCGACCGGCGAGGGCAAGACGCTCACTGCTGCGCTCGCGGCGGTGCTCGCGGCCTGGAGCGGCGCGCCCTGCCATCTGGTGACCTCCAACGACTATCTTGCGGCGCGCGATGCCGAGGAGATGACGCCGCTTTACGAACGCTGCGGCGTCTCGGTGGCATCGGTGGTGTCCACCGACAAACCGGACGAGCGCGTGGCCCGCTACGGGGCGGATGTGGTCTATCTCACCGCCAAGGAAATGCTGGCCGATTTTCTGCGCGACCAGCTGGCCGCGCGCGCGGGACAGGATCCGCAGCGGCTTGCGTTGAAGCGGTGGCTGGGCACCGCGCCGGAAGACGCGCGCGCATCGCAGATCCAGATTCGCGGCCTGCATTCGGTGATTGTTGACGAAGCCGACAATGTGTTGATCGATGAAGCGGTCACGCCCCTGATTTTGTCTGCGCCCAGAAGCGACCTGGGTCTGGCCGATGCGGTGCGGCTGGTGTCCACCATCGCCGATCAGATGGTTGAAGACCGCGACTATGAACAGTTGCGCCGCCAGCGGACCGTGATGTTGAAAGACGGCGCCCGTGCCGCGCTCACCGCGCGCGCGGGCGAGCTTGGCGTGGTGTGGCGCGCCGAGCCGCGTCGCGAAGAACTGATGCGACAGGCGCTCACCGTGCGTCACTTCATCCTGAAGGGTCACCAGTATCTGGTTGACGAGGGCAAGGTGGTGCTGCTCGACGAGTTCACCGGCCGCATGACACCTGGCCGCACGCTCACCGCCGGTCTGCATCAGGCGATCGAAGCGTACGAGGGCGTGGAGATTACCGACCCGAACGAGTCGCTCGGCCAAATGAGCTTTCAGTCATTCTTTCGCCGAATGCCGCGGCTCGCGGGCACAACCGGCACCGCACGCGAAGCCTCGGCCGAATTCTGGCGGATCTACCGGCTGGGCGTGATCCCCATCCCCACGCACCGGCCGCGGCTCACCGTGACAGCGGCTCCCCGGTTGTATGACAGCGCCGGTCGCAAGTGGCAGTCGGTGGTGGCGCAGATCGTGTCGCTTCACGAGCGGGGCCGGCCTGTGCTGGTGGGCGTTCGAAGCGTTGAATCGAGTGAAACGCTTGCCTCGCTGCTGGCAGCGCGCGCGCTGCCGTTTGAGTTGCTCAATGCCGTTCGCCATGCCGAGGAAGCGCGCATCATCGCGCGAGCGGGCGAACCCGGGCGCATCACGATTGCAACCAACATGGCAGGCCGGGGCACCGATATCCGGCTGGGCGAGGGCGTACCTGCGATGGGTGGCCTGCATGTCATCATCGCCGAGGCCAATGAGTCGGGACGGATCGATCGGCAGCTGGCCGGGCGCTGTGGGCGGCAGGGCGACCCGGGCAGCGTGTCGATCTATGTCAGCGCCGAGGACGGTCTGGTCAAGCGCTTCCTGTCTCGACCCGCGCGGCTGGTGGTGGCCACGTGCGCCCGCCTGCGTCTGCCCTTGCGTTCGATCTGGGTACGAGCGCTCATCCGGTTGTCGCAGCGGCGCGCCGAGGCCGACGCGTTTTCGCGCAGACGGGGTGTTCTCAAGTCCGACGACTGGCTTGACAACGCCTTGCCGTTTGAGCCGTCCTCGCGGGCCTGACGGAGCGATCGCCGATGTTCCGCGAACTGGTTGCCCTGAACTCCAAACGCCACGCGGCCTTGCGCGTACGGCCACAGGCCAGTTTCGAATTTGTTCGCGGTGTGCACATGGCGGCACTCATGCAGGCCGAGTTGGTGCGCGCGGCGTCGATCTATCCGATCGTGTTCGTGGAGGATCCGGCTATCGACAGTTTCCGGCCGATGGCGCTCCTGGGACTGCGCGAGGGCGAAAATGTGTACGTCGATACCGACGGCAGCTGGCTCGCCTCGTATGTGCCGGCGGTGATCCGGGCCTATCCCTTTGCGCTTGCGCGCGCGGCGGGCGAGGGGGAGGCTGAGCGCTTTGCGGTGTGCATCGATGCGGCAAGCGAACTGGTATCGCTCACCGAGGGCGCGCGCCTGTTTGACGCCCAAGGCACGCCCACTGAAGCGCTCGAGCAGGCACGGCAGTGGCTGCAGCAGATTCGCGACATGCAGCTTCGCACCGACGAATTTTGTCGCGCGCTGGCGGCGCGCAACCTGTTCACGCCGTTTGCGGTTCGGGCACGGCGCGGCGACGAGACGCTTGAAGTCGATGGCTGCTACGTGATCAACGAAGAGCGGCTCGACGGCTTGCCCGATGCGAAGCTTTTCGAGCTTCGCCGCGAAGGCTGGCTGTCTTCGATCTACGCGCACCTGGTATCGCTGCAGCAATTCGAGCGGCTCGAGGACGGGCCGCCCGAGGATGACCCTGATGCTGTCGAGCCTGCCCATGCG
>JBMSQB010000130.1:0-8026 GCA_049423065.1 Burkholderiaceae bacterium
ATCGATGAATCCGCCTGCAGACCCGTCATGGGGTGACCTTGCGCCCACCCGCGAGGCCGCGCTGGCGAGGCTTTCGGCGTTCGACCCGCAGGCCTACGCCCGCACGCGCAACCATCTGGACGGCACGGTCAGCCGGCTCTCGCCCTACATCACGCATGGCCTCGTGAGCGTGCCCGAGGTCTGGGCGGCGGTGAGCGATCGTCATCGCATTGACACCACGCACCGCTTTGCCATCGAACTGGGCTGGCGGGAATATTTTCATCACGCCTGGCGGCACGACGGCGAGGCGATCTTTCAATCGCTTCACCCCGGGCCGCTGCCCGATGCCGCCTACTGCGATGGGATGCCTGATGATGTGCTCTCGGCGCGTACCGGGATACCGGTGATCGATCATGCGGTGCGCGAACTTGTGCAGACCGGTTGGCTTCACAACCACGCCCGGCTGTGGCTTGCGTCCTACCTGGTGCACGTCCGGAAGGTCCACTGGCGGGCGGGCGCCGACTGGATGGTTGGCCATCTGCTCGATGGGGATCTCGCCAGCAACCATCTGTCCTGGCAATGGGTGGCAGGCACGGGAAGCAGCAAGCCCTATCTGTTCAATGCCGAGAATGTGGCGCGCTTTGCGCCGCGCGCCTGGCACAGTCCGGGGTCGGTGCTCGATACGAGCTATGAGGCGCTGGATGCGCTTGCGCGAACGCCGCCTCGCGCGGCCGCCGCGCGGGTGCGCACAGCGCCGCCGTCAAGCCGACCGGCGTTGTATTCCGAGCCGCCGTTCGATGTTGCCCGAGGCGACACCCATGATCTGGACGGCGCCTGGCTGGTTCATCCCTGGGCGCTTGCTCCGGCGCCGCCTGGCCGTCGGGCTGTGGGCGTGCTGGTGGCCCCGTTTCATCGCCGCTGGCCCTGGAGCGAACGGCGTTGGAGGTTCGTGCTTGCCGCCATGCGGCAGCTGACCGATGTGGTGATCTGGTGCGAGGCGCCGCCGCCTCGATCGGCCCGGACTGTGGCCAATCTTCATCTGGGAGATTGGTTGCCCGAGGGGGTCGGGCAGGCCTTGCCGCGCCTCTATCCCGATCCGGCGCAGCGCTGCCGCTCGTTTTCGGCGTTCTGGAAGCGGGTGGCGCCAGGCAAACCTGCCCGTGATCCGTCCCCCTCGTGATAGATTCTGCCCACTCGTAATCAGAAAGGAGACCTCTCATGCGCTTGAAGATGCTGGCCGCGGCGCTCGCCGCTGCAACCCTGGGTGCAAGTGGCGCTGCGGGCGCTGCCGACAAGGTGAAAGTGGGTCTGGTAAGCACGCTCTCCGGCCCCAACGCTGCCATTGGCAACGATATTCGCGATGCCTTCATGCTGGTCGTGAAGCTCAATGGCGGCAAGCTGGGCGGTCTTCCGGCCGAAGTGCTCATCGCCGACGATCAGTTCAAGCCCGACGTTGGCAAGCAGCTGTTCGAGCGCATGGTCAAGCGCGACAAGGTTGATTTCCTCACCGGCGTCGTGTTTTCGAACATCATGCTCGCGGGACTGCCCGAAGCCATCGAGGGAAAAACGGTTTATCTGAGTCCCAATGCCGCGCCTTCGCCCATTGCAGGCAAGGAATGCAGCCCCTATTTCTTTGCGGTGTCCTGGCCAAATGACGCCTACCACGAGGCAGCCGGCCAGCACGCCACCAACCAGAATTTCAAGAACGCCTATCTGGTTGCGCCCAACTACCAGGCCGGCAAAGACTCGCTCGCCGGTTTCAAGCGCTTCTACAAGGGCAAGGTGGTCAACGAGGTCTACACCAAGCTCGGCCAGCTCGACTACTCGGCCGAACTCGCCGAGATTCGCGCGGCCAAACCCGATGTGCTCTACGCATTCCTGCCTGGCGGCATGGGCACCAACTTCATCAAGCAGTTTGTGGCGGCTGGCTTGAACAAGCAGACCCGCCTCTTGCTCCCGGGCTTTGGCGCCGATCAGGACATCATCCGTGGGGTGGGTGATGCGATGCTGGGCCTTCAGGACACCGCCCACTGGGCGATGAACCTCGACAACGCCGCCAACAAGCGCTTCGTGGCCGAGTTCGAAAAGGAGTACAAGCGGCTGCCTACCGGTTACGCAGCCCAGGCGTATGACACCGCGCTCCTGATCGATGCAGCCATCAAGACGGTGAGCGGCAAGATCGAGGACAAGGACGCCGTACTGAAGGCCGTCAAGGCGGCGAAGTTCGAATCGGTGCGGGGCGAGTTCAAGTTCAACACCAACCAGTACCCGATCCAGAACTACTACCTGCGCGAGGTGCAGAAAGACTCGCAGGGCCGGCTGGTCAACAATGTGGTGAGCAACACCCCGGTGATGGTCAACCGCGGTGATGCCTACGTGCAAGACTGCCCCATGAAGTGATCGCCGGCGCCGCTGGCTGATCGCGGGCCGCCCCGCCCTGGGGCGGCCCACCGTCACATGAGTCTCATCCTTCTTGTCGAGCAGGCCCTGAACGGCCTGCAGTTCGGTCTGATGCTGTTCCTGCTGGCCTCCGGGCTCACGCTGGTGTTCGGCATCATGGACATGATCAATCTCGCGCATGGCGCGCTCTACATGGTGGGTGCGTTCTTTGCCGCCTGGCTTGCGCCTATCGTCAATTCCTTCTGGCTCGCGATCGTGCTGGCGGTGCCGCTCACCGCGCTGGTGGGCATGCTGCTGGAGGCAACGCTTCTGCGAACGCTCTACCAGCGTGATCATCTTGCGCAGGTGCTCGCCACCTTTGCGCTCATCCTGATCCTCAATGAAGCGGTGCGGATGATCTGGGGCTCGGACATGTCGCTGCCCACGCCGCAGGCGCTGTCGGGCCCGGTGGAACTGCTGCCCGGTCTCTACTACCCGAGCTACCGGCTGATGATCATCGGTGTGGGACTGGTGATTGCCGTGCTGCTGTGGTTCCTGGTCACGCGAACCCGGGTGGGCGCGCTGGTGCGCGCAGGCGCTTCCAACCGTGAAATGGCCATGGCCATGGGCGTGAATATCCGAGCGCTGTTCACCGCCGTGTTTGGTGTGGGGGCTGCCTTGTGCGCGGTGGCGGGCGCAATGCTAGGGCCTTTGCTGGCCATTCAGGTCGGCATGGGCGACAGCATCCTGATCCTGGCGTTTGTGGTCATCGTGATCGGCGGCATCGGGTCCATTCGCGGGGCATTTGTGGGCTCGGTGCTGGTCGGATTGGTCGATACCTTCGGCCGCACCCTGCTGCCGCATCTGTTTCGCGAGTTGTTGCCGCCGCAATGGGCCTCGGCTGCCGGGCCCGCGGTGGCGTCCATTCTCATCTATGTGCTGATGGCGGTTGTGTTGTTCGTGCGACCCCAGGGCCTCTTTGCGGCGCGCGGCTGATGATGCTGCCTCGTTCGTCATCCAATCAGTCGGGGCGCACGGTCTTGTGGCTGCTGGTGCTGGCAGCGGCCGTTGCGTTGCCCTTCGTGTTTCGCTCGCAGGGCCTCGACTTCTACACCAGCATGGTGAGCCGCATGCTCATTTACGGTCTGGCAGCAGCCAGCCTGAACCTGATTCTGGGTTATGGCGGGCTGGTGTCGTTCGGGCATGCAGCGTTCGTCGGGGTGGGCGCCTACACGGTGGGAATTCTCATTCACGAGGGCGTGCCGAATGGGTGGATTGGCTTTGCTGCGGCCATTCTGGTGTCGGCGTTGTTCGCGCTCGTGATCGGCGCCATTTCCCTTCGAACCCGCGGCGTCTACTTCATCATGATCACGCTTGCGTTTGCGCAGATGATCTACTACCTGGTGAATTCGGTGAAGGCGTACGGCGGCGATGAGGGGCTGAACATCAAGCGCCGCTCCGATTTCGGCTTCGGCATCGACTTCAAGGACGAGGTGGCGTTCTATCTGCTGGTGCTTGCCATTCTTGTGGTGTGCCTGGTGCTCATCCACCGGCTCATGCATGCGCGCTTCGGTCGCGTGATTCTCGCCATTCGCGATGACGATCTGCGCGCCGAATCGGTGGGCTTTCCGGTGTATCGCTACAAGCTCATCCTGTTCGTGATCGCGGGTGCCATGGGCGGACTGGCTGGCGCGCTGATGGTCAATCAGCAAAACTATGTGAGCCCCAATCTGCTCCACTGGACGCAATCGGGTGTGCTCATGATCATGGTCATCCTGGGCGGCGTGGGTACGCTCGCAGGCGGGGTCTGGGGGGCGTTGCTGCTTCTCATCCTTGAAGACCTGATTGCCGAGTTCACGGTCCACTGGCAGTTCTATGTGGGCTGGGCGCTGCTCGCGGTGGTGCTGTTTGCGCCCAAGGGGCTGGCGGGCTTGCGCTGGCCGGGGCGGGCGCGGTAATGGCTCAGCCCCTGTTGCGCGTGGAGGCGCTGGTCAAGAACTTTGGGGCCTTGCGCGCCACCGATCATGTGAGCTTCGATCTTTCGCCGGGTGAAATCCATGCGCTCATCGGTCCCAATGGCGCGGGCAAAACCAGTTTTGTGGCGCAGGTCTCGGGTCATCTGAGTCCGGACGCCGGACGCATCGTGTTCGATGGCACAGACCTGACACAAACCAGTGTTCATGAGCGTGTGGCAAGCGGGCTGGCGCGTTCGTTCCAGATCACCCGGTTGTTCAAGTCGTTTACGGTTCGCGACAACATTGCGTTGTCGGTTCAGGCGCGATCGGGCAGCAGCCTGTCGTTCTGGCGGCCGGTGGCGGCTGAAGTGCCGCTTGCTCGCGAGGCCGATGCCATCCTCGAGCGCCTGTCGCTCACCGAACGGGCCGATGCGCTGGCAAGCGAGCTGTCGCATGGTGAACAACGCGTGCTTGAGATCGGCCTTGCGCTTGCCACGCAGCCTCGTGTGCTGCTGCTCGATGAGCCGATGGCAGGCGTCGGGCCCGATGAGTCCAAGCGGCTCGTGGCGCTCATCAGCAGCTTGAAGGCCGAATGCGCCATCCTGCTGGTTGAGCACGACATGGAGGCGGTGTTCCAGCTGGCTGATCGCATCACTGTGCTGGTGAATGGCGCGGTGATTGCAAGCGGTCTGCCCGAGGCCATTCGTCATGATCCGCAGGTGGTAGCCGCCTATCTTGGCGATGAACTCGACGGGTCGCACCATGACTGAGCCGCTGCTGCAAGTGTCGGGCGTTCGTGCGGCCTACGGTGCGAGCCAGGTCTTGTTCGGTATCGACCTCAAGGTCGGTGCTGGCGAGGTGGTAGGACTGCTGGGCCGCAACGGCATGGGCAAGACCACGCTCATTCGCAGCATCCTGGGTCTCAAGTCGATGGCGGGTGGCGAGGTGCGCTTTCGTGGGCAGGCCATCAACGGCCTGTCGGCCGACCGCATCGGTCGCCTGGGAGTCGGAATCGTACCCGAGGGCCGCCAGGTCTTTCCCAACCTGAGCGTTGAAGAACATCTCACTGCGTTCAGTGCGGTTCGCAACGACACCCCCGATCCCTGGACACCGGCGAAGGTGTTTGAATTTTTCCCGCGACTCGCCGAGCGGCGCAACAACCTCGGCTCGCAGCTGTCGGGCGGCGAGCAGCAGATGCTTGCCATCGGCCGAGCCCTGGTCACCAATCCGCGGCTGCTCATTCTTGATGAGGCGACCGAGGGCCTTGCGCCCCTGATTCGAGAAGAGATCTGGCGCTGTCTGCGGCTGTTGCGCGAGGCGGGGCAAACGCTGCTGGTGGTCGACAAGTATGTGAGCCGGCTGGTTGAAATTGCCGACCATCACGTGATTCTCGAGAAGGGGCAGGTGGCCTGGCGCGGTACCTCGGCCGAGCTCGCGGCCGACCGATCGATCTGGCACCGGTATCTGGGAGTTTGAGCGGCGTGCCCGCCGCTCGAGCCCCGTCGCCCCGTGACCCATCCTGATTCAGGCACGTTTCCGCCGCCCGCCGCCGAGATCGCCCGCCCGCCGGGGCTGATGCCGTATCTGCTGGCGCAGATCGTGTTTGGTTTGCTTGCCATGACGATCTGTCTGCCGTCGATGCAGCAGTGGGGCGAGATCTTTTCAACCGACGCCGCGCGCGTGCAGCTCACCTTCAGCGCGTTTGTCGTGGCGTACGGCGTGTCGCAGCTGTTGTATGGGCCGTTGTCGGACCGCTATGGTCGTCGGCCCGTTGTGCTGATCGGACTGGCGATCGCGATCGCGGGATCGGTTGCCGCAGTGTTGGCGCGCGATATCGACGGTCTGATCGTGGCGAGGCTTGTGCAGGGGTTGGGCTGTGGCGCCACCATGGTGGTGGGGCGCTCACTGGTGCAGGACTATTTCGCGGGGCCTGAGCGCACGCGCGTCATGGCCATCATCGGCATGACCATGGGTGTGTGTCCGCCCGCGGCCACGCTGATTGGCGGGCAACTGCATGTTCACCTGGGCTGGCAGACGAACCTGGCGCTGGTTGCCGTATTGGGGGTGGTGCTGTTTGCGTTCGCCGCGCGGATGCTGCCGCGCGGCACGCGAGTGGCCTCGGCCGATGCGCACTGGGTGTTGGGCATGCTGCGCGCCTATGGGGCCCTGGCGCAGGTGCGGATCTACCGCTGGCATGTGGTGATCCTCGGCTCATCCACCGGGGCTTTCTACACCTATCTCGCTGCCGCGCCGCTGGTGTTGCGCGGCTATGGGGTTGGGCCCGACGGCGTCGGATTCCATGTCATGACGGCGACGCTCTCCTATGTCGTCGGCAACTTCATGACCAGCCGCCTGATTGGCCGCCTGGGCGATCGAAGGCTGATGATCACGGGCCAGGCCATCACCGCTGTCAGCATCGTTCTGATGATTGCGCTGTCGGGATGGGATTCGGCGCTGGCGTTTTCAGGTCCGGCGCTGGTGCTGGGTATTGGTCACGGCTTTCTCATGCCGCCGACATTGTCTGGCACGGTGGGCTCCATGCCCGCACTGGCCGGGGCTGCGGCTGCGGCGGCGGGTCTGGTCCAGCAGATCAGCGGCGCCGCGGGCGGCTACGCGGTTGGTTTTGTCTCCACGGAAGGCAGTCTGCACAGCGCGCTGTTGCTGGGAGTGTTCACGCTCACGGGTCTGATCGGGCAGTGGGGGGTGGAGCGGTCGCGGGCGGGGTCGCAGAAGAGTGTGTGAGGCGCGATTGGGCCGTCGTCGCTGTCCGTAAACCCACCTCAACGCTGGTCAAATTCGATCGGCGACGCCGTGGTCACCCCGCCCGAGGACGATGCGCTCTGCAGTGAACGGGTGGCACGCCTGCCCGGCGTGGTGTTTTGCTTCGCTCCCGAGACCGACTACCCCTTGCCGAATTGGGATGCGCCCGAGTTTCTCGCCCGGCCCATCACGTTCGGCTCGTTCAACAACGTGCCCAAGCTCACGCCGCGCACGCTCGCGCTGTGGGCGCGCGTGCTGTCGGAAGTGCCGGGGTCGCGACTGGTGTTGAAGGCGCCAAGCTTTGGTGACCCTGGCGCGGTGCGTGCCTTCAGCCAGCGCCTGGCTGCGCTCGGCGTTGATTCTGCGCGGGTGGAATTCCGCGGCCCGGTAGGCCTTGACCTGATGATGGCCGAATACGCCGACATCGACATCGCGCTCGACCCCACGCCCTACAACGGCGGCACCACCAGCCTGCAGGCGATGTGGATGGGCGTGCCGGTGCTGACGCTGTATGGCCAGCACTTTGTTTCGCGCATGGGGGCCAGTTTCATGCGCGCGGCGCGCCTGCCCGATTGGGTGGTGACCAACGAAGACGACTATGTGCGCATGGCCCGCTGCATGGCAGCCGACCGCCGGGCGCTTCTGCAGTTGAAGCGCGCGCTGCGCGGCCGGTTGCGCGCGCTGCCCGGCTGGGATGTGGTGGCGCACACGCGGGCGATGGAGGCGGCGTTCGAGCAGATGGTGCGGGGGTAGGGTCCAGCCTCGACACCCCCGGAACCGGAGACCGGAGATGCGAGGTCAGTGGGGAGAGGGTTGACAACCAATGTCAAGCCATCAAGGATCTCGTCATGAGTCGCCAAACCATGAGTTTCGCATTGCCCGAGTCGACGCGTGGGTACATCGATAACCGGGTCGCAGCAGGCAGTGACGGCAACGCCAGAGAGTCCGCCCGC
>JBMSQB010000131.1:0-7759 GCA_049423065.1 Burkholderiaceae bacterium
GTCGGCGGTCTGGCGATGGCGCAGGCGTTGCTGCCGCGTTATGTCCAGGCGCAGACGATCTCTTTCACCGACACCCGGATCAAGGCGAACTACGTCAATTACCCGTCGCCCGGCGGCAATTCCGGCCAGATGCGGGGCTATCTGGTCCAGCCGGCCGGCAAGGGGCCTTTCCCGGCGGTGCTGGTCATTCACGAGAATCGCGGCCTCAATCCCTACATCGAGGACGTGGCCCGCCGTCTGGCGGTCGAAGGCTTCCTCGCGCTCGCGCCGGACGGGCTGTTCCCGGCGGGAGGCTATCCGGGCAATGACGATGACGGCCGTGAACTGCAGGCGAAGCTCGACCAGGCCAGGCTACGCACCGACATGCTGAACGGCGCGCGCTGGCTCAAGGTGCATGGTTCCTGCAACGGCAAGCTGGGCGTGACTGGCTTTTGCTGGGGCGGCGGCGCCACCAACCATCTCGCGGTGGAACTGGGAGCAGATCTGCTGGCGGGCGCGCCCTACTACGGACCGGCCGCACCCACTGCCGACGTACCGCGCATCCGCGCAGCCCTGCTGGTTCATTATGCTGCCAATGACCCCAGGATCAATTCGATGCGCGAGGCCTTCGAAAACGCCAAGGCCCAGGCCAGCGTGCGCTTCGAGTCACACGTCTATCCTGGCACGCAGCACGGCTTCCACAACAACTCCACCCCTCGCTACGATGAGGCGGCGGCCAAGCTGTCGTGGGAACGCACACTCGCCCACTTCCGCAAGCATCTCGCCTGAGGCGTCGCCCAAGGTACGCAGCGCCGCTCTCCCGGGCAAGCAGCGCCCGGTCGCGGCAGCGCTTTGATCGGGCCGCCGCGCTGACGCGCTCAGCCCGCGAGACCCTGCCGCAACAGACGCTTCAACAGCTTGCCACTCGGGTTCTTCGGAAGACTGGCAGCGAACACCACACGCTTGGGGGCTTTGAAGCCAGCCATGTGTCGTGTGCAATGTGCGATGACGGTCTGCTCGTCCAGTTCGTGCCCTGCCTTGACCACGATCACCGCGGTCACGGCTTCGACCCATTTGGGGTCGGGCAACCCGATCACAGCCACCTCACTGACCTGGGGCAGGCGGTAAATCATTTCCTCCACCTCGCGACTGGCGACGTTTTCACCGCCGGTCTTGATCATGTCTTTTTTGCGATCCACCACGGTGATGTAGCCGTCCTCGTCGATCGTGGCCAGATCGCCGCTATGAAACCATCCGCCTTCAAACGCGGAGAGCGTGCGTTCATCGTCATGGAAATAGCCCTGCATGAGGTGCGGAGAGCGGTGCACGATTTCACCGACCTCACCCGGCATGACGTCTTGCATCTGATCATTCACCACGCGGGTCTCCACGTTGCGCACAGCCTTGCCGCAGGACCCGGGCTTGCGCAACTGGTCGTCGGGTCCCAGCATGGTCGCAAGCGGTGCGATCTCGGTTTGCCCGTAAAGATTCCACAGGCGAAGCGTCGGCAAACGGGAGGCGAGTTCTTTCATCACTTCAATCGGCATGATCGAAGCGCCGTAGTAGCCCTTGGCCAACCCGGAGAGCCTCGCCGGATCGAACAAGGGCGATCGCAAGAGGGCAATCCAGACGGTAGGCGGAGCAAAAAAACTGGTGATGCCCAAACGCTCGATCATCGGCAAGAGGTTGTCTGGCACCGGTTTTGAAGTGATCACGTTGGTGCTGCCCATGTAGATTGCCGGGCCGAAAAAAACGTCGAGTTGCGCGCAGTGGTAAAGCGGCAAGGCATGCAAGGCAACGTCGGCTTCAGCAATCTCCGCGTCAATGACACAACTTACGTACTGCCAGAGCACGGCGTCGTGGGTCAGCATGGCCCCCTTGGGACTGGACTCTGTCCCACTGGTGTAAACAATCTGGGCCAGGTCGGTACTCGCAAGTTTCAATTCGGGCAGTGCCTGGGTACACGCAGCGAGCTCATGAAAATTGTGCATTTCGGCCGACGGCTCGCTCGGGTCTTCGGACGGCAACCAGATGAACTGCTTGACCTGCGTATCAAGCTTTGCGGCGGCCCGGGCCAGATCGGCGAGTCCGCTATCGGTGGCCAGCGTCTGCGCACCCGCATGCCGGAGAATGTAGGCAACCTCTTCCGGCTTCAGCATAAAGTTGATCGGCACCATCACTGCGCCGCACCGTGCAAGCGCAAAGCGAAGCGCTGCGAAGCCATGGGAATTGCGGGCGAGTACCGCGACCCTCTCGCCTTCCTGCACACCCATTGCAAGTACCCCTGCAGCCAGGCGCGAGACCAGCGCATCAAACTCGGCATACGTCCATCGGCTCGAACCGCAGACGATGGCTGTTTTTTTCGGCAAACGGAGCGCTGTGCGGCGCAATACATCAGCAATGGTCTGGCGACGGACCACTGAAGGAATCGCGTAGGGCATGACGACAACCTCGGCGGTAAAAACACACGAATGGAAGGTATCCGGTGGCCTGGGCGACGCGTCAGGCAGACGGATCCACGGCGGGAAGGCTCTCAAACACCCAGCGCCGCCCCGGCCAGTACCCTCCAGCCAGACCGCAGGTACACAGCCGTGAACCCGCGACAAACAGACCTCTTCCGTGACCCGGATCGCGAAGGCAGGCTCTGAGAACTCAAGGTCTGGAGCGGACAGGCGTCGGACCAAAACCAGCGCGGAAGACACCGGATTGAATTCCAGACAGGTTCACTACAGTAGCGTTGTGACCGGCAGACGGTCAATGGAGACTTGGAGACCGGGCTGGTAAACATCATCCTGAACGCTTGGCCGTTTCGTACATCGCTTGACACGCCTGCGAGATGAAGACAAAGATCCGGTGGGGATGTGGCACTCTGGACCAGCCCCGTCATAGCGTCGGCACGGAAACCGAATCATGAAAAATTCCCCGGGAATCGTCGTCATCTGGAATGACATCCTGCCGGAGGAGCGCCACAACTTCCTTGACTGGCACTCGCGCGAACACATCCCCGAGCGAGTCTCGATTCCGGGCTTCACCCAGGGGCAGCGCTGGTTCAACGCCGATTCGTGCCCCCAATACCTCACCATTTATCACACCACCGACACCTCGGTGCTGACCAGCGCAGCCTACCTCGACCGTCTCAACAACCCTACACCCTGGACACGTCGCAGCGTTGCCGCGTTTCGCAATACGGCCCGCGCTGCGGGCAGGCTGGTGTGGCAGTCCTCGGGGTCATCAGGCGGATTTGTGTTGACTGCGCGCCTTGACGTCGAGCATCAGGCCGCAGAGGCGTTGGCCCAGCACTGGTCGGCAGGCAATCTGAACACGCTCGCGCAGGCACCCGGCGTGGCCCGGGTTATGGTCGCACTCGCTACGCCGTCGGCCAGCCGACTGCAAACCGCTGAGCGGGCCGTGCGTTCGGGTGACCTGCGCGAGCCCGCACTGACCGTTCTCGTTGAGGGCTTCGATGGCGTCGAGGCGTTACGGGCCGCCTTCGATGCAGCCACTCTGAACGAGCCCGCACTCGCAACCGCTCGCGTCGACCTCTATGCGTTGCAGGTTGACCTGCGTGCCTCGGATCAACTCACGGTGACCGGACCCAGTAAGACCCTTGACCAGAGGCGCCCGGCGCAGCAATCCACGCGCTACTCCGGCCCCTTGACGCTCGAGTCCGCAATGTCCCGGCTGGCGCTTACTGACGAGCGCTCGCCGTTCAAGCGCGACGCTCCGGATGCCGATATCGAATACCGCGATCTTGGCCTGTCAGCAGCTACCGGCGGCCAAATCGGCGCACGGCATATACGAGCCATCCTTCCCTTTCAGCGGCCAACAGGCTGGCATTGGCACGACATGACAGCACACATCAACATCGTTTTGCGTGGATGGATTCGCTTCCGCTATGAAGGCGTGGGTGATGACGTCACAGTTCAGGCAGGTGAGTGCCTGTCGCAGCCGGCTGGGGTACCACACAACGTGATCGGCCGCTCCACTGATCTCGAGCTGATTGAAATCAACATCCCGGCAGAGTTCGCAACCGTCGACCTGGGCGGGGACCCGGCTGCACCGCAACCCCCGACGCGAAGTCCTGTCGAGGGTGGTTGACAGCTGGTCGCGCAGGGTTGAATATTTCCGGAATTACCTTCCGGAAATTTGTATGCGTACTGCAGTCGATCGAATTTTCGATGTGCTGCAGGCTCTCACCGCAGCGCCTGCCGGGATGACACTTGCAGACATCGCCCGAGAAGCTCATCTCGCCCGCCCAACCGCTCATCGACTGCTTGCCGACCTGATTCAGCGGCGTCTTGTCAGGCAGCTGTCTTCCGGCATGTATGTGCTCACCCTGGATCTCGCGATGCTCGGCTTTGCGCAGCTCGCCCGGACGGGCCTGCTCGATTTTGGTCAACCCATCCTCGATGCGCTGGCCACCCACTGTGGTGAACTGGTGCGTTTTTCCTGGCTGGATGGCGAGCGTCTGGTCTTCGTCGCCGAGGCACAGGGCGCGGGTCCCGGCCTGCGCTACGACGGCAACCTTGGACGAAGCGCCGTGCTCCATGCCACCGCAACCGGCAAGTGCCTTCTCGCGCGGGTGCCGCCCGCCGAGGCAATACGTCGTGTCGAGCAGCAAGGGCTGCTAGGCGATTCATCCCTGGGTCCGCGATCACTGAAGACAACGGCCGCTCTGCGTCTCGAACTGACACGGGTTAGACGGCAGGGATACGCCATCGCCATGGATGAAGCCGAGGCTGGTGCTGCAGCGGTTGCCGTAC
Source organism: Burkholderiaceae bacterium (assembly GCA_049423065.1). Lineage (GTDB taxonomy): Bacteria > Pseudomonadota > Gammaproteobacteria > Burkholderiales > Burkholderiaceae_E > SYIM01. Next base: position 4,743 of record JBMSQB010000131.1, read on the forward strand.
CCGTCGTCGCAGATGCCGACCACTACGTAGGCAGCCTCGCAATCATCGGCCCGTCTGCGCGACTGAATCGCAGTACGCTGGTCAGCTGGGTTCCCGCGCTTCAGACCTCCGCCGCCCAGATTGCGCGCATCACTCCGCTCGAGCGCTACTGTCTCAAGCCCGAAACCAGCATGCGGCGAAGGCTGGGGTCATGAGCACGCCTGGCGGCCCCCGCAGAGCACGAATGCAGGGTGTGCGCTCCGCGCTCTGGCGCCTGACGCTTGCACTGCTGAGCGCCATCATCGTATTTGGCGTGTGGGAAGCCGGGGCGCGACTGTTCAAGGTACCCGCCTACCTGTTACCTCCGCCAAGCCTCATCTTCAGCGAACTCGCGCAACGTCTGCCCCGCATCATCGAGCACGCTGGCGTCACCACAACCAGCATGCTGCTTGGCTATGCGCTGGGTGTGGTCGTCGCGATACCCCTCGCCATGGCGCTGGCCTACTCAAGGCTGTTCGAGGCGACCATCTATCCGGCGGTTGTCTTCTTGCAGATCATGCCGAAGATCGCTATCGCACCGCTCTTCATCATCTGGTTCGGCTTCGGCATGCTGCCGAAGGTCCTGCTGGTCTTCCTCCTCACATTCTTTCCAATCGTCGTGAGTGCCGTCGCCGGCTTCAAGTCCTGCGACCCTGACATCATCGAACTCGCACGCGCCACCGGCGCGAGCCGCCTGCGCATGTTCCTCAAGGTTCGATTTCCGAGCGCGCTTCCGGAAATTTTCACCGGCCTGAAGGTGGCAGCGGCGCTATCGTCAACCGCTGCGGTCGTCGCCGAATTTGTTTCGTCTGATGCCGGTCTGGGTTACCTGTTGCTGACCTTCAATGGCGAGTTGCTGACGTCGATGGTGTTCGGCACCATCATCGTACTGGGCGTCATCGGGCTTGCGCTCTACTACCTGATGGAATTTCTAGAGCGCCTGCTGATTCCATGGCACGTGGCGAGCCGAAATGACCAGATCGCCGCACAACAGCTTTAGACGCTTCTCTCGGCCAACACCCACCCAACACCAAGCAAGGAGAAACAACATGCTGGCAAGAATCCTCTCGCGGTTTCTGGCAGCGGGCGCCCTGGTCCTGGCGATCCCGTCGGCGGTGGCGCAAGACACCGTATCGCTTCGGCTCAACTGGCAAATCCTTGGATTTCACGCACCTTTTTATCTGGGTGTCGAGCGGGGCTTTTATCGCGAGGCCGGAATCAACCTGACTGTCAACGAGGGCCGCGGCGGCGCGGTGACCGCACAGGCTATCGGCGCAAAAAGCGACCAATTCGGCATCGTTGACGGCGGCACCACCATCGTGAGCGCCGTGCGCGGAATCCCGATCCGAACGGTCATGTCGCTCATGAACAGCGGCATCTTTGCTGTGGTAGCCCGCGCAGATGCCAATATCCGCACCGCCAAAGACCTTGAAGGCAAGTCGATCGCGGTCACCGCCGGGGACGCGCTCACACAACTGTGGCCCGCCGTCGTTCGGGTAAACAAGCTTGACCCATCCAGGATCCGACTCGTCAACGTCGACCCGGCGGGCAAGGTCATTGCCACGCTCGAAAAGCGCACCGACGCCCTGCTGGGCAGTATTGACGCGCAGTCCTTTCAGATTGAGGCCAAGGGCGTGAAAACCTCAATGCTCAGCTACGATGACCTGGGCGTACGCCTGGTTGGACTGACGGTGGTCGCTCACGAAGACACGATCAAGTCCAACCCGGACCTGATCAGGCGGTTTGTGAGCGCAACACGGCGCTCATTCGAGGCGGCCATGGCCGATCCGCAGGCGGCAGTGCGGGCAGCGATGAAGATCAAACCAGAGCTGGATCCCAATTCACTCAAGCAGCAGATGGACGCTTCACTGTCCAAGTTCGAGTCGCCCAGCACCAAGGGGCTTGCGATGGGTGTCGCCTCCGAAGTCGACTGGAAGTCGACGCTGGAACTGCTGACAGAATTCCAGGGGATCAAGACCGACCGCGCCCCCGGTTCCTTCTACACAAACGACTTCACGCGATAGGCGGCGATACGGCGCAGGCAGAGCCGTCGTGAGCACGAAGGCGATCCACCTCGCAGGCGTGGGCAAGCACTTTGCCCGTGGCAAGAGCGTGACGCATGCGCTTGAAGCGATCGACCTCACCATCAAGGCAGGTGAATTCGTCGCGGTGGTGGGGCCATCAGGATGTGGCAAAAGTACCTTGATGCGGCTGGTTGCAGGACTGTTGCCGCCAAGCCAGGGAATCATCAGGTACGCGGACGAGATCGTGCGCGAGCCGCGACACGACACCGGTATCGTGTTCCAGAAAGCAAATCTGGTCCAATGGCGCAACGCGCTTGACAACGTCCTGCTGCAAATTGAGCTGCGCAACCTGAAAGTCCCCGAGTATCGAGCTCGCGCGGCTGCGCTTCTTGCCTCGCTTGGCCTTGAAGAGTTCATGGATCGCTACCCCCACGAGCTTTCCGGCGGCATGCAACAGCGCGCCTCGATCGCGAGGGCGCTGGTGCATCGGCCAGACGTACTGCTGATGGACGAACCCTTCGGTGCTCTGGATGCGCTCACGCGTGAGCAGGTGCGCATCGACCTTGAAGCGCTCTGGCTGCGCGACCGTATGACCGTCATGTTCATCACCCACAGCGTTGACGAGGCTGTGCTGCTTGCCGATCGGGTGGTGGTCATGTCGGCGCGCCCCGGGCGGATCGACCGCGTTCTTCAGGTCGATCTGTCACGACCGCGCGGTCTGGCCGCACGCCGTTCGCCAGCTTTCACCGAGTTGGTCGACGCGATCACACAGGAATTTCTAGCGCGTGGGGTGCTCGACGACCACCGCACACGTGCGCTGCTGGGGTAAGTTGGGCTGGACACGCGGGTCGAAGTCGAGCGCTCAATCAGTGACCCGCCGGCAGGGTTGATGGCGAACCTCCACAAATAGGCGCTCCGGCAGGCGCGCCCCGAAGCCGGGATCGTGATCCTGACCGCTCGAGTCGGGTTGGCCGA
>JBMSQB010000132.1:0-7329 GCA_049423065.1 Burkholderiaceae bacterium
ACGTGAACGACGCCGATATCGATCAGGCCATTCACGCAACCCGAACATTTTTCGCCAGTCGAACCCGATAGCGAACTTCTGACTGGACGCAATTTCCGGAATGAATTGCGCCTGTACGTGTATCGCGATCGCCCTCCCCTGGTCGTCACCGTTCCTCGTTTGGGCGAATCGGGTTGCCGTCTCGCCCACTTTCCCCGATCATCGGCGGTTTGAACTCTGCTCACGGAGATACCGCCGATGACCACCGCCACCCCGATCCGCGACGATGCCATCCGCGTCTATTGGCAGCCAGGCTGCACCAGCTGCCTGCGTACCAAGGAATTCCTGGCGAAGAACGGGGTGCCCTTCCTCTCCCGCAACGTGCTCGCGGACGACGCGGCATTTGAAGAACTGAAGCATTTCGGCCTGCGGCAGGTTCCCATCGTCACCAAGGGCGACCGCTGGGCCAATGGCCAGGTGCTCACCGATGTGGCCAGGCTGGTGGGCGTGACCGGCCTCAAGATCACGCTGCTGCCGGTTGACGAACTGCAGCGCAGACTGATGGCCATTCTCGAGGGCGCCGAGCGTTTCTTCCGTCAGCTGCCCGATCGCAACCTTCACGACCTGCTCCCTAACCGGCCGCGCAGCTACACCGACCTCACCTTTCACATCTTCAACAACGCCGACGCATTCCTGGAAGAAAAAGCCGGCATTCCTCTCACCTTTGAGTCCTACAACCGGTTTCCGGCGCCCGAGGCAAACAGCCGCGATCACATCCTGCGCTATGCGGCGCAGGTCCAGACGCAGCTGCGCGATTGGTTCTCTGGCCCAGCACATGCCTTCGACTGGTCTGCCAAAGCCGATGTCTACTATGGCGAGCAGTCGCACCATCAATTCCTCGAGCGCACCGTCTGGCACAGCGGCCAGCACACGCGTCAGCTGATGTGGGTGCTGGAAGGTCTTGGCGTCAAGGTCGACCGCCCCCTTCCCCCCGAAACCTTTGCCGGGCTCCCCATGCCCGAGAAGGTCTGGGACGACGAGACCCCGGCCGCGCAATGAACGCCCCCGCTGCGGGGCCTGCGAGTCAGGCGGTCAGCGAAGCGCTGGCCGCCATCGAGCGCTGGAATCCGATCGTGAACGCGATGATCACGGTGCGCGGCGATGCCGCGCGCGCCCGGGCTGCCGAGCTGGATCGCATCGCGGCAGCGGGCGGTTCGGCTGGCCCGCTGCACGGCTGGGTCATCAATCTGAAAGATTGTCTCGACTGGGCGGGTGTTCCCACCACCGCCGCCTCGGTGATTCTGCGAGACAACGTCCCGCCTCGGAACGCTTTCATCACTGACCGCCTGATCGCAGCGGGCGCTGTGATCGTGGGCAAGGCCAATCTGCATGAGTGGGTGTTCGGCCCCACCAGCCAGAGCCTGCACTTCGGCCCGGTCGCCAACCCATGGAACCCGGCGCATATCCCGGGCGGCTCAAGCGGCGGCTCGGGGGCTTCGGTGCCCTGTGGGATGGCGCGCGTATCGATTGGCAGCGATACGGCCGGTTCAATCCGTCTGCCGGCGTCCTACTGCGGACTCGCCGGTCTGCGGCCCAGCATCGGCCGCATTTCGCGTACCGGCAGCATCGCCGTCAGCGCGCCCTTCGACGCCTTCGGCCCGCTTGCAAGGCGGGTCGAGGATGTCGCCCGCGTATTTGCGGTCATCGCCGGTCATGATCCCGACGATCCATTCTCGATTGACACGCCGGTCACCGACCCGCTCAAGACGCTTGATGACCCCGTTCGCGGCAGGCGTATCGGGGTGATGCGTCGCTGGTTCTTCGACGATATCGATCATGAACTGCGCAGTGCTCTCGAGACCGCCCTCGGCACCTATCGTGATCTCGGCGTCGAGATCGTGGAGGTTGAACTGGGCGATGTCGAACTTGCTCAGGAAATGCTGGCCTTCAGGATCGTGCTCGCCGACGCCTTCGCGCTCCACCGCGAACAACTCGCGCGTCGCCCCGCCGATTACGGACAAGACCTGATGGTGCGCTACGACATCGGCGAACGCGTGACCGGCGCGCAGTATGCGCAGGCGCTGCGCTGGATCGAAACCTGGCGCCACCGGCTGCATCGCATCCTGTCCGATCAGGGGATCGATGCCATTCTGTCGCCCACCACGCCCGGCCCCGCACCGGCGCGCGCCGGGCTCGCCTACGCCAACGCCATCCGGGCGATTCCGCGCTTCACCTCGGTCTTCGCCTCAGCAGGCGTGCCGTCGCTTGCCGTGCCCTGCGGGTTCAACGCGGCAGGCCTGCCCCTCTCATTCGAACTGAGCGCTGCGCGCTTCAACGAAGCCGCAGTGCTGCAACTGGGTCATGCGTGGCAGCGTGTGACCGACCATCATCTGCGACAGCCCTCGCTGCCGCAGTAAACCGATTTTTCACCGAAGGAGTCACCATGAAGAAGCGCGAATTTCTCACCGCCGCAGCCGCCGGTGCAACGGTCGCCGGAGCGCCTGCGATCGTGCGCGCCCAGGCATCGTTTCCGGACCTGAAACTGCGTATCGCGTCCAACTATCCTGCCCCGTCGCTGTTTTCCCGCGTACAGCAGGAATTCGCGAAGGAGGTCACCGCCAAGACCAACGGCAAGGTGACCTTCGAGTGGATGCTGGGCGGCAATCCGCTGAAGGCAGGCGATGTCTACCCCGGCATGGCGCGCGGTGCCACCGACCTGGGCTTCACCGTGCCCGCCGCCTTCAACCCGCGCGAATTCCCGGTGTCGGGCGTCACGCTGCCGTTCGTCACCGAAAGCCCCTATGCGGGCTGCATGGCATTTCGCGAGTGGTACCAGAACACCCCCGATGTGCAGCGGGAGTTTCAGCGCAACAACGTGCATCTGCTGCTCACGCTCTCCACCTCCGAAAACGTGCTGTGGAGCATGAAGCGGGTCAACACCGCAGCCGACCTCAAGGGCATGCGTATCCGCACGCTGCTGGGGCCAGGCGATGCACTGCAGGCGCTGGGCGCCACGGCGGTCACTGTGCCCTACACCGATGCGATCGACCTCCTGCAGCGTGGCGGTGTGGATGCCATCTCCACCACGCCGTTCGAGCAGGGCGTGAAGGACGGTCTCGCCGAGATGACCAACTTCCTCTCGACCGGCGGTCGCATGGGCATCTTCGCCACCGTGATGACCTCCATCAACCTCGACCGCTGGAAGAGTTTCTCGAAGCCGCTGCAGGATGTCTTCACCACCGCCGCCGACAATGCGCTCACCTGGTACATCGACGCGCAGAACAAGGAAACCGACGAATGCGTGGAGATCCTCATGAAATCCAAACGCATCCAGGTTGCACCGCTTGACCCGGCCGAAGAGAAGCGCTGGCGCGAAGCCACTTCCCAGGTGATTTTCAACAAATACGCCGAAGCGGTGAAGCGCGTGGGTGGCAACCCCGAGGCGCTCACCAAGAGCTTCAACGCCCTGGTGGCCAAGTATGAGGCGCAGCGCAAATACGTGACCGGCATCGACCGCTACCTCGCCCGCAAGGCCAAGGGATGACGGCCAGCCCGCCCTCCGGCATGCTGGTCCTCGCGGCCCGGGTGGCTTCGGCCTCCCGGGCCATGGCCCGCATCACCGGCATTCTCATCATCCTCATCATGATCGCGGTGGTGATCGACGCCGTGCTGCGCGGCATGATGGGGATTGCCATCTGGGGGGTGCTCGAGGTGGGTGTGCTGCTCTTGCTTGCGCTCATCTACCTGGGGCTTCCCGCCACCCAGGCCAACCGCGAAAACTTTCGTGTCTCGATCTTTGCCGAGCGCTTTCCGCCCTGGGCTGACAAGATCGTCACCTGGCTGCTGCTCGGCTTACAACTCGTCGTGCTCGGCATTCTGTGCTGGACCTCATGGCGCAGTTCAATCTATTCGTTCAACCGCGACGAGGTGTCGTTCGGCATGGTGCAGATCCCGCTCTGGCCGAGCCGCGCCATGGTGTCGGTCGGCCTCACGCTCCTGATCATCCAGTCGATCACCGCTGCGCTCGAATATGCATTGGCCGGACGACACCCGTACAAGGTCGACATCGAAACCGAACTGAAAGGTGAAATCGGCAAGTCCGACAGCGACCTGGTCGGAGAACGCAAATGAGCCCGTTTGAGCAAGGCTTTCTCCTGATCGGTGGCATGTTCGTATTGCTCGCACTGGGCTTTCCCATTGCGCTTGCGCTCCTGTCATCGGGCGTGATCGGGCTGATTGCCATGCGCGGCTGGTCGGCAGCCGACTATCTCCTGGGAAGTCTCCCCTACTCGGTCACAGCAGAATTTGCCTTCATCGTGGTGCCGCTGTTTCTGTTCATGGGGCACATGGCGTATTCGGCCGGCATTTCCGAAAAAGGCTTTCGCGCGGCGTCGGCATGGTTCGGCCACATCCCGGGTGGGCTGGCCATTTCATCCGTGGTCGCCTGCGGCGCGTTTGCCACCGTGTCGGGTTCGTCGATCGCCACCGCCGCCACCATCTCCAAGATCGCAGTGCCGCAGCTGCTGAAAGCGGGCTACACGAAGCGGCTCGCGGGTGCGGCGGTTGCCACGGGAGGCACGCTGGGGGTGTTGATCCCACCCTCCACCGTGATGGTGCTGTATTCGATTGCCACCGAAACGCCCATCCCGTCGCTCTTCATGGCCGGCATCATCCCGGGCATTCTCACCATCATCGTCTACGGGGTCGGCATCAACTGGATGGTCAAGCGTGATCCCCAGATGCGCACCATCACGCGCCAACCCAAAACCGGCTGGGGCGACCGGATGCGGCTCACCTTCTCGTCGTGGGAAATCCTGGTGGTGTTCGCTGTGGTGATGGGCACGCTCTATACCGGCGTGGCCACGGCAAGCGAAGCCGCCGGCTTCGGTGCGGCAGCCGCGCTGGTGATCGCCATCATTCGCGGCGCGAAAATGGCCGAGATCAAGGAAGGGCTGCAGACCTCGGGGTCGAGTACGGCGTCGATCTTTTTCCTGATCATTGGCGCAGGCGTGTTCGGTGCAGCGCTGGGCACCACGCAGTTGCCACAAAACCTCGCCACCTGGACGCAGGGCCTCAACCTTCACCCCACCCTGCTCCTCATCCTGGTGCTGATCCCGTTCCTGATTCTCGGCTGCTTCATCGATGCGGCATCGATGATCCTGCTCACCATGCCGGTGGTCTTCCCCATCATCAAGCAGGCCGGTATCGACCCGGTGCTGTTTGGCATCCTGGTCACCAAGATGACGGAAATCGGCAACATCACGCCCCCCGTGGGGCTGAATGTTTTCGTGGTGTCGGCCGCCAACCCCGAGATCACGATCCGCGAATGTTTCCGCGGCGTCATGCCTTTCTTCCTCATGGAACTCTTCATCGTCGGACTGCTGATTGCGTTTCCAGGCATCACGCTGTTCGCGGTCGTCACCCACTAGCTCGAAGGAATCGCGCCATGTCAGACCTCAGCGTTTACGAAAAGCAGCACTTCGGAAAGCCCCTGGGCTTTGGCCGTCAGCCAGCTCTCCTGATCATCGATTTTCAGGTGGGCTTTGCCAAGCCTGATGTGCTGGGCGGCTTCAATATCAATGAATCCATCGCCCGCACCGCCGAACTGCTGCGAAGCGCGCGCGCGCACAACGTGCCGGTGTGCCATGTACGCTTTGCCTCGGAGGCAAAAGGCGAAGACATCGGCACCTTTGCGGTGAAGGTACCGGCGCTTCAAGCGCTGGCGCCCGATAGCGCTGACGCCCAGTTTGTGGAGTCGGTGGCGCCAATCGACGGTGAATATGTGTCGATCAAGCGGCACAGTTCGGCGTTTTTTGGCACCAACCTCGCGTCCTGGCTGATCAGCCGCGGCGTCGACACGCTGTTCATTACCGGCTGCACCACCAGCGGCTGCGTGCGCGCGAGCACCATCGACGCATCCGCCTACTCGCTGCGCCCGATGGTGGTCACCGACTGTGTGGGTGATCGGGCGAAGGGTCCGCACGAGGCAAGCCTCTTCGACATGGGCCAGAAATATGCCGATCTGGTCACCCTGCGTGAGGCAGCCGCGCACTTTGAGGGCAGACAGGGCGCGCGCCGCGCCGCCTGAACCAGCAGGGCGCGACGGGGTCAGATGACTCCGTCGTTTCTCAGGCGCTCGCGCTCGGCGGCGTCCAGGCCCAGAAGGCCGCCGAGAATCTCGTCATTGTGCTCGCCCAACGACGGCCCCAGCCAATTCACAGACCCTGGCGTGTCTGACAGCCGCGGCACGAGATTGGGCACGGCCAGTTCGCCCACCCGCGGATCATTCATCTTCAGGATGTTTTCGCGGGCTGCGTATTGCGGGTCGTTGAAAATCTCGTCAATCGCATAGACCGGTCCGCAGGGCACCTGAAACGCCTCGCAGCGCACGAGCAGTTCGTCGCGCGTGTGTCGGGCAGTCCATTCGGCAACATGCTGGTCCACCTGTTCCCGGTCACGCTCGCGGTGTGCAAGCACGCCCCAGGCCTGTGGCTCGGCAAGATGCGGCTCGCCCATGGCCTGCGCCAGTCGCTCGAAGATCTTGTCGCTCGTGCAGGCGATGGCGATCCAGCGCTGATCGCCCGTGGGGTAGTGGCTGTGCGGCACGACATTCACCGTGCCCGGGCCCATGCGTTGCCGCACATAGCCCTTCTTCTGATAAGCGGGCGCGAGTTCATCAAGAATGCGAAACACCGGCTCGTAAAGCCCGATGTCGATCATCTGACCGCGGCCGGTGCGATGACGTGCCTGCAACGCGAGCAGCACGCCCATCGCGCCATAGGCACCCGACAGATAGTCGGGAATGGTTGCAGACCCAGGCGTGACGGGCGGCCGGTCGGGATAGCCCGCAAGAAACGACAGTCCGCCGAAGGCGTTGGCAATGCGCCCGAAGCCGGGCCGGTCGCGATAGGGCCCGGTCTGGCCATATCCGGAGATGCGAACCATGATCAGCCGTGGGTTGAGTTCGTGCAGCAACTCCCAGCCCAGACCCCATTTCTCCAGCGTGCCCGGCTGAAAATTCTCAATGAGGATGTCGGCCTTTTCGACCAGCGCTTTCAGGAGCCGCGCACCATCGGGTCGGCGCAGATCGATCGTGACCGACTTCTTGTTGCGGCACTCCGACAGCCAGGGGAGCGAGTCGCCGCTCTCGGTAAGCGTGCCAAAACGCCGAAGCGCATCCCCCACACCAGGCAGTTCCACCTTGATGACCTCGGCGCCGAACTCGGCCAGCTGAACGCTCGCAAACGGCCCGGAGATGAAGCTCGACAGATCGATGACCCGCAGATCATCGAGTGGCTGCAGAGGGGGTACGGAAGGAGCGCGCTCGGGGATTGAGGTCATGGTGTTCCG
>JBMSQB010000133.1:0-7306 GCA_049423065.1 Burkholderiaceae bacterium
GGGGGTGCGATCACGGTGAGTGCAACGGTAAGCGGCAGCGGCAGCGACCTGTCGCTCATGCCGGCCTCTGGCGGCACCGTGAGCTTCGGCCGCACGGCCGTGAGCGGCGACCTCACGGTGAGTACCGACGGCGCTGCCATCAGCCAGACCGGCTGGCTCGCGGTCGGGGGCCTCGCCCAGATCAGTGCAGCGGGCCAGTCGGTGATGCTTGCCAATCCCGATAATGATTTCGGCGGGCGGACGGTGGTGACCGGTGGCACGGTGAGCGTGGCCGACATCAACGCCTTGACGCTCGAGGCGCGCGCAAGCGGCAACCTCACGGTTCGTTCGGGCGGTGAACTCGCAATCGACCCGACGGTCTCGGGCAGTCTTGAGATCACCGCGATCGGCGGAAGCGTGCGGTTTGCGCGCACGCTTGATCTGTCGCCGGGTGCAACGCTGCGGATCGATGGTGCGGACGCGGTACGGTTCGACGCCGGCATCGGCCTCACCGGTCCTGCCTATGCCGACCCGGTGCGAATCACATCGTCGCGCGCAGGCGGCAGCGTGGTGAGCTTTGCGGCGGGCCTGCTTGCAGGCGACAGCAACAGCTTCGAACTCGCGGGCGTTGGCCGCTTCGCGCCGCAGGTCCGGCTCGACAATGGCCGTCTGGTGCTCGATGACCTGGCGGTCCAGGGCATGGCCGGTGCGGCGCTTGCGCTGCGCCCGGTAAACGGTCGCAGCGTCGCGCTGCTCGAGGTTGCAGACCTCGACATCGCGAGTTCGGGCGGCATGCAGCTTGATGGACAGATTCGGGCGGCCACGCTGCTCGCGCGCTCGACTGCGGGTGCAATCTCGCAAGGCGCGGGTGCTTCGCTTCGAATCGACGGGTCCACCCGCCTTGAGGCAAGCGGCGACATCTCCGTGCTGTCCGCAGACAACCGGTTTGCCGATACGGTCCGGTTGAGTGGCGCGGCCGTGGCGCTTCGCGACGGCAACGACCTCGATGTGGTGCTGAGCGCAAGCGGTGACTCGGTGCTGGCCTCGGCCGGCGCGCTGTCGGTGGTGGCAACGGTCACCGGAGCGGGCAACGATCTGCAGCTCGAGTCGGCGGGCGCCATCACGCTGGGCGAACTGGCGGTTGGCGGCGCGTTGTCGACGAGCGGCAACGGAGCGCTGACCCAAACTGCGGCGCTTCGCGTGACGGGCCCGCTCTCGGTCTCTGCGGGCAGTGGCGCGGTGACGCTCGAGCACACGGGCAACCTGTTCGATGGCGCGGTCGCTGTTGTCAGCAGTGGCGCGGTCGCGGTTCGCGACACCAATGCGCTGTCGCTCGCAGTGACCGGCAGCGCGAGCGTGCGTGTGGTCTCCGGCGGCGACCTTGCGGTCACCTCGGCGGGCGCACAGGCGCTGGTTCTCGAGGTGAGCAGCCCGGGTGATGTGACGATCCAGAGCGCAGGGGCGCTCGATCTCACCGCGCCTCTGGCCGCCGCCGGCAGCGATCTGACGGTCACCGCCGGTGGCGCGCTCAAGCTCGCATCGCTCCAGGTGGGTGGCGGCGTGTCGCTCACCGCGGCGGGCACGATCAGCCAGGGCGAAACCGCGATCACCGTTGGTGGTGCGGCCGACATCCGGTCGAACGCCGGCGCGGTGACGCTCGCGCGGATCGGCAACGTGTTCGGTGGAACTGTGAAGCTGGCAGGAACCTCGGCACAGCTGCGCGACACCGGGCCGCTTGGCATCGAGCTCAACCTGCAGGGCGATACGGTCATCGAGGCAACCGGTGACATCAGCCTGAGCGGGTCGGTCACTGGACCAGGCAGCGACCTGCGGGTGGTGCCGGGTGCGGGCGCGAAACTCACGCTGGGTGCGACCACCGTCGGCGGAGCGCTGGATGCCAGCAGCCAGGGCGCGTTTGCGGCTGGCGTACTGAACGTGACGGGCGACGCCCGGATCGTGAGCGCGGGCGCGGTGACGCAAACCGGCGACTGGACGATCGCGGGCGCGACGACACTGACCGCAACCGGCCAGGCGGTCACGCTTGGCCGCGCCGGCAATGACTTCGGTGGCGCGGTGAGCATCGCTTCGGGCGTGCTGCAGATTCGCGATCGCAGTGCGCTCGATCTGTCGGTCGCGGCAAGCGGCGCTGTGAACGCGCGCGCAGGCGGCATCCTGAGTTTGAGCGGCACGGTCACAGGCGAGGGCAATGGCCTGACGGCCGATGTTGCAGGCGCCGTCCTGGGCGCGTTGACGGTGCCGGGCGATGTATCGCTCGCCAGCACCGGCGCGATATCGCAGTCTGGCGCGCTGGTGGTGGGCGGGACGACCACGGTCAGTGCTGCCGGCCAGAACGTGGCGCTGTCGTCTGCGAACAACCAGTTCACGGGCAATGTGAACGTGACGGGCGCCGCGGTCACCGTGATCGATTCCGATACCGGGCTTGCGATCGGGTTCGACGCCAGTGCCGCGGTTCGACTTGAGAGCGCTGGCGCGCTGCGTGTGCTTCGTGGTGTCGGCACCGGTGCCGGCAGTGTCACGAGCTTGAAGAGTGCCGGCGCGACCGTGCTTGACTCGCTTGAGCTCTCGGGCGGCATGGCCTTGAGCGCGGGTGGTGCGGTCACCCAGGGCGGTGCCCTGTTGGTGGGTGCGGCATCCACCATCGATGCGGGCACGCATGCCATCACGCTGGAGGCCGATGCCAACCGGTTTGTCGGGACGCTGGGCGTGAGCGGCAAAACGGTCGCGCTGCGGAGCGCCGGCGCGCTTACGCTCGCGCTTGCGGCGAGCGACGATGTCACGGTCACCAGCGCCGGTACGCTCACGGTGTCGGGCGCGGTGAGCGGCTCGGGCAGCGACCTGACCCTCACAGGCAAGGGCAGCGAGGGTGTGCAGCTGGGCTCGCTCGCGGTGGGCGGGGCACTGTCGCTGAATGCAGCGGGCCCCATCACGCAGGCAGCTGGCAGTGCGATCAAGGTGGGCGCCAATGCTGTCGTTGATGCTGGCGATGCGGCGGTCACGCTCACGGCTGCGGGCAACGATCTGGCGGGCGAACTGAGCGTTGCCGGTGGACGCATTTCGGTTGGTTCTGACAAATCGCTCACCGTCGAGATCGATTCCACCAGCGATGCCCGGGTTCAGGCAGGCGTTGGCCTCACGGTCAAGCGTGCGTCCGTGCAGGGCGAGGCGAGTGATCTGCGGCTTGAGTCGCTGGGCGCAATCTCGCTGGGCGAGATCGTGGTGGGCGATGGGCTTTCGATCAGCGCGGGCGGCGCGGTCACGCAAACCGCGGCGCTGCGGGTTGCCGGTGCAAGCGACATCATTGCCACCGGACAAACCGTGACGCTCGCCAACGCAGCCAACGACTTTGGCGGCTTGACCAAGCTCCAGGCCAGGCAGGCCGCGGTGCGTGACAGCAACGACCTGCGGATCGAACTGACCGCCCAGGCCGACTCCAGCGTCAACGCGGCCGGCGCACTGAACCTGGCCGGGTCGCTTACTGGCGCTGGCACCAATCTGACAGCGAAGTCCTCTGCGCTGCTGTCGGTCGAGGGTCTGGCGGTGGCGGGCGCCCTCAAGCTTGAGGGCGAGGCGTCGGTCTCGCTGGGTGCAACCACGGTGGGCGGCGATCTGCAGGTGACTGCTGCGGGTGAGCTCGCGCAGAGCGGTGTGGTCCGCGTGACGGGCAACAGCACCTTCAATGCACGCGACGGTGCCATCAAGATCACCCAGACCACGGGAACCCTCACAGGCGGCGCAAGCTTCGCGGGCAGCGCCTTGCAGATCAGCGGTGCGGTCGCGCTGTCGGCCGGGCCGTCGGCTGCGCTTGAAAACGACGCGGTCCGGGTGCAGTCAGCCCTGCGCGGAAGCACGGCGGCAAACGACGCGCTCACGCTGTCGGCCGCTGGAGGCTCCATCGTGTTCGAGCAGCCGATCGGCGATTCGGCCGACGGGCGACTCGAGGCGCTCACCGTCAACGAGGCTGTCAACCTGACCTTCAAGCGCGACGTGCGGCTCGACGGTGATCTCACGCTGCGCGCAAGCGGCAAGGTTGTCTTCAGCCAGGCGCTGGCGCTCGCTGCGGGCGGACGGCTCATCATCGAAGGCGCGGATTTGGTGGAATTTGCGCAAGGGCTCTCATTCGCGGGCGATGCGAAAGCCGACGCGGTGTCGATCAGCGCCGCAACTGGCGATCAGACCGAGGTGCGCTTTGCTGGCGGCATCCTGCAGGGCGATGCCAACCGCATCGTGCTGACCGGTATCCGATCGGCCAACGTGGGCGTTGCGCCGTCCCAGCAGGGCGCGAGTGTGCTGACATCGCTTGCGCTTGCCGGTCAGGCAGGCGCCGAGCTCAAGATTGCTCCGGCAGTCGCCGGCAGCGCGGTGACGGTGTCGGCCCAGTCGCTTTCGGTCAGCAACATCGACGATGTGAAGCTCGAGGTGTCGCTTGATGTCGGAACCCTGACGCTGGGTGCGACATTGGGTCAGATCACCCAGGCGGCGGAAACGAGCGTCCGGGTCACGGGCGCGGCAACGCTGGAGGCGCGCGACACCCTGCTGACTCAGGCGGGCAATCAGTTTGCCGGGCAGGTGACGGTTCGTGGTGCGGCTGCGACCGTGGTTGATCAGGACGCGCTGTCCGTGACGCTCGATGCGACCGGCAAGGTGTCGCTCGAGGCGGGCGGTGCGCTCGCGGTCGGCGGCCAACTGGCCGGCGCGGCGGGCAACCTTGAACTTCGGACCCCGGCCGGTGTGAGCCTTGGCGAACTGCAGGTGGGCGGCGCGATGACGCTTGCGGCTGCGGGTGCGATCACCCAAACGGGTGATGTGCGCGTCGCCGGGTCCAGTGCAATCGGCGGTGGAGCGGGCGGTGCAATCACCCTGGACCGTGTCGGCAACGACTTCGGGGCGACGGTCACGGTGACCGGTCGGTCGGCCACGATCGCCGATCGCAATGCGCTGACGGTGGTGCTTGATCTCGTCGGTGACCAGTCGGTTGGCGCAGCCTCGGCCACGCTTCGGGCGGCGGGTACGCTCGCCCTCAGCGGACGCGTGGCCGGTGACCAGGCGACGCTGTCGGCGGGCAGCCAGTCGGGCGAACTCTCTGCCGGCAGTCTGGTGGTGGACGGAAACGCGACGCTGTCTGGTGCTGCGGGCCTTGTCCGTCTGGGTGCGACCCAGGTCAAGGGTGATCTGCTGCTCGAAGGCGCGGTGGCCCAGACGGCGGCGCTCCGGGTGGGCGGTGCAACCGAGATCCGGGCGGCTGGTCGGGACGTCAACCTGTCGCGTGAAGACAACCGTTTCGATGGTGCAGTTCGACTGGAGGCCGCCACGGCCCAGCTGGTTGATCGGGGGGCGCTTGACCTGTCGCTGAAGGTCACTGGCGACGCGTCGGTGAGAGCGGTGGGCGGCGCGCTGCGCGCTACGGTGCAGTCGAGCGGAGCCGACAGCCGACTCTCGATCCGTACCGACCGTGAGGGCGATGCTGCGGGCGAGGTCACCCTGACCAACAGCAATATCGCCGGGCGTGTGGACATCGATTCGGCCGGTGATGTTTCCCTGGATTCGCAGGGCGACATCGGTATCGGGCGGATCGAAGCTTCAAAAGGGGCGATCCGGATCACCAGTGGCGGTGCAATCTACGACTCCACCGACGGCTCGGGCATCAACATCCGCTCATCCGGCGCGCTGCGATTGTCCGCAGTCGGCGGCATCGGAGCATTCGGCCCGGGAAGCTTGCGGACCGATGTCGGCACCGTCGAGGCGCGGAACGAGGCGAGCGGCGATGTCGTGATCGCCGGTGCCAACGGCCTGCGACTCGGGCCGGACGGCGTCGTCAACGGGTCAGACAAGGGCTGGGTGGTGCTGCTCGCGGACAGCGGGCGGGTTGAGCCTGGCAAGATCGAGGCGCGCAGCGGCCGGTCGGTCATGTTGACCGGCAAGACCGCGATCACGCAGAAGGAAGCGGTGGCGCTGGTCGGGATGATGACCAGCGGCGGGGCCAGCGAGACGACGGCGTCTCCGTTCGGTGAGGCGAAGGCCTCAGGGGCTGCAGCCCCCATCCTTCTGGAGAGCACCGCGAGCGTTCTCTCCGCGGGTCTCAAGGCGGCGACCGAGGGTTTGCTCGGCAGCGGCAGTGCAATCCCGATCACGCAGTTGATGGCAACGCGTGGCAATGCGGCACCGGTCACCACCAGCGGCCGGCTGATCGCGGAATCGGCGCCGCAGACGGTCTCCGAGCGGCCTGCGTCCACCGTCCTGGTGCCGGTGTCACAGACCCCGAGCGCCTCGCTGTCGCTTCAAACAACAGATAGCGCGGCCCGTACGCCATCATCACGGTCGGCTTCAGTGCCGAGCACAACCGTCGCGCCGGCCCAGGCGCCTGAAGCGCCGCCCGCCGGCGGTCAGGCACTGCCCGCCGACGGCGCTGGCTCGCCTGCCGCGCCGCCCGCAGGCGCACCGGTGCCGGCAGGCGCCTCGCCCGCTCCGGTGCAGCCGGTTGAACCGGCTCAGCCGGGCGACCCGGCAGCCAGCCCCGAGCCAGTCACGCCCTCGCAGGATGGACCGCGCAGCGACCAGCGGCAGGCGGAGCCGGTCGATGTTGCAGGCGACGCCGAGGTTCCGCGTCTGCTGACGGGATGGCGCGCGCGGGTGGGCAGCGTCTACCTGGGTCTGTCCGACAAATTGTCTCGCTGGCTCGATCCGAGCGCAGGGGTTGATCAGCGCCAGGACAGGGAGACCCATCCGGCCGCCGAATCCGACGCCACGGCAGACAGTGGTTCGACCGAAGACATGGGGTCGCCCGACCCGGTCGTTGCTGCGCGCAGCGACCCGCCGGGCAGCCGACAGGAGGGCTAGGCCGTGAACCTGTTTTTCCGCGGTTGGACGGGCCAGGCACTCTGGAAAGACAAAGGCTTGAAAATCCGCTATACACGCGATGGCGATAACGGACGCTTTCGGGCGTCGCTTCTAAGGGAATGGGTAATGGATCCAAGAGCTTCCATCCACAACATCGAGATCGCAGGTTGTAAAGGTCTGGCCGTGCGTGTCACCGCGGCCCTGGCGCTCGCCCTGGCGGGCGTCGCTCCGGTCGCCACGGCACAGACCGCCGCACCCGCTGCCTCCGCGACCCGCGAGGTCGACCTGCCGCTTGCGCCTTTTGTGCGGCAGATCCGCGAGGCGAACAAGGCGATCCTGTCCAAGCGGAACGAGCAGGCGATTGCCGGCACCGGCATCGAGCGCGCCAACGCGGCATTCCAGCCGCAGGCATCGGTATCGGTACTGAACGGTCGCCAGCGAACCCCCAACACCCCTGAAGAGAACATCATCC
>JBMSQB010000134.1:0-7159 GCA_049423065.1 Burkholderiaceae bacterium
GGGATCGTCGAGCCGCCCTGCCCGCCTGACCTCGCGCGAGCGGGCGGCGAGCGGGTACTAGGGTCTGGCGGCCCGGGATTCGCGGCGGGCAATCCAGAGCGATGAGGCGAGAATGACCGCCCCGCCCGCGAGCGTCGTGTGGGCGGGCACATCGCTGAAGAACATCCAGCCGAAGAGCGACGCCCAGAGCAGATCGAGGAAGCGCACCGACTGCGTGGCCGAGATATCGGTGCGATGAAATGAGCGCGTCACTGCATACTGGCCGACGTTGCCGAGTACGCCTGCCAGCAGAATCAGAAGCGCCTGCGACAGCGTGACGGGTTGCCACTGATAGATCGCGAGCGGCGCGGACAGGAGCGTGATGGATGCCGCCTGCCAGAGCACGAGAACCGAGGGCCCGTCGCGTCGCGCAAGGCGTTTGCTCATGAGCATGGTGGCAGCAAACATGGGCGCCGAGGCGAGCAACAGCAGCATGGCGCCACCCGATGAGCCGCCCAGCGAGGGCCCGACCACGATCAGCACCCCGGCAAAGCCGATCGCAGCCGCGATCCAGCGCGCTGCCATCATGGTCTCGCCCAGCAACAGCCCTGCACCGAGCATCAGGAAAATCGGCGTGGTAAAGCCGATGGCGGTGGTATCGGCAAGGCTCACCGTGGGTAGCGCAATGAACCACATGGTAAGTGCGATGGTGTGGATCAGGCCGCGCAGCAGATGACCTGGCAGATCACCGGTTCGCCAGCGTGTGCGCCCGGCGCGAAGCGCGAATGGCACCATCAGCGCGAATCCGGCGAGATAGCGCAGAAACATGACCTGCGCCGGATCCATCTCATGGGTCAGGCCGCGAGACACCGCGTTGAGCAGGCACAGGATGATGCCGCCTGCGGTCGCCCACAGCATCGCCCGCAGCACCGGATGGGTGTGGTCGAAACGGGCCGTCGGTGCGGGTTCGGGGCTAGGGCGCTCAGCGCTCATCGCGCGGCCTCGCGAGCGGTGCGCCGTTGCGCTCGACCGGGTGCGATAATCGGGCGATGGTCAAATGGCTGATTGCCACGGTGATTGCGCTCGCCCTCTTTTCCGGGCTGATGCCATTCCTGCGTCGCTTCGGCATCGGGCGACTGCCGGGCGACTTCAGCTTCACGCTGTTTGGCCGGGAAATTTCGCTCCCCATCATGTCCACAGTGCTGCTGTCGCTGCTTGCGGCTGGCATCGCCCATCTGCTCTGAGCGCCGTGCGCCCGCTCAGGGCAGCACCACCACCTTGCCGGTTGCGCGCCGCGCGAGCAGATGCTCGAGCGCGCGTGCGCCCTCCGCCAGTGAAAACCGCGCCGAGATGTGCGGGTTCAGCTTTCCCTCGGTGATCCAGCCGAGCATCCGTTCCACATCGGCATGAAAGCTGGCCGGCTCCAGTTGTGTGTACTGACCCCAGAACACGCCCACGATGGCCGCGCCCTTCAGGAGCGCGAGGTTGAGCGGCAGCTTCGGAATCTCGCCGTTTGCAAAGCCGATCACCAGATAGCGGCCCCGCCACGCAATGGAGCGAAAGGCGGGCTCCGCATAGCCCCCGCCCACCGGGTCGTAGATCACGTCGGGGCCGCGCCCGCCGGTGATTGCGCGCAGGCGTTCGCGCAGATCCTCGGTCGAGTAATCGATGAACTCATCGGCGCCGTGCTCGCGGCAGACGGCGAGCTTCTCCGCGCTCGAGGCGGCGGCAATCACCCGGGCGCCCAGGGCCTTTCCGATTTCAATCGCGGCGAGCCCTACCCCGCCGGCCGCGCCCAGTACCAGCATCGTCTCGCCGGCCCGGAGCGCGCCGCGGTCGACCAGCGCGTGATACGAGGTTCCGTAAGTGAGCAGAAAGGCCGCGCCGCGGTCAAAGTCGAGGCCTTCGGGCATCCGAATGGTACGCGAGGCCGGAAGCTTTACTTTTTCGGCGAACGCGCCATAGGTGACCGAACCGATGACCCGATCCCCCACTCGGCGGTCAGTGACATTGCGGCCGATTGCGCTCACCACACCGGAAAATTCGGCACCAGGGGCGAATGGCAGCGCAGGCTTGGCCTGATATTTGTTCTGGATGATGAGGACGTCTGGAAAATTGACGCCCGCCGCCTTGACATCGACCACCACGTCATCGGCCTCCGGCGTCGGGTCGTCGATATCGTCGTAGACCAGCGTGTCGGGTAAGCCGTGCTGGCGGCAAAGGAGCGCTTTCATGGTGAGGATCCCTGAACGGAGTGAGTGAGCGGGGCGGTGGGTGAATGGGCGCGCTGGGTGCGGGCATCGAGAAAGGCGGCGAGCGCCGCGCCACGCGCCGCGCGCAGCGCGGTTTGAATGCGAGGGGCGAGATCATGTGCACCGGCTGCGCGCACGCTGGCTGCGATCGGTCCGGCTGCCACGCCCTGAACCACCTCGATCAGCTCGCGCCAGTGGGCCTCGGCCGCATCGACAGCGTCGCAGCGATCGCCTGCTGCTTTGGTGCGATGCAAACGCGCCCGCACCAGCGTGAGTGCCCGCGCCGGCCGGCGGAGCGCATCGAGTGCCTCGAGGCGTTGCAACAGGCGCGTGGCATCGCCGTCGGGTGAGGGTGCATCGGGCGAGGGTGGATCGGGTGAGGGTGTATCGGGCGATGGGTCTGCGCCCTGCTCGGCAAGAAGGAGCGCGAGGTCTGCGCAGGCGACTGGTACGCGCAGCCGTTCGTTTCGTGCGCGCGCGACCCCCGGTGCGCCGGGCGGGGCGATGGCAAGCGCGTAACGAATCTCGAGCGCTTCGCCGCAACGAGCTGCCGCATCCAGCGTTGCAAGGTCGATCTCAGCCGGCCCGGGCAGCAGTCGTGCAAGCGCGCCACAGTCGCCCAGCACCTGAAACATGCGCGAGGGCTGCGGCTCCATGAGACCGCGCGACAGCTCCTGCCATACGCGCTCGGGTACCAGTGCATCGACTTCGCCCTCGTTCACCATCCGGCGGGCGAGCGCAAGGGTTTCCGGGGCCACCGAAAATTCCGGCAGGCGTGCCGCGAACCGGGCGAGTCGCAGGATTCGAACCGGGTCTTCGGCAAACGCATCGCTTACGTGGCGAAGCCGTCGCGCGCGCAGGTCGTCCTGTCCACCCCAGGGGTCGATGAGCGCGCCGTCTGAGGTGCGTGCAATGGCATTGATCGTGAGATCGCGCCTTCGCAGGTCGTCTTCCAGCGTGACCTCGGGCGAGCTGTGGATCTGGAATCCGCGATACCCTCGCGCGGTCTTGCGCTCGGTGCGCGCGAGCGCGTATTCCTCGTGCGTGTCGGGATGAAGGAACACCGGGAAGTCGCGCCCCACCGGCCGAAAGCCAAGCGCCGCCATCTGCTCGGGGGTGGCGCCGGTCACCACCCAATCTCGGTCTGTGACCGGGCGACCCAGGAGCTCATCGCGTACCGCGCCGCCGACACAGTAAATCCGCATCGTGGCGCTGGATGAGTTTGACGAGGAAATGCAGACGGCCTGGCTAACGCCCGGCGAGCCCGCGGCTCCGATCGAGCCGTTCCTGTCGCGTGGCGACCGGATCGCCAGGCGCGTCCTCGATGGCAATCGGGTCGATGCCGAGCTCTGGCGCAATCGGCGCGCGCGCGACGCTGTCCCGGGCCATGGAGTCGAAGTTGTCGAGCGACATCAGTGTGGGCCCCGGTAGCGCCTCGAGAATCATCGCCTGCAAGCGACCAGCCATATCGGGCAGCCCGATGACCGGGCGTGGGCAGCCAGCCCGCCGCCCGGCAAGCCGCACCAGCTCGCGCAGCGTGTACACGCGCGGACCGGCGAGCTCGTAGCCGCGACGGAAGGTGTCGCGGCGCTCGAGCGCATTCACGAAGGCCTGGGCCACATCGTCGACATGGATCGGTTGAAAGCGGGTGTCGGCGCGTGCGAGCGGCATCACAGGCGCAAAGCGCTGCAGCGTGGCGAACAGGTTGAGGAATCGGTCATCGGGTCCGAAGACCACCGAGGGCCGGAAAATCGTCCAGTCGAGCGGCGCGCTCATCACCGCCTGCTCTCCGTCTGCCTTGGAGCGCAGATACATGGAAGGGAGCGGCAAAGGGCCATCGGCCCCAAGTGCCGACATATGCAGAAGCCGCGTGATGCCGGCGGATGCGCACGCGGCGACCAGGCTGCGCGGCAGCTCGACGTGGGCGCGCGCAAAGTCCGCGCCGTAGGGGCTTCCGCCGCGGCCATGCAGGATGCCAACCAGATTGATGACCGCGTCATGGCCGCGTACGAGCGATGCGAGCGCCTGGGCATCATGGATATCGGATTCAACGATGTCGACCGTGGGTAGCGGCATGAGCGGCCGGGCGCGAGCGAGCCTGCGGGTGGGCGCGGTGACCCGCAGCCCGCGCGCGGCGAGCCGCGCGACGATGGCGCGACCGATGAAGCCGGTTGCGCCGAGGACGAGAATGCGTTGGAAGGTCATGGTGTTGT
Organism: Burkholderiaceae bacterium; assembly: GCA_049423065.1. Classification (GTDB taxonomy): domain Bacteria; phylum Pseudomonadota; class Gammaproteobacteria; order Burkholderiales; family Burkholderiaceae_E; genus SYIM01. The sequence goes on from JBMSQB010000134.1 coordinate 4,445, forward strand.
CAGGGAAGAGCGGTGGTGCTGGCCGGCTGGGGATTCACCTGACCAAGCCAGCTTCGGAGGGATTGCGGCTGCCCGGTAAAGAGCGACGCGTAGAAGGTGGCATTGGAGAGCACTTTTTTCACATAGTCGCGGGTTTCGTGAAAAGGAATGATCTCGGCGAAGATCGCGCCTTCCACCGGACCGGCCAGCGTTGAGCGCCAGTTGCGGGGTCGGCCGGGGCCGGCGTTGTAGCCCGCCGACGCAAGCACGGGCGAACCATCGAGATCGTCGAGCACGTTCTTCAGGTAGAAGGTGCCGAACCGGATATTGGTGTCGCGGTCAGAGAGCAGCTCAACCCGAAAATCGGGCACATCGAGCTTTTTCGCGATCCAGCGCCCGGTTGCCGGCATGATCTGCATCAGGCCTTGCGCGCCGGCGCTTGAGCGCGCGTCCATGATGAATCGGGACTCCTGCCGGATGAGGCCGTATACCCAGGCCGGGTCGATCCCGCGCTCACCCGATGCGCGCTTGACCTGTTCGCGAAAGGGCGTGACGAAGCGGAGCGCGAAATCATGTTCGCGCTGGGTCCGGTCGGCGGTGTTCACGCAGCGGTCGAGCACATTGATGCTGCAGGCCCAGGCGGCGGCTGCGAGCAGCTCGCGGTCGCTCATGGGCTGCAGTTGATGGTTCCACTCGCGATTGCCCTCTACGCGCAGACCCAGCTCGTAGAACTTGAGTGCCCGTCGAAAACCGGCATTGCGGGAATGGACGGCGATGTCGGCGTCAGACGGCGCAGCCGCCTGCGGCGGCACGATGGTGAGCCGGCCAAGGTCCTCGGCGGCAAGCTGCCCGTAGAAATGGAATTCATCGGCAATGCGGCGCAACAGCCAGTCGGAGTCGGCAACCCGGCCTTCCGCCCGCAGCGCGCGCGCGCGCCAGTAAACCCAGGCGGGATCGCGCCGGCCTTCGTCGCTCATCCGGTCGATCAGCGAGGCTACCAGCGGCCAGTTCTGCGCCCGCAGCGCGGCGCGGGTCATCCAGTTGAGCGTGTCATCGCTGACCGGCGCCTTGGCCGCGCGCTGGGTCCAGCCAAGTGACTCCGGCGCAAGGCGCCGCATGCCGCCGGCCGCCACCTGGGACCATGCGAAGAGCTGGTCACCCGGCGTGAGTGAGGGCACCCCTGCCTCGAGCCGCTGGGCCGCGGCCTGCGGATCGGTTCGCGCAAGCTGGGACAAGGCGATCAGTGCGACCTCGCGCCGGCCCTTGAAGGCCGCTTCGGCAGGCGGTTTGGCAAGCGCGCCCTGGAGCGCAGCCGGCTCGACCGCGAGCAGATCAGCCGCCACCCGGATGGCAGCAACCGACCCCGCTTCGAGTGCCCGATGGAGCCGACGGATGGCCGCATCCGGTCCCAGCTGCTTCTGTCGCACGACCTGCTCGAGCAGCAGATTGCAGCTGTCAGGCAGATCGCGTGGCGCCATCAGCACCTGCTCGAGTTCGGCGCGGGAGGGCTGTGCGCGGGGCGTTGGCGCACTCCAGGCAAAACAGTTGACCTGGGCGTCGTCGCGACGGGGGTAGCGTGCGAGCTGGGCGTCGAACTGCTGCCACTCGCCGCGCCGACCGAGGTTGAGCAGCCAGTCACGCCGCAGCAGATCACCCAGGGCGCTTCCTTCGTGGCGGGCGAGCGCGCGGCCGACCTCTGCATCGAGCTCCTCGGCCTGCGGCGCCGAGGCAGGGCCCCGCAGTCGCAGGTTCAGGCGCCAGTAGGCGGGATAATCGGCGAGAAGATGGTCGCGCGGGATATGCCGGGCGGCGAGATCGAGCTGCTTGAGGTCACTCTGCGACCACGCCTTGCGGGCGTTGATCAACGCATCGTCGGGGCTGGGTGCGGGAGCCGATTGTGGCGCAGAAGCCGGTTGCCGCCGTTCGGCCTGAGCCGCGAAGGCCGACACCAGCACCGCGACGCCTACAATCGATCCGAAGGCAATCGTGCGGATCATGTCGATACCGAGCTGGATGACAGACAGATGGAAAGCGAACCGAGGATACCACGCACGCCGTCGGCGACGCTGCGCGATCTCGAACGCCGGCGTCTGATCGGATGGCGCGAGTCGATCGACGCGCAGACCCGCCGCGTGGCCGACCAGGCGATCGGCGAGCGCCTGGCTGCCGTGCTTTCGCCTCGACCGCCAGGGCTGCTCGCGCTTTACTGGCCGATCCGTGGCGAGCCCGACCTCTCGGGCAGCCTTGACCGTCTCGCGCGAGCCGGCTGGCGGTTTGCGCTGCCGCGGGTGATCGGACGCGGTCGACCGCTCGATTTCGGTGCCTGGCAACCCGGGCAGCCGATGCGCGAGGTCGGTTATGGGCTGATGCTGCCCGAACCGTTTGAGGGGGTCGTGCCCGATGTCCTGGTGATTCCGTGCGTGGGCTTTGACCGGCGCTGCTTCCGTTTGGGCTATGGCGCAGGCTTTTATGACCGGACACTCGGCGATGCAGCGTTCGCGGCGCGACCGGTGGCCGCGATCGGCGTGGCCTACGACGGCTGCGAGGTGATGCGCTTCGAGGCGCAGACCCATGACCGGCCGCTCGACTGCGTGCTGACCGAGACCCGCCTGATCGAGACCCGCCGGACCGGGACCCGCCTGATCAGCCCGCCCTCGGCAACCTAGGCCGCCGCCGCCGCCAGCAGTTCGAGCGTCGGCTCGGCCTGGTTCATCGTGTAGAAGTGAAGCGCAGCCA
>JBMSQB010000135.1:0-6788 GCA_049423065.1 Burkholderiaceae bacterium
GGCGCACGCCGACCGGGCGCTGCCGCCGTGCCTGCCGTGCCTGCCGTGCCTGCCGCCGTCCGCGCACGCCAGGCGCGCGACAGCTGGATCAGCCGCTCCTCGATTGCGCCGTCGCCCGCCTGAGCGAAGTGGGCATAGAGGCGGCGATGGCGCAGCACATCAAACACGGTATCGGCGAGGTCGGCGCGGTCGCGACGACCCAGCTCCGGGTGTTCGCGAAAGAATTTTCGCAGTACCGCATCAGCGGGCAGCCTGAGCGACAGGGCCTCGGCCAGCGCCCGGTTGAGCAGATCGGGCTCGCCGCGACGTGTCGCGCGACTCGACCCCTTTGCGTGGTGCGGTCGATCCGCCCTGCCCGACCGCGGCCTGTCCGCAGTCCCGCGACCCTTCGAGGATCTGGCCGGCTGCGTCACGGCAACCACAACAGCTGAGATTCGGCGGCTCCGGGCGACTCAAGCACCACCCGCGGTCCGTCGATCCGAAGCCGTCCGCGCAGATGCCAACCCACTGCAAGCGGCAGGATGCGATGCTCGGCAGCGAGCACCCGAGCCGCGAGCGAAGGCTCGTCGTCATGCGGCAGCACGGGGAGCGCCGCCTGCACCACGATTGGCCCGGCATCAAGCTCGGGGATCACGTAATGGACGGTTGCTCCGTGAATATGGGCGCCGCTTTCAAGCACGCGCCGATGCGTGTTGAGGCCCGTAAAGACAGGAAGCAGAGAGGGGTGAATATTGAGCATCCGCGATTGATACCGCGCCACCAGCGCCGCCGGCAGAATCTGCATGAAGCCCGCCAGCACCACCAGATCCGGAGCGAGGGCCTCGAGCTGTGCGGCAAGCGCGTCATCGAAGGCCAGCCGGGTGGCGAAACTGCGACGGGCGACCACGACCGCCTGCACCCCCCGGGCCCGCGCGATCTGGCAGGCGGGCGCTTCTTCGCGGTCGGAGACAACCGCCGTGATCCGGGCATCCCAGCGCAGCGCTGTGCAGGCATCGAGCAGCGCAACCATGTTGGAGCCGCGCCCGGACACCAGCACGACGATTTTTTTCATCCGCCCGATGATACCACCCGACCCGCCCCCGTAAGGCCCGCCAAAATCTTATAATTCAAGGTTTTGCGTCACCTTTCCGAGCCCGCCCCATGGAGGTTTTTCGACGACTGCCGCCGCCCGACCAGCGCCGCGCCTGTGCGCTCACCATCGGCAATTTCGACGGCGTGCATCGCGGTCACCAGGCGGTGATAGCCACCCTGACGGCGCGCGCCCGCGCCCGAGGGCTCGCCACGTGCGTGCTCACTTTCGAGCCGCACCCGCGAGAGTATTTCGCCAAGCGCTCGGGCGACCCGTCGCGTGCACCCGCCCATATCCAGACCACCCGCGACAAGTTGAATGCGCTCGCCGAATGCGGCGTCGACCGGGTGTGCGTTGCCCCCTTCGATGCACGACTGGCCAACCTGTCGGCGCGCAATTTTTTCGAAAACATCATCGTCGAGGGGCTGGATGCCCGGGATCTCCTGGTGGGCGACGATTTCCGCTTCGGCCATCAGCGGCAAGGCGACTTCACCATGCTGAGCGAGCTCTGCGCCGAACGCAACCTGGGTTGCTCACGCATCGAATCCTTCGAGGTCGACGGCACGCGGGTCTCAAGCTCGGCCGTGCGCGGGGCGCTCGCAGCCGGCGACTTCGATCGTGCCCGGCATCTGCTCGGGCGGGCCTTCACGCTCACCGGTCATGTTCTCCACGGTCGCAAGCTCGGCCGCACCATCGGGTTCCCCACGCTCAACCTGCGGATCCCCTTCGAACGACCAGCGCTTGCCGGCATCTTCGTGGTCCGGGTTCACGGCCTTCGCGACCACCCGCTTCCGGGCGTGGCAAGCCTGGGCACCCGACCGGCGGTGGAAGCCAACGGCCGGCTGCTGCTCGAAGTCCACCTGTTCGACTTTTCAGAAGAGGTCTACGGCCAGGTGGTCAGCGTGGAGTTCATGAGCCGACTGCGCGAAGAGCGCCACTACGACTCGCTCGAACTGCTGACCGAACAAATCGCCCGCGATGCGGATCAGGCCCGCGCCTGGCATGCCGCCCACCCGTTTCAAGCTGCCTCCCTTTCAAGAGACTGACATGCCCGAAGGCAAACCCTCCGCCACCGACAAGCAGGCGTGGCGCGACACGCTGAACCTGCCCGACACGCCCTTCCCCATGCGGGGCGACCTCGCCCGGCGCGAACCAGGCTGGACCGCCGCGTGGCAGGACAAAGGCACTTACCGGCGCATTCGCGAGATCTGCAAGGGTCGCCCGATATGGGTGCTGCATGACGGTCCGCCCTATGCCAACGGCGACATCCACATCGGTCACGCGGTGAACAAGGTCTTGAAGGACATCATCGTCAAAAGCCGCAACATGGCCGGCTTCGATGCGCGCTATGTGCCGGGCTGGGATTGCCACGGCATGCCAATTGAAATCCAGATCGAAAGGCAGTTCGGGAAGAATCTCCCGGCCGACCAGGTTCTGGCCAAATCGCGCGCCTACGCCACCGAGCAGATCAGCCGCCAGAAAAAAGATTTCATCCGGCTGGGCGTACTGGGCGAATGGGACAATCCCTACCTCACGATGGCCTGCCGCAACGAAGCCGATGAACTGCGGGCACTTGGCCGCATGCTTGATCGCGGTTTTCTGTTTCGTGGACTGAAGCCGGTGAACTGGTGTTTCGATTGCGGTTCGGCACTCGCCGAGGCCGAGGTCGAATACGCTGATCGCAACGACCCGGCCATCGACGTCGGCTTTCCGTTCCTGCCCGACGAGGCACCCAGGCTCGCCCGCGCATTCGGACTCCCCGCATTGCCCCTCGCACGGGGTTATTGCGTGATCTGGACCACCACGCCCTGGACGATTCCCGCCAATCAGGCACTCAATCTCCACCCGGAATTCGAGTACGCCCTGGTGCGCACCGTCTGGCAGGGCGAGCCCGCGCTGTTGCTGCTTGCCGCCGACCGGGTGGCGAGCTGTCTCGCGAGCTGGCAGCTGGAGGGGGAAATCATCGCCCGCTGCCCTGGCCGCGCGCTTGAACTGATCCGCTTTGCGCATCCGTTCGCCGAGCGTTCCTCGCCGGTGTACCTGGGCGACTATGTCACCCTCGACAGCGGCACTGGCGTGGTGCATTCGGCCCCGGCGTATGGCGTGGAAGATTTCGTCTCGTGCAAGCGCTATGGCATGAAGGATGCCGAGATCCTTCAGCCGGTGCTGGGCGACGGTACCTATGCCCAGTCGCTTGCCAACTTCGGCGGACTCTCGATCTGGGATGCCAACCCCAAAATCATCGAGCACCTGCGCACGCACGGCGCGCTGTTCTCATCACGCAAAAACCCGCACAGCACCATGCACTGCTGGCGACACAAGACGCCCATCATCTATCGCGCATCGAGCCAGTGGTTTGCTGGCATGGATGTCAAACCCCGGGACGGCGGCGCGAGTCTGCGCGACACCGCACTCGCAGGCATCGAGGCCACGCAATTCTTTCCCGGCTGGGGCAAGGCCCGACTCCACGGCATGATCGCCAACCGTCCCGACTGGACCTTGTCGCGGCAACGCCAATGGGGCGTACCGATGGCGTTTTTCGTGCACCGCGAAACGGGCGAGCTGCATCCGCGCACGCCCGAGTTGCTGGAAGCCATCGCGCGGCGCATCGAAAGCGAGGGCATCGAGGCGTGGCACCGTCTTGATCCACGCGAGTTGCTGGGTCCGGATGCCGACCACTATGAAAAGAACCGCGATACGCTGGACGTCTGGTTCGATTCTGGAACCACCCATCAGACGGTGTTGCGTGGCTCGCACGCCGAGCAGTCGCAGTTTCCCGCCGACATGTACCTGGAGGGCTCCGATCAGCACCGCGGCTGGTTCCATTCATCGCTCCTGACCTCGGCCATGCTGAATGGCGTGGCGCCCTACCGCGCGCTCCTCACCCACGGCTTTGTGGTCGATGGCGAGGGCCGCAAGATGAGCAAGTCGCTGGGCAACGTGATTGCCCCCCAGAAGGTCTCGGACACCCTGGGGGCAGAGATTCTCCGTCTGTGGGTGGCAAGCACCGATTACTCCGGCGAGCTTTCGCTCTCCGATGAAATCCTGAAGCGGGTCGTTGAAGCCTATCGCCGCATCCGGAACACGCTGCGCTTTCTCCTCGCAAACGTGTCCGATTTCAGCGTTGAACGCGATGCCGTTCCGGTGGCCGACATGCTCGAGATCGATCGGTATGCGCTGGCGCTCACCGCTCGCTGGCAGCAGGAAATCACTGCCGACTTTGAACGCTATGAGTTTCATCCCGCCATCGCACGGATCCAGACCTTCTGCTCGGAAGATCTGGGTGCCTTTTACCTCGACATTCTGAAAGACCGCCTTTACACCACGGCGGCGGGATCGCGCGCCCGCCGCTCGGCGCAGACCGTGATCTGGCACATCACCAACGCGCTGCTTCGTCTGATTGCCCCGGTGCTTTCGTTTACCGCCGAGGAGGCGTGGCCGATGTTCGCACCCGAGCGCCATCGGGCAGGCGGCGAAACCATCTTCACCGAGGTCTGGCACAGCTTCCCAGAGGTACCCGACGCCGATCGGCTCATCACCCGCTGGACGCGACTGCGCGACATTCGCGCCGAGGTGCTGCGCGAACTCGAAGCCGTTCGAGGGGCGGGCGCCATTGGCTCATCGCTCGCCGCCGAAATCGAGATCAGCGCAGCCGGCGACGACCTCGCGCTGCTCGAATCACTGGGTGACGATCTGCGCTTCGTCATGATCACCTCCCAGGCGCGGGCGCGCGCCGCGGCGCCAGAGGCCGCCGCGCCAGGGGTGCGCGTCACGCCCAGCACCCAGACAAAATGCGAGCGCTGCTGGCACTGGCGAAGCGATGTCGGATGCGACCCCGCACGGCCTGGCCTCTGCGGGCGCTGTGTGGCCAATCTGTTCGGCGCCGGCGAGCCCCGGCGCTTTGCCTGAGCGAATCGCCCAGTGGCCAGCCGCAAACCATCGGTTCGTGCAGGATTCGCCCGCTGGGCCGCGTTGGCGCTTGCGCTGGTCCTCGCCGATCAACTCACCAAACAGGCGGTGCTGCTGTCGTTCAAGACCGGTGAGCGGCTGCCGGTCGTGGCGGGCTTTTTCGATCTCACGCTGCTCTTCAACCGCGGTGCAGCCTTCAGCCTGCTTGCCGATGCCGGTGGCTGGCAGCGCTGGCTCTTCATCGGCATCGGCGTGGTGGCAACCGCCTTCATCTGCTGGATGCTCTGGCGACATGGCTCGCAACGGCTGTTTTCATTCGCGCTCTCGCTTATTCTGGGCGGTGCGATCGGCAACATCATCGACCGTGTGCTGCGCGGCGAGGTGGTTGATTTTCTGCTCTTCTACTGGCGCGGCTGGCACTTCCCTGCCTTCAACGTAGCCGACAGTGCGATCACAATAGGCGCCGTTCTCCTGATCATCGACGAGTTGCTGCGCGTGCGGCGCTCCCGCTGAAGCCGGGCGCTTCGTTGATCAGGCAGGTTCGGCACTTTCCCTCGGACGGGCAAGAAGCGGCAAGCACGGAGAATGTCATGAGTATCAGCGGCAAGCGGATCGTGCTCGGTGTCACCGGCGGTGTAGCCGCCTACAAGGCGGCGGTGCTCACTCGCGAGTTGCAGCGCGCAGGCGCCCGCGTGCAGGTGGTCATGACCGAGGCGGGGACCCGCTTTGTGGGTCCCGCCACCTTCCAGGCGCTCACTGGCGAACCTGTTTTCGTCGATCAGTGGGATACGCGCATTGCCAACGGCATGGCACATATCGAGCTCTCACGGGCCGCCGACGCCATCGTGGTCGCGCCCGCCAGCGCCGATTTCATCGCTTCGATTTCACAGGGCCGCGCCGGCGACCTGCTCACCACGCTGTGTCTCGCGCGCGAATGCCCGCTCGCAGTGGCGCCCGCCATGAACCGCCAGATGTGGGAGAACCCCGCCACGCGGCGCAACGTGCAGCAAGTCCGTGACGATGGCGTCGAAGTGATCGGCCCTGACAGCGGCGATCAGGCCTGCGGCGAAACCGGCATGGGCCGCATGCTCGAGCCCGATGCGCTGGTCGAAGCCATCGGCGCCTGGCTTTCGCCCAAGCGGCTCGCTGGCCGTCGTGTGCTGCTCACGGCTGGCCCCACCTTCGAACCCATTGATCCGGTGCGCGGCATCACCAATCGTTCATCAGGCAAGATGGGCTTTGCCATCGCGCGGGCGTGTGTGGCCGCCGGGGCCGAGGTCACGCTGGTCGCCGGCCCGGTTGCCCTTCCCACCCCGTGGGCCGTACGCCGCATCAATGTTCAGACGGCCCAGCAGATGCACGACGCGGTGCACGCCGAGCTCGACACAGCCAGCGCCGCAGCCCGTGCGCACGACCTCTTCATCGCAGTTGCAGCGGTGGCCGACTGGCGCCCGGCCGCCTACCGCGACAGCAAGATCAAGAAGACCGACGACCGCGCGGTTCCCGAGCTTGCTTTCACCCAGAACCCCGACATCCTCGCAAGCGTGGCACAGCGCGCACGCCCGCCCTACTGCGTCGGATTCGCCGCCGAGAGCGAATCACTGGAGGCACACGGCCGCGACAAACTCGCTCGCAAAGGCATTCCGATGCTGGTTGCCAACATCGGCCATGAAACCTTCGGGCTTGACGACAACGAGTTGCTCATCCTCGAGCAGAGCGGCCAGACACGACTCGCGCGCGCGCCCAAAGCGCTGCTCGCCCAGGAACTGGTGCGACACATCGCCGGGCGGCTTGGCTGACTTCGCCCAAC
>JBMSQB010000136.1:0-6749 GCA_049423065.1 Burkholderiaceae bacterium
GAGTTCGCCGCCCTGATCAGGTCGGAGTTGCTGATGTACGGCAAGCTGATCAAGGACGCCGGCATCACCACAGACTGACTCCCACGATCGACGCAGACACCGCAATGACACCACGCTGGACGCAACGCCCCGCTGGATCCAACTGGGGCGATTTCGGCCCCGACGACCAACGGGGCCGCATGAACCTCATCACCCCCGCACGCCGCCGGGAAGCCATGAGGGAGGTCATCACAGGCGAGGTGTTCTGCCTGAGCTTGCCGCTCGATCGTCCGGGCGGGCAGGTTCTGAATGACCATCGGTGCGCGCCCGCGTTCAAGCCGGTCATGCGCGGTGGAAACCGGGTGTTCAACTTTCCGCACAATCAGATCGACCCGCGCTTCACCGATGTCAGCTCGGACGAGGCGGTCCTTCTTTACAGCCAGTACTCCACCCAGTGGGACGCTCTCGCGCACAAGGGGTCGCTGTTCGATGTGGATGGCAGCGGGGAGCGCAAGCGCGTCTGCTACAACGGCTGGCAAATCGTCGACGCCAACAACCAGGGCGTTCAGGGCGAGCTCGGCGCGCGCGCGCTCTCAATCGCCAACATGGCCGAGACTGGCGTACAAGGGCGTGGCGTCATGGTCGACCTGCATCGACACCTTGGCGAGGCGCGCACGCACGTGAACCTCGAGATGCTGTTGAAGATCATGGAAGCCGATCGCTTGAGCGTGAGCGAAGGCGACATCCTGTGCCTGCATACCGGGCTGGGCCAGCTGATCGTCAACAGTCCGCCAGAGGGTCCGGATCCCTCGGTCAGGCTCGCGTGCGCTGTGCTGGACGGTTCCGACCAGGCCCTGCTGAACTGGATCACCGAATCCGGCGTTGCAGCCATCGCCGCTGACAACCTCGCCGTCGAGTCGTCCTCCACGCTGGGTGTGCGCAAGAACATCGGCCCGCTGGGCGCCGTGCTGCCGCTGCACGAGCACTGCCTGTTCAAATTGGGCGTCCATCTCGGCGAGCTCTGGTATCTGACGGAACTGGCCAACTGGCTTCACGCACACCAGCGCAGCCGCTTCCTGCTCACTGCCCCGCCGCTGCGTCTGCCCGGCGCCGTCGGCTCCGCGGTTACGCCGGTAGCCACGGTATAACCAGGCCCAGGCATGTCGCGATCAAATCAGGCGGATCCCTGGCAGCTGCAGTAACGCCTGCCGCAGCATCGCGATGCGCGGATGGTCGGACGCTGCGGTCCTGTACACCAGGCCAAGGGTGGCGCGGGGCGGTGGCGATGCCATGCGGATCCGGCGAATGCGACCCGCGCGCTCGGCCTCACGCGCAGTCGAGATCGGGGTGGCGCTCAAGCCCACACCTTCAGCCACCACGCGGGCACTCGTGACCGGACTGTCGGTTTCGCAAACCGGCGCCGGGGGTTGCAAGCCGTGGCGCCTGAAGGTGTCCTCGATGAACCCCCGCGCAAGCGAGGGCATGCGCGTCAGGACCCATGGCTCATCAACCAGCGCGCCCCATTCGACACTGCGCGCACGCGCGAGCCGGTGTCCTGATGGCGCGATGACGACATAGTCCTCCTCGCCAATTGCTTCGAAGCGCACACCATGCCCAGCCGCCTCGGACATCGAATCCGGGTTGTAGACCGTGACCAGCGCATCCAGGTCGCCATCGAGCAACGAGTCGAACAGCTTCGGCACATTGGCTTCATACAGGCTCACTGTAATCGGCGGGTGCGCCTTGGCAAGCCGCGCCACCACGACGGGCAGCAGGCTGACTGCAAGGAATGCCGGTGCGCCCAGGCGGAGCACCGCGGCAATCCGTCCCTCGGGTCCGGCGGCCTCGGCCTCGGTGTGGAAATGGCGCAGTTCCTTGAGCAACAGCGTGGCGCCACGCATGACGATCGCGCCCTGCGGCGTCGTTTGCAGTCCTCGCGTGCTGCGCTTGAAAATCGCAAACCCCAGCAGGCTTTCAACCTCCTTGAGGGCTTTCGAAAGAGCCGGCTGCGTCAGGTTGAGTTTCGCAGCCGCCTTGCTGAGGCTGCCGGCAAGCTCGACCTCCGCCACCATCTGCAGATGGCGAAAGCGCAGACGCGCCAGAAGCAGTTCTTCGCCTGATCTCATGGCATATCTTTCGGTAATAGCTCAATGAGAATTTATCACTGGACGACATGAATAGGCGTTCTGATAATTCCCTTTTCTTACCGACCCGAGCGTGCCCCATGCAAAAGCGTCCCACCACCCGTCTGCGCGAACTGCTTGCCGCCAAAACCTTCCTGCACATGCCGTCTGTCTACGACGCCCTCACCGGCCGCCTGGTGCAATCGCTTGGCTACGAATCGGTTTACGTGGGCGGCTACGTGACCGGTGGCGCGCTCGCCGTCACCGAACCGCTGCTGACCATGACCGAGCAGGTGCGCCTGGCAGGCGATATCGCGCAAAGCATCCACATCCCGGTGCTGGCCGACGCGGGCGCCGGCTTCGGCGAGCCACTCCACACCATGCGCACGGTGCGCGAGTTCATTCGCAACGGGGTCGCCGGTATCCATATCGAAGACCAGCTTTATCCGAAACGCGCGCACTATCACAAGTATGTGGTCCACGGCATTCCGGTCGATGAGTTCATCGAAAAGATCGAGTACTCGGTCCGCCAGCGCAACGAATCGGACCCCGATTTCGTGATCATCGCCCGCACTGATACCTGCCGGGCGCTGGGCCTTGAGGAGGCGAGCATGCGCCTGAACCGCGCTGCCGACGTCGGCGCCGACATGGGTCTCTTGTTCCCGCGTAATCCCGCAGAGGCCGAGCAAGCACCGCGCAAGTGCCGCCTGCCACTGGTTTACGTGCAAAGCCGCGGCAACCGGGACGGCCGCCCCATCTTCACCCGCAAGGAGCTTCTCGATATGGGTTATGTGGCCTGCATCGAGGCCCAGGTCGTGCTGTGCAGCGCATTGCACCACCACAAGAAGATTCTGCGGGAGCTGCGCGACACCGGTGCAGTCACCGGCATGACCAACCAGGAGTGGGTCGACGCACGCCAGGAAGTCGAGAACCTCATCGACCTGACGGCGCACTACGAGATCGAACAGGCGACCGTGGAAGCGCGGCAGCAACAGAAATGAGCGTGCGCCCGCCAGACATCCCGCCACCGGTCTCCCCCACGCGCAAGCCGCAGGTGCGGTTTCCCGCGGGTGCAACCGACTGCCATGCGCATGTTTTCGGTCCTCAGGAACGCTATCCCCTTCTGCCTGCCACCCACTTCGTCCCGCATGTGACCGACTGGCCGGAGTATCGCGAGATGCTCGCAAGTATTGGCTGCGAGCGTGCGGTTCTGGTGCAACCCAGCGTCTATGGCACCAACAACGGCGCCATCGAAGCGGCGCTTGCGCAAAGCGGCATGCAAATGCGTGCGGTCGCGGTGGTCTCGCCAGACATCACCGACCGCGAACTCGAACGCCTGCATGGCTTGGGCTTTCGGGGTATCCGCATCAATACCGCATCCTGGACTCAGGGCCTCAAGCTGACAGACGCGCGCAAGCTCGCCGAACGCATCCGGCATCTGGGCTGGCATCTGCAGTTCTACGCAAACTTCCGCGAGCAGCCTGAGGTCGAAGAGATCCTTGCCGCCCTGCCGGTGCCGATCGTGATCGACCACTTCGGGCGTATTCGTGCTTCCGAGGGAACCGAGGCCCCCGCGTTCCAGGCGGTTCTACGACTGCTGCGCCGCGACAACTGCCACGCCAAACTGATCGGACCCTACTTCATCTCCGATCAGTTCCCGCTCTATCACGACATCACGCCGTTCGCTCGCGCCATGGTCGAGGTCGCGCCTGACCGCGTGGTCTGGGGCACAGACTGGCCGCATGCGAGCGCCCGCGAAAAGATGCAGGATGACGGCGACCTCGCGGAGCTCCTTGCCGAATGGGTGCCCGACGAAAAGATGCGCCACAAGGTGCTGGTCGCCAATCCAGCGCGGCTGTACGGATTTCCGGACGCGTGACCTAGTATGAACCCTGATAGCGACGCTGATGCGTCGCCCTGTGGAACTGATCGATCATCGTGAGGAAGTCGAACACCGGCAGTCCCAGTGCCTGCTGCACGGCGCTTGCATAGGGCGGCAGCATTGAACATTCAAGCAGAATTGCCCCCATGGCCGGATTGGTCCGCTGCATGTCAAGCGCAACACTGACCACTTCGGCCTCGATCTGCCGGGCATCCAGGGTGCCCTTTTCGTCAAACACCGCGCTGCGAAACTCGGGTTGATCCTGCAGCCCCCGGATGATGAGCGGGTGATGGGGTGTGGCGAGACCCGCACGATCAAGAAAGGCCGAAGTGAGATTGCCGGAGTCGGCCGTGATGATTCCGATCGGCCTTTGATGGGCGAGGCTCGAGGCAATGATTGGCAACTGCAGCATCGGCGATAGCGCTACCGGAATACGCACCGCCTCGCGTACCGCCGCCTGGAACTGAAGCATGAAACCGCAGTCGCTGCTGATAACCCGTACACCCTGGGTTTCGAAGTCGCGGGCGGCCTGCACTACGGCTTCGGTCATCTCGGGCGCGCCGCGCAAACAGCTTGCAGTGGATAGCCCGGGAATGGCTCGGTAGATCACCGGGTAGTTGTAGGTGGTTGCGTTATCAACGTCGCCCGGGATGAAGGGCAGGGAACAGTCCAGCTGCAGGATGCCGACTGCAAAGCCATAGTTTCGGGCGCCACGGCGTGTGTGGTAGATGGTCATAGAATCACCCTCCGTCAGGCCGCATCAAGCGTGAGGCCCGCCATGTCAATCGCCGGCTTGCGTCCCCCGATAATGTCGGCGACCACTCTTGCCGAGCCCATCGACATGGTCCAACCAATATGACCCTGCCCTGAGTTGATATAGAGGTTCCGCTTCGGAGACGCACCGAGTATGGGTGTGCCCTTGGGGGTCATGGGCCGAAGGCCTGCCCATCGGCTGGCCTTCTCGTAGGCCGCACCGTCAGGGAACAGGCGTTGAATTGTCGACAGCATGTGGCTGAAATCCCGTTCGCTGTGCGAGCGATCGAAACCCGAGAAATCAGCCATTGCGGTGACCCGCAACCGATGACCGAGTCGGGACCAGGCGATCAGGTACTTTTCGTCAACGCCAGGAAGGGTTGGCGCGCCTGCGTGGCCCTCAATGGGCACAGTGAGCGCGTATCCCTTGACGGGATAGATTGGCATGTCGATACCGATTGGCCGGCTGAGCAGCGGGGTGTAGCTGCCAAGTGCAAGCACATAGGCATCGGCCGCGAGCGGCCCCTTGTCGGTGATCACGCCGGTAACACGGTCGCCATCGGCTTCGATCCGGCGTATTTCGGTGGACCACTGAAACTGTACGCCAAGCTTGTTGGCGCAGAGCTCGGCGAGTTGGTTGGTGAAGGCATGACAGTCGCCGGATTCGTCGATCGGACAGTAAATGGCGCCAGCGATGTTAGCGCGGTCGGGGGCGAGCGCCGGCTCGATCTCGACCGCCTCATCGGTACTAACGGCTCTCAGCGTCACGCCATTGTCAGTGAGCACACCCGTGGCGCCTACGCCGCGCTGATAGTGGTCGTGATCGCGATAGATGTAGATCGCGCCTTTCATGGTGCGGTCGTAGGCGATCGGCACGGATCGCTCGAGCTCCGCAAAACGCTCGAGCGAATACAGGCAGAGCCTGACCTTGTGCGCCGTATTGATGGCCGCGCGCTCGGCGCTGCACTCTTTCAGGAAGCGCCAGCACCAGGCCCACATGCGCAGATCCGGACGCAGCCGCAGCCGCAGGGCTACGTCGTCGCGGAACAGCGACTGCCAGAGGATCTTGGGCGCCCGAGGCGAGGCCCACGTATACGCGTGCCCTGGCGAGGCCATGCCAGCATTGGAGAAGCTTGTCTCCATGGCGGCTTTGTCCTGCCGGTCGACAACGACCACCTCGTGGCCGTCGCGAGCGAGTTCGTAGGCCGTGGTGACACCGATCACGCCTGCGCCAAGGACAACGATTCTCATGGTTTCACCTCACCCAAGACCATTTCGCTTCGAAACGCTCACCTGCCCCGAATTGTCAAACAGAGCGAGTGATGCCGCCATCCACCCGAATATTCTGCCCGGTGATGTAGCCCGCTCCATCAGAGAGCAGAAAAGCGATACTGGCAGCCACTTCCTCAGTCCGTCCATAGCGTTTCATGGGAACGCTCTCGCGCCGGGCCTCGGTAGCGGGGAGACTGTCGATCCAGCCTGGCAGGACATTGTTGACGCGGATGTTTTTCGCGGCGTAGGTGTCAGCAAGAATCTTGGTAAAGCTTGCGAGCCCCGCCCGAAACACGGCAGAGGTGGGAAACATCTCGGAGGGCTCATGAACCCAGGCCGTGCTGATATTTACGATCGCGCCGCCGCCCTGCTCGGCCATGATGGGGGCAACCAGGCGAATCGGCCTTACCGCGCTCAGGAAGTAAACCTCGAGCCCGGTGTGCCAGTCGGCATCGGTGATGTCGAGAAGGGGCGCGCGCGGACCGTGCCCGGCAGAGTTGACCAGCGCATCGATGCGCCCCCAGCGTTGCATGGCGAGATCGACCAGTTTCCCGACATCGTCAACCGATTGGTTGGATCCCGTGATTCCGACGCCGCCCAGCGACCGCGCGAGCGCCTCCCCCTTGCCGGACGACGACATGACGGCAATGTGGTACCCATCGTCAGCGAGTCGTCGGGCGGCCGCGGCACCCATGCCGGATCCGGCGGCGGTGATCAGGGCAACTTTTTGTGCAGGCATC
>JBMSQB010000137.1:0-6729 GCA_049423065.1 Burkholderiaceae bacterium
CGGCCGACCTGAACAGATTGCGAAGCCTGCGCCCTTTCGCATCGCGATAGACATCGAAGTCGCGATCAAGCATGACGACGTGTTCGATGCCCAGACGCGCAGCAGCCTCGGCAATCGACGCGTCGGCCAGATCAAGCGGCAGGCTTGCAAAACGCCGGCAGATGGCGAGGACACTGTCGAGCGACCCCGCTGGCGGCGCGTCGATCTGAAGCGCGCCGCGATGCGCCCATTGCAGAAAATCGAGCGCCGCGTCGTTGTGAACCCGGCGCGCGAGAAGCGCACAAACCTCGGTGAGCACCGGCCAGGTGCCATGCAGCCGAACATGCTGGTTGCCCTCGAGCCAGGCCATGACAGCGGGATGCCAGCGATCCGTGCGGTTGAACAGCGCGATCAACGGACCGCTGTCGACCAGCGCCTGGCGTGGCGGGCGTGCGCGGAACCAGCGCGGATCGGGTTCGGCAACAGCCAGACGGGGGCGTCCGCTCATGCGCCGCGCCCAGCCTGTCGCTGGTCCCAGATTTCGGCGAGTTCCTGCTTGCGGTTCGACGCCAGCCCTGCGGGCCCTGCGTGACGCCCGAAGACCGCCTGACCGAGCGCCCAGGGCGAGTCGAGTTCGGGTTGCCGGGCCAGATAGGCGCTGAGCGCATCACGCATGATTTCGCTGATCGAACGCCCTTCCTGTTCACAACGCTGGCGAAGCGCGGCTTCTAGGGATTCAGGAAGTTTGACGGTGGTGGTCATGACAAACCTTTTTGGAATAAAAAATATATTACCATTTCCCGTGCTTCTTGAGGGACCGCACGCCGCTTTCCTGCTATCCCTGTGTGATGGCAAACGCAATATCCGGATGGACTCGCACACGCCGGAAATCTGGTTCAATTCGGTGAGTGTCTGCCCGTCGCCTCTCACCACGCAGACGTCGTGCCCCACTTTCACGCCTTTACGAGTCCACCATGCCGCAGTCGCTCAATGTTGTCCTGTGTTCACGCCATTCGTCTCAACTGGCGCAGCTTCAACTCACCACTGCCGTCATCGCCGGCTGGACCGGTCGCGACCAGGCGGCTGTTGAAAAACATATCCGGGAACTTGAAGAGCTGGGCGTCAAGCGACCCGCGTCCACACCGATTTTTTACCGGGTGGCGAGTGCTCGCGTCACCACCGCCGAGCGAATCGAGGCAAGTGGCGACGATTCAAGCGGCGAAGTGGAGTTTGTGCTCGCCAGAATCCGCGGCGGACTCTACGTGGGCGTCGGCTCCGATCACACCGATCGCGTCATCGAGACAGTGGGCGTCACCGTTTCCAAGCAGATGTGCGACAAGCCCATCGCCTCGACCTTCTGGCCCTGGGAGGAGGTGTCTGGGCACTGGTCGCAGTTGATGCTTCGCTCGTGGATTGTCGAGAACGGCGAGCGCCGTCTATACCAGGAAGGATCGGTGACAAGCATGCTCGATCCTCTGGACCTGATCGCCCGATGGCATGACGGCAACGGCGTGCTATCCGATCACTGCCTCATGTTCTGCGGCACCCTGCCAGCGATTGGCGGTATCCGGAAATCTCCCGTATTCGAGTTTGAACTCCATGACCCGGTACTTGAGCGTTCAATCCGGCATCAATACGCGATCGATACCCTTCCGGTTTACGGCTGAAAACCGGCAGCTGTCGACAACGACGGGGGGAGGTCACCGATATGAGCAAGCTCCTCTCTGAGCAGGCGGAATCCGAGGCGAGCGCGGAAACGCGGGCCATCTATGCGGAACTTCGTCGGCTTTGTGGCGTTCCGATGGTGCCCCTCATTTATCGCCATCTTGCAACCATCCCGGGTGCGCTCGACTGGGCATGGTCGCTGCTGGGACCCGCCTTGCGCACCGGCAGGCTTCAGGACGCCGCCTGGGAAATGACCCGCACCCTGCCACTCGAGCCGGTGGTCAGGCTTCCCGCGGAGGCGTTGAGCATGCTGGGTGTCAGCGCAGCGGATCTCGATGAACTCCACAAGCTCCTTTCAGCCTACAACCGGAGCAACCCGATCAACCTGCTCGGCTTGCGATGCCTCGCCTTGCTCGCCCAGCAGACCCCTCACGCGAAGGCTGAGCGACCGCTGCCGGCCAACCAGACTCCTGCATGGCAGCCACCCGCACCGGTTCGTGACCTCCTGCCCATGGTGGACCCCGACAAGATTCAGGGAGACGTCCGGGCACTGATGCACCTGCTGAACGACAGGGGAGACGCCTCCAGTCGCTCGCCGATCTGGCCCAGTCTGTACCGGCACTTCGCAGCCCGCCCGCCGCTGCTGGCGTTGTCGGCACTGGTGGTCACACCCGCTTTCGAGGCCATCGACAAGGCGGCCAATGCGGTCAGGGACGATGCCGGTCAGCGGGCCGAATCACTGATCGGTTTGATCGACATCCCTTGCGGCATGCCGAGCCCATCGGGCGATCAAAAGGCGGCGATCGTCAGGGCGATCGATCTCTTCACCGAACGGCTACCCGAGTTGATCGCGATCGGCGCGCTGCTTGAGCGCAGCTTCCCCCCAAGCCGTCAGCGGTTCTAACAGATTTGAGAGGCAACATGGCATCTGATCCACCACCGAATCGCGACGCGATTGGTTTCATCGGGCTCGGCGCGATTGGTTCACCCATCGCGCTGCGGTTGATCGAGGCAGGCTTCAATCTGGTTGTTCATGATGTGCGCGCTGAAGCGATGCGCCCGTTTACCGGGCGCGCGCAGCTCGCGTCTTCAGGCACCGAGGTTGGTGAGCGGGCTGAAGTCGTATTCGGTTGTTTACCCGGCGCTGCCGCCCATCGCGAGGCAATTCTCGGCGCCTCGGGTCTGGCCGGGGGAAAGCGCGTACAGCTTTACGTCAACCTGGGAACCCTGGGCGCCCCGCTGCTGATCGAGTTGGAACAGGGCTTATTGAACGTGGGCATTACAACCATAGACGCTCCGATAACCGGCGGCGTTCCACGCGCCGAATCGGGAACGCTGACGGCAATTGTCTCGGGTGATCGATCCTGGTTCGAGCGGGTTGAGCCTGCAATGAGCAGTTATGCCAGCAAGCGAGTCTGGCTCGGCCCCCGAGTGGGCAGCGCGCAGGTGATGAAGCTGGTGAATAACGCTATCTCGCTATCCAATCTGGTCATTGCAGCCGAGGCGATGCTGGTCGGCATCCACGCCGGTATTGATCCACGAATGATGCTCGATGTCATCAATCACGGCAGTGGTCAGAACAGTGCCACCCTTTCAAAGATTCCCAGGGACGTGCTGACTGAACAGTTCAATTTCGGCGGCTCTCTGTCAATTGTGGTGAAGGATCTGGAGGCCTTCGTAGCACAAGCCGATAGCCACGACATGCCGATCCAATCGGTACGATCAGTTCTTGAATCCTTTCGGCTCGCCAAACAGGAACTCGGGGGCGAGGCCGATGTCACCGAAGTTGTTCGTCCTCTGGAACGGCTGGCCGGCATATTGTTGCGTGATAGCCCTACCGCAGAGCGTATGGCTCCGGCGCGGGAACAGTCTTGATCGAGAGGTGTCAGGTCATCCAGGAGCACCAGCAAGTGCTCCGCTCTCGCGCAAGGCCCGGGGTGTGCGCACCGCGTAGGTGTTGTTTTGAAGATTGTAATAACGCCGCAGCGGCGAGTATTCCCCGCCAACGATGGTGAGGGCGAATGTGTCTTCCGACATCGCCTCGAAGCTGTGGATGTCGCTTGGCGGCACGACCATGGCGATGTCGCCGATCTTCATCATCACTTCCTCCACCACGCTGAGCTCAGAGTGGCCCTCTACACTTCCGTCGTCCATGCGCTTGTAGGTTGTGTGTTTCAGCGAGCCTTTGCACAGCACTAAAGCTTCCCAGACGCCATGATCGTGCGGCGGGATGAACTTGCCCTTCGGAAACTCATCGAGTTCAAGGGTCAACTGATCATCGTAGTAAAGCCATTTGGCATTTTCGATGTGATTGGCCTGGCGCTTGACGCCAAGTTTGTACAAGTCTGCCCGCTGAGATATGGGTAGCGTGGCATCCAGCAGGGCCTGGCGCAGCTTGCCGCTGTCGGCATCCTGTTCGAAGGCTTCAACAGCGCGGATCATCCGTGCCGCGCAGGTACGGATGGAACTCGGTGAGTCCGGTTGGGGCATGGTTTTGCTCCTCGAAAAAATGACGTTCGTTATGGCAAATATTTCGGCGGTGCGATTGCTATTGTTCGATCTTGAGGTTGGCGCGCCTGATGGTTTCAGCGGTACGTATCGCGTCCTGGCGAATAAATTCAGAAAAGGTCGCAGGGTCGGACACAGTTGGCACCAGGCCGTTGTTTGTCAGGGCGTTCGCCACATCTGGAGAATTGACTGCGTTTCGAATGTCCCGGCTGATGCGATCCCGCAGACTCTCTGACATTCCTGCTGGCCCAAAAACTCCTATCCAGGATTGGTAGTGGTAGCCGGGCAACGACTCGCCCACCGTAGGCACATCAGGCAACAACGCAGAGCGCTTGTCCGAGGTAATGGCGAGCACTCGCAGCGCGCCGGTCTTGATGTGTGGCAGCGCCGCGGTAAATGAGAAATGGCCATACGGAACATGTCCGCCCAGCACGTTGATGATGGCGGGTCCAGTGCCTGCGTGGTTCACGGTCACGATTTCAACCCCGGCCATTGCTCGAAACAATTCGCCGCTGAGGTGGTCTGCGGCGCCCACTGAGGACGTGGCGAACCCAAACGTTTCCTTGTCCGCGTTTTTCTTCTTGATGTGCGCGATCAGTTCGCTCACATTCCTGGCCGGAACAGAGGGATGCACCATCACCGCATACCCTTGCGTTGTCACCTGAGAGAGCGGCGTAAGCTGTTTGAGCGGTTCGTAATCGGGCCGTTTGAACAGCACGGGTGTGGCAACAATCGGACCGTCCCAAACCAGGAGCAGGTTATGGCCGTCAGGGGCGCTCCTTATCACCAGGTTGGCGCCAATGATTCCGGACGCGCCCGGCTTGTTCTCCACAACAACCGGCTGGCTCCACTGCTCCGACAGCGCCTTCGCGAGTCGCCTTGCAACAAGATCGGTGCCACCCCCAGTTCCGACCGGCACGGTGATCGTTACGGTTTTGGTGGGGAAGGTGCTTTGCGCCAAAGCGCCGCCGGTCAATGCCGCCGCCAGGGCCAGCGCAGCTGCGTTGCTCCAACTGACTCGAATCACGATGTCTCCTCCGCTGTTCTATTGCATCTGTACGCGGTACACAGGATGGTTTTTGATCGTAGCACGGGGGACTGCCGAGTCGAACAGTTCGAGTATGAATTGGAAACCAGCACGCCCAACGCACCGCGTAAGATGTCGAGATGAATCCACCCGCACCAGACCCCAACAGCTTCGACTCACTCGCGCTCTCCGCCGCTGCCCGGGAGAACCTTCGAAGACTCGGCTATCTCGAGATGACCTCCATCCAGGCGGCGAGCCTGCCCCCGGCGCTGCAAGGTCGCGACCTCATCGCCCAGGCCAAGACCGGGAGCGGCAAGACCGCCGCCTACGCACTGCCTTTGCTCGCCAAGCTGGTTGTACGCCGCTTCGCGCTCCAGGCTCTCGTGCTGTGCCCCACCCGCGAGCTGGCCGAGCAGGTCACCGCCGAAATCCGACGCCTCGCGCGCGCGGAGGAGAACGTCAAGGTCGTTACCCTTGTGGGCGGCGCGCCGCTGCGCGGACAGACTGCAAGCCTTGAACACGGTGCCCATGTTGCAGTCGGAACACCCGGCCGCGTGATCGACCACCTCGAGCGCGGTCATCTCAGCCTGGATGCACTGGAAACCCTGGTACTGGATGAAGCAGACCGGATGCTGGACATGGGCTTCACGGACGACATCGCGAGCATAGCCAGCCAGTGCCCGGCAAAGCGTCAAACCCTGCTGTTCTCAGCCACTTACCCCGAAGGCATTGCCAAGCTCGCGGCGCGATACCTGCGCGAGCCTGTGACGGTGAAAGTGCAGGCGCAGCACGGCAGCGAGCAGATCGAGCAGCGCTGGTACGAGGTGCGCGAGGACCAGCGGTTGCTGGCGGTGGCCGCTTTGCTGGAGCATTTTCGACCGGTCAGCACACTCGCCTTCTGCAACACAAAGGCTCGCTGCCGCGAGCTAGCGGAATTGCTGCAGGCGCAGGGCTACAGCGCGCTCGCGCTGCACGGCGACCTGGAGCAGCGCGACCGTGACCAGGTACTGGTGCGCTTCGTAAACGGCAGCTGCTCGGTACTGGTTGCTACCGATGTTGCAGCAAGGGGGCTCGATATCGCAGGCCTCGCCGCTGTGGTCAATGTCGATATCTCACCAGATCCCGATGTCCACCTGCACCGGATCGGCCGCACCGGTCGTGCCGGCCAGACCGGGCTTGCGCTCAGCCTGACAGCGCTGGAGGAAATGGGCTCAGCGGCGCAAATCGAACAGTTGCAAGGCCAGCCTTCCGTCTGGCACGCGCTCACCGAACTCAAGCCGGCTCCCGGCGGTCGATTGCTGCCAGCGATGGCCACCGTCCACATCCAGGCCGGGCGCAAGGAGAAGATCCGTCCGGGTGATGTCCTGGGCGCCCTCACTGCCGACTTTGGCTACACACGCGAACAGGTAGGCAAGATCGACATCAACGAATTCGCCACCTATGTGGCCGTCAAGCGGGGTATCGCGGGCGAGGTGGTTGAACGGCTGAACAGCGGCCGGATCAAAGGTCGCGCAGTGAAGGCGCGGCTGCTCTCCAATCGAGGATGACGC
>JBMSQB010000138.1:0-6506 GCA_049423065.1 Burkholderiaceae bacterium
GACAGCGGTACACTTGAGCAGCTTCCAGCGTCGCGAAGCGTTGAACAGGAATCTGTCCCATGTCAGACGATCGCTCATCCCGCCGCGCGTTGGCCGTAGCGCTGGCGCTTGCGCCCCTTGCGTCGTGGCCCAGCCGTGTCGTGGCGCAGACCCCGCCGGCTGCCTGGCCCTCGCAGCCCATCCGCATCATCGTCACCTTTCCACCGGGTGGTGCGAGCGATATCGTGGCGCGTCAGATGGCGCCGGCGCTTGCGGAAATCCTCGGTCAACCGGTGATCGTTGAGAATCGGCCAGGCGCCGGTGCAACCATCGGTGCGGCAGCGGTCGCGCAGGCTCGCGCCGATGGCTATACGCTTCTTGCCTCGAACTCGGCCCCGATGTCGATCTCGCCCGCCCTCATGGCCAAACCCAGCTACGACCCTCTCAAGAGCTTCGCGCATCTGGCTTATGTGGGGGCGGTGCCGACGGTGTTGGTGGTGAATCCATCGATACCGGCTGCCACGCTTGGCGAGTTCATTGCCTGGGCTCGCCAGCAAAAGGACCCGGTTCCGTTTGGCAGTGGCGGAGCCGCTTCGGTCGGCCATATCGTCGGCGAATTGCTTGCCAAACAGGCAGGCATCCGGCTCCTGCATGTGCCTTACAAGGGTGCGGGACCCATGCGCACGGATCTCCTGGGCGGACAATTGCCGATGGCCGTCGACGCGCTGCCCCAGAACATCCCGCTCATGAAGTCCGGCAAGCTTCGGCTGCTCGCGCTCACCTCGCAGGAGCGAGTGGCTGCGGCGCCCGATGTCCCTACGGTGGTTGAACTTGGCTTTCCCGATCTGGTGGCAGAGAACTTTGTGGGCATATCGGCGCCGGCCGGAATTCCGGAATCCGTTGCAGCGAAGATTGCCGATGCAGTGAACATGACGCTGGCGCGGTCAGAGGTGCGCGAAAAGCTTGATGCGCAGGGCTTCGTCCTGGGGCGAAAGACACCACCTCAATTCACCGAATTCATTCGCGCACAATGGCAGCGCTGGGCGCCAGTGGTGCGTGAATCAGGGGCGACACTTTGAGCGGCAAGCGCATTCTGGTGGTGCTGTTCGGTCCAGAAGGCCAGGGCAGTTTCAATGAGTCGGGCGCTGCGGGGGCGGAGCGGGCGCGCCTTCAATCGCCGGAACATCTCATCCGCACGGTATGGATCGAACCCCGGGAGCCCGATGCGCGAGCTGCGGCGCTGAACCGGCTCTGCGGGGAAGGGTGGGATCTGGTGGTTGCCCATGGTGGCCAGGGCGATGAGCCGGTGAGTCGCGTCGCGCCTGCCCATCCGGAGATTGCGTTTGCCATCACACAGGGAGGCTGGCTTGCGCCCAACTGCGCAAGCTACGAGGTTCTCCAGGAACACTCTGCCTTTCTCGGGGGTGTGTTGGCAGCGCTTCATTCACGTACCGGTGTCGTGGCCCATCTTTCGGGCGAAAAAGTGCGTCCCGGTCTGAAGGGGCGTGCTGCATTTGCCGACGGCGTGCGCGCTGCCGGTCGCGAATGCCGGTTTGTGACGGGTTTCTGCGGGCACCAGCACGCACCAGACCTCGCCTACGCCCTCATGCGTCGTCACCACGAAGAAGGCGCCGACGTCGTGTTCGCCATGATTGATGGCGGTCGGCCTGGGGTTTCACGAGCCTGCCGCGAGTTTGGCATTGCGCAGGTCGGTAATGTGCTTGACTGGGTCGCGCGCGACCCGGAGGTCTTCATTGCGTCAGCCATTGCCGATTCGGGCGCCTGCATCGACGCGGTGATCAGCGACTGGCTGGGTGGTCGCTGGCAGGGTGCGACGCACCGCGTCTATGGCGCTGCTCATCGAGAATTCGTTCGCCTGCACATGCGCGCCGATATTGAGGCGCGGTACCGCAGCGTTATCGAAGCATGGACGTCGCGGCTCGCAACGGGTGACTATATTCCCGCCGAGCGGTACGACGGACCTGAAGTGTCGGCGGGTTAGCGGCTCGGGGTGCCGCACTTGCGGCACGCGCGGCTTGCGCTCGAGACGGCCTGAGAACCAATCCCTGTTCGCGTACCAGCTAAGTACGAAATAAGTTTGTCCGCGCAGCAACTCCTTCGATCGAAGGATGTTCGCGCTGCCCGGTCGTAGCCAAACTCGCGGGAACTCAATCGGGTAGCCATGGTCGCCTGCACCGCCAGCGCGCCACGCGCCCTGTTTGCTTCTCGTCAATCTGATTTTCAGGCGCGAACATGGACAAGCCAGCGAAGCCCCGAACTCCCTTCAAGGTCAGGCGGCTCAACACCGGTCAGGAGTTCGAGCCACAGGTTGGTGCTGGTCAGGCGGGCGCACCGTTGAAGCTTGTGGCTGCTCGAGGGGATCGATTCGAGTTGATCGATTCCGCTTCGGCAATGGCACCCGTCGGCTTGCGCGCCAAGCGTCGCGGGCGCGACTTGCTCGTTCTGACTGATGGCTTTGAAGAAGCCGATCTGATCATCGAGGGCTACTTCGATGACGCTGTGGCGGGGGAGGTTGCGCTTTTAGGTCGTGCATCGGACGATCGTCTGGCGGCGTACGCGATCGACCGGTGGTGGCATCCATCGCTTGGTGTGCTCACGGCTGAGCCGCAGGCGATCACGCTCACAGCAGAATGGGCCGCCGTTGGGTGGCAGTGGATTGCCGGAGGGATTGGCGGCGTGTGGCTGCTGAACCGGCTGCACGGTCATGACTCGCCACCGCCGCCAGCGCCCTCAGGCGCACTTGCAGCGGCTAGCGACACCGAGGTGCTCGGGGATAACCTCACGCGGTCCAGAACGCCGGAGATTCAGGGCAAGGGGGCCACCCCCGGTCACACCATCAAGGTGCGGATACCTGCAACCGGTGAAGTGCTCACTACGACTGTGGCTGCAGACGGCACCTGGAGTGCCAGGGTGACCAACCCGCTGCCCGACGGTACGCACACACCCGAGATCATTGCTCAGTCGCCTGATGGGAAGCAAACGCCCGGGACCGCTGTGCCGTTCGTGATCGATGCGACACCGAGCAACGCACCCGTGGTGAACCTGCCCGAGTCGCCCCAGTCCGTCAATGCGGTAGAGGCCGCCGACGGTACAACCATCGTCGTGACGATTCCAGCAGGAACGGTCGCTGGCGATATCGTCACGACGGTGTTCCGATCGCCGACCGGCAGCGAAACCGTTCGCAGCGTGGCGATCACCGCGTCCGATCTATCTGCAGGGCAAATCGTCCAGTCCATCTCACAAAGTGAATTGAAAGGAGGCGGCACAGCCTATGTCGACGGGCAATGGACCACCCGAACCACGCTGACTGACGCAGCCGGAAACGTCAGCACGCCCTCGTTGTCGTCCTTTACCCTCGACACGCTGCTGGTGATCGAAGGAACGGTCAATGCGGGCCCAGTCAGTCAGGGTGTCCAGATCGAAGCCTTCGATCCTGCAGGCGTGAGTTTTGGCAGCGCGGCGGTGAAGTCAGACGGCAGCTTTCGAATCGAAAAGCCGAGCATGGGCGATTACCGAGGCACGGTGTTGGTGAAGGCCGTTGACCAGAATGCCAGTGGCAACAACTTTCTGGATGAAGTCACCGCGACACCCAAATCGCTCGATGCTGTTCTGCGCGCGGTGGCGGTCGCGGAAGAGGGCGCTGCACAGTTCCAGCTTGTGGGTGGCGCCGCGGTGCTCACAGTGCATATCACGCCGGTGTCCGAACTCGCGGCGCGCAAGGCGGGTGTGACCAAAGACAGGGCACCTGAAGACGCAGCCGTGATCAATCAGGCCAACGAGAACGTGGCAGGCGCGCTGGGGCTCAGCCCAGCGGATGTCGTTGCTCAGCCCATACCGACCAACAGCCAAAGTTTTGCTGCAAGCGACGGACTGAGCCCAGGCGAGCGATACGGCTTGCTGCTCACGAAGCTGTCTGGACTGGACAGCCTGAACGCGGGGAGCATTGGGACCAGTTTGGCGCAAATCGAGCAGAACCTTCAGGGTTCAGCGCTATCAAACGAGGGCAAGGCCTTGATCGATCAAGGGCGCCAGCAAGCGCTCTCGGCGATGAAGGCTGCTCAATCGAGTGAAGAAAAGACATTCCTGCAGGACACGCCGCTCAACCGCCAGCTGCTGGGCGACATTGTGGTCACTGAACAGGCTGTGGTCGGTGGAAAGCTGAAGGTCACTGGAACCGCCTTGCCAGGCAGCAGCGTCGTGGTGAAGATGCCGGACGGCTCAAATCAGACCGCATTGGCCGATGAGCGCGGTGTGTTCGAGGCGATATCGGCCAACCCGCCACCCACGCTCGAGACCAAGGTTGAATTGGTCGGCCAGGATGGGCTCGCTCAGGCAGTCGCGCACAAGGCGCCGGCCACGCCAATGATCAATGCCGGCAACGGCACGGTGGTAACAGGATCGGGCACGCCGGGAACCACAGTGACGGTGACCGACTTGTCAGGCCGGTCGCTCGGCACAGCAAAAGTCGACTCCCTGGGGCAGTGGAGTCTGACGCCGCCCGCATCGTTAGCCGACGATCAGGTACTCAAGGCCATGGCTGTCGACGATAGCGGCAACGTCTCCGCAACCGGCGAGGGCGCGGTCGACATCGAGATGGTGAGCGTTCAGATGCCATCGGCCGGCGACGGGTATATCAGCGCAGCAGAACGGGCGAGTGGGGCGGTGCGATACGAGGTGGCGCTACCGGGTACCGCCGTTG
Source organism: Burkholderiaceae bacterium (assembly GCA_049423065.1). GTDB lineage: Bacteria > Pseudomonadota > Gammaproteobacteria > Burkholderiales > Burkholderiaceae_E > SYIM01. Next base: position 4,700 of record JBMSQB010000138.1, read on the forward strand.
TGGGCGACCAGGTGCGCACGACGCTGTCGCGCCCTGATGGCAGCACGATCACCTACGTCGATACCCTGACCGCCGACGACCTGGCTGCAAAGCGAATCGTCCGACCCGTGCCCGTCACCGATCTGGTGATTGACGGCGAGCACCGGACCGCGATTTCTCTTGTCACGACGGTCGGCTCGAGCGTTCCTGCTGTCCAGAGCTTCATCCTGGATGTATCGACGCCGCTTGCCCCGGTCATCGCGCCTTCGAATGGACAGGTCATCAACGGCACCGCCGAGCCGGGAACCACTGTGGTGGTTCGCGACCAGACAGGCGTAGAAGTGGGCAAGGCGACGGTCGGCGTTGACGGCAATTGGACGATCATTCCGGCACGCCCTCTTCCCAACGGCACAGCGCTGTCGGCGCTCGCCAGCGACCCTGCGGGAAACACCAGCACGCCTGCAACGGGCTCGGTCGTCACCGGCACGCTCCTGATCACGGGCGCGGTAGACAGCGCGGGGCCAGTTGTCGGGCTGCTCGCCGATGGTGCCACCACCAACGACACGAGTCCGCTCGTTTCGGGCACGCTCGGAACCGAGTTGATGGCTGGCCAGAGCCTGGTCGTCTACCGACGCGAAGGCTCGGGCGCATTTGTCCGGGTCGGTGTGGCTCGGACAGAGGGTCTGGGCTTTACCTTTCAGGATGGGGCAGGGAGTGGCGTGAACGCTGCGCTTCCCGATGGTCGCTATACCTGGCGGGCGCAGGTCGAAACTGCTGCAGGGCCTGTGCCTGGCCTTGCCCCGTCGGGCGAATTTGACCTGTTCGTCGATGATTCCCGCCCGAAGACCCCCACCGTGTTGATTGCCGAGGCCTCGGGCGGCGACTCAATCATCACTGCCGCCGAGCGTGTGTCCGATGGCGGCGTTCCTGTGATGACCGTTCTCGGCGCCACGGTCCGCGCCGGCGACGTCGTGACGACGCAGGTGAGTTTGCCCGATGGCAGCACCCGATTGCTTTCCAATACGCTTAGCCAGGCAGACGTTCTAGCCGGTCGAATCAGCCAGCTGATACCGCGTTCATCGCTTGCCAACGACGGCGGATACGTCACATCGACCACCATCACATCGGGTATCAACGGTCGAATCAGCGATGCGGAGGTGAGGCGCTTTACGGTCGACACGACTGCGCCGGCAACACCTGCCGTAGCGCTGCCCGAGTCATCCAATGGTGTCAGCGCAGCCGAGGCCACGAGCGCAGGCGGCACGCCGATCCTGGTGACACTGACTGCAGATCTGCGCATTGGCGATACCGTCAAGAGCGTCGTCACCAGTCCGAACGGTGGCTTGCTCACTTTGACCACGGTGCTCACCGCATCCGATCTTCCGCCGTCTCAAGGCGGAGTGGCGACCGGGTTGGGGCCTTTCACGATTTCGCAGGTCATTCCGAGTCTGATGCTGTCGGTGAATGGAGTTTGGACGACCGTTACGACGATCAGCGATCTGGCAGGCAACACCAGCCCCGCGGCGAGCGGCAGTTTTACGCTTGATGTCAGTGCGCCATCGGCAGCCTCGGTGAGCCTGCCGGAGTCACCCAACGGCGTGAGCGCAGCCGAAGTCGCCAGTGCGGGGGGCACACCGGTGGTGGTGACGTTATCGCCCGATCTGCGGGTGGGTGACACCGTCAGCACCGTGGTGACCGATCCGAATGGCGCGGTGAGCACGCTCACCACGGTGTTGAGTGCGGCCGACCTTCCGCCGTCACAGGGCGGCACTGCCGGCGGGAGCGGTCCGTTTACGATCAGCCAGCTGATCCCGAGCAGCGCGTTGAC
>JBMSQB010000139.1:0-6372 GCA_049423065.1 Burkholderiaceae bacterium
GTGCGGCGGGCAGTGCGGCGGGCAGCCCCGCGGTCCGGTCCGGTCGGCCGGCGCTCACCTGGGCGCTCCTCGCTGTTTGCGCCGGGCTTGCGTTCTGGTGGGACAACCCGCTTCGGGGCCGACTGTCCTACATGGAGGGCGCGGTGGAGACCACGCTTGACCAGACGCGCAATTTTTATGGCGTGGTGGTGGTCCGCGAGCGTCGCTTCCCCGCCGATCCCGCGCGGGATCATCGGGTGTTCTACAGCGGCCAGATCACCCACGGGCTGCAATTTCTCGCGCCTGAGCGGCTGCGCGCGCCGTTGAGTTACTACGGACCAGACAGCGGTGTGGGCGAAACCTATCGTTACCTGTTGGGGCGCAGCCCAGCGGTCGATGTGGCGATCGTCGGACTGGGCGCGGGCGCGCTTGCGAGCTACGCGCGAGCAGCCGACCGCTATGATTTTTTCGAGATCAACCCCGAAGTCGAGCGGGTGGCGCGCGCGTGGTTCACCTATCTTCCGCAGGCGCCGGCGGCCGAGTTGCGGGTGATCACGGGCGATGCGCGGCTCAAGATGGAGCAACTCCCTGCCGAGCGTCGCTACGACATGATCGTGCTCGATGCCTTCAGTGGCGGCTCGGTGCCGGTGCATCTGCTCACCCGCGAGGCGTTCGCGGTCTATGCTCGGCATCTGAAGCCAGACGGATTTCTGGTGGTGCACATCACCAACGCCTATCTGAATCTTTACCCGGTGGTGATGCGTCAGGCCGAAGCCCTCGGCATGCGGGTTCGAAGCCGTTTCCAGGACAAGGACCCCGACCGGTTCATACGCGAGAACCACTACATGATCCTCACGCGTGACGAGCAGTATCTGCGCGCCTATCCGTCGGTGGACCGTCCGTTGCTCGATGCCCAGGGCCGTGTGATCGGCTCGCGCAACTACGACATCCCAGGTGTGGGGCTCTGGACCGATCATTTCAGCAGCATCACGCCGCTTGAGTGGCGTGACTGAGGAGTTGGCGCGCAGTGAAATCGCGGCCCCGGTGTTGCAAAGGGGCTGCGCTACACTGCCCGGTGCTGGTCGGGTTGGTCTGCGCTGGTGGGGCAGTCTGCGCTGATTCGCGCCTGCCCGGATGCGCTTTCTCATCCACCTCCTCTCCCGGACTACGCTCATGACAGATCGCACTGGCGCCGCGCGGGCGCTACGGATTGCCGCCGATGTGGGCGGCACCTTCACCGACGTTGCTGTATTCGATGAATCGGGCCGTCGATTGCTGCTCGGGAAAGCGCTGACCACGCCCTCGCACATCATCGAGGGCATCGGTACCGGCCTTCACAGGGCGGGCGCGCGCTTTGATCAGGCGAACCTGTTTCTGCACGGGGCCACGATTGCGATCAACACGCTGCTTGAGCGAAGCGGCGCGCGGACGGCACTCGTCACCACGCGCGGCTTTCGCGACATTTATGAAATCGGCCGGGTGAACCGCCCCGAGGCCTACAACCTGTTTTTCAGAAAGCATGTGCCGCTGGTCGAGCGGGCGCTGCGCTTTGAGGTCGATGAGCGGATCAATGCATCGGGCGAGGTGCTGGCCCCGCTGCCCGAGGAGCAGCTTGAGCGGATTGCCAAGGCACTCGAGGCGGAGTCGATCGAGGCGGTGGCGATTCTCTTTCTACACAGTTACCGCAACCCTGCGCACGAGCTCGCAGCCAGACGCTTTTTCGAGTCGCGCCTGCCCGGTTGCTATGTGAGCGCCTCGCACGAGCTGTCCCAGGAGTATCGCGAGTTCGAGCGCACCTCCACCGTGGCGGCCAACGCCTACATCGGTCCGCGGGTCAGCCAGTATCTGAAGGGCATTGAAACGCACCTGGCGGCCGAGCGTTTCCCCGGCACCTTCCTGGTGGTGCAGTCCACCGGCGGGTTGTATGACGTGTCGCAGGCGCAGCAGGAGTGCATCCGGATGCTGGAGTCCGGTCCGGCGGCTGGCGTGATCGGCACCCGCATGTTGTGTGCGGCCGTGGGCATTGATCGTGCCATCGCCTTCGACATGGGCGGCACCACCGCCAAGTCGGGCGTGATCCTCGATGGCGAGGTGCTGATGACCTCCAACTCGATGATAGGTGGCTACACCGAGGGGCTGCCTGTGCAGATCCCGATGATCGACATCCAGGAGGTGGGTACCGGCGGTGGCAGCATCGCGCGGCTGGGGCCTGCGGGGTCGCTGCGCGTGGGGCCGCAGAGTGCGGGGTCGGTACCGGGGCCGGTGTGTTATGCGCTGGGCGGCACCGAACCCACGGTGACCGATGCCAACCTGGTGCTGGGGCGCCTGTCGGCCGAGCGCTTTCTGGGCGGCGACATGCGGCTTGATCCGGCGGCTGCGCGCGCGGCAATCGACAGCGCGATCGCCCAGCCGCTGTCGATCCCGATCGAACAGGCGGCCGAAGGCATCGTGCGGATTGCGGCGGCGACCATGTCGTCCGTGGTCAAGCGGGTGACCACCGAGCGCGGGCTCGATGCGCGAGATTTCCCCATGGTGGCGTTTGGCGGCGCGGGCCCGCTGCACGCCACACTCGTGGCGCGTGAGCTTCACATCGGCAAGGTGATCATTCCGCCTGCGCCCGGCCACTTCTCGGCGTTTGGCATGCTGGTGGCCGATCTCCGGCGCGACTTTGTCCGCACACTGTTTGTGCCTCTGGCGAGCATCGACTTCGAAGCGCTCGAGCGCGTGTTCCGCGAGATGGAGTCCGAGGGCGAGCGCGACGTGGCCGGGGTGGCGGGCGAGCACGGCCAGCCGGTTGCCAGCCGGGCGCTCGACATGCGCTATGTGGGCCAGGAGCATGCGGTGACCGTGGAGGTGCCGCTTGCAGCGTTCGCAAGTCGCGATGCCGGGGCGATCAAGGCGGCCTTTGACCGCGTGCATACCCAGCGGTATGGCTACTGCTCGGAGACCGAGCAGGCCGAGATCGTGAGCGTGCGCGCCTCGGTCACGGGCGCGCTTGCAAAGCCCGAGCTGCCGCTGCTTGCCGCGGGGAGCGAAGTGCCGCCGCCCGAGGCCTCGTCAGGCGCGCGGCCGGTGTATTTCTCCTCGCGCGGCGGCTGGGTGGATGCGCCCACCTGGCGGCGTGACCGTCTGCTCTCGGGCAACCGCGTGATCGGCCCCGCACTCATCGAAGAATATGCCTCCACCACCGTGCTCGCACCGGGCGACCGCATGAGCGTCGACCGTTTCGGCAACCTTGTGATCGAGATCGACCATGACTGACTCACGCACGCACCGGGCTGATCCGGTCACCACCGAGATCCTGCGCAATGGCCTGGTGGCGACCACCGAGGAAATGAAGGCCAACCTGATGCGCACGGCCTACAACATGATCATCTACGAAGCGCTCGACTTCACGGTTGGGCTCTTTGATCGCGAAGGCAACACGATTTCGGTCGGTATCGGATTGCCGACCTTCATTCGCGGCATGTCGAATACCGTGAAGGGCATGATCGCGCATTTCGGCGCAGAAGGCATGGACGAGGGCGATGTGCTCCTCACCAACGATGCCTACACCACCGGCAGTCACCTCAATCACATGACCTTCGTCGTGCCGGTGTTCTGGCAGGGCGAGATCGTGGCTTTCTCGGCCTGTATGGCGCACTGGATCGATGTGGGCGGCCCACTTGACGGCATGACGCTGGACATCTACTCCGAGGGCCTGCAGATGCCCATGGTCAAGGCCTGGCGAAAGGGCGAAGAAAATCGCGATGTGTTCGACATCATCCGTCTGAATGTGCGCGTACCCGAGCGCGCCATGGGCGACCTGCGCGCGCAGATTGCAGCAGTGCGTACCGGCGAGCGCCGGGTGATCGAGATGCTCGACAAGTACGGCCGCGCAGAGTTCGAGGGCGCGATCGAGGCGATCTATCGCCAGAGCGAGGCGGTGAGTCGCGAGCAGATCCGCGAGATTCCCGATGGCGTCTACACCGCCGAGTCGTTCATGGACGACGACGGGGTGGAGCTGGGCAAGCCGATACCGGTTCGCGTCACCGTCACCGTGAAGGGTGACGAGATGACGGTGGATCTCTCGAACGTGGGCGAGCAGGTGCGCGGGTTCTTCAACTCCGGTCGGCCTGCAGGGCTGTCGGCCGCGCAGGTTGCGCTGAAATGCATCGTGGCGCCGCTCGAGATGCCGATCAATGACGGCTGCTTCGTGCCACTGACGGTGATCCTGCCCGAGGGCAAGTTCGTCAATGCCACGCGGCCCGCGCCGATGCGCATGTGGATGACCTATCCGATGACGGTGATCGACACCATCTTCAAGGCGCTGGCGCCCGCGATCCCCACGCGCGTTGCAGCAGCCCACCATGCCGACCTGGTGGTGGCCAACATCAACGGCCGGCATCCGGCCAACCGGAAGCTCTTCCTGTATCTGGGCGGCCTGATCGGTGGCGGCTGGGGCGCCAAGCACAACGAAGACGGCATGTGCGCGACGATTGCCATCAACGATGGCGATACGCACAACGGGCCGTCGGAACAGGTCGAGGCCAAGTATCCGTTCATCATCGAGCGCTATGGTCTGCGGCAAGACTCGGGCGGCGCGGGCAAGCAGCGTGGCGGGCTGGGCGCCGAGCAGGTGGTGCGGGTGCTCTCCGACACCATGTTCAACTCGCAGATCGAGCGCGTCGAGAACCGGCCCTGGGGTCTGTTTGGCGGGCTGTCGGCGCATGGCAATCAGGTTGCCATCCATCGGGGTGGACAACCTGAAACCGTCTATGCCACTGGCAAGGTGTTCTCGCAGCTATTGAAACCGGGCGACGCCTATGTGCTCCGCTCAGGCGGCGGCGGTGGCTTTGGCAAGCCCACCGACCGGCGGCGCGAGCAGGTGGAAGATGACGTGCGCCAGGGTTATGTGTCGGTCGAGGCGGCGCGCGACCAGTACGGGGTGGTGATCGATCCCGTGTCGATGAAGGTCGATGCGGCGGCCACCGATGCATTGCGTGCGCGGATGCGGGCGATGGGGTTGCCCAAGGATCAGCCGCTCACTTCGAAGGCCTCGCCACCGAACGGCGCGCGGGTGCTGCCGCTCAAGGCGCGGCGTGCGATGGGGTTGCGCGAGCGGGCCTTTCAGAGCGAGGTGCAGGCGGCCGGCCTCATGCGCGACCGCTGTTGCAGTTGACGCGCATGCCGGGCCCTGGGGTCGCCGCGGGCTGCCCCAGGGAGGATCCCGCGAGATCGGCTAGGCCCGACCCTCGGCTTTGATCCGTTCGATGAAATCGGGGCTGGTGTCGACCGTGAACTGATCGCGGGTGCGGATGTAGCGATCGGCAAACATTCTGCCGATCGGAAAGTAGTTCGCCATGTTCACGCGCAGGGTGTCGGGATCGATCACGCCGTCCCGCACATGAAGCCAGTGGATCTCGCCGATGGCGAGCAGTCGGCGCGTGCCGATCTCGATCTGCTGATAGAGCGTGCACTCGAGCGCCACCGGTGCATCGGCGAGTCGGGGCGGCTTCACGGCGGTGCTCGGCACAACGCCAAGCCCCAGCACCTCGGGCTCACTCACCTCGGGGGGATAGGCGGTGCTGCAGGCGTGCATGCGGTCGGCAAGCGCCTCATCGACCAGATTCACCACGAACTCGCCGGTATCGAGGATGTTCCGGGTGCTGTCCTTCAGGGTGCCGTCGGCGCGCCGCTCCAGACTCACGATCAGGATCGGCGGATCATCGCCCATCAGATTGAAGAAGCTGTAGGGCGCGGCGTTCACCACGCCGGCGGGGCCCACCGTGGAGAGCAGCGCGATCGGCCGCGGCAGCACGAGGCTCGAGAGGAGTTTGTAGCGCAGGCCCGTGTCCAGGGCCGAGAGGTCGAAGTTCATGGGATGGATGGGTCCGAGAGGTGAGAGATTCCGCTGCCGGCGGGTCAGGGCACGGGCGGGGTGAGGGGTTCGAAGCGTCCGAGCGCGCGGTTCTTGCGCACGTCGCGCCAGTCGAAGACGCGGGCATTCATGGCGACCCACACGCCGTGGGCGAGCGTCGCCGCGCAGGCCGCCGCAAAGCCGAGGTTGAACAGGGCGTCCGATCCCTCGATTTCGGCGGGCACCATGGCGCCGGTGAGCACGATGGTGGCCTCGAGCCGGGCGCTGCCCAGCACCGCAGCCGTTTCAACCAGCGTGTCGGTGCCGTGAATGATGACGATCTGACGCTCGGGGCTTTCGCGACAGGCGGCGAGGATCTGCTGTCGATGGAGATCGGTCATGTCCAGGCTGTCGATCGCCATCAGCGCCTGAACGACGGGCGGCGAATCGAAGCGGGCCTGCGCAAGGCATTGCTGCACATGAGAATCGGCAAACACCAGCTGGCCGGTGAGCGGATCATAGTGCTTGTCGAAGGTGCCGCCAGTGGTGAGCAA
>JBMSQB010000140.1:0-6029 GCA_049423065.1 Burkholderiaceae bacterium
GCCGCCGGTTGCTCATGATCCGGACGATCATGATGATGCGGCCGAGGGCCACGATCATGACGATGCGCTGGATGGCCATGAGCCCCCGGCCGTGGCGGTCGACCCGGTTGAGGGTGGCCGCCCGCTGACGGCCAAGTGGCTGACGTTCGCGCAAGACGCCATTCGCATGGTTGACAAGGCGCTTGGTTCCCGCGAACCCATCGAGGCGCGCCTCGATCTGGTTCAGGATCCTGCATCGCCCGAGGGCAACACCCGAATCGAGTATGAATGGCGGGTGGGTGAGAAGGTGATCGAAGGCGCAACCGGCATGAAGCTGCCGGTGATGCCCTTGCTTGCCGGCCGCGAGGTGTCCTTCAGGATGTCGGTTGCCGACGCTGCCGGGCAGCCCGAAATCATCACGCGCAGCATTGGCGTTGACGAGACTGCCAAGATGGTCGCCGGCAGGCTGATGCACTGGTCGAAAAAACTCGCGGGCGATGCGTCCAGGCCGGATGCTGCCAGCGATGCCGAGGTCGACACGGGTGTCGGTCTGGCCCCAGGCGCCAACGCGGCTGCAGTGTTGACAGAAATGGCGGACGCAGACCGGTTCGAGGTGGAGGGCATTGATTTCCATCGTTTCGCAGTCCGGGCGTCGGCGCAGGTGGTTGATTCTGAGCGTTCCGCAGTCGGTGCGGCCGACGTGCTGGCGGCGCTTAAACTCGCTCATGGGCGAAAGCTCGGCGCCAGATCCGACGATGCAGCCGAGTCAGCTGACGCTGACCCGTTCCAGCTGATCGCGGCCGATATCGATGGCAACGGCGTGATTGATCGCGTCGATGCCGAGTCGCTGCTGGGCGCCGTCGTAGATCCCGGGCACGGGGGAGGGCGGTCGCGCTGGCTGTTCGTGCCCGAGCGCGCCGAACTGGCGGGGCTGTCCCGCAAATCCGTCGCCTGGAGCGAGCCGCCCGAGGATGCTGTGGACGCGGCGCCCGCGAACTGGATCGGCGTGATGCTGGGTGACATCGACGGCAGCTGGAAGCCAGACCTCTAGTCGCACGCCTGCGGCAGACCACCGCAGCGGCCGGTATGGCTGCGGCCTTGCGTGGCCGTTTGGTCGATTCTTCGCGTTCGTATAAAATCCACAGGTTCTGCAGCAGTGCAACAAGCGGTTCAGCACGGCAGCAGTCAAGCACGGCCCGCACCCGGCGGTGTCCGCAAGTCGCGTTTCTGACGCATGTGCCTTCATGGCGCTCAACAGGGGTTGCATCATGGCAGTTGCCAGCATCGACAAAGCAAAGATTGTTTCCGATTTTCAGCGTGACAAAGCCGACACCGGATCGCCCGAGGTGCAGGTGGCACTGCTGACCGCCCGCATCAACGAGCTCACCGAGCATTTCAAGGCTCACGTCAAAGACCATCACTCACGGCGCGGACTGCTCCGTATGGTGAGCCGCCGCCGCAAGCTGCTCGACTACCTCAAAGGCAAGAGCCCGGAGTCGTACAAGGCCTTGATCGGCCGGCTCGGCCTGCGCGGCTGACGCCCGCGAAAACCCGCAAGTGATCCTTGCGGGTTTTTCGTTTCTGCGGCGCACTGAGCGCTGCGACAGACAAGGAAAACACAGTGTTCGAAATCGCAAAGAAGACCTTTCAGTGGGGTGGCAACACCGTCACCATCGAAACCGGTGAGATCGCCCGTCAGGCCACTGGCGCCGTGATGGTGAACGTGGATGACACGGTAGTGCTCGCCACGGTGGTGGCCGCTCGCAGCGCGAAGCCAGGCCAGGATTTCTTTCCCCTCACCGTCGACTACATCGAAAAGTTCTACGCTGCCGGCCGCATTCCGGGGGGCTTCTTCAAGCGCGAGGGCCGTCCCACGGAGCGTGAAACGCTGGTGGCACGCCTGACCGACCGGCCGCTGCGCCCGCTCTTTCCGGACGGCTTCTACAACGAGGTTCAGGTGGCCCTTCAGGTGGTCTCGCAGAACCCTGAAGTCGACAGCGACATTCCCGCGATGATCGGTGCCTCCGCTGCGCTGGCCATTTCCGGTATCCCTTTCAACGGTCCGATCGGCGCGGCTCGCGTGGGCTGGATCGACGGCGAGTACCGCCTGAACCCGAGCGCCGCCGATATGGCGCGTTCCAGGCTCGATCTGGTTGTTGCGGGTACCGACGCTGCGGTCCTGATGGTCGAGTCCGAGGCGCATGAACTGCCCGAAGACGTGATGCTGGGGGCCGTCGTTTTCGGTCACGAGCAGATGCAGACCGTGATCGATGCCATCAACGAACTGGTGGAAATGGCGGGCAAACCCGAGTGGGACTGGAAGGCCCCGGAACGCGATCAGGCACTGGTTGCGCGCATCGCCGAGCTGGCTGAAGCCGATCTGCGTGCAGCCTATCAGGTGCGCAACAAACAGCAGCGGACCACGCAGCTTCGCGAGGTCAGCAGCAAGGTGGCAGCGGCGCTCGCCGACCAGGCCGCCGCCTCGGGCACGTCGGCTCCCGATGGCAACACGGTCTCCAACATTCTGTTTGACCTCGAATCGAAAATCGTTCGCGGGCAAATCCTGTCGGGGCAACCACGTATCGACGGGCGCGACACCCGCACCGTGCGCCCAATCGCCATCCGCACCAGCGTTCTGCCGCGGGTACACGGTTCGGCGCTCTTCACTCGCGGTGAAACCCAGGCGATGGTTGCTGCCACGCTTGGTACCTCGCGCGATGAGCAGATCATCGATGCCATCACCGGCGAGTATCGCGAACGCTTCATGTTCAACTACAACATGCCGCCGTTTGCCACCGGTGAAACGGGCCGCATGGGCTCGCCCAAGCGCCGCGAGATCGGTCACGGCAACCTTGCCAAGCGAGCCATTCGCCCGCTTCTGCCGTCCGCCGCAGATTTTGCTTACTCGCTTCGGGTGGTCTCCGAGATCACCGAGTCAAATGGTTCGTCTTCCATGGCGTCGGTGTGCGGCGGCTGCCTTGCACTGATGGATGCAGGCGTGCCGGTCAAGGCGCATGTGGCCGGCGTTGCCATGGGTCTCATCAAGGAGGGCGGGCGGTTTGCTGTGCTCACCGATATCCTGGGCGACGAAGATCACCTCGGCGACATGGACTTCAAAGTGGCGGGTACCGAAACCGGTGTGACCGCGCTCCAGATGGACATCAAGATCCAGGGCATCACCCGCGAGATCATGCAGGTGGCGCTTGCGCAGGCGCGTGATGGCCGGCTTCACATCCTCGGCAAGATGCGCGAGGCCATGGGCGGTGCGCGTACCGAGCTGTCCGACTTCGCGCCCCGCATGTACACCATGAAGATCAACCCCGAGCGGATTCGCGACGTGATCGGCAAGGGTGGTGCCACCATCCGTCAGATCACCGAAACCACCGGCACGCAGATCGACATCCAGGACGACGGCGCCATCACGATCGCGGCCGTCGATGGAGCAGCCGCGGCTCGCGCGCGCAAGATGATCGAAGATCTCACGGCGGAAGTCGAAATCGGTCGTATCTATGAGGGCACTGTCCTCAAGATTCTCGATTTCGGTGCCATCGTCCAGGTGATGCCGGGGCGTGACGGTCTGCTCCATGTGTCACAGATCGCCAATGAGCGGGTCAACCAGGTCTCCGACTATGTGAAGGAAGGCCAGGTTGTGCGCGTCAAGGTGATCGAGGCCGATGACAAAGGCCGTCTGCGCCTGTCAATGAAAGCCGCTGCAGCAGACGATGCTGCCGCCGCTGCGGCACCTCAGCAGCCCGCGGGTTAACCGTTTCCCGGGTTGGCGCCCACGTCCCCGCAAAGGGGGTGGGCGCTGTGCCGACTGGCTGCGCCGCACCGCTTCAATCGCGGGGGTACCAGCGGCTGTCGTCGGTTTGTTCCGCCCGGCCGTCCTCCCGCAACTTGAGCAGATGCGCGAGCAGCGATCGCTTGGCTGCGCCCCAGAGAACCTTTGGCGTATCGTCGTAGGCGATCGCGACCAGATCATCGAGCGTGCCCCGCGGGTGCGCATGAAGCGCGGCGAACACCTTGCTCTCGCGCTTCATGCGGTGCGCAATCAGGCGGTCGATCTCGAGCTTGGCGCGGCCCAGCACATGCCCGTGCGCGGGCAGAATCGTGTCGAAGCGCTCAGCTTTCAAACGCTCGAGCGACGAAAGATAGTCGCGCATGTTGCCATCGGGCGGCGTGATCACCGTGGTTGAGCCGTTCAGGATATGGTCGCCCGACAGCAGCAGCTCGTCTTCTTCCAGCAGCAGACACAGGTGATGCTCGGTGTGCCCCGGGGTGTGAATCACCCTGAGTGTGGTGTTGCCCACGGTGATGCGGTCGCCGTCGTGCAGCGTACGGTCTGGGGTCCACTTCCACTCGGGCGCAAAATCGGGACCGGTGGGGCGGCCGAACGTGGGCGCCCCGGTGAGTGACTGCAAAATGGCCGCTCCCGGCACGTGATCCTGGTGGGCATGCGTGCAGAAAATGGCCTTCAGGTCCTTTCCGACCAGGGCATGGATTCGGGCCACGTGCGCAAAGTCTTCCGGGCCCGGGTCAACCACCAGGTATTCCCCTGGTCCGCCGATGATGTAGCAGTTGGTGCCCGGGCCAGTCATCCGACCGGGATTGGGTGCGGTGAGGCGCCAGACATTCTTCAGCAGCTGTACCGGGTGTTCGTGCTGCCAATCCAGGCTGTGCAGTGGCCGACCATCGGGCACCACCAGCTCCAGTTCACCATAAGGAGGCTCGTCTTCGCAGAAGCGCTCGATGCGGCCATCCATCAGCCCGGCACGCGGTGAACTGGTCCACACCGCGGCCTGATGTCGGCAATGATCGATCGCCTGTGCGACCGACCCGAAGCGGGACAGCTGCCGCAGGGTGCGAATGGTCGGAAAGATCATCTCGAAATCGCCACGCTCGTGGCGCGCCAACGCGTCGGCCGGGGCGACCCAGGTGGGTTCGAACTGCTCGTTGCCGTCGGCTGACGGATGCTGGCCATCCGGCATGCGCGCAATGAAGAACCGGGCATCAAAGCGGCGGGGAATGTCGCGGTCGGCAATCCAGTGACTGAACCACCAGACATCGTCGAGCGCGAGCGTCCAGTTGTGCGCGGCGAGTTGCGAAATGAGTTCGCCGTCATGGGCGCGGTCAAGGCGAGCTGCGGCGGCAGCGGGGACCGGCTCGCCGTCGGCCTGATTGGCGAGCAGGATGCCGAGTTCCTCGAAGGCCTCGCGTACTGCGGCGGTGGCATAGCCGAGGATCTCGTCATGCTGGTCAGGCCGGCTGCGGCTGACCGCGCGCGCCGCCGGAGATTGGTCCGCCGGGTCGAGCGCGCCGCCCGGGAATACGTAGGCGCCGGGCGCAAAGCTCGCCTTGAGTGAGCGTCGCGTCATCAGCACTTCGATGCCAGGCGAGGCATCGCGCAGCAGAAGAATGGTGGCGGCAGGGCGAAGCGGTGCGGGTTCGCGCCACTCATGGAGCTGCTGGGCGGGTCTTACCATGGCGGATGGTCCTCAGAGGCGCGGTTGCAATGCCGGTCAGTAGGTTCGGCTGTCGCGGGCGCGTGCAATGAGCGACTCGGGCGGCTGGAAGCGGTCGCCGTAGAGCGCAGCGAGTTCCTGAGCGCGTGCGGTGAAACGCGCAAGCCCCACATGGTTGACGAACTGGAGGCTACCGCCCGCCCAGGCCGGGAAGCCCCAGCCGAAAATCGAGCCGATGTTGGCATCACGAACCGATTCGAGTACGCCTTCGTCCAGGCAGCGGATGGTTTCGAGCGCCTGGATGTAAAGGAGCCGCTCGCGGATGTCGTCATGCGAGGGCTGGCGCTTCGCGCCTCGGGCGAAGACGCCGAGTCCGCTCCAGAGCGTCTTGGGCCCGTCGCCGGGATAGTCGTAGAAGCCTGCGCCCCAGGCGCGTCCGAGGCGCTTGTAGCCGTGGGCCATTTTTTCCAGGACGTAAACCGCCGATTCGGGCATGCGGCGCGATTTCACGCGGTGCACGTGGCGCTGGACGCGGACGACGGCTTTTGCGGCGCCGGTGGCTGCGGGCGTTGGCTGGGGCTGCGCGTG
>JBMSQB010000141.1:0-5860 GCA_049423065.1 Burkholderiaceae bacterium
GGTCGCCGTCGAAGACATGGCAACTGGTGGTGCAGAGCGCGACCACCAGGATGGAGACCAGGCTTCTGAGCCGCTTCGGTTTCAGGCTTGACATGTTGGGGGGCGCCGAATGTGGGGGAGGTCGGGAAAGGCCGCGCTCGGTGCACGGGACGCGCGAGTGTGCCTGACTCAGGGTGGCGCGCACAAGGCTCATGAGGTGACGGTCTGCGATACCATCCGCGGATTGCAATCGCTTGCTCGTGTCGATCATGAATTCACCTCCAACGAAGCCCTCTCAGGTACTGATCGCCGGCGGTGGTCCGGTGGGTATCGGTCTCGCAATCGAACTCGCCTTGCGAGGCGTACGCAGCACCGTCGTCGAACGCCATGTGAACATTCCGCCGATTCCAAAGGGCCAGAACCTCACGCAGCGCACGATGGAGCATTTTCGGGCCTGGGGTGTGGAGCAGGCGATCCGTGATGCGTCGCCCATCCCGGTGTCGTTCGGCATCGGCGGCCTGACCGCCTACGGCACCTTGCTTTCGGACTGGCATTACGACTGGTATCAGCGGGTGATCGTCCGCCCCTACTACGCATGCGACAACACCCGGCTGCCGCAGTACGCCACCGAAGCAGTCCTGCGCGCGCGCGCTGCGCAGTTGCCCGAGATCACGCTCCTCACCGGCTGGACAGTGCGCGACCTCGTGCAGCACGAGGCTGGCGTCAGGGTCGACATCGAATCGGGTGACGGTATGCGGCAAACGCTGGAGGCGCCCTGGGTCGTCGGGTGTGACGGCGCCCGTTCGGTGGTGCGGGAGCGCGCGGGCATCACCCAGACACGCGATGACCATGAAACCCGGATGGTACTGCTCGTGTTCCGATCGAAGTCCTTGAACGGTCTGATTGCCCGCTACCGCGGAAAATCGTTCTTCAACGTCCTGCACCCCGAGTTGAAAGGCTACTGGCAATTTTTCGGGCGTGTCGACACCGGCGAGACCTGGTTCTTTCATTCCCCGGTCCCGGCCGGTACCACCCGAGACAATTTCAATTTCCACCAGTATCTGGAATCAGTAGTCGGCGCGTCGTTCGACTGCAGCTTCGATCACATCGGCTTCTGGGACCTTCGTTTCGAGGTGGCCAACCGGTATCGCGCGGGTCGGGTACTGCTTGCCGGCGATGCGGCACACAGCCATCCACCGTATGGCGGTTACGGCATCAACACCGGTTTCGAGGATGCCCGGAACCTGGGCTGGAAGCTGGCTGCTGTGCTCGATGGCTGGGCCGGTCCAGAGCTACTTGACTCCTACGATCTTGAACGGCGTCCGGTGTTCGAATCCACCGCGCGCGACTTCATTCGCAACTTCATCGAAGTCGATCGCCAGTTTCTCCACGACCACGATCCGGTTCGGGATCGGGCGGATTTCGATGCGGCCTGGGCGGCTCGCGCAGCGGGCAGCCCGGCGGAAATTCAGGGCTTCGAGCCGCACTACGAAGGTTCACCCATCGTCTTCGGCCCGCCCGGCGGGCGCTGCAGCGCTGCCGGTACGCACCAGTTCACCGCGCGGCCAGGACACCACCTTGCGCCGCAATTGGCAGCCGACGGCGGGAACCTGTTCGAGAAACTCGGGCCTGGCTACTCGCTCATGGTCCTGGGGGAATCAGACGATCCGCAGCAAGCCGGGTTGATCGGACATTGGATCCGCTCGGCAGAAACGGCTGCATCCCAGAGTGGAGTGCCACTGTCGGTGATTCGCGACGCGTCCTCGAGCGCACGGGATGCGTATGGCGCAACGCTGGTCCTGGTGCGCCCGGACGAATTCGTGGTGTGGGCAGGGGAAGGAGCGGACGCGTCCCCGGAGTGGGTGCTGTCCCGCGCGCGAGGCGCCGCGTCGGTCGCCTGACCCGGGCTGCGCGCGGTCAGCGCCTGGCAACGAGCGGTTCGGTCAGCCCGTCCACGCCGGCAATGGCCAGAATGGTGAGCAGCGCAGTCTGTGCGCCTTGCCAGGTACCGGTCGGGTCGATTGCTTCCGTGAGCGCGTGAAAGCCGTACATCTTGCCGCCGGGGGCCAGCACCACCGTGGGGATGCCGGCGGCGATTGGAACGCCGGCATTGGTGCTGATGCCCACCATGGCGAGTTCCTTGTTGCCGGTGGCGCGGATGGCGGCCAGTGAAGCCTGGATGATGGGTGAATCGGGTGGCGTGATGCCGCCAGGGCGCTCGCCGATTTTTTTGGTGGTCACCTGCAGCGACGTGAGATTCCAGCGACGGTTCTCGTCGTCGGCAGCCTTCTGCACCATGTCAAGCACCTGGCGCTCGAGTGCGCGCAACTCGGTCATGCCGTTCGAGCGCATATCGATTTCCATCTTTGCCTCCGGCGCGATGGTGTTCACCGACCGCCCTCCCGCGACGATGCCCACGGTGAAGGTGGTTCGCGGCTCGGAAGGGGGCCGAATATCGCTGATTGCGGCGATCGCGCGCCCGGCGGCATGGATGGCACTCGGCACATCGCCGAAGGCCGCAAAGCTGTGTCCCCCGGGAGCCGTGTAGCGAACCTCGTAGCGGATCGATGCGGTGTTCTGGATGGAAATCGCGCCAACCGGCAGTGGCTCGAATCCGATGAAAGCGGCGATGTTGGGGGTGTCGCGCACCAATCCCTTCACCCCGAACAGATCGCCGTTGCCTTCCTCCCCGCAGGTGCCGGTGAGCATCAGATCGGCAACGGTCCGGATGCCCGCAGCCTCCAGGGCCCGCGCGATCGACAGCATGACCGCGAGCCCGCGGGTATCGTCGGTGATCCCCGGACCGTAATAGCGGCCGTCACGAAACTTCACCTTGACATCGGTACCCAATGGAAACACCGTGTCCAGGTGTGCATCGAGCACGATGAGCGGACCGTTGCCGCGTCCCGGCCGCATCGCAATGGCGTTTCCCGTTTTGTCGAGCCGGGTGTCCTTGAGGCCACTTGCGCGGGCGAGGTTCAGAAACTCCTTCGCCTTGGGGCCTTCCTCGAAAGTTGGCGCAGGAATTTCTGTGAGCGTGATCATTTCCTGGATCGCACGCGAGTCGTCCTCGCGAAGGAAGTCCATCGCCCGTTTGACCCGGGGATCGGCCATCAGCCGTTCGATTGCCGCGCTGACCGTCGAACTCACGGTCGGCCATGGGGCGGCCGGCTTCAACACTTGATCCTGGGCTGTGGCCGCAAACGGCGTGAGCGCGAGTGTGCAGGCGAGCATTGTCACGATGACAGACCGGCGGGGGGTATCCATCAGGGTGTTTCCTGTTCAGGGTTGTTCAGCGCCGTCCGGCGCGCCATAGCCACAAGGCGTACGCTACGGCGCAGCCTACACCAATCGCGTATCCCAGCCAGCGGCTCTCGAATGTCTCCAGGCCCAGGGCGGTGGCAAACAGAAAGAGACCCACGCCGCGCAGGCCGATGCCAAATCCGGTCAGCACGCTGCGAGCGGCCGGTCCGCCATACAGTGCGCGGGTAAAGGCTGGCAGCACCGATCCGTTGATGGGGTAGGTCAGCAGCATCGCGCTCACCAGCGGCGGGGTGTCTGCAGCCAGAAGCAGCACGCTCGCGGCCATGGCGAGGGCTGCGCCCAGACGGAAAAACAGTTCCATCGGCGGCACCCTGACGCCGCCCTCGGGCGGGCGGCCTGCCGGAATCAGCCACGGACCGATGCCGATCGCCAGCAGTCCGAGTCCGACCGTGAGGTAGCGTGGGACAGGCAGCAGAAACGTCATCGCCGTGAGTGCGAAGAAGGCCGCGCTTGCGATCAGGATCGACTGCCACCAGTTGAACCGAATCACCGCGAGCCCCATGGCCACGATGAACCCGACGCAGGCAGTGAAGTTGGCGAGCGTTGTCCAGCAGATTTCGGCCACACGCGAACCGGGAAGATCGATCAGCAGCAGCCCGATCAGTGGCGCCATGATCAGCGGAAAGCCAGCGATCAGGCCCCCGGCGCGATGACCGAACCGCCGGGCCGCCCAGGTGGCCGACAGCATGCTGAGCGCGACCAGCGCGAGCTTGAGTGCAAGCATGGATCAGGAAACGCTCGGCGATCGGGTGGCCAGCGGGGCCGGCGCACGCCCGAACCAGCGCGCGATCCGCTGTGAGAAATCGTCGATCAGCAGGAACACCACCGGTATGACCAGCAGGCTCAGCACCGTGGAGGTAATGAGGCCACCGATCACGGCGATTGCCATGGGAGACCGGAAGCTGCCGTCTCCGCTTCCCCACTGCATCGCGATCGGCAACATGCCCGCGCCCATGGCGATGGTGGTCATCACGATCGGACGTGCCCGCTTTCGGCAGGCATCGATCAGTGCCTCGGCGCGCGACATGGGCGCAAACGCGGGGCGCCCGTCTGTGCCGTCGTTACCGCGTCGCGCGACAATCGCATACTCGACCAGCAGGATCGAATTCTTGGTGGCAATGCCCATCAGCATGATGAGACCGATGAGTGAAGGCATGGAGAAGCTCTGATTGGCCACCAGCAGTCCCACGAAGGCACCGCCCAGCGAAAGCGGCAGCGCCGCCAGGATGGTGACCGGATGCAGGAAGTCTCGGAACAGCAGTACCAGCACCGCGTAAATGCAGAGCAGACCGGTGAGCATTGCAAGCCCGAAACTCGCGAACAGTTCGCCCATCACTTCTGCGTCGCCCACTTCAACCATCCGTACACCGGCAGGCAGCGACACGATGGCGGGCAGCTTCTGAACGGCTGCGGTCACCTCGCCCAGCGGTACCCCGGACAGTTCGATTTCAAAGCTTACGTTGCGCGAGCGGTCATAGCGATCGATCACAGCAGGCCCGCCGGTCAGTTCGACACTGGCCACCTGTGACAACATCACTGGCCCGGCTGCGCCCGGAACGGTGAGCCGCTCAAGAAGCGACAGATCGCTGCGGGCCTGGTCATCGAGCCGCACCACGATGGGCACCTGTCTTTCAGGAAGATTCAGCTTGGGAAGCGCGGCGTCGTAGTCTCCCAGCGTGGCGATGCGAAGCGTTTCGCCGATGGCTGCGCTGGTCACGCCCAGATCTGCTGCGCGGGAGAAGTCGGTACGAACCCGAATCTCTGGACGAACCACGCTCGCGCTCGAGACCACGCTACCCAGGCCGGGAATGGTGCGCAGGTCGCGTTCAACCTGCTGCGCGGCAGCCTGGAGTGCATTGGCGTCTCCCGAACTCAGCACCAGCACATATTTTTCGCCTGAACTCCCCAGTCCGACCTTGAGCCGAACGCCGGGCAGCGTTTCGACTTCAGCGCGGATCCGGGCCTCGATGGGTTGCTTGCGTTCGCGCTCACCCCGGGGCTTGAGTTGAATGGTAAGGGTGGCGCGCCGCACTTCCGGGAGCGCGCCCGCCGCAAACGGATCGGCCCCTGCCGAACCTGCACCGACGGTGGTGTAGATGCTCCTCACCTCGGGGATACGGTTCACCAGACGCGTGCGCGCTTCCTCGGCAACGGCCAGCGTCTGGGCGAGCGTTGAGCCGGGTTGCAATTCGATCGTGACCTGCGTCTGCGAGTTGTCATCCGCCGGCAGGAACCCTTTCGGAAGGAGCGGAATCAGCGCAATGGAGCCCGCAAAAAATGCGAGGGAGCCTGCGAGCGTAAGGAACTTGTGACGCAGGCACCACTGGGCGGTGGCGAGGTAGCCGCGAATCCAGCGCGGCTCGTGCTCGTTGCCTTGGGCCACCATGGGTCGCAGCAGGTAAGCGGCCATCATGGGGGTCAGCATGCGGGCCACCACGAGGGATGCAAACACCGCAAGCGACGCAGTCCAGCCGAACTGCTTGAAAAATTTGCCTGCAATGCCGCTCATGAAAGCGGTTGGCAGAAACACCGCGATCAGCGTGAAGGTGGTGGCGAT
>JBMSQB010000142.1:0-5822 GCA_049423065.1 Burkholderiaceae bacterium
CATGATCGACAAAGCGCTTACCGTCAAACGCGATAAGGTCGGTCCCGCCATTGGCCAAATCGAGCCCAGCACGCTCGTTGAAGTCGAGCGCTCGCTTGCGGTTTTCCTTGGAATCGTCAAGTAGCCGTTGCGGCGAACACCGTGCACGTGCTACCGGTTGCGCGAGATCGCGATGTCTCTCGAACGACAACCCCGCCCGCTCAGTGTCCCAACTCGTAACTGGTGCTGCGACCGCTTGCGTCGGATCTCTTGAGCACGCCGCGCTCCAGCAGTTCGGTGATGTCGCGCAGCGCCGTGTCCTGCGAGCACTTTCCAATGGCCGCCCACTTGCTGCTGGTCAGTTTGCCGTCAAAGCCGTCGAGCAACCTGTTGAGCAGCTTGACTTGCCGGTCGTTCATCGGCGTGCCGGCCCAGTGCTGCCAGAATCTCGCCTTGGTCAGCACTGAGGCCAGCGTTGCGTCTGAACCTTGAATGGCCCTGAGCAGACAGGCCAGGAACCACTCCAGCCAATCGGTCACGTCCAGACCGCCCTTCTGCGTGGCTTCGAGGCGGTTGTAGTAGTCGTTGCGTTCGCGCTGGATCTGCGCAGACAAGCTGAAGTAGCGCTGCGCCGAGCGGTCTGCGCGGGCCAGCGCCATGTCGCCCACCGCGCGCGCGATACGGCCGTTGCCGTCTTCAAAGGGGTGAACGGTCACGAACCAGAGATGCGCAAGACCCGCCTTGATCACCGGGTCGTCGTGCTGATCGCCGTTGAACCAGTTCAGGAAATCCATCATTTCGGCTTCCAGCGCAGGCGCTGGCGGTGCTTCGTAGTGAACCTTCTGTCGATGGATGGGTCCTGAGACGACCTGCATGGGGCCTTGCGCATCGTCGCGCCACCGGCCTACCCGGATCCTGGTCAGGCCGCTATAGCCGGTCGGAAACAGCGCCGCATGCCAGCCGAACAGGCGCTCAGCGGTGAGGCGCTCATGGTGGCGTTGGGTCGCATCGAGCACCATGTCCACCACACCGTCCACCTGCCGGTCTGCCGGCGCCAGCGCACCGATGTTGACCCCCAACCTGCGTGCAATCGACGAGCGGACGGAGTCGGCGTTGAGCCGCTCGCCCTCGATCTCGCTGGTTTTGAGTACGTCTTCGGTCAGTACGCGCAGCGTTGCCTCGTCCCGTAAATCAAGACCTAGATCGTGCATACGCCCAAGCAGAAGACCCCGCGCCCGGTGCACCTGGGCAAGCAAAGGCGCCAGCCGCCGGCTGTCATAGACCCAGTGCGGCCAATCATCCTGCTGCCAGACATAAGGCTTATCACCGCGTTTCATGCGGCGATTGTGGGTGTCATTCACCGCATGGTCAATCGGCACCGTTATCGTCACCAGCCGTACGCAAGCGGTCCGAGGCTGGCCGACGAAAAACCGTGTACTGACGCTGTCCGGACGGTGGGCTGCCCCAGGAGGCAGTCTTCGGAAATTGGCATTTGCGTCGGCTGGCCATACACCGAGGCACTCAAGCACGCGCAATGCTGGGCGTATTGCAGGCGGGAGTTCTTCAACGCCCGGGCGGCCGAGCCGGTGCTGGCCAATGAGGCGCTGGATCGGATCGGCGCAATCTACAAGGTCGAGGAAGACATCCGCGCGCGCAAGCTCTCGGGCGAGCAGGATTTCTCCGGTCACCACCTGCTCTGCGTACGCTCGCGCGATATCGGTATAGACGCTCGAGCAATCTTTGGCACGAGCATTCATGCGCGTTGCCATATGGTATCTATATTGATACCATTGGCGGATGACTGGGACCAAAAAAATCCTTGAACAAATGCGCAAAGCGCCCACGAACGTGCGCTTTGCCGATCTTCAGAAGGTGTGCGAGGCGCATTTTGGAAAACCCAGGCAAAGCGGCAGCAGTCACGCCGTCTACAAAACACCGTGGTTGGGCGAGGCTTATCAGGTCCGGCAAGTGCTGCTGGCCATCGAGCGTCTAGGAGCATAGGCATGAACATCAATCACTACACCTACCGGGTTACTTGGTCTGCCGAGGACAACGAGCACGTTGGGCTTTGTGCGGAATTTCCCTCGCTGTCCTGGCTCGCGCCCACGCCCGAAAAAGCCCTCTCGGGCATTCGCCGGGTGGTGGCCGATGCGGTGACCGATATGAAGGCCGCGGGCGAGCCAGTACCTGAGGCACTGGCTGAAAAGAAATTCAGCGGTCGCTTCATGGTGCGTATTCCTTCGTCGGTACACCGCGCACTGGCCACCGAAGCAGCCGAGCAAGGTTTAAGCATCAATCGCTTGGTCTCCGCCAAGTTGACGGTCTGAGTCATTTCTACGGGCAGGCACGCACTCCGAATTGTGTGAGGAGTAGCCGCATGCCCCTGGTCCACCCGATGCGAAAGCCCCATGCGCCGGCCGGCTTCCTGTTGGGTGAGCCCCAGGCGACGCACTGCCCGAGTGATTTCAATTACAAGACCCGACTTGATCTTGAGCTTGTCCGGGTTGGGCAAGTCGAGGTCGGCGGATAGGTTGCCCGAGCCGGCCTCAATCTCGATTCCATCAATTAGATGTTTTGCCACGTCCCAGCTCCTTTGACCCACCGAAGAGCACAGCGATCACCGCGATTGACTAGGGCTGTAAATAGCGCTAATTTCAGAGCTTAATTCTCTGGTGCTCGGAGCCGCTCATGGATGTCATTTACGCCGATCTTTCAATCAGCATGTCCTCTTTCAAGAAGAATCCGGCCGAGGTGTTGCGCAACGCAGGCGAGAGGCCGGTAGCGGTGCTGAATCACAATCGCCCCGCCTTTTACATGGTGACCCCCCGGCTTTTCGAAGCGATGATCGAGGAGATGGGTGATCGCGACTTGGTGGCCCTGGCGCGTGAGCGTCTAGCTCGTAAAGACACCGCTGTCGAGGTCAATATTGACGAGATCTAGGCCGCCGGCAGTGGTGTACCGACTCAAATTCCTGCCGGAAGCGCTCGCTGAGTGGAATGCGCTTGATGGCAGCGTCAAGATCGTTCTTCGCAAGTTGCTCAAGAAGCGGCTCATCGAGCCGCGCGTGCCGGGTGCTGAACTCAACGGATCACTGAGGGACTGCTACAAAATCAAGTTGCGGAAACAGGGGTATCGGCTGGTGTATCAGGTTGAGGATGAAGTCCTCACCGTGCTTGTGCTCGCGGTCGACAAACGCGAGAACATGGCCGCTTATCGGTAAGCGTCCCGTGAACACACATTGAGAATTCATTTTTATCCATACAGGATCGAGTTTTTCTAGATTCTGGATGGAAAGATGAAAGCTTCGGACGTGAAATTGCCCGCCAAGAGGCGGCGTGGCCGGTACTCAAACGAATTTAAGCGCGAATTGGTCAATGCCTGCGAGGCGCCTGGTGTATCAACCGCAAGCGTTGCCCTCGCAAACGGTGTCAATGCTAATCTCTTACGTCGCTGGGTTTCGGAATTTCGGGATATTGCACGCAACCGCAGAGGGATTCCCGCAGATGGTTCGTTGAGCGATCGGCCCGAGTTTATACAACTCGAATCCGAAGTTCGCGAGATGACCACGCCGACCTCTAAAGTCGAGCTCGTTATGCAGCGGGGCGAGTTTCGGGTCTTGGTTTCCGGATCAAGCATCGAGTGCGCCGAGTTTGTACGCGCGCTCTTCAAATGATTCGAGTCGACTCGGTCTGGATGGCAACCGCCCCGCTCGATATGCGGGCCGGCCCCGATACCGTGCTGATCCGCGTAGTGCGCGTATTTGGCTCTGCGCACCCGCATCATGCTTATGTCTTTGCCAACCGTCGCTGCGATCGAATAAAGATTCTCGTTCACGATGGTATTGGTATTTGGCTTGCTGCTCGGCGCTTGAATCGCGGACGGTTTGTTTGGACAAACTCGGTTGAATCGACCGTTCAAATCAATTCCAGCCAACTTTCTGCTCTCACGATCGGATTGCCTTGGCAGAAAATAGGGAATACAGGAATAATATCCATTATTTGAAACGACTGTTCGAATATTGGCTTTTTTATTGTCGACATTTATTAATCGAGACATTATAATGATCGCATGTCGAATATTGATTCAATCGAGAGGATGGGTGAATCGCAATTGCGCGATTTCGCCCGCCGGTTGTTGAATCAGGTTTCTGATAATCAGAAACAAATCTCCGAGTTCTCCAGTATCGTTGCCCAGTGCCATGCTGAAATCGCCGAACGCGATCGCACGATTCAGGCCAAAGACCAACTGATCCGCTGGAAAGAAGACCGCATCATCATGCTCACCCATGAGATGGCGGTGCTCAAGCGCTGGAAGTTTGGGCGTAGCCGCGAGGGGCTCAACGCCGACCAACTCAGTCTGCTTGACGAAACCATTGATGCCGACATTGCCGGCATCGAGGCAGAACTTGACGATCTCCGGGATGGCGCTGGTGAAGGCAAACCCCGCACGCAACGCAAACCGCGTCGTGCGCCCCTGCCGCCTGATCTGCCCCGTACCGAGTTCCGGCATGAGCCGGACTCCACGCTGTGCGCTCACGCCGGATGTGGGGTGCCCATGCAGCGTATCGGCGAAGACATCACCGAGAAGCTTGATTACACGCCCGGCAGCTTCACGGTTGAGCGCCATGTTCGCGGCAAGTGGGTGTGCCGCTGTTGCCAGACGCTGGTGCAGGCACCGGTACCCGCGCACGTGATCGATAAAGGCATCCCCACCGAGGGGCTGCTCGCGCAGGTGCTGGTGGCGAAATACGCGGACCATCTGCCGCTGGCACGCCAGGAGAACATCTTTGCCAGGGCGGGGGTGGCCATCGCCCGGTCCACGCTCGCGCAGTGGGTGGGGCAATGTGGCGTTCAGTTGCAGCCGCTGGTCGATGCGCTGCGTGCCGAGGTGCTGGCCTGCCCGGTGCTGCATGCGGACGAAACGCCGGTGCAGATGCTCAAGCCCGGCGCGGGCAAAACGCACCGGGCGTATCTCTGGGCGTATGCCGCGGGTCGGTTCGAGCCGCTGCGCGCGGTGATCTACGACTTCTGCGAGTCGCGCGCCGGCAAACACGCCAGTGCGTTCCTCGAGGGGTGGCGTGGTCATCTCATGGTTGATGACTACGCCGGCTACAACGCGGTGCTGCGCGGTGGCGGCGTTGTCGAGTTGGGTTGCCTGGCGCATGCGCGGCGAAAGTTCTTCGATCTGCACCAAAGCGGCGGCAGTCCGATCGCGGCCAAAGCGCTCGAGTACATCGGGCGCATCTACGACGTCGAGCGCACGGTGGTCGATGCCGATTGCGAGGTGCGTCACCAGATTCGTGAGCGCCATAGTCGGCCACTCATGGAAGCGCTTCGAGAGTGGATGATTCTCCAGCGCAGCCAGGTGCCCGATGGTTCGGCAACGGCCAAGGCGCTCGAATACAGTCTTCGGCGATGGGATGCGCTCGCGCGCTTCCTTGAGGACGGGCGTCTGCCCGTCGACAACAATCACCTTGAAGGGCAAATCCGTCCGATTGCGGTTGGAAAACACAATTGGTTGTTCGCCGGCAGCCTGCGTGCCGGACAACGAGCGGCGGCCGTGATGACACTCGTGAATTCGGCCCGCCTCAATGGCCACGATCCCTACGCCTACATGAAAGACGTGCTGCAGCGCCTGCCGACACACAAGATGTCGGCCATCGCAGAGCTGCTGCCGCATCGCTGGCAGCCTCGCTGACAGATCGTGATCGCTTAGCCTCGTCACAGCGGGCAATATCCTCGATGGTGTACACGTGTCCACGCCAAACTGGTGGACACGTGTCCACTATGAATTGAAGTGGACACTATCGTCACGCTTATCAAGTGGGCTGACAAGATTGTGTT
>JBMSQB010000143.1:0-5768 GCA_049423065.1 Burkholderiaceae bacterium
GCTACCGCGAATAATCACGCCGATCCACTCCCGACCTCAACCCGCCCCCGAGAGCAAACAGGCGGGTGTGAAGCTCCACGTTCCTCCGGCAGTCGATGTGAAGGAAGTCCGCCGCCGTACGGGCTTGACCCAGGAGCAGTTCGCAGCAAAATTTGCCATCAGTGTGGGGACGCTGCGCCACTGGGAACGCGGAGACCGCACGCCGCGAGGAGCGACATTGGTCTTGCTGAATATCATTGCCAAGGAGCCCAAGGCGGTGATGCGTGCGCTCGAGGCGGCGTAGGTCGGTGCTGGTCAGAGAGGCGTGGTAGGAAGTCAGCGACTCTAACGGTCGGCGTGCAAAGATCGACAAGGTTCTCGCTGAAATCACGTCTGGCCAGCAAGCCTCAGACGTGGACGTCGAGAAGCGTTTCGCCGCCCGTCGAGCGGCATCAACTCCAGTGTCCTTCGAAATCAAATGAAAGCTGTCGCTGGTGCCTGATGGCGAGGAGGTAAATTGCGCCGCCGATCCGCGCGTAGAGCAGCAGGTAATCCTTGAGCACGTCTTCGCGCAGTGCCTCCGGGTCCGTGGTTAGCGCCAACAACTTTGCGTGTAGCGTCGCCAAGGCATTGGTGGTCTCGACTGAGCGCGGTTGCCGAAGCATGAACGGTCGGCCCATGCCAGGGAAGCGCTCAAGGTTGGGAATGACTGTTTCCAACAGTTCGTCGAGCAGTCCATCGCAGGCCTGCGGTGCTTCAGCCTCATTCAGGAACCGCTCGATCTCTGCGAGATTGCGCTCGAAATTGGCGGTGAACTTGATGACGGTCTTTTTCGCCACGCGCTGCATCCGAACCGTCAGGCGCTGCGGCGACGTTTGAGGGCGGCGATTGCGCTGCGGGCGTCTTTGACCTTGCCGGCAGCCACATCATCGAGGCCTTTGCCAGCTTCGTTGATCAGCAGCAAATGAATACGCTCGCGCTCCAGTTGGTGGTAGTAGTCCAGCCGTTGTGCGTCGATCAGGGCGATATAACTTTCACCATTCTTGGTGATGATCTTCTCGGCCCCACCCTTGACCTCTTCGGCCAGTTCAGAGAAGTTGGCGCGGGCGTGCGAGAGGGGGATAACGTCGCTTGCAGCAATTCCCATGGTCGTCTCTTAAGCCGCACAAGATGTGCAATATTCTGTACATCATACGCTTGGGCTGTCAGGGGCGAAAGTGGAAGCTGTATCGCGTGTCTGTCCGATTGCTAAGCCCGGCAACGAGGAGTTGCCGTTCTGATCCACATCGCCCTGCGTGTGCGCGCGCCAGCAGAACCGCCTACCCGGGCCGGCCCGTGGGACAATCGGGGCATATGACGCCTTCATCCTTCGCCGAACTCGGCCTGCCCCCCACCCTGCTCCAGGCCATCGCGCAAGTTGGCTATGAGGCCCCCTCACCGATTCAGGCCATGGCCATCCCGCCCCTGTTGCAGGGAAAGGACCTCCTGGGCCAGGCCCAGACCGGCACCGGCAAGACGGCAGCCTTTGCGCTGCCCATCCTGGCTCGGCTGGAGCCCAGCGCGGGCGCACCTCAGGCGCTGGTACTCACGCCCACGCGTGAACTGGCCATTCAGGTGGCCGAAGCCTTTCAGCGCTATGCGCATGCGATCCCGGGCTTTCACGTGCTGCCCATCTATGGTGGCCAGGGCTATGGCACGCAGCTGTCGGCCCTGCGCCGGGGCCTGCATGTGATCGTGGGCACACCCGGGCGCATCATCGATCACCTCGACAGGGGCTCCCTCGATCTGTCGGCCCTGCGCACCTTGGTGCTCGATGAAGCCGACGAAATGCTGCGCATGGGTTTCGTGGAAGAGGTCGAGCGCATCCTGAGCGCCACGCCACAGGGGCGCCAGACGGCGCTGTTCTCGGCCACCCTGCCAGCCGAGATCCGCCGCATCGCCCGGACCCATATGCGCGAGCCCGCCGAGATCACGATTGCCGCCAAGACCGCCACTGCAACCAACATCCGGCAACGGCAGTGGCTGGTGAGCGGCATGCACAAGCTCGATGCACTCACCCGCATTCTCGAGGCGGAGACCTTCGAGGCCATGATCGTCTTCACGCGCACCAAGCTTGGTACCGAAGAGCTGGCCGAAAAACTCCAGGCCCGGGGTTTCCCTGCAGCTGCAATCAATGGCGACATGGTGCAGCAGCAACGCGAACGCACCATCGCCCAACTGCGCGAAGGCGAGATCGACATTCTGGTGGCCACCGATGTGGCAGCGCGTGGGCTTGATGTGGAGCGCATCAGCCATGTCATCAACTACGATCTGCCAAGCGACGCCGAAACCTATACCCATCGCATTGGCCGCACCGGCCGGGCCGGTCGCAGTGGTGAGGCGATTCTGTTTGTCACGCCGCGTGAACGCGGGCTGCTCAAGGCCATCGAACGCTCCACGCGCCAGCCGATTGAAGCGCTCGAGCTGCCCACCATTCGGGCTGTCAACGCGGTGCGTATCGCCCGCTTCAAGGACCGGATCACCGAAACACTGGATGCAGGCGGCCTTGAGGCCTTTGCCAGTATCGTGAGCGAGTACGAGCGGGAGCACGGTGTTGCTGCCATCGATATCGCAGCCGCCCTGGCGCGCATGTCGCGCGGAGGGCTGCCACTGTTGCTGGTCAAGGGTCAGGATGCCGCGGAAGGCGTCGCCGGCGCCTCGGATAGGCCGTCGAATCGTCTGGATGATCGATCCAGCGCTCAGGGTTCGGACCGTCATGGCGAACGCACGAATCGTCGAAACCTCGCGGCACACGAATCGAGCCCGTCGGTCCGTTGGGGTGCGGAGCCTGGGGGCGATGCCCGCGAAGACTCGACCAGGTCTGTCCGATCGCGCCCCGGCTCAACCGGTTTTCAGACTTTCCGCGTGCAAGTGGGCGAAGCCCATGGCGCCAAGCCCGGCAACCTGATGGGCGCCATTGCCAATGAGGCGGGCCTGGAGGCGCGTCAGATCGGGCGCATCCGGGTGTTCGAGCAGCACAGTCTGGTGGAGCTCCCCGAGGGTCTGCCTGCTCGGCTGATCAAGCACCTGAGTACAGTGCGGGTGGCGGGACAGATGCTTCGCATCCACCCCACCGAGGCGATGCCACCGCGCGGTCCACGGACTTCCGCCAGCGAGCCGCCCGCGCGGGCCGAGCGCCCCGCCAGGCGAGACCCATCGCGTTCAGCGCCTTCGCCGTCGCCGCGCAAAAAGACGCGCGCCCGGTAATCTGGGCGACCGCTCCAGCACCCTCAACCCTGGGGGTGACCAGATCAGACGTAATATTCAGGCGGCTCCACGTATTGCGACGCCAGGCAATCAGACCCGGGCGCGCAGACTGACCGTGACGGGACTGTCAAAGATAGCGATGGTCTGCGTGCGCTCCCAGGGCGTGCCGCGCTGCCAGGCAGCCAGCAGCGCCTTGCGATCCTGCAGCGCCGGTGGAATGGCTCGCAGCAGCGATTCGGCGATTTGAATGTCCCGCGGTGCGACCGGGCGCGTCAGCGCGTCTTCCTCGATACACAGGATCCAAGGGTAGCCTCTGGCATCGGCCACCGGCCAGCGGTGCCGGGTGATTTCCTCGAGCAGGGCGGGCGGCATGTCGCCGCGCGACTCGAAATTGATCGAAAGATACGCGGGCACGTCGGGTTCGGAGTCCCCTTCGATGTCGGTGGCGGCATGCACGAAGCGATCGAAATAATCAATCGATTGAAAGACTGCCAGCCCGAAGTTCTGTCCCATCTGACCGATCGTACTGATGATCCAGTTGCGGATGCCGAGCTCGGTGATCGTCACTTCGAACAGGCTCTGGTCGTCGGGGATGACCCGCCAGGGTTGAGCCCGGTAAAAGCCGGCCGCGGCATCGAACAGGGATGCCACCTGCTTGGGATCGGCGCCACCGGAGAGATACGAGTCGGTTAGCTGGTCGGCATCGGCTGCGAAGGCCTCGGTCATGGCGCGAAGCGCCTCATCCACCTCCGGGGTTGGGCCGCAGACGATGTCGATGCCCACCGTGTTGGCCTGCAGCAGCGCCGCAATGCCCGGCGACTTGACGCGAATCCGGGAAGGGCGTTGTGGCAGTCCAGCGAGCGGGCGCGCCATCACCTGTTCCAGGCTGATGATGATCTGGTCTTCGAGCGAGTCGGGATGCGCGACCTGAGTGCCGATCAGCATTCCGTCCTCGTTCATCCAGAAGATGCCCACCGGCCGAAATGGCTCGCCCTCGCCGCCGACATAGCCGGGTAGTTGCGCCACGCCGCATTGCCATGCGGTTGCGCGATGCGCGATCGATGCGCGGGATGCGCGTGGCGCGCGAGTCTTGCGTTGTCGGCTGGTTGCCATGAAATGTCCTTGCTCGCTTTTCCTATCTAGCCCGAATGAAGGGCGACTGCCCGTTTCGGGAATGCTCGCAGCAGCTTCTTGTCCATGGTGACCAGCTTCGTATCGAGCTTCATCGAAAGGGCAATGAATTCACAATCGTATGCGGAGCAGTCACTGTCCCGCACCAGTTCCAATACAGCCGAGGACTCGACCTCGAACTCTGCGCCTTCAAGCAAGCTCTCTGCCTCCCGCTGCAGGCTGTTTGCTTGTTCCAGCGAGATCGTCCTGCGTCGCATGTACCCGGCCAGGATGTTGCGAAACTCGCTACGCCAGAGGATTGGGGCAGCCCATTCGGAGCCTTGCTCAAGCAGTTCTTCTGCTGCTGCTGTGTACTCACCAGGCAAATACAAGTACGCGATCACGTTTGAGTCGACCACGATCATGGTCGGTCCTTGCGCTTTGCTGCGTCAATATCACGTGCGCGGAATTTGCCGGCAGGTAGGGCCGCCCGCAGCGCGCGAGCACGAGCAATCCGCTCGCTCGGCATCATCTTGGTTGGCAGCAATACCGACTCAAGGCACACAATGGCCTCGCTGTTCAAACTCCGGCGGTGCATTTCTGCAGCCAGCTTTAGCCGGTCGTACACGGCGTCGGGGATATTTTTCAATGTCAGGGTCGTGGGCATCTTGTTCTCCGTCCATAACGAAACCATTGTGGTTCCATTATGGTTTATCCGTCAAGGCGCTGCGGGCTAATCAGTCGCTCGAACCGGGCTGAGCTATTGCCTGCGCCCGGAACCATGTCCGTGACCATGACCATGGCCATGGTGGTTCCCGGCTTCGATCTTCAGCACGCCCTCGAAGAGCGAGAATTTTTTGACCAGGTCAACCGGGAGGCGCTTTTCAGCTGCGGCGACCTTTTCTAAAAGCCGCTTGGCGGCGGACCCGCTGACCCCGGCCATCTCCAGCATTGAGGCTTGGAGCAGGCCATCACCCGCGCACACCCGAATCGTCCAGTTGCCGCCTTCTGCCTTGAGCAAGGCTCTCCCGCCTCTGTCATGTTGAATCCAGCCAGCGATGGCGTAGTCCCCTTCCACGGTGACGGGTACAACAGTCAGTGGCGCTTCCGGTTTGTCGAACTGTGCCTTCATGACCTGCTCGATGGCTTGAGCACTTGTTCCGTGGGCTGCGGGTTTTTCGTGGGCTGATGTCGTGCTTGCCAGAAAAAGCACCAACGTGGCTGCGAGGCATGAGATGTACACATACTGGCGAATGGTGCGAATCATGTTGATTTCTCCAGGTGGGTTGAATCGGGTGGTGGGCTGAGTCCGCGGCGCTATCTCATGGCTTTGCGACCCGCCAAGGATTGCCGAACCGGGGATCCTTCAGAAACTGTTCGTCGGTCAGCGACTCCATAAATGCGACCACATCCCGAACCTCATCGTCGCTGAT
>JBMSQB010000144.1:0-5600 GCA_049423065.1 Burkholderiaceae bacterium
TCGCGCTCGGCGGTCCAGATGCGCGGATGCTTGATGCCGCTTGCCTCGTCATAGGCGCGTGACACATCGAACGGCAGACAGTGCTCGTAGATGAACACATTGCCGAAGACCGGGTCCATCACCTTGCGTGTGTCCTCGAACACCTGCTTGAGCGATTTGCCCGCCGCCACACCGGCGCGGGCCGTGTTGTAGAGGTCGCCCACCCATTTTTTGGTGTAGTCGATGCCGGCGTTGCAGGCATCGGTTCCCTGCAGCACCGGCCCGCGGCCGGGGACAATCTGCTCGGCGCCCAGTGCACGCAAGCGTTCGAGCGTGTCGGGCCACTCCTCCAGTTGCGCGTCCCCCGTGTAGACGCCGGCGTTGTACTCGACCAGGTCGCCCGAGAAGCAGATTTTCTGCGAGGGAATCCAGGCGATCGTGTCGCCGCGGGTGTGGCCGGCACCGATGTGCATGAGCTTGACCTCGAGCTTGCCCAGATGCAGCGTGAGCTCGCGCTCAAACACCAGCGTGGGCCAGGTGAGTCCGGGTACCGACTCAACCGCCTGAAACAGGCGCGGGAAGCGTTCAATCTCCGACTTCATGTCGGCCTCGCCGCGCTCGACGATCAGATCCCAGGTGCCGCGCGAGGCAATGATTTCGGTGGCACCCTCGGCGAAATAGGCGGAGGCGCCCAGGACGCGGACCGCATGGTAGTGGGACAGCACCACATGGCGGATGGGCTTGTCGGTGACCGTGCGGATGCGGGCGATCAGGTCTTGCGCCATTACTGGCGTGGCGGTGGTGTCGATCACCATCACCGATTCGTCGCCGATGATCACGCCCGAATTCGGATCGCCCTCGGCCGTGTAGGCGTAGGCATTGTCCGACAGCCTGGTGAATGAAACGACCTTGGCCGAGAGGTCAGCTTTCGAGGCGAATTGTTTGCTCATCTGAGGATGTCTCCGGAGAAGTCGGTTGACTGGCGAGCCCGTCAAGGCCATCAAGCCAGAGGCTTGCGGCGAGATCGGCGAACCGTTCGTGGCTGACCGGCCCATCAGGCCTGAGCCAGGCAAAGGTGAAGTTGATCATACCGAGAAGCGCCATGGTGATGACGCTGCGTTCGGCCGATACGGTGGAACCGGG
Source organism: Burkholderiaceae bacterium (assembly GCA_049423065.1). GTDB lineage: Bacteria > Pseudomonadota > Gammaproteobacteria > Burkholderiales > Burkholderiaceae_E > SYIM01. Next base: position 1,123 of record JBMSQB010000144.1, read on the forward strand.
TGCCGCGCGCTCGATCAGCGCACCCAGGGCGGCCACCACGGCGCGCTGCTGCGCGCGGACCTGCTCGGCCTGGTCGGGTGACAGAAAACGCAGGTCATGGAGGAGCGCGGCATGGTAGGCGTGCGAATGGCGGTACTCGGCCATGAGTGCGCGCAGGGTGGCCCGCAGGACGTCACGCGGACTGTCGGCGCTGCCTGAAGTTGCCCGTGCCGCGATGGCGGCAAGGCGGCGGGTGTAGCGATCGAGTGCCTCGAAGAGCAGCGCCTGCTTGCCCGGATAGTAGTGATAAAGCGTGGCCTTCGAGACCTGGCAGGCGGCCGCGAGCATCGACATGGAAGCGGCCGCGTAGCCGGTTCGCGCAAACGCTTCGACTGCGCGCGCAAGAATGCGCTCGCGCTGTACGTCGTAATCGGCGGCGCGCGGGCGGGCCATCAGCGTTCGTCGAAACTCAGCCGCACCTCGGGGGTCACCGGGTGCGACTGGCAGCTGAGCACAAACCCCGCATCGAGTTCGTGCTGCTCGAGCGAATACTGCTTGTCCATGGTCACCTCGCCCTCGAGCACGCGCGCACGGCAGGTGCAGCAGACGCCCGCCTTGCAGGCATAGGGAAGGCCGATACCGGCCGCCATGGCGGTATCGAGAATGCTTGCGCCCTCGAAGGGCACGTTGATGGGCCGCGCTTTGCCGTCGATGATGACGGTGACGCGCGCGCCGGGTGCGTCGGAAGCGCTCGCGCGCGGCGCGTTTGCGCGAGCCGACACGTGTGCGGCCGCGGGCGCGTCGGGGCTGCCGAAGCGCTCGATCCGGATTCGGCCGCGATCAAGCCCTGCGTGAACGAGCGCATCTTCGGCCGCTTCCATCATGGGTGCAGGCCCGCAGACGAACGCGCAATCGATTCCGGGCACGTGGATGGCCTTGTCGCACAGCCGCGCGATCCGGGCGCGATCGAGAAGCCCCGTCAACAACTCGATATCGGTGGTTTCCTCCGAGAGCACGTGGAAGATCGACAGCCGTTCCATCCAGCGGTTCTTCAGGCCCTCGATTTCCTCCAGGAACATGATCGAGGACACCGTACGGTTTCCGTAGACCAGCGTGAAGCGGCTTTCGGGTTCGCACTCAAGCGCGGTCTTGATGAGCGACAGCATGGGTGTGATGCCCGAGCCGCCGGCAATGCCTAGGTAGTGGCGACGGGTGGTCGCGGTGAGCTCGATACCGAAGCGGCCGTCTGGCGTGAGCACGGCGACTTCGCTGCCTGCACGCAGATGGTCATGGGCCCAGTTGGAGAATCGTCCACCCACCACACGTCGGATACCGACCCGCAGGGTGGCGCTTGAGCGGTATTCCGAAGGCGACGAGCAAATCGAGTATGAGCGGCGAAGCACCTCGCCGCCGACCGCGGCCTCGAGCGTGAGGAACTGCCCCGCAGTGAAGGCAAAAGCCTCGAGGAGCGAGGCTGGGATCGCGAAGCGCACGCTCATCGCGTCGGCGGCTTCAGCGCGCACCTCGGCGATCGTCAACTGGTGCAGGGTAGGCAGGGCCATGGCGGGGTCCGTGATCAGTACGGCTTGAAATAGTCGAACGGCTCGGCGCAGGCCCGGCAGCGATAGAGCGATTTGCAGGCGGTCGAGCCGTATTCGGAGAGCAGCTCGGTTTGCGTTGACTGACAGCGCGGGCACTCGGGGGAGGTGTCGGCGTGCGTCAGCCAGTCGGCCGCAGGCGCGCGCCCGGGTTCGCGCCGCATGAACCGGAGGGGGGCGGAAAGAGAGGCGGGTTCGCCCGCGCGGGAAGCAAGACACGGGGGCGGAGCGATGCCTGCTTCAAGGAGTTTTCTTCGCCCTGTCGTGGTGATCCAGTCGCTGCTCCAGGCGGGTGTGAGCGATACCCGGACCGTGAAGGGCGCGACGCCCGCGGCCTTGAGCGCAGCCTCCACGTCATCGCAGATTGCCTCGGTGGCCGGGCAGGCGGTGTAGGTGGGGGCAAGTGTCACCACCACCTGCCCGGCTTCAATCTGCACCTCGCGCAGAATGCCAAGATCCTCGAGCGAGAGCGAGGGGATCTCCGGGTCGCAGACCTGGGCGGCGGCGTCTCGCGCCCGGACCAGGCGTTCGTGTGCCGTGAGGCTCACCAGCGCGCTCCGGGGTGCGCGCGGGCAAGCGCCTGCATCTCGGCAAGCATCGGGCTCAGGTGTTCGCTGTGGCGCCCGAGCTTGCCGGTGGACACGAACCGGCTGTCGGCCGGGCGGGAAAGACCGGCTTCGTCCAGCACGGGGTTGACGGTCTGATCCCATGCGGATTTGAGGTGCGCCACCACCACACCACGGCTGGCGGCTGCAAGCGCCGCTTCCACCGGGTCGGCACTCCAGAATTCGTTGGTGTAGGGAAACAGGCGTTCGAGCGCGCTCGCGATCCGTGCGTGCGACAGGTCGGTGCCGTCACCCAGGCGCACCACCCATTGCCCGAAATGGCGCAGATGGGCGCGCGCCTCATTGATCGAGCGCGCGGCGATCGCCGCCAGCTCGCGATCGGCGCACGCGGCAAGCGCCGGCCACAGGTGAACCTGGAGCGCGGCATGCAGAAAGCCGCGCACCACGGTGATCGCGTAATCGTCGTGCGGGCCATTCCCGTTGGGCAGCTCGAGAAGCGTGTAGTTCCGAAACGCAGCTTCGTCGCGGAGGTAGGCAAGCGCATCCTCGTCGCGGCCCTGGCCCTCGCGCGCGCCGGCAAGCGCGAGCAGCAGACGCGCCTCGCCCACGCAGTCGAGCGCGATGTTGGTGAGCGCGATGTCTTCCTCGAGGGCCGGGCCGTGCCCGCACCACTCGGACAGGCGCTGGCCATGGACGAGCGCGCTGTCACCGAGTCTGAGGAGCTGCTCGACGCTTGCCTGATCGGTTGAGCCGGGGGTGCTCATCGTGCCCCTCCCGCCGCGCGGCCGCCCGCAGGTCGCGCTGCGCACCTGGCGAATGGCTCACATGTGGCGCACTTCATCGGGCAGCTCGTAAAAGGTGGGGTGACGATAGATCTTGTCGGACATGGGGTCGAAGTCAATGCCCTGATCTTCCGGCTGCGACGCGATGATGGCCTGGGAGGGCACCACCCAGAGGCTCACGCCTTCCATCCGGCGGGTGTAGACATCGCGCGCCATCTCGAGCGCCATGCGGGCGTCGGCCGCGTGAAGGCTGCCGCAGTGGCGGTGATCAAGCCCCTGGCGGCTGCGGACGAACACTTCCCAGAGCGGCCAGTCGGCAGGCGAAGCAGCGTTACCGTTCATCAGATTTTTTCCTTTCAGCGTCCGCTCAGGCGGCCTCAGCCCGGCTGCGTGCCGCGCGCCTGGCAGCATGTGCGGCCGCGGCCTCGCGAACCCAGGCGCCCTTGTCATGGGCACTCTGCCGCGCCGCGATCCGCTCGCGATTGCAGGGCCCGTCACCGCCCACCACCTGCCAGAATTCATCCCAGTTGATCGGGCCGTGGTCGTAGTGGCCGCGGTCGGCGTTCCAGCGCAGATCGGGGTCGGGCAGCGTGATGCCCAGCAACGCCGCCTGCGGGACGGTGGCATCGATGAATTTCTGACGCAGATCGTCGTTCGAAATACGCTTGATGCCCCATTTCATGGTCTGCGCCGAGTGAATCGAGTCGGCATCGCTGGGCCCGAACATCATCACCACCGGCCACCACCAGCGGTTCACCGCGTCCTGCACCATGGCGCGCTGCGACCCGGTGCCGCGCATCATGGAAAGAAGCGACTCGAAACCCTGCCGCTGGTGAAAAGACTCTTCCTTGCAGATACGGATCATTGCCCGCGCATACGGCCCGTATGAGCAGCGGCAAAGCGGGATCTGGTTCATGATCGCCGCGCCATCCACCAGCCACCCGATGACGCCGACATCGGCCCAGGTGAGCGTGGGGTAATTGAAGATGCTGGAGTATTTCGCCCGGCCGTCGAGCAGCGCCTGCTGCATTTGCGCCCTCGGCGTGCCCAGTGTTTCGGCCGCCGCGTAGAGGTAGAGCCCGTGACCGCCCTCGTCCTGGATTTTGGCCAGCAGAATGGCTTTGCGTTTCAGGCTGGGGGCGCGCGTGACCCAGTTACCCTCCGGCAGCATGCCCACGATTTCCGAGTGCGCGTGCTGCGAGATCTGCCGCACGAGCGTTCGCCGGTAGGCATCGGGCATCCAGTCCTGCGGCTCAACCTTTCGGTCGGCTGCGATGCGCGCCTCGAACGCTTGCTCGGCATCGTTGCCCGCCACGGCGGCGGGTTCACGGGAGAGGTCCATCGACTGGGTGTACATCGTGACTCCGTCTTCGTCGGTCGATCCGAAAAACGGGAGTATATTAGTCGACCGACCGGTCGGTCAATTAACCGTTCAAGCCCGCGCGCCGGCCTGCTCTGGGTTCAATTTGACAGCCATCAGGGAATTGGCGACAATTCAAGGTTCCCTGGAGGGGTGCCCGAGTGGCTAAAGGGGGCAGACTGTAAATCTGTTG
>JBMSQB010000145.1:0-5592 GCA_049423065.1 Burkholderiaceae bacterium
GGGTTCGACGTGGCGGCGCTGTTCGTCGACGCGCTCGAGCGCGCGGTGGGCGGGGGCGGGGCGGCGGGCGGGGCAGTGGGTGGTGCAGTGGGTGGTGCAGTGGGTGGGGCGGCGGGCGGTGCCGGGTCGGCCGCGCGCGGGCTCGCGGGCTGACCCGTCGGGTGAGGCCACCATGATCGGCATCCTGCTTGTCTCCCACGAGCCGCTGGGCACGGCGCTTCTCAACTGCACGCGCCATATCTTCGGGCGTCTGCCGGTGCAGCTGGCCGCGCTCGATGTCATCCCCGACGAAGACCCCGAGATCGCGCTGAACGCTGCGCGCGAGCTGCTTGCGCGAATCAATGATGGCAGCGGCGCGCTGGTGCTCACCGATGTGTTCGGGGCCACGCCGTCACGCATCGCCACCCGGTTGGCCGAACGCGAGCGCGTGGTCGTGGTGGCGGGCGTCAATCTGCCACTCCTCATCAAGGCGCTGGGCAATCGCCGCGGGCCGCTCGATGAGTTGGTGGATACGCTCGTTGATGCAGGCCAGCGTGCGATCCGCCCGGTCGACCCTGCCGAACTCGCAGGCGCCGAGCCGCGTTCCACCGGGCAGGCGGCCGATGGCACGCGCTGAAGTCACCGTCGTCAACCGCCTCGGGCTCCACGCCCGGCCTTCGGCCAAGGTCACGGCCGCGGCGGGGCGCTTTCGCGCCGAGGTCTGGTTGTCGCGCAACACCCGAAAGGTCAACGCCAAGAGCATCATGGGGGTGATGATGCTTGCGGCCGCGCGCGGGAGTACGCTGGTGGTGGAAGCCGAGGGCCCGGATGCCGACCAGGCCGTGGCGGCGCTGGTCGAGTTGATCGGATCGGGGTTCGGCGAGGAGCTCTAGCGTGTTGCAGCTCTCGGGTAGCGGAATCGGTGGCGGCATTGCGATCGGGCGCGCGCGCGTGCTCGAGGTCGCCAGCCGCGATGTGCCGCGGCGCCGCATCGAACCTGCCGACATCGAGGCCGAGCAACTGAGGCTTTCGCGGGCGATCGGTCAGGTGAAGACCGAGCTCGCGGGGCTGGTGGAAAGCCTCCCGCAGGGTGCGCCCACCGAGGCTGCGGCGCTCCTTGAAGTGCACGCCATGATTCTCGATGATCCGGCGCTGAGCGGTGCCGCGCGCGCCTCGATCGTCGAGCACCTGTGGAACGCGGAGTGGGCGATGTCGGCGCAGGCCGGTCATCTGGCGGCACAGTTCGAGGCGCTCGATGACGCCTATCTGCGCGAACGCGGACGCGATGTGCAGCAGGTGGCCGACCGGGTGATGCGCGCGCTTGCCGGACTGGGCGGGCCGCTTGCCGATGGCAGTGAGCCGGTGATTTTTGTGGCTGAGGACATCGCGCCCGCCGACATGCTCACCATGCGATGCGCACTTGGCTTTGCCATCGACCTGGGCGGCACCACCTCGCATTCCGCGATCCTTGCACGCAGCATGAATGTCCCGGCCGTGCTGGGCCTGGGCGCTGCACGCATGCAGATTCAGGATGATGACTGGGTGATTCTCGACGGCGACGCCGGGGTGGTCATCGTGGCACCCGATGACGCGGTGCTCGCCGACTATCAGGCCCGGCAGGCGGCCGGTGAGCGTGAGCGTGCAAAGCTTCGTGCGCTCACCGGGGTGGCTGCGGTCACCCGTGATGGTCAGGCGATTTCGCTTCAGATCAACATCGAGCGGCCCGATGAGGCGCGCGATGCGGCCGAGTCGGGTGCCGGGGGTGTGGGGCTGTTCCGCTCCGAGTTTCTGTTCATGAATCGCGCCGAGCTGCCCGGCGAAGACGAACAGTTCGAGGCGTACCGGCAGGTGGTGCAGGCGCTCAAGGGCCGTCCGGTCACCATTCGCACCATCGACATCGGTGCCGACAAGGCGCTCAACAGTGGCGTGGCGCCAGCCGCATCCACCGCCAATCCTGCGCTGGGCCGCCGAGCCATTCGCTACAGCCTCGCCCACCCCGATGTGTTTCTTGCGCAGCTGCGCGCGATTCTGCGTGCCTCGGCCTGCGGTCCGGTTCGGCTTCTGGTCCCCATGATCGCGCACCACCATGAGGTGGACAGCCTCATGACGCTGCTCGCGAGGGCCCGCGAAGACCTCCGTGTGGCCCGGTGCGCGTTTGACCCGGCACTTCCGGTCGGCGCCATGATCGAGGTGCCGGCCGCGGCGCTCTGCGCGGGCTATTTCGCGCGACGCCTGGATTTTCTTTCGATCGGCACCAATGACCTGATCCAGTACACGCTTGCGATCGATCGCGTCGATCATGAGGTGGCATCGCTCTACGACCCGTTTCACCCCGCGGTGTTGCGGCTGGTAGCGGGCACCATCCGGGCCGCCCGCGAGGCCGGGCGGCCGGTGTCGGTATGCGGCGAGATGGCGGGCGACTGGCGCGCCACGGCGCTGTTGCTGGGCATGGGGCTTACCGAGTTCTCGATGCACCCTGCGAGCCTGCTGCGAGTCAAGCGGGAAATCCTGCAGGCCGACACCCGCTGGCTGTCGCCTCGGGTGAGCCGCATTGTGAGGGGCAACGATCCGGTGCGCGTGGCGGCTGCGCTCGCGCGGCTTGCGCAAGGCGGTCCGCAGGCCCCCGGCTAGCGTCGTGCGCGCTGGCAGTCGTCGCCGCTTGCCCGGTATTTGACGGATTGACGTGGTCAGCTAAACTCTCAGTCAGTATCGATCGCGCCGATTTGAAGACTAGCTTGCGGGCGCGTAACAAGTTCGGCTAAAGCGGTGCGGTCCCTGCCCACCCGATCCGAAGCCAGCAAGCCGGTCGGGTTTTTTACTTTCGGGCCCTGTTTTCCAGTTGAGTTTGAATGACCGCTCTCACTGTTGAGTCCCAACGAATGCGCTTTGCCGAGCCGCTCGCGCTCGCGAGCGGCGCCGCGCTGGGCGACTATGAGCTCGTCTACGAAACCTATGGGGAACCCAACGCCGATCTGAGCAACGCGGTGCTGGTGTGTCATGCGCTCAATGCCTCCCATCACGTGGCTGGCGTGTCGGCAGACAACCCGCAGGACATCGGCTGGTGGGACAACATGGTGGGGCCTGGCAAGCCGGTGGATACGCGCCGTTTCTTTGTGATCGGGGTCAACAATCTCGGCAGCTGCTTTGGCTCAACCGGTCCCATGTCGATCAACGCCGCCACAGGCAAGCCCTATGGCCCTGATTTTCCGGTGCTCACCGTCGAAGACTGGGTCCACAGCCAGGCGAGGCTCGCAGACCGGCTGGGGATCCGGCAGTTTGCAGCAGTCATGGGGGGAAGTCTGGGCGGCATGCAGGCGCTCGCCTGGAGCACGCTCTATCCCGAGCGGCTGCGGCACTGTGTGGCGATCGCCACTGCGCCGCGGCTTTCTGCACAGAACATCGCCTTCAACGAAGTGGCGCGGCGCGCGATTCTCACCGACCCCGAGTTTCACGGCGGCCGTTTTTACGAGCATGGCGTGGTCCCGTCACGCGGCCTGCAGGTGGCGCGCATGATCGGCCACATCACGTATCTGTCCGACGACTCGATGGCTGAAAAATTCGGCCGGGCACTGCGTGACAACACCGAGCGTGCGCAGCCGGGCGACTATCGCTTCACGTTTGATGTCGAATTCGAAATCGAGTCGTATCTGCGTTATCAGGGCGAAAAATTCGCGCGCTATTTCGATGCCAACACCTATCTGCTGATCACCCGTGCGCTCGATTATTTCGACCCGGCGCGCGCGGCCGGCGGTGACCTGTCGCAGGTGCTGGCCCAGGCGCGCGCTTCATTTCTTATCGCTTCGTTTACCACCGACTGGCGCTTTGCCCCCGAGCGCAGCCGCGAGATCGTGCAGGCGCTTCTGAAGGCGGGCCGGCGCGTGAGCTACGCCGAGATCGACGCCCCGCATGGGCACGATGCGTTTTTGCTGGAGGACCCGCAGTATCACGCGATCGTGCGCGCCTATTTCGAACGGGTCGCAGCCGAAATCGCCGGAGGCCCCGATGAGCGTTGAGGCAGGCATGGCAGCGGGTGCCGCCGCGCGGCTCCGCCCCGACCTGGCGTTGATCGCGCAATGGATTCCGCACGGCGCGAGGGTGCTCGATCTGGGTTGCGGGGATGGGGCGCTGCTCGATTACCTCAGTCGAGAGCGGGGCTGCACCGGTTATGGCGTGGAGATCGACGACGCCCGGGTGCTCGCCTGCGTGCGCCGTGGCGTTGATGTGATCCAGCAGGACATCGAGGCCGGGCTTGGCATGTTCGGTGCGGGGGCCTTCGACGTCGTGGTGTTGTCGATGGCGTTACAGGCCACGCATCAGACCGAAAAAGTGCTGGCCGAAATGAGTCAGGTGGCTGCCCAGGGCATTGTGTCGATTCCCAACTTCGGTCACTGGTATCACGCCTGGTCGATTCTGATGGGCCGGATGCCGGTCTCGCGCGAAATGCCTTATCAGTGGTATGACACGCCGAATCTGCACCTCGCCACGGTCCGCGATTTCGAACAGTTCCTCGCGCGGCTTGAGCTGTCGATTCTGCGGCGCGCATTTCTTGCCAACGGGCGAACGATCGAGCGCCTGCCCGGCTTGCGCGCCACGCAGGCGATCTACAGTTTCAGGCGCGGCTGAGCAAGCACGGGTTGAGCGCAGACAGGCTGCGCGGGCGGCCTGCGAACGGGTATGCAGCGCAGGGTCGGCCTGAGCAGGAGCGCCGACGGCGCCTCCGCGGTTTACCGCAGGCCGGTCAGCCGTAACGCAACGCCGGCCGCGCCGAACACGGCGAGCGTCGTGATCACCGGCCACTTCCTGCGCGCAAGCAGCCACCAGGCAAGCGCCACCGCCATGAGCGCGAGCGGATCGACCCCGCCATCCGGGCGCACGCTCACCGCCCGCGCGAGCACCACCGCGAGACTTGCAATCACGCCGACAACCGCGGCGGTGATCGCGGCGAGCATCGCATCGAGCCGTGGGAGATTGCGGGTCGCCTCCACCAGCGGTCCGCCCGCGAGAATGAAAATGAACGACGGCAGAAAGGTGAAATAGGTGGCAACCAGCGCCGCCGCAAGGCCGGCGTTCGGCAAGCTGTCGGCGCCGAAAATCTGCTGGGTCCAGCCACCGACAAAGCCTACGAAGGCCACGATCATGATTAGCGGACCGGGCGTGGTTTCGCCCAGGGCGAGGGCGTCGAGCATCTGGGCCGACGTGAGCCAGCCGTAGTGCTCGACCGCTGCCTGGTGGACATAGGGCAGCACGGCATAGGCACCGCCAAAGGTGACGAGCGCGGCCTGCGTGAAAAAACCCGCCATGTCGATGAGCGTGGTGCCGCTCGCGCTGAGCCTGTGACAGAGCAGCCAGCCGAGTGCCCAGAGTGCCAGGCCGGCCGCGGCAATTGCAAGAAGGCGCGCGGGCCGCGCGCGGGCGTGTGCCGGTGCGGGCGTGTCGTCGTCGATCAGGGCGCGTGCGTGGGGGGCGGCGCCGCCCGGCTGGGCAGCCGAGTCCGGCGCCGACCCGCCTGCCGAGGGTGGGTGCAGTGGCGCGGTGGCCGCTTGCGGCGTCGCTGCACGAGGCGCTGCTGATTGCGGATGGCTCGCCGCCGGCCCCCCTGCCGGCGTTGTTGTG
>JBMSQB010000146.1:0-5507 GCA_049423065.1 Burkholderiaceae bacterium
GCGTTGGGTGGTGCGTTGGGCCGGGGGGCTGTCCCGGCGGGTCTTCGCGCGGTGGTGGCGGCCGGCGCCTGGCTGGCGAGCACGCCTGCCTCGCTTGCGTCCACCGCCGCCAGCCAGTCGCTGCCCGATGCCGCGCCGTCTCTCGATGCCGCGATTCGGGCGTTCACGGGTGGCGCGCCGGTTCGTGCCGGCAAGGTACGCGTCCAGATTGCGCCGCTGGTCGATAACGGCAACACGGTACCGCTCTCGGTCACCGTCGATCACCCCATGCGCGCCGACGATCATGTGGCGGCGATCGCCGTGTTCAGCGAACGCAATCCGCAGCACGAGGTGGCGAGCTTTGGGCTGAGTCCGCGCAATCCCGCGGCCAAGGTGTCCACGCGAATTCGCCTGGCGACCTCGCAGAAGCTGGTGGCGGTTGCGCGGTTGTCGGATGGCAGCCACTGGTCGGGCGAGGTCGATGTGATTGTCACGCTCGCCGCCTGCATCGAGGACTGAAGCGATGACCGCACGAACCCTGATCGACATGCCGCGTCAGGTGAAACGCGGAGAGATCTTCGAGATCCGCGTGATGATCGGTCACCCCATGGAAACCGGCTATCGCCGCGGCTCGGACGGTGAACGACTGCCCCGCGACATCCTCACCGAGTTTCGCTGCGAGTTCGAGGGCGAAGCGGTTTTCAGTGCGCGGCTTTATCCCGCCATCTCGGCGAATCCTTATCTGTCCTTCGGGATGGTCGCTGACCGCAGCGGGGAACTGGTGTTCAGCTGGCGCGGCGATCGTGGGTTCGCGCACACCGAGCGGGTGGCGCTCGTGGTGGTGTGATCGCCACCTGCCGCCGCTGGCGGGCGGTCTCCCTCTTTTTTCTTCTCCTGGCGCAGCTCGCAATGGTGGCGGGTCATGCCTGGGCGCAAGCTGTTGATTCCCGCCGCTCGGGTTTTGACTTCATGAGCGCCGCCACCCAGGCGCTGCAGCGCGACGACGCGCAGAACCCGGTGATGCTGTGGGTGTCGGATGGCGCACGCCGATGGCGCGATGCCTCTGCGGGCCGCGCCTGCACCGACTGTCATGGCGTGGCCGAGCAGTCGATGCGGGGTGTTGCCGCGCGCTATCCCGCCTGGGACGACAGGCTCGGTGAGCCGGTCAACCTGCAAAAGCGCATCAATCTCTGTCGCGAGCGCCACCAGGCGCAACCACCTCTGAACTCTGAAGAGGATGCGATGCTGGCCCTGGAATCCTATGTGGCGATGCAGTCGCGCGGCGTGCCGATTGCCCGGCCCGATGATCCCAGGCTTGCCGATTCTCTTGAGCGCGGGAGCAGGCTCTACACGACCCGTATTGGGCAGCTGGCATTGTCGTGCGCGCACTGCCACGACCAGCTCGCGGGCGGCCGGTTGGGGGGAAGCCCGATTCCCCAGGGGCATCCCACCGCGTACCCGATCTATCGTCTGCAGTGGCAATCAGCCGGGTCGCTCGCGCGACGCCTGCGCGGCTGCTTTGCCGGCGTGCGCGCCGAGCAGCCTGGTTCGATGAGCCGCGAGATGATCGAGCTTGAACTGTTCCTGGCGGGGCGGGCGGCGGGCATGCTGCACGAGGGGGCGGGGGTGCGGCCTTAGCGAGCCGCTGGCGCCTGAGCGGCCTTGCTGAGCCGCTGCGCCCGGACGCTCAGGCGACCCGACCCCGCCCGGTCGTGAGCGAGAGCCAGGCAATGAGTTCGCGTGGCTCGCGGATCAGGTGGTCTGCGCCCCAGCGTTCGGGCGGGTGGTCGGCGCCACAATAGCCGTAAGCGGCCGCCACCGTGCGCATTCCTGCGGCTCGTCCTGCTTCGATATCGCGCAGATCGTCGCCGATATACACGCAATTGGCTGCGTTCACGCCAGCAAGTTGCGCGCCGTGCAGGAGCGGGGCGGGATGCGGTTTCGCGTGCGGCGTGGTGTCGCCGCCGATGGCGCAGACCGATCGTTCTGCCAGCCCCAATCCCGCGACGATGGGCTGAACCAGACGCTCGATTTTATTGCTGATGACCCCCCAGCGGATTCCCGCCGAGTCGAGTTCGGCCAGGACCTCGGGCATGCCATCAAAGAGCCGGGTCCGCGTCAGCATGCCTGCTTCATAACGCTGCATGAAGTCGAGCCGGACGGTTTCATAAGCGTCATCGCCGGGCTTCAGGCCGAGGCCGCGCCCGATCAGTCCGCGCGCGCCCGTGGATGCAAAGGGACGCAGGTCGTGATCGTTCAGGGGCGCCAAGCCCTGCTCTGCCCGCATCGCATGAATCGGCGCGGCCAGATCGCTCGCGGTGTCGGCGAGGGTACCGTCCAGATCAAAGAAAACCGCCTGGGGCCAGGGTTGAGCCGTCATCGTTGCGCCTCAATCGGTTGCGGGGCGCCTGAAGGCGGCCAGGTAGTTCACGGACAGGTCGCCCGGCTGCAACCGGTAGGTTTGCGTGAACGGGTTGTAGGTCATGCCCATGAGACTGTGGACCTGCAGACCCGCCCGCCGTGCGGCCACGTCCATCTCGGAGGGACGAATGAATTTTGCGTAGTCGTGGGTGCCGCGCGGCAGCAGTCGCAGCACATATTCCGCGCCAACAATGGCAAACAGAAATGACTTGGGGTTGCGATTGAGGGTGGAAAAAAATACCCAGCCGCCCGGTTTGACGAGCGTTGCGCATGCGCGGATGGTGGAGGCGGGATCCGGCACATGCTCGAGCATTTCCATGCAGGTGACCACATCAAATGCAGCCTGTTCGCGGGTCGCAAGGTCTTCAGCTGCGATCAGTTCGTAGCGGACCTGCGCTCCGCTTTCCAGCGCATGGAGCTCGGCCACGGCGAGTGAGCGCCGGGCGAGGTCGGCGCCCAGTACGTCGGCGCCGCGTCCTGCCATGGCCTCGGCGAGAATGCCGCCGCCGCAGCCGATGTCGACCACCCGTGCGCCATCGAGCGGGCAGAGCGAATCGATCCAGTTCAGGCGCAGGGGATTGATTTCATGCAGTGGCCTGAATTCGGAGTTGGGATCCCACCACTTTGAGGCCAGCGCCTGAAATTTGGCGAGCTCCGCGGGATCGGCGTTGGCGGTAACGGTGGACTCAGACACAGCTTGACCCGCTGATGGGAGTGAAACAAACAAAAACCCCGTCTCGGGGACGGGGCTTTGAACCGACGCGACCGGACTGAGCCGGTCGCGGGACGCGGACGTCCGCCCGATTAACGACGGGGGCGTGTGCCCACCACCTCGACCTCTACACGGCGGTTCTTGGCGCGGCCAGCGGCGGTGCGGGTGTCAGCGACCGGCTGCCGTTTGCCCTTGCCTTCGGTGTAGATGCGGTTGGCAGGGATGCCCTTGCTCACCAGATAGGCCTTCACGGCTTCAGCACGGCGGACCGACAGGCGCTGGTTGTAGGCGTCGGTGCCGATTGCGTCGGTGTGGCCAACAGCGATGACCACCTCGAGCGTGATGCCCTTGATCTTGCCGACCAGATCGTCGAGGCGAGCACGGCCTTCCGGCTTCACCACCGACTTGTCGAAGTCAAACAGGGCCTCGGCCGCGAACGTGACTTTCTCGCTCGTGGGAGCGGGCGGGGGAGGGGGCGGGGGCTTCGGAGCGGGCGGGGGCGGGGGCGGGGGGGCCGCTACGCGCGGAGCCGGCGCCGGAGCGGGCTTGGGCAACAGGTCGTCATCGCAACCAGCGATTGCCATGGCGGGTGTGAAGAAACCGGTGCGCCAGCAGAGGCCGGTACCGCTCTTCACAACGTTCTGTTCTGCGCCGATAACGTAGCCACTTCCCTTTGCCGGGTCGGCTTTCTGGGCATACGACGCAGTCGACACGGCCAACAACGCCGCGGCGGCAGCGATGGCCAGTTTGACCTGTTTGTTCATGACACTCCTCTCGGTAAATGCGCTACGACTTCGAAACTTTACTGTTTGACGAACTTCCTGGAATCGGTCTTCCGGACCACAAACGGTGTCCGAGTTTACGATCGGAAAAAGCGGACGCCCTGACGCCCGTCAAGCACTGACAACCCGATTCTGCCACACCGGGACGCGGGCCACTACCTCCCGGACCGCGCGAACCGCATCGGCTGAACCCAGTTGTCGCATCTTCACAACATGTTGGCCTGCGATCCAGACCTCGGCGACATGTTCCCGGCCTGCGGCGTAAATCAGCTGTGACAGGGGGTCGTAGACCGGTTGCAGCTCGGCGGCGGCGAAGTCGAAGGCCACGAGATCTGCCTGTTTGCCGGGCTCGATCGAACCGATCGATGCGTCCAGGCCGAGTGCCTTGGCACTGTCGAGGGTGAGCGCCCGCAGCACGGCGGGGGCTGGCCAGACCTCGGCTCGGCCGCTTGCGCCCTTGGCGAGCAGGGCCGCGGTACGCGCCTCGCCCAGCAGATCGAGCCGGTTATTGCTCGCCGAGCTGTCCGTGCCGATGCCGACCGTTACCCCGGCTTCCAGCAGTCGGGCGACGGGTGCGATGCCGCTTGCGAGCTTCAGGTTGGAGTGCGGGCAGTGCGCGACCGCAGTCCCCCGATCCGCGAGGAGCGCGATGTCCTGGTCATCAAGGTGCACAGCATGGACGCCGATCAGGTGTGATGTCACCAGCCCGGCGCGGTCGAGGCGTGCGAGCGGACGCATCCCGTGTTGCGCGAGGCTGCGTTCGACTTCACCAGCGGTTTCGTGAATATGGATGTGGACGGGCAAATCGAGTTCGTCGGCCAGCACCGCAACCCGTCTGAGGGTCTCGTCGTCCACGGTGTATGGGGCATGGGGCGCAAGGCAGAAGCTGAGCAGGGGGTCACCCGAGCAGCTGTCGCGCAGCGCCAGGCCCTTGCGCAGATACTCGCCAGGGCTGCTCGCGTAGGCGGTTGGAAATCCGATCACGATCAGTCCCAGAGCCGCACGCATTCCGAGCGAGCGGGCTGCCGACGCGGTGGCCTCCGGAAAAAAATACATGTCGTTGAAGGTCGTGACGCCGCCCCGCAGCATTTCATGGGCGGCGAGCAGCGCCCCGTCGGCCACAAAATCGGCTCCGGCCAGGCGGGCCTCGGCGGGCCAGATACATTCCTCCAGCCAGCGCGCGAGCGGCAGATCGTCGCCCAGGCCCCGCAGGAGCGACATCGCGGCATGGGTGTGAAGGTTGATGAGCCCCGGGGTGACCAGATGCCCGGGCAGGGCGAGCTCGGCGATGCCGGGGTGCTTCAAGCGCGCCTCTTCAAGGAGGCAGACGTCAACAATATGCGCGCCCTCGATCACGATGGCGTGGCTGGTCAGCACCGTGTTGGACGGTGCAACCGGGGCAATCCAGCTTGGCGCGAGCAGCAGGCGGTCGGGGGTGGTCACGGCCGGAGTTTAGTGCAGCTGGATGTTAAAATTCAAAGGTTTGCCATCTGCCGCACCTCGGGCTTGCCAGAACGGGAGTACCGGAGCTGGCAAAAAAGAAGCGGGTCGGGGCACTACGGTCGGGCGCAGCCCGGGTCGAGCATCAATCAGGTTGAGTATTACCCAAGTCG
>JBMSQB010000147.1:0-5477 GCA_049423065.1 Burkholderiaceae bacterium
GCCTTCTCGATGTTGACCAGGAACGCCTTGTATTCCGGCGTCTGGGAGTTGGCGTCGCCGACGAAAGGCGTGAGCGCATTGGCCAGATAGCCGTTCTGCGTGACGCCCTTGAAGCCCCAGTGAATGGGGATGCCGACGTGATGGACCTTCTTGCCGTTGACCTCCATGGCTTTCATGCGTTTGGTGACCACGCAGGCCGCGACCACTTCGCCGCGATTGGACTTCACCTTCACGCGGTCACCCTGCTTGATGCCTTTCTCACGGGCGAGTTCTTCACCGATCTCGACAAACGGCGCGGGCTGCGTGATGGCGTTGCTGCGCGCGTGTTTGGTCCAGAAGTGAAGATGCTCGGTGAGCCGGTAGGTGGTGGCAGCGTAGGGGAACTCCTCTTTCTTGCCGAACGCTTCCATGTCGCCCTTGTAGACCCGGGCGGCGGGATTGCTGACCGCCTTCGGGTTGGTCGGGCACATCAGGTTCACGCCCACCGGGGTTTCGAACGGCTCGTAGTGCTCGGGGAACGGGCCCTCGTTCATGGCGACCGCATAGAGACGCGCGACGCCCTCGGGGTTCATGATGAAGGGGCCGACGTTCTGCTCGGGCGCGGCATCGGGCCGGATATCGGGCACGTCAGCCCCGCCCGCCCAGGTGCCATTCCAGGCCAGGTATTTGCGCGAGGGATCCCAGGGCTTGCCCTGTGCATCGGCACTTGCGCGGTTGTAGAGGATCCGCCGGTTGGCCGGCCAGGAGAATCCCCAACCCGGGAATACGCCAAGCCCGGTGGGGTCGCTCGTGTCGCGCCGCTGCGTGAGATTGCCCGTGGGGCCGAATGATCCACAGTAGATCCAGTTGCCGCAGGCGGTGCTGCCGTCGTCACGCAGCAGCGCAAAGCCCGCGAGCTGTGTGCCGGCGGCCACCTGGACGGCACGCGGCGCATCCGGATTCTTGGGATCGGGTGGTGCGAGCAGGTTCACCAGCGCCCGGCCGTTGATCTCGCGCAGCACTTCGTCCGGCGCCGGGGCCGATGGATTGGAGTAGTTCCAGGTGAGTGCCGCGATCGGCTCAGGCAATCTGCCGCCATCCTTGGCGTAGAGCTCACGCAGCTTCATGAAGAGCCGCGAAATGATCTCGGAGTCAGCCTTGGACTGCCCTGGTGGATCAACCGCCTTTTCCTTCCAGCTGATCACGCGGCTGGAGTTGGTAAAGGTGCCGGTTTCTTCGGCAAAGCAGCTGGTGGGCAGCCGGAACACCTCGGTGCGGATCTTGGTGGGATCCACATCATTGAGGGGTCCGAAGTTTTTCCAGAACTCGCTGGTTTCAGTCTCGAGCGGATCAAACACCACCATGTACTTGAGTTTGGCCAGACCCGCCGAGAGCTTCTTCTTGTTCGGCACCGCTGCCAGCGGGTTGAAGCCCTGGCAGATAAAGCCGTTCATCTTGCCCTGATGCATGAGCTCGAACATGGCGAGCACGTCGTAGGCGCCATCTCGCTTGGGCAGCCAGTCGTAGGCGAAGTCATTGTCCTTGGTGGCGGCGTTGCCGTAGTAGGCCTTCATCAGGCTGGTATGCCACTTCGGGAAGTTCTGCGTGAACGCCATCTGGTTGGGGCGGATTGCCTTGCCGGTGCGCGCGGCCAGATACTTCTCGCGCGTGTCGTCGGCATCGGTGGGCGCGTTCATGTAGCCCGACAGGTTCTCGGGGAGCGCGCACATGTCGGTGATGCCCTGGACATTGGCATGGCCCCTGAGCGCGTTCACCCCGCCGCCTGGCCGCCCCATGTTGCCCAGCAGCAGCTGGATCATCGCCATGGTGCGGATGTTTTGCGAGCCCACCGAATGCTGCGTCCAGCCCAGCGCATAGAGGATCGTCATCACCTTGTTGGTTGCTGACGTTTCGCCCAGCATCTCCGCCACCTTCAGGAACTGGTCCTTGGGTGTGCCGGTGATCTTGCTCACCAACTCCGGCGTGTAGCGCGAGAAGTGCTTCTTCATGAGCTGGAACACGCACTGGGGGTCCTGCAGCGTGTCATCGGTTTTCACAAAGCCATCGGGCCCCATCTGGTAGCCCCAGCTCGCCTTGTTGTAGCTGCGCGAGCCTTCGTTGTAGCCGGTGAAAAAGCCGTTGTCGAAGCCGTACTCATTCTTCACCAGGAAGCTCGCGTCGGTGTTGAGCTTCACATAGTCGAGGTGAATCTTGTTGTTCGTGAGCAGATAGTTGATGACACCAGCCAGAAACGCGATGTCGGTTCCCACGCGGATCGGCGCGTAGTAGTCGGCCACCGCCGCACTGCGCGTAAACCGCGGGTCAACAACAATGAGCTTTGCCTTGCGGTGCTGCTGCGCCTCGGTCACCCATTTGAAACCGCAGGGGTGGGCCTCGGCGGCGTTGCCGCCCATGATCAGAACGAGATCCGTGTTCTTGATGTCGTTCCACGAGTTGGTCATCGCTCCGCGACCGAATGTCGGGCCCAGACTGGACACCGTCGGTGCGTGTCAGATGCGCGCTTGCGTATCGACTGCGACCATTCCCAGGCCGCGCGCCATCTTGACAGAGAGATAACCGGATTCGTTGCTGATTGCCGAAGACACGAGGAAACCGGTGGTGTTCCAGCGGTTGACCGTGACGCCGGCGGCATTTTTCAGGATGAGGTTGGCATCGCGGTCGGCCTTCATGTGCCGGGCGATACGGGTGAGGGCCTCATCCCAGGACACCGTTTTCCAGTCTTTCGAGCCGGGCTCGCGCACCTGCGGGTGCTTCAGACGGTTGGGTGACTGGATCATGTCCATCACGCCCGCACCCTTGGGGCACAGCGTGCCGCGATTGACCGGGTGGTCGGGGTCGCCCTCGACATGGACGATCGAGGACTTGACGTTTTTCGCCTTGTCGCCGAGCGAGTACATGATCATCCCGCAACTGACCGAGCAATACGGGCAGGTGCTGCGGGTCTCGGTGGTCCGAGCCAGCTTGAAGTTGCGCGTTTCGGCGATCGCCTCGGTGGGCGAAAAGCCGAGCGCTGCGAGACTCGAACCGATGAGTCCCGCGCTGCTGACCCGGAAAAACTGCCTCCGGTTCATATCCATGATGAAGTATTCCTCCTGCCCGGTGGGGCCAATAAGTGGCAAACCCGGTCGGTGGTCCGACTCTTGTTGTGAATACTGCGTTTTGCAAGGCCCGGTTTGAACGGATGTCAACCGCCACCGCTCTCCAGGCATGCCGACCCGACGGACGGCCGGAATCCGGCCCGTGTTCAGGACAAACCCGGAGTTTGCTCTCACTTTGGGGAAAAGAAAACATCGCCCCGGGTTTCCCCGCGTGGCGGTGTCCCGGCAGCGGAGTTCGCGGCCCGGGCCGGGTGTGCTGGAAAGAGGGGGCGGCGCCGCAGCGCAGAGGTCGGGCGGACAGGCCCCGCGCGGCGCCTGTCCGTTGCGCTCAGGCGTAGGCGGCGAGCGCGCCCTTCATCTTCTGCAGCGCCTTCACTTCGATCTGCCGGATCCGCTCGGCCGACACGCCAAACTCGTCGGCAAGCTCATGCAGCGTCATGGCGCCACCCTCGGTGTCGTCGCGCAGCCACCGGGTTTCGATGATGCGGCGGCTTCGTGCGTCCAGCGATTCCAGCGCCTGCGTGAGGCCTTCGCCCTGCAGCCGGTCGTAGCGGCGCGCCTGCAGGCGTTGCAGAGGCTCGGTGTCAGGGGCCGCCAGATAGGCGATGGGCGCGTAGTCTTCCTCGCCGTCTTCGGTCTGGCCTTCGAGCGCCACGTCGCCGCCCGCCAGCCGGGTTTCCATCTCAACCACGTCAATGTTGCGGACATTGAGTTCGCGCGCCAGGGCCTCGATCTCGGCGTCGGTCATCGCCCGGTTGCTTGATTTGTGCGATCGAAGATTGAAGAAAAGCTTGCGCTGCGCCTTGGTGGTGGCCACCCGCACCAGCCGCCAGTTGCGCAGGATGTATTCGTGAATCTCGGCCTTGATCCAGTGGAGCGCAAACGACACCAGTCGAACGCCACGCTCGGGGTCAAAGCGCTTGACCGCCTTCATGAGCCCGATATTGCCTTCCTGGATGAGGTCGGCATGCGGCAGACCGTAGCCCAGATACTGGCGCGCGACCGACACCACCAGACGCAGGTGCGACATCACCAGTTCGCGGGCGGCCTCCAGATCCGTGTGCTCGCGGAAGCGCCGGGCGAGTTCTGACTCCTGCTCGGCGGTCAGCATGGGCAAACGGTTGACGGCCGAGATGTAGGCGTCGATATTTCCGACCGGCGGCAGCGCGACGGCCGCGCCGGCGGCGCCACTCGGCACGAGTGCAGTCGAAACGAAAGACATGGCGAACGTTCCTTTGGATGGGCTGACGACGGAGCCGGACGGTTCCTGACCCGTCAGTCATCAAAATGTTAGCACTCTCAGGTGATGAGTGCCAATATCAGGGTTGTTGCGGCGCGCAAACAGTTTGTGACGTCGGTCACGGCGCGGCGGAATCAGCCGATCAGCGCGGCGGCGAATTCGTCGGCGCTGAACGCCTCGAGGTCCTCCAGCGCCTCGCCCACCCCGATGAATACCACCGGAACGGGTCGGTCGCGGCGGGTGTGGGCGAGCGCGACCAGCGCGCCGCCCTTGGCGGTGCCGTCGAGCTTGGTCACGATGAGGCCGGTGAGCCCCAGCGCATCGTCGAAGGCCGCTACCTGGGCGAGCATGTTCTGACCGGTGTTGCCATCAAGCACCAGCAGCACCTCGTGGGGCGCCTCGTCCATGGCCTTGCCGATCACGCGCTTGACCTTGCGCAGTTCATCCATCAGGTGCAGCTGGGTAGGGAGGCGGCCGGCCGTATCGATCATGACCACGCCCACGCCGCGCGCCCGTGCCGCGCTGACCGAGTCGAAGGCCACTGCCGCCGGGTCGCCGCCCTGCTGCGCGATCACGTCAACCGAATTCCTGGCGCCCCACTGCGCGAGTTGCTCGCGGGCGGCGGCTCGGAAGGTGTCGCCCGCCGCGAGCAGCACCGATTTGCCCTCGCGCTGCAGATGGCGTGCGAGCTTGCCGATGGAGGTGGTTTTGCCCGCGCCATTGACCCCCGCCACCATGATGACCAGGGGGTGCGCGCGATCAATGTCGATGCCCCGCTCGAAGGGTTGCATCAGCTGGGCGATCAGTTCGCGCAGGCATGCCTTCACCTCGCCCGCGTCGGTGATCCGGCGGTCGCGAACTGTCCGTTTGAGCTCGTCAAGCAGCCATTGCGTGGCGGCAACGCCGGTATCGCTGGTGAGCAGTGCGGTTTCGAGCTCCTCGAACAACGCCTCGTCGACCGGAACGCCGGTAAAGAGGGTCGCGAGGTTGTTCCGGGTGCGGGCGAGGCCCGCGCTCAGCCGCTTGAACCAGGACGCGCGGGATGGGGCATCGGCGCCGGAGGGAGATGGGGCATCGGCCAGGGCGGGCGGCGGCGCGATGGCCGGGGGTGCGGCCGGAGCAGCGGCAGACGAAGCGGC
>JBMSQB010000148.1:0-5415 GCA_049423065.1 Burkholderiaceae bacterium
CCGCCCGCACTCCCGGCCGCATCAAAGCACGGCGCGTTTCCGCTTGCGACCGTGTCCGGCGAGAGCACCACCCGGCCGATGCTTGACCGCCCGGCGCCAATCAAGCTGCAGTCGGCTGGGGGCAGCCCGGCACAGCCGCGCGAGCAGCGTTCGCCAAACCCGCATTCGGCCTCGACGATCTTCAGGCGTTCGCCAAACGAACTGCTGCAATCACCGGCGATCGCGTCCATCACCCGGCAGCAGGTGGTGGACGGCGACCCGGTCTTGCCGTCGATGGACGCCGGAGAATCGATCAGATGTTTGAGCGAAGCAGCCATGGACTGCATTAACTCAAATTCTCCAGCGTCACACCTTGACGGCGATCATGCCGACGCTTTGAGAGCCTCGGCGCGATCGGTGCGCTCCCAGCTGAATTCCGGCTCGTCGCGCCCGAAATGTCCGTAAGCGGCGGTCTTGCGATAGATGGGGCGAAGGAGGTCCAGCATCTTGACGATGCCCTTCGGACGCAGATCGAAGTGCTGCTGCACCAGTTCCGCAATGCGCGCGTCGCTCACCTTGCCCGTGCCCTGGGTGGTGATCCACACCGACGTGGGCCGCGCGACCCCGATGGCGTACGACACCTGCACCAGGCAGCGGCTGGCGAGCCCGGCGGCAACGATGTTTTTTGCCACATAGCGCGCGGCGTAAGCGGCCGACCGGTCGACCTTGGAGGGGTCCTTGCCGGAGAACGCGCCGCCGCCGTGCGGGGCCGCACCGCCATAGGTATCGACAATGATCTTGCGACCTGTGAGACCGCAGTCACCCTGCGGGCCGCCCACCACGAACCGGCCGGTCGGGTTGATCAGATACTTGATGTCGCCCTTGATGAGCGATGCAGGGATCACCGGCTTGATGATTTCCTCGATCACGCCTTCACGAATGGTTTCCATGGAGACGTCGGGCGCGTGCTGGGTTGACAGCACCACGGTGTCGACCGAGACCGGGCGGCCATCGGCGTAGCGCAGGGTCACCTGCGATTTGGCATCAGGGCGAAGCCAGCCGAGCTTGCCGCTGCGACGCACCTGCGACTGACGCTCGACCAGGCGATGCGAGTAGTAAATGGCCGAGGGCATGAGTTCCGGCGTTTCGTCACAGGCGTAGCCAAACATGAGGCCCTGGTCGCCCGCACCCTGCTCGAGGTTGTCGTCGTGTGCGGCGTCCACGCCCTGCTTGATGTCGGGCGACTGCTTGTCGTAGGCGACCAGGACGGCGCAACCTTTGTAGTCGATGCCGTAATCGGTGTTGTCATAGCCGATCGACTTCAGCGTGTCGCGCGCGACCTGGATGTAGTCGACGTTGGCCCGTGTGGTGATTTCGCCCGCGAGCACCACCAGACCGGTATTGCAAAGGGTTTCGGCCGCCACGCGCGAGGTCTTGTCCTGCGCAAGGATGGCGTCGAGGATCGCGTCCGAGATCTGGTCAGCCACCTTGTCGGGGTGACCCTCGGAGACGGATTCGGAAGTAAACAGATAATCGTTGGCCACAGCTTTCTCCTCTGAAATGTCGTCGTAACGGTTCGACTGGACGGCATCCGCGGCGGACGGTGACAGGCACCAGCGCCGCGGTGTTGCCTTCGGCGTGGCCGATCTTTGGAGAAGCGGCGACGCTTTAGCGGTATTTCGGACCTGATCGGCCCCTGCCCCGCAAGTTGTCCTTAACTCGGCAACGCGAATTATAGCCGGCTTCGCGTGGGCGAAAGCGTCGTGCGGGGCGCCTCGCTTCGCATAGACTGCGCGGCTCCGTATGGCCTACTCCACCATGATCGCGCAGGAAGCGTACGCTTTCGGGTTTGCGCCGACCGACCCCGGTCCGATGCCCCATCCAGCTCCACCCGTCATGTCCGCCGACCCTGTGGTGCCACCGCGTGCACCGTCATCTGCCTCCCCGCCTGGAGCGGGCTCGGGCGCCGCTTCGTCACCGGCCGCGCCGACGCCTCAAGAGCAGGCGCCTGCACCCGAGGCGACCGGACGCTGGCTGGTCGGGCTCGCCAGTGCGCTTGCCAGTCTGCCGCTTGGCGCGGCGCGGGGGCTGGGCGCCACGGCGGGGCTTGCTGCGCTCGCCCTGTCCGCGAGCTACCGGGGGAAGTTGCGCGCCAATCTCGGCCGCGCAGGCTATCGGGGCGTGGCGCTCATGTTGCGAGCCGCGATCGAGGCGGGCCGGATGGCGGGCGAACTCCCCTTTATCTGGATGCGGCCGTCTGCGGCGATTGCCTGCCGCGTTCGCTGTGATGATCTCGCGGTGCTCGAGGCGGCCGAGCGGGCTGGCCGCGGCATTCTTTTTCTCACCCCGCATCTTGGTGCGTTTGAGGTCACCGCGCGGTGGTATGCGCTGCGCGCACCCATCACGGTGATGTTTCGCCCGCCGCGCAAGCCCGCACTGGGGGCGCTTCTTGCGCGGGCCCGGGGCGGGGAGGGGCTTCATCCCGTGCCGGCCGCGCTCTCGGGCGTGCGGGCGATGCTGCGGGCCTTGCGCGCGGGCGCCGCGGTGGGCGTGCTCCCGGATCAGGTTCCAGGCGCCGGCGAAGGCCGCTGGGCCAGATTTTTCGGCGAGCCCGCCTTCACCATGACGCTCCCCATGAAGCTTGCGCAGGCAACAGGCGCCTCGGTGGTGATCGCAGTGGGTGAGCGGGTCCGGGGCGGCTGGCGGATCCGGCTCCAGGCCTTCGAGTCCTTGCCGACGCCGGAGGCGCTCAACGCCCAGATGGAGGAGCTGGTTCGCCTTGCTCCCCATCAGTATCTCTGGGGCTACAACCGCTACAAGCGGCCGGACGGGGCGCCCGCCGCGCCGGTGACACCCCGATGAGCGAGCCGCTTGCCACCTCCATCCGGGCACGCGCCGGCGAGGCGCTGATGCGGGTTGGCATCGTGGTGCTGCGCGGCCTCGCCCTGCTCCCCTACGGCTGGCTGGTGCGACTGGGTGATGCGCTCGGAACGCTCCTCTATGGCCTCGCGTGGCCGCGCCGGCGGATCGCGCAGGTGAACCTCGCCCTCTGTTTTCCGCACTGGAGCGAGGCTGAGCGGCGCCGCATTGCGCGCGCCCACTTCCGGGCGTTTACGCGGAGCTTTCTTGACCGGTTCATTCTCTGGTACGCGCCGCGGGAGCGAATCGTCGAACTCTGCCGTCTCGAGGGTCTGCAACACTTTCTTGAGCCGGTCAATGCGGGCCGCCCGGTGATTGTGCTCGCGCCGCATTTCGTGGGCATCGATGCGGGGGGCATCCGGCTGCTGCTCGAGCATCCGCGGCTTGCATCCATGTACGCCCGGCAAAAAAGCGCTGTTCTCAACGATGCGATGACACGCGGCCGCAGCCGGTTTCAGGGCACCATGCTGCTTCGTAACGAGGGCCTGCGGCCGGCGGTTCGATGGCTGCGCGACGGCGGGGCTTTCTATTTTCTGCCAGACATGGATCTGGGCGCCCGAGACGCGCTCTTCGTGCCATTTTTCGGGGTGTCGGCGGCCACGGTCACATCGGTGGCGCGGCTTGCCCGACTGACCGGGGCGGTGGTGGTACCGCTGGTGACGCGGATGACCGATCGCGGCTACGTGGGCGTATTCCACCCGGGCTGGACCGACTATCCGGTTGATGATCTGGACGCGGCCACCCGGCAGATGAACGCCTTCATCGAAGCGCGGGTGCTCGACATGCCCGAGCAATATCTCTGGACGCACCGCCGGTTCAAGACCCGCCCGCCAGGCGAAGCATCGCCTTACGATCGGCGATAATCGCGGTCATGAAACTGCGGTTTACCAAGATGCAGGGCGCTGGCAACGACTTTGTCGTGATCGACGGCGTTCGGCAGGCGCTCGCGCTCTCGCCCGCCCAGGTGCGCTGGCTCGCCGACCGCCATTTCGGTATTGGCGCCGATCAGGTGCTGCTGGTCGAGCCCGCCAGCGACCCGGGTGTCGATTTCCGCTACCGCATCTTCAATGCCGATGGCGACGAGGTCGAGCATTGCGGCAACGGCGCGCGCTGCTTCGTGCGCTTCGTGCGCGAGCAGGGGCTGTCCGCGCGAGACCCGATCAGGGTGCAGACGCTTTCGGGCATGCTCGAACTGTCGCTTGGCGCCGATGGCCAGGTGAGCGTCGACATGGGCGCACCCATTTTCGAACCCGGGCGTGTGCCCTTCGATTCCGCGGGGCTCACCCCGCGGTCGGCGGGCGCCGACACGCAGTGGCCCATCGATCTGGACGACTCGCTTCGCTGGGCCTCGGTACTCTCCATGGGCAATCCGCATGCCGTGCTTCAGGTCGACGATCTGGACCGTGCGCCGGTGACCACCGAGGGCCCGCGGATCGAACATCACCGCCGGTTCTCGCGCCGGGTCAACGTCGGCTTCATGCAGGTCACCGGCCCGCAGTCGATCGCGCTTCGGGTCTGGGAGCGCGGAGCGGGCGAGACCCTGGCCTGCGGCACGGGCGCCTGCGCGGCCGCCGTCTCGGCGATTCGGCAGGAGCGGGTGTCCTCGCCGGTTCGGGTCCGGATGCGCGGCGGCGAGGTCACGATCGCCTGGCACCCCGGACAGACGGTGCGCATGACCGGCCCCGCCGAGACCGTCTTCGAAGGCGAGGTCGAGCTTGCCGACGATGCATCGGCCAGCCATTCCTCATCCACCCCCGCCACGCCCGGTTAAACGGAGCCTTCCCCCCAATGAGCGAGACCCCGATCCAAGACGAACAGGTTGCCGCCTACCTCGGCGATCACCCGGATTTTTTCGAAACCCGCCCCGATCTCCTCGCGAGCATGCGGTTTGCCCCGGCGCATGGCAATCGCGCCATCTCGCTGCACGAGCGTCAGCTTGAGGTGCTGCGCGACAAACTCCGACTGATCGAGCGGCGCTTTGCCGATCTGGTCCACACCGGCAAGGAAAACGACGCGATCGGCGAGCGTCTGCAGCGCTGGACTCGGGAGCTGCTGCTTGCGGAGTCGCCCGAGCGGGTGCCCGGCATTGTGGTCGACGGCATGCGCAGTGGCTTTTCGGTGCCGCTCGTTGCGCTGCGGCTCTGGCGGGTGAAGACAGATGCGCTGTCGCCCGAGTGGGTCCGCGCCACGCCTCCCGAGTGGATCGATCAGGTCGATGCCATGCGGATTCCGTACTGCGGTCCGCGGGGCGATCTGCGCTTTGCCGGCTGGCTGCCGAGCGCGGGCGCGGATGCGCGCTCCATTGCGCTCCTGCCGCTTCGCCATGGGGCCAGCCCGCAGAGCTTTGGTCTGCTGGTGCTGGGCTCGGGTGACGCAGACCGCTTCCATGCCGGCATGGGGGTGTCGTTTCTCGAGCGGATCGCCGAACTGGCCAGCGCGGCGCTTGGCCGGCTGAGCGAGCCGGGTTGAGCCGCGCGGCCTGCCGCGTCATGGGCTGCCGCGTCATGGGCTGCCACG
>JBMSQB010000149.1:0-5175 GCA_049423065.1 Burkholderiaceae bacterium
TTGCGCAGGATCCACCATCCGAACAGCGGCGTGGCGATCACGGCAGCAAACCACGACACCACCAGCGCCAGCGTGGTGACGCTGAACATGTCGAAGGTGTACTCGCCGGTGGACGAGCGCGCGAGCGCAATAGGCAGAAACCCTGCAGCGGTGACCAGGGTGCCGCTCAGCATCGGCCAGGCGGTTGAGACGTAAGCGAAGGTGGCGGCCGCGAAGCGGTCAAGTCCTTCTTCCAATTTACGCACCATCATCTCGACCACGATCATGGCGTCGTCCACCAGCAAGCCTAGTGCGATGATCAATGCACCCGTGGAAATGCGGTGAAGATCGATACGCAGCCACGACATCAACAGGAAGGTGGCAAGCAGCACGAGGGGAATGGTCAGGGCCACCACCATGCCTGCTCGCCAGCCCAGCGTCACGAAGCTGACCAGCAGCACGATGGCGATGGCCTCGGCCAGCGCCTTCATGAAGGTGCCTACCGCTTCCTTGACGATGCGTGGCTGGTTGCTGACCTGTTCAAACTCGATGCCCACCGGAAGGTTGGAGCGGATCCGTTCCATCGCTGCGGCCAGGTTGCGGCCCAACTCGAGCACATCGCCATCGCCCTTCATCGATACCGCCAGTCCGATGGCAGGGCGCCCCTGAAAGCGCAGCGTCTGGACGGGCGGATCAGCAATGCCGCGCTCGATGCGCGCGATTTCGCCCAATCGCAGGATGCGCCCCGACCCGGGTACGGCCAGCGGCAGGTTCCGCAGCGCCTGCACCGAGTCGAGCCCCGTCTCGACCCGCAGCGGCACAGCATGCGTGGGCAACTGAAGCGCCCCGGCCGGCACGATTGCGTTCTGCGCCTGCAATTGCCCCGCGATCTGCGCCGCGTCCAGCCCGAGCGTTGCCAGTGTGGTGTTGCTGATCTCGAGGTAAAGACGCTCCTGCGGCACGCCCACCAGTTCCACCTTGGACACATCGGGAACCCTCAGCAGTTCCTGACGCACGGCTTCAAGGTGGTCGCGAAGCTCGAACAGGGTGAAGCCGTCAGCGGTGAATGCGTAGATTGAACCGAAGACGTCGCCAAACTCGTCGTTGAAGAACGGGCCCAGCACCTCGGCGGGCAGCGTGTGCGAGATGTCGCCGAGTTTCTTTCGTACCTGGTACCACAGCTGAGGCACGTCGCGCTTGGGCGCGGTGTCCTGCAGTTCCAGAATGATCAGCGACTCGCCCGCCTTGGAGTAGCTCTGGGTACGCTTGAAATACGGAATTTCCTGGAGCTTCTTTTCGATTCGGCTGGTGAGTTGCTCGTCGACCTGGGCGGGCGTTGCACCCGGCCATAGCGTGCGCACGGTGAGCGCGCGGAAGGTGAAGTCGGGATCCTCGCGCTGGCCCAGCTGGAAGTAGGCGGCCATGCCGGCGATGGCCACCGCCAGAATGAAGAACAGCGTCAGCTGCTGATGCCGGATCGCCGCCGCCGACAGGTTGAAGCCGCGGCTCATTGGCGCGGTATTGAAATCGGACGCGCTCACGGCGCGGTCCTGACCGAAGCGCCTCCGCTTGCAGGCACCGCATCCGGCAGGCGGACCACCTGGCCGGGTTGCAGCAGATTGGCGCCCGCGGTCACGACCCACTCTCCACCGCGCAGACCCTCGCGAACCACCACGCCCTCATCGCGGCCCTCGCCCAGTGTCACGGCGATGGGTCGCGCCGTGCGCGTGGCAGGGTCAACCACCCAGACATTGGGCGTGGCATTGCGCGTTTGCAGCGCAGACAGCGGCACCACGATGGCGGGCGTGACTCCAAGCGCAACGCGTACCGTGGCACTCATCCCCCAGCGCACGGTAGGGTCAGGTTGCTCGAACGCAAGACGGGCGGCATAGGTGCGGCTGGCAGGGTCGGCACTGGGCGCGAGCTCGCGCAGTCGAACATCGAAGACCTTGCCCGGCAGGGCCTCCAGCGTCGCCTTCATGCCGGTACTGGCGCGCAGCGCGTTGATTGCCCGCTCGGGTACAGCCACCAGCAGTTCGTTGAGTCCCGTGGGGGCGACCCGGATCACCGTCTGCCCGGCGGCCACCACGCTCCCCGCCTCGGCTTCGACCGCGGTAACGATGCCGCTGCGATCTGCCCGGAGCGTTTGGAACACCAGAGCGTTGCGGGCCTGTGTCAAAGCCGCCTGGGCTGCGGTGAGGCGCGCCTCGCTCGAATCGGCCAGTGCCTGTTGACGCTCGAGTGCCGCGCCGGAAAGAAACCCCTGGTCGCGCAACGCGCGCTGGCGGTTCAGTTCCGCGCGCTGCAAGGCCGCGTCGGCCTGGGCGGCGTCCACCTGCGCCATCTGAGCGGCAATGGCCGGGGCAACGTCGGCAGGATCCAGCACCGCAAGCGCTTGACCCGCGACCACCGCCTCGCCGACATCAACGCGTCGCTCTGCAATTTTGCCGCCAACCCGGAATCCGTAGCGATGCTCGATACGCGGCCGCACTTCGCCTGGCAGGATCAGGCGGTCTTCGGTGCTGGCGGGTTGTACCTGCATGACACGAACCGGGCGCGGGCGCGCGGTTTCGGGCTCGGCGGCCTGCGACGGCGCCAACTGAGCCGAACAGACCACCAGCAACGCGGCCGCAAGCGGTGCAACGAGCAGGGTTGGGAGGCGAGGCATGGTGGAGGCTAAAAATCGTTTAATGTGAAAGACGTTAACATCCGCCCATTTTGCCAGAGCGTGCAGGGCAAGCGAACCGATCGCCTCGGCGCGCGGTCGGGGAATACACCCGTGGCCCACACACCCAATGACACTGATGCTGCGCCTCGGTCAATCATTGATTTGATCAAGGGCTATGAATTTCGGCCAAAGCTTGCGTAGGGGTGAGGATGCGCAGGCCAGTCGGGGCCCGTGCAGTCAGCAGGTCCGAATCACCGCTGACCAGCAGAGCCCCACGAGCCTACAGGGCCGTGGCGATGAATTTGTCGTCGTCCGGGTCGCAGCTCCACCCCCCTTGGTGATCAATTTCCACCCAGGGGGCGCTGGCTGAGAGGTCGCGCAGCACGCGCTCTCGCATATCCAGGCTGATGTAGCGGTCGAACTTGGGGCGGTAGAGCCGGCCACGCAACTCTTCAAACGTGGGCTCGGAAAACACGGTGCGCGCTTCTGCCAGCACCCGCTGCACCAGCACATACGGACTGCCCTGTCGGGACAGGACCGCACTGATCAGCACATTGGTGTCGAGCACCCAGTCATGACTCGTCACGCAGCAGTTCCTGCAGCAACTCGGGTGTCATGCCAGACTGTTCGGATTGCTGGCTGCTTGCTGCCAGCGTGTGCTGCAGGCGGTTGGCGTAGAACTGACGCATGGCTTCGTAGTCTTCCGCCGACACCAGAACGCCCACGACGCGGTCGCGGCGCATGACCCGTACGGGCTCGCGTTGGGCCATGTCGATAAACTGACCAAACTGGGTTTTGGCTTCATTGGCGGTTAGCGTACGCATGCCGTTGAAAATAGCACGAATCGTTCGATTCGTTCCAAACGATCGATCAACCCGCGCACCGCAGCCTCGACGCAATCCCGCGTATGCAAATGGCGAAGCATCGATACATGCTTACTGCGCCGCCCGCCTTCGTCCTGAGGTGGGCGTGGCGAGCGCTCTGAGGCAGTCCGTCCCGACGCGCTGGACCATCGCATCAACGCCTTCAGGGGGCACAGCGATGACCCGACGGGTGAGCAAGGTTGCAAGACCGTGAATCGCCGACCACACGAGGAGTTCCGCGCCCGCGCGGCGCTGTGGGCTGATGACGCCGGTTGCCAGCAATTCATCAAGGATCCTGGACAGTGCGCCGTAGGGTCCCCCGTACGCAGGTGACTGGGCAAGCGGATCAACACAAGGAAGCCCGGCGTCGTACGGCCCGAACATCACCGAGAATCGCTCCGGCTGGTCGAGCGCGAATGCAACGTAGGCGCGGCCCTGCGCGAGAAAACGTGCCTGCGCGGCACGGACGCCTCTCCCACGAACCGCGCGCATGGCCTCGTCAAAGCGCTGCCCCAGTTCGACGAATCCGTCCGCTGCGATCGCCCCCAACAATGCAGACTTGTCTTCGAAATGCCGGTACGCAGCGCTCGGCGACACGCCCACCACTATTGCCGCCTGCCGGAGCGAAAAGCCTTCGGCGCCATGCTTGCCAATGAGCGTGAGCGCAGCACGCTTGAGCGCGGCGGGTAAATCACCGTGGTGGTAGTGATCGCGCGAAGGTGCGACCGCCGCTGAGGCGGCTTTCAATACCTGTCGGGCGCTCGGTGCGCTGGATGCCATCCCGGAATGTTGACAGCTATCACATCAATTCGTAAAGTGAACAGTGCTTATATCAATAAGCATCGCGCTGATGATTCGCGGCAGACCAGGGCCCCGGGTAATCGATGAGGCGGGACACTTTTCGACAACGAGGAGAGCCATGATCCTTTACGACCTGCCCGCCGGCATGCATCCCCGCCGAGTTCGAATTTTTCTCGCTGAGAAAGACCAGACCATTCCCTCCCTTGCGATTGACGCAGCCAAGGGTGAGAACGGTCAGCCCGAGTTTCTCCGCCTCAACCCAATGGGTCGATTGCCCGTGTTGGTTCTCGATGACGGCACGGCAATCTCCGAGTCGCTCGCCATCTGCCGCTATCTCGAATCCCTATATCCACACCCCCCGCTGCTGGGAGTTGGCGCGCTGGAGATCGCCAAGGTCGATATGTGGATCCGACGCATGGAGCAGCAGATCTCAAACCCGATCGGCGACATCTTCATGCACACTAGCGATTTCTATCGAAGCCGCATCACCCAGGTGCCCGCTTACGCGGAGTGGTCGCGCGAAAAGGTCATGAAATCATTTGCCTGGCTTGACGGCGTACTTTCCGACCGCCCCTTCATTGCCGGGGCGAACTACACGGTCGCCGATATCGTGGCGCAGTGTGCGCTGGTGTTGGGCAAGGCGGTGGGAGTCCGCGTCCCGCCCGAACATGCGCATCTTGCCCGCTGGTTCGCAGAGGTCAGCGCTCGTCCCACGGCTCGCGCATAGCGAAAGGTCGGCCCACATGAATGCGCCAGGCGTGTGCTGTGTGATCGGTGCGGGCGATGCAACCGGCGGCGCCATCGCCAAACGCTTTGCGCGCGGGGGCTACGAGGTGTGTGTAGCCCGTCGAACCGAATCGGCGC
>JBMSQB010000150.1:0-4796 GCA_049423065.1 Burkholderiaceae bacterium
GGGCGGGACTGCTCGCCTGGTGGCTTTACTCGGACTCCAGCCAGGGAGCGCTGCTGGGCGTGTTGATGGTCCTCGCAATGACGCTCAACCTCGTAGTGGGCGCGCTCATTGCCATGGCGGTGCCGCGGGCTCTGGAACGCAGCGGGCGCGACCCCGCCATCGGGTCATCGGTGCTGCTCACCTTCAGCACCGACAGCATGGGGTTTCTGATTTTCCTGGGGCTTGCGAGCCTGCTGTTCCGCTGAGAGCAAGACCGGGCTGCGCGCGGCACGCGCATTCAGCCGCGCGGCACAGGTGTCCCGATGACATGGCCTACCTGCCAGGGCCGCGGGAGCACCGCGTGTGCGCCCATCACCGCTTCGAGCCGCGCGAGCAGTTCGGGTTCCATTGGCGCGGTCCGCCTCGTGCGCAGGTCCACATGCATCGAGAGCGACTCATAGGTGGCCGCGAGAAAGCCCTCGCCGGCATGAAACATTTCAATCAGAAAATGAATGCGCTTTGCGTCATAGGACAGGAGCCGCGCGGCAAAGCGCAGCGCCTCGCCAAGCTTCACCTCACGCAGAAAATTCAGGTGGGTCTCCAGCGCAAAGGTGGTCACCTGATGGTGCAACCGATACTCGGGTGTGAGGCCCAGCCAGTGAAAGAACGGCGATGACGCATCATCGAAGGCCACATGGTAGTAGCCCACATTCATGTGGCCGTTATAGTCGATCCACTCCGGCTTGACGCGGACACCCGGCGGCTCGAACGGTGTTTCAGGGACCACCGCTCGCGGTGTCGGTTGCGGGTGAGACGAACCCATGGCCGCCTCGCGCCTCAGGTTTCCACAAACCAGCGACCGCCCTGCTCGATGAGCGGGAAGGTGCGAAGCGCCGGGCACTCGGGGCCCTCAACCAGTTCACCGGTATCGAGCCGGTACTGTGCCTGATGAAGGGGGCATTCGATCAGGTCGCCGAGCACGAACCCGTCGGTGAGGCGCGCATGCGCATGGGTACACAGATCGGCCACCGCAAACACGCCGCTGTCGCCACGGCAAAGCGCGATTTCCTCGCCCCCGGCCGCGAGCGCACGCGACTCCCCCGCTCCAAGCGACTGCACTGCCTCGGTGACATCGATCCTTGCCATGGTTCGCTTTCCAGTTGGTTCAAACCGCGGATTATCGCGCACAGAGCACGGCCGTCGTGTAGCGGCGTGCCGCTTCCGCGATCAGCTCGCGCGCGAGCGGTGTCGATGAGCGCGGCGCAACGGCGAGCGGTACGGCATGCGCGGCGATCAACGATTTGAGCGGCGCGGCCGCCACCGCGAAATTGACGTTCTGCGGAATATCGCCGGTGACCTGCGCCACCCTGAGCGCGTTGAGCTTGGAGACCACCACGCCGATCACCTCCCCGTGGGCATCGATCAGGGGACCACCGCTGTTGCCGGATTGCACCGGCACGTCGATCTGCATCTGCAGCGGGTTGTCGCGCAGACCCGACAGCGCGGTCACCATCCCGGCACCGAGCTGCCCCGACGAGGAGAGCACCCCACGAAGCGGAAAGCCGTAAATGAGCACCTCTTCGCCCTGACGTGGCCGGGCATCGGCCCGCAGCACCGCCGCATGCTCGACCGGGCCAGCCTTGAGAAGCGCGAGGTCGGCGCGTCGATCGATCGCGATCAGCTCGGCGACCTGGCCGTCGCCCAGCCGGATATCGCGGCACTCCCGAACCACGTGCTCGTTGGTGATCAGGTGACCCGCGCGGCTCACGAAAAAGCCCGAACCGGTGCTTGAACGCGGGCGCGGCGCAGCCGGCGGAGCGGGCGCCACCCCGCTTTCGGCCGCCACGGGCGCAGGCGGTGCAGGCAGCGCACCAGGCGAGGTGCTCTGCGATGACCCGGCCGGCGGCGCGACCCCGGTCGGCAGTTGCAAGGCAAGCGACTGAGGCCGCCACTCGCGCCCCATCCTCTGCCCGTCGATCAGCTGGTCACCGGTGAGCTGCCCGGCCGCCTGGCGGCGCACCGCGGCCGCACGCTGCGACAGCGCATCGGCGAGCGCCGCATCCCCCACCCGAAGCGCCGAGTCGGCTGCAACCTGGGCCCAGGCATACGCGTAGAGCGGCGAGCGCTCGACCAACTGTCCGCTCAGATACCACTGGGCGAGCCCAAGCTGGGCCGCAGGGTTGCGCCGATCGGCTGCGTGCTGCATCCACTGCGCGGCCCGCACCGTATCGCGCTCAACGCCCACGCCGGCCTCGTAGGCGCGAGCGAGCGCGAGCGCCGCATTCGAGTCGCCCGCAAGCGCTGCCCGCCCGAACCAGCCGGCCCCCGTCACCGGATCGCGCTCGACACCGTCGCCACGCTGGAGGGCGAGGCCATAGGCGGTCTGGGCGTAGGCGAAGCCCGCCTCGGCGGCGCGTCGATACCAGTCGGCCGCCTGCCGCTTGTCGGCCGGCCGTCCCCAGCCGCGTTCATGGCACTGTGCAAGACGCCACCAGGCACGTGGCAGCCGCTCGCGCGAGGCCTGTTCGAAAAGCTCGCACGCCGCGCCCGGGTCGCGGCTGTCAGCAGGCGCCCGAAGCAGGCGCTCACCCTCGCGTAAAGCCTCGCCAGCCGAGTTGACATCAGCAGACGCTTGACCGGAAAACCATGTCGTCCACAGCACAAGACCGGCGACAAGCGCACGCCTGACCCGCATGCGAGGCGGGCTACAGTCGCGTGGATCAGCGTCCCGCACGACGGTCCTCCCGCTCCTCAAAAAACCGCGCGCGGAATTCGCGCAGTCTTGCATCGACCTGAGAGCTCGCATAGAAATCGAGTTGCCGGGTGCGCTGCGCCGCCTGCAATTGCTCGATCGCGGCGACCCAGACACCGTTGATTGCGTGCATCTCGGCCATCGCAAGATGGGCCTGCGCATCGCGACCGAGTGCCGCCTGCGCACGCGCGAGCAACTCCCAGAGTTCGGTGTCGGTACGCGTGGACTCGAGCGCCTGCTCGCCCGCCGCCACCGCCTCGCTCCACCGACCGAGGGCCGACAGCGCACGAATTCGGAGCCGCAGGAGTGCACGGGTGGTGCCCAGGGTTGCGATCGCGCGTTCGGTGGTGGCAAGCGCTTCGCCGGGCTGGCCGGCTTCGAGCGCGATCTGCGCGGCCAGGCTTTCGATGAACGCGTGTGGCCTGCCCGCGGCGCCGCGTGCGGCGGCAATTGAGCGCCTTGCGCCGGCCGTGTCAGCAGCCGCGAGCGCGCCGGCCGCCATCGCATAATGCCCCGCGATGGGCGTGACCGCGCCGTCCTCAACCTGTCGCGCAATCAGCTGGCGCGCACGGGTCAGCCCGTCGACGCTGCGGTCAGCCAACACCCGGAACCGGGCCCGAAGCATGCTGAATTCAAGGCTGTCCGGGTGCTGGCGGTAGCGCAGCGCCATCACCCGGTTCTGAATGTCACTCATCCGATCGCCAGTGAGCGGATGGGTTCGCAGGTAGGCAGGCAGGGCGGTCTCCGACAACCGCGAAGATGCCTGCAACCGCCCGAAAAAATCGACCATCCCCTGGGAATCGAAGCCCGCCTGCTGAAGCATCTCCAGGCCCACCCGGTCGGCCTCCCGCTCGGCATCGCGGGAGTAACCCAGCAGTTGCTGCATCTGAATCGTGCTGCCCAGCGAGGCGATGCCGGCCGCCGCCTGCGGATTGGAGCGCGCCGCGAGCAGCGCTGCTGCCATCGCGGCCATGAGCACGGTGGAGCTCTGGTTTTGGGTCGCAAGCATGCGCGCGATATGCCGCTGCGTGACATGGCCGAGTTCGTGCGCGAGCACGGAAGCGAGCTCGGACTCGGCCTGCGATGCAGCAACCAGCCCGGTGTGCACACCGATAAAGCCGCCAGGAAGCGCGAACGCGTTGATGCTGCGATCCTCCACTGCAAAGAGCTCGAAACTGAAGCCCGTCGCCGCAGGCTGCGCCGCAAGGCGCGCCGCCAGCCGGTTCAGATAATCGGCAAGTTCAGGGTCGTCGAGCAGAGCCCGCGCGCGTCGAATCTCGCGCATGATCGATTCGCCCAGCCGCCGCTCGGCGAGCGGCGACAACTGGTCGCCAGCAGCATCCCCCAGCCTGGGCAGCTCGGCCGGCTGGGCACTGGCCGGGCCCATGGGCAAAACCGCCAGCAACAGGCTGATCACCCCCGGAAGCGCCCGGGTCAGAAGCGGCCGACGTGCATGCAGGCTCATCCGGCTATCATAGCCGCAGTCCCTCTCCCGCAAGTTGCCCCATGCTCACGCACTTTGACGCCGCCGGCCAGGCGCATATGGTCGACATCGCCGACAAGGGCATCACCCGCCGGATCGCGATCGCCGGCGGCTCGATCCGGATGCTGCCAGCGACGCTTGCCAGGATCCGCGAAGGATCGGCCGCCAAGGGCGATGTACTGGGCATCGCCCGCATCGCGGCCATTCAGGGCGCCAAGCGCACCGCCGACCTCATCCCGCTCTGTCATCCGATCGCGCTCACGCGTGTCACCGTCGACTTCACCGTCGACGAGGCCAGCGCCACGGTGCACTGTCGGGCGCAGGCCGAGTGCGATGGCCGGACCGGTGTGGAAATGGAAGCACTCACCGCAGTGCAGGTGGGATTGCTCACCATTTACGACATGGTGAAGGCTATCGATCGGGGCATGGTGATCACTGATGTTCGCCTGCTCGAAAAGCACGGCGGGAAAAGCGGCAGCTTCGTCGCGGGGCAGTGACATGGGGCATCACGGCCGGCCGGTGCCCGCATGACCGCCTGCCTCATCACCGGCGCGGGCGGCTTCGTGGGTGGCGCGCTCGCCC
>JBMSQB010000151.1:0-4642 GCA_049423065.1 Burkholderiaceae bacterium
GCGGTGAACGCCGGAGTCAGTTCAGGCAGCGGCCACATCAGCGTGCTGTCGAGCGCGGCGCAGACCTTTGGTGCGGCGGGCGACATTGCAACAGGTTCGCGTGTTGAGGGTACGGCCACGCTCCGCGGCACGGTCGATATCGAGGCTGGTGCGTCCATCACCATGGATGCCGGGGCCGAGTTCACAACCGCCGGCGGCAACCTCCGGATCAGAGCAACAGGCGCCACGAGCGACATCACGCTGGGCGACTTGGCAGCTGCCTCGGGCAGCGCCGCAATCGTTGCCGGGCGCAGCATTCTGGATGCCGATACGCTCACCGGTACGCCGCTTGCAAGCGACAGCGATCGGGACATCACCGCCGCCTCCGTCAGACTCACCGCAGCGGGTTCGGTGGGCGTGTTGGGCGCGAGCGCCAATGCGATCGAGACCGAGGCGGTCACGCTGGCCGCCGCGGCAGCAGCGGGCGGCATCAACATCATCGACGAAACGGCACTCACCACCGGTTCGGTGCCCTCGGTCGAGGTGAACCGGGTAACCAACACGGGCAGCGTCACCGCCGAGCCTGCAACGGCCGAGGCGGCGTTGGCCGGCTTGAGCACGGCGGCCTCGAGCAACGGCAGCATCGTGGCCCGTGCGACGGCGCTCACGGTCAGCAACGCGGTGAGCGCGAACGGTTCGGGCAACGTGCTGCTGCAGGCCGAGGCGGGAACGCTGGCGGTCAATGCGGCCGTGAACTCGGGAAGCGGCCACATCAGCGTACTGTCGAG
Source organism: Burkholderiaceae bacterium (assembly GCA_049423065.1). Lineage (GTDB taxonomy): Bacteria > Pseudomonadota > Gammaproteobacteria > Burkholderiales > Burkholderiaceae_E > SYIM01. The sequence goes on from JBMSQB010000151.1 coordinate 768, forward strand.
CGGGGCGCAGTCCTACAGCGCTGCGGGTGACATCACCACGGGCTCGCGAGTTGAGGGTGCAGCCACAGTGCGCGGCACGGTCGATATCGAGGCTGGTGCGTCGATCACCATGGATGCGGGGACCGAGTTCGCAACCGACGGCGGCAACCTCCGGATCACCGCAACGGGTGCAACGAGCGACATCACGCTGGGCGATGTGGCAGCTGCTTCGGGCAGCGTCGCAATCGTGGCTGGGCGCAGCATTCTGGATGCCGATGCGCTCACCGGTTCACCGCTTGCCAACGACAGCGATCTGGACATCACGGCCTCCTCCCTCAGGCTCACCGCAGCAGGTTCGGTGGGTGTGCTGGGCGCAAGCGCGAACGCAATCGAGACCGAGGTGGTCACGCTGGCCGCGGCGGCTGCGGCGGGCGGCATCAACGTGCTCGATGTGAGCGCGCTGACAATCGGCGCAGTGCCATCGGTCGCCGTGAACCGGGTGGTGGGCTCCGGCGACGTGACGGCTCTGCCGACCCCAGCGGAACGCACGCTGGAAGGTCTGAGCACCGCAGCATCGAGCAACGGCAGCGTTGTGTTGCGATCGACCCAGCTGACGGTGAGCAAGGCCGTGAGCGCCGGTGGATCAGGCGATATTGATATCGAGGCCGGTGGGCCAGGCGCTTCGATGGCGATCCTCGCGGACGTACGATCTGCGGGCGGACGGATTACGGCGCGTGCCAGCGATTCGGTTCAGGTCGGTTCGCCTGAAACGCCAGGTGTTCAGGTGGCTCCCGGTGCGTCCTCAGGGACCGCGCTGGAATGGGTGGCCGGTGGCCGAATCGTCATCGATCCCTCGGCCAACCTGATTGGAGCCGGTGTTCAGAACCCGCTTGTCCTGCCCAAGGTTCTGTTCCGAACAACGACGCCCGGCAGGGATATGGTCATTCGGGATCAGCCCGCCACCGGCTCGGACACTGCGCTGCAGCTCGTGGTGCAGGGAGGGTTCGACACTGCGATTCGGGGCTTTGACACGCTGGTGCTGGGTGGCCCGGAGAAACTCGGCGAGATCCGTTTCGAGAATGTACCCACCCTCGAGTTTGGTGGGCGGGTTGAGTTCAACAGCCCCGTCGACTTGACTGCCAACACGATCGTCGAGTCCAAGGGTGTGCTGCTCGCGGCAGGACCGAGCTCGGTCAGTTCCGATTCGTCTGCCACGCTCCTGCTGCGTCCGGTGAACCAGTCGGATGCGATTCGGATTGGCGGCGAGACACCTGCACGCAACGGCGAATACGTGGTCGACGACGCAACGCTTTCAGCCATCGGCACGTATAGCGGGAGAGTGATCGTCGGTTTCGATACGACGAATGGTGCAGGTGGTCGAGGCCCGGTCACCGTCAGCGGCAGAGTCGACTTGAAGAGTCCGCTGACCGTCTACGGTCAGAGCCTGGTGATGGAGGCCGGCTCCCGTCTGTCTGCCGTTGACCTGCAGGTACGGCTGACGGGTGACGCCTCGATTTCCGAATTGCGGTCAGACCAGTCGATCGCGCTGCAAAGCTCGGGCGGGTCCATCCGGTCGGTGAACTCCAGCGTGCTGAACATCGGCAGCCTGACCGATGGGCAGGTGCCGATGTTTGTGCTGTCCGGACGCGGCGCGGCGATCGGATCGGGCGACGCCGTCTTGAGGGCGGCTGCGAGCGCGGTCAATGTCAGGGTCCCCAACGGCGTGGCGGATCCTGTCCGACTCGCCGATGGGCGAACGCAATATTTCGGGCAGGACACCGAAGGCGGACGTTATCTGATGCTGGAGGTCACGGCACAGACATTCCGCCACAACCCCGCCATTCAGGATAGTGCGGGTGACGGCTGGCAGTACGTGCAATCGGGCCGGGTCTCGTCGATTCAGCGGACAGACTTTTCCAGCGCTTCCCTGCTCGCCAGCCTGCGCTCGGCGGTTGCCCTGCCCCCGAGCTCATCCGGGGCTCCGGTCGGGTTTGTGCCGGTGCTCAAGCAGCTCAATGAAGGGACCCGCAGATACCTGGAGACGATCGCGACCTCCCCCCCTTCCGGGTTGTATTCATCTGGCATCGGGAGTCGTGACCGCGATGACGTTCTTCCGCTCGATGACTTGTTCGACCCCCTCGCAGCCGACCAACAGGACAACCCCGCGCGACTTGAGAACGCCTGGCTGCTGGGATCACATTCCTACGTACCGATGGCGACCGGAATCGACGCCGGCGGATCGCGCACATCCAACCTATGGACTGATGATGATGAATTGGCCATTTGACTTGAGACGACTGTTTCAACCGCGGAACGTGAGCCGTAGCTTTGGGCGAGCGTTTTCCCTGAGGCGCTTTCTCGATGTGCCCAAGGCTCTGCGAGCCGCAGGCGCCTCGGTGTTCGCAGCAGTCGTCGTCGCGGGTTGCGGCGGAGGGGGAGGCGGAGGAACTAGCGACTTTTTGGTTACCGTTGACGGTTCGACCGCAGCGCTGTCTGGTCGCTTTGAGGGCGGGGACGTTGTCCTCAAGAACATTTCAGACAATTCGACCATCGCAAGCTCCAGTGCAAGCGGGACGTATCGGATCCCTGGTTTCAAGGACCCGGTATCGAGCTCCACGGTCATCGTGGATCGGCATCCGATCAACCAATTGTGCATTGTCCGAAGCGGCGCGGCCGAACTGTCAATGAGGCTCGAGTGTGTTCCCAAGCGCTTGAACGACACCGGCCTCGTCACCTGCCGGTCAGGCGCATCCTGCCCAACGGAAGATGCCGGTTCGGGGCGAGATGCCATCACTGCCCAGCTACGAAAGGTGGGCAGTGCGCTCAGCCCGTTGGGATTTGATTACACGCGTCTCTGCAATAACGGTCAGGAGGAGGGCGGCCCGGAATGCAAGCTGACTGCTGAATCGACGCCGGGCAACGAACTTCGCGACTGGGGTTGCACGCGCGACAACCATACGGGGCTGGTCTGGCGGGTGGTGGGCTACGGTACCCGCTCAACCTTCGCCGAGGCTCGCGATCGAGTCGCAACGATTCAGGAGCAAAACTGGTGTGGGCGGGCAGGATGGAATCTGCCCACAGCACACCAACTGCAGTCCGTGTTGAACAGCGCGGGTCCCGTGCAGGGCACGTATCGGATTGCGGCATCGCTGGCCTTTTTGCCCTCTTTCAACTTCAGCGCGCGCAACCAGGCGGCCCAGCAAACGCCGACGGACCTGGTTGATATGAGCGGCTTCTGGTCCTCCGACTCGGCCTTCAACAACGCGGGCAATGCGTGGGCAGTTTCATTCGAAGGTGCAGGTCGCGTCGTGTTGCATCCCGCTGACCGCGCGCTCTATCTCGCGCCGGTCAGCACAGCCGATTTCCCGCAGCGTTTTTCCGATCCGTACCATAGCCTCGATCGCTGGCAATTCGATGCAAAGGCAGGGACGCTCCTTGATCGGCGGAGCGGATTGATGTGGATGGTCTGCTCCGCAGGGCGCTCGTACAACGCGGCCACCGGCGCGTGTGATGGGGCAGGGGCATTCACCTTTGACCAGGCGCTCGCCCGTCCGGCCGCTGTCAATGCAGGCGCTGCGGCGGTGAACGGCGGCTACGCCGACTGGCGGCTACCCAACCGTGCCGAGCTGGGCAGTTTGATCGACCACCAGCAGCGGGCGCCGGCGGTCAGCAGCGATAACGCGCTGACGCTGGCCTTGCGTCAGGATCTGGGCGTCAGTCCGGGGGCCTACTGGACATCCTCATGGGTGCCCAGGGCAGGTTCGGGCGGGGACGTCTTCGTGGTCGATTTTGTGGATGGCCTCATTGGTCTGGCGCCACAGCTCGACCTGCAGTTGCGCGTACGTCTCGTGCGCGATGCGCGCTGAGCCGCCCCTGCGTGCCTCCTGACGCGGGCC
>JBMSQB010000152.1:0-4352 GCA_049423065.1 Burkholderiaceae bacterium
CCTCCGCCGACCCGTCCCAGCGCGCAGCCGCCGCCCACACGCCCGCGCGCTGGCTGGATGCCGAGTTGCCCCAAGGCACCCTCGATCGCCCGGTGATGGTGGTGGTGCCAGGCGCGCTGCCACAGGAAGCCGAGTCGCTTGCGCTCGAACGCGGCAAGGCCGCGCGCATCGCGCGATAGGTCGCGCATCCCGATCCCGAAACAAGGAGTCATGATCATGTCCACGTCTTTTCTTTGGTTGCGCCGGCGCCTGCTGACGCTTCTATTGGTGGGCCTTGCGCTGTCGCTCGCCCTTGCGCTGCTCGCCGCGCCTGCGCGCGCGCAGCAGGGGCCGCCTGTGCTGGTTCTGTACGACGCGCCCGCCGGTTCGCCCTATGCCAAGCTGGGCCGCGCCTACGCGATCATGCTGGCCAATCTGCTGGGGCGATGGGATGCGCAGGTGGTGACCCAGCCGGTCGAGACCTACCGCGCCGGCACGATCGCGGGCTATCGGGCAACCTTCTATCTGGGGTCGCATTACGACAACCCGCTGCCGGCCGCACTGATCTCGGATGTTGCGACCACCACCAACACGGTGGTCTGGTTCCGCTACAACCTGTGGCAGCTGTCGCAGACAGCAGGGCTCGACCTGGCCGCGAAGTTCGGCTTCCGGTTCGTGGCCAATCGCGGCCTCGAGGGCAGCCCGGCCGCCAGCACCCCCGACTTCTATGACACCGTGCACTATCGGGGCCAGGCGCTGGCCAAGTACTACGCGTTCGATGCGGTGGGCAATCGGGTGTTTGCCGATCCCGATATCGGCCTCACCGAAGTCGTCGATCCGGCTCGGGTACGGGTTCACGCAGACATCGAAAACCGGGCCAACGGCGCGCGCGCCCCGTATGCCTTGCAGGCGGGAAACTTCTGGTACGTCGCCGACATGCCGTTTTCGTACATCGGTCCGCGTGACCGCTATCTGGCGGTTGCGGATCTTCTGCATGAGGTGATGACACCCGGTGCTCCCGCGCCGAGCGCGCCGCGGCAAGCGCTCATCCGGCTTGAGGATGTGAGTGCGCTCACCGACCCGGCTCATCTCGCGACGCTGGCTGCGCTGATGCAGCAGTGGCAGAACCCGGATACCGGCAGCGCAACGCCGATCCCGTTTTCGATCGCGCTCATCCCGCGCTACCGCGATCCGCTTGGCATCTACAACGGTGGCGTCGCGCAGGACATCAGGCTGCGCAATGCCCGGGCGTTGAAGCCCGCGCTCAACGATGCACTCGCGCGCGGTGGGCGCCTGGTGATGCACGGCTGGACGCATCAGTACTCGAATGTTCGCAATCCCTGGTCTGCCGTGAGCGGCGATGATTTCGAGTTCTGGGACATCGTGAACAACCGGCCGCTGCCGAAGGATTCGCTGCGCGACTGGCGCAGCTACATCGATGCCGGCATCAAGGAACTCACCGGCGCAGGCTACACGGCGTTTGCCTTCGAGCCGCCGCACTACCGGGCATCGCCCCGCGCCTATCGGGCCGTGGCCGAACGCTTCCGGGTGGCTTACGAGCGCGCGCATTACTACACCTCGGAGTCACCGGTGCTGGATCCGAATTCGAGCGTGCGCGATTTCGCGGTCGGCCAGTTCTTTCCCTACCCGATTCAACGCGACTGGTACGGGCGCAAGGTGCTGCCGGAGAACCTGGGCAACATCGAGTACGACATCTCCGAGATCGACCCCAGCTCGAATCTGAACTATGGCTGGGAAGAACTCGCGCGCAATGCCGAGGTGCTGCAGGCGGTGGTGCGTGACGGTACAGCATCCTTTTTCTTCCATCCGTTCTGGCTCGGAACCTTCACGCGGCCCGATGGCAGCGTCTACCCGATCGATGCGCTGGGTGACCTCCGACGGTTGCTGACCGTGATCGGCCGGCTCGGCTTCCGGTTTGCCGACCCGACTGCACTGTGAGGCCGACCCGGATGAGCAAACAGTCGGGACGCCGCGCAGTTCAGCGGCCCAGCGTGTGGGCGACGACCGTGCTGGCTTCGGCGTTGTCAGCGTCGCACGTGCTTGCGCAGACCCCACCCTCGAATCGGGTGGAGTCGGCGCAGGCCGCGATGTCGGCGGAATCCAGCCGCGAGCGCTGGGCCGAGCGGCGCGCCCGCGCGCATACGCAAGCGCTGCAATCGGACTGGACGGCGGCCGCCGAAAGCTTCAGCGAACTCGCGCGCGAGACGGGTGATCCGGGCGATCGCCTGGCCGCCATGCGCTCGTTTGCGCAGGCGCAGCGCTTCGAGCAGGCGATTGCCGAGGGCGAGCGCCTGATGGCAACCGTATCGGGCTTGCCGGAGCGCGATCGCCGCGATGCGTTCGCCGAGCTCGCCAATCTTCACGAGTCGCAGGGTTATCGGTTGCGCCGCGCGGGCGAGGCGCGACGTGCGGCGCTTGCCTTTGAACGCGCCTATGAGCTGGACCGCGATCGGGTGCGGCTCCTTGCCGAGGCGGGCTATGCCCGGCTCGCAGCCGGTGATCGTGCGCTGGCGGCAGACCGGTTTGTGGATGCCATCGACCGGCTGCCCGAGACGGTGCCCTCCGACCGCGCGGTCTCGGCAGACCCCGGGGATGAGTTGCCGCTTCGCGAGCGGCTGCGACGCGAGGTGCTTGAGGCGCGACGGGCGTGGACGCTGTCGGCCTTCCAGGCCTGGCGACCGCGCGGGTCGGGGCCCGGCGCGGGCGCGGGCACCGTGGGCTTGCAGCGCGACGGCCTGATCGCCGCGCAAGGCGGTGCGGAGCTTGCACTTCGCCTGCCCGAGATGCGAAGCGAAACAGGCGCCCGGCAGGCCGATGTGTTTGCCCGGGCATTGTGGTCGCAGCGCGGCGACTCGCTCGAAATCAACGATCGAAGCGTCCAGGGCGGTGCGGGCGTGCGCTGGCAGCCGGTGATCGGTTCAGCCTGGCGGGTCACCGCAGAGCGTCTGATCGCGATTGGCGAGGACGCGCGCGACGACTGGCTGCTGCGGTTGGCGTGGGGCGCGATGGTGGGCGATCAGCCCGCGCCCGGTCGGCGCTACTGGCCTGCCGGGCAGCTTTACATCGAGGCCGGCCGGTTCTTTGAGAACGGCGGCAGCACGGCGATGTATGGCGAGGGCCGCTTCGGCCTCACCACCATGCTGGGCGACGGCTGGATGTTGACCCCGCATGCGGTGGTCGCCGCGCGCGAAGTGCGGCCGGACCCGGGCGCAGAGTCCTGGGCCGAGGCGGGCTTGGGGCTTGCGTTTCGGCGTGCGTTTGGCGCCACGCCCCACAGCGCCGACCGGGGGCGGTTCGAATGGCTCATGCAGTATCGGCTGGGTATCTCTGGCGCCGGGCGGCAAGGCTGGCTGTTTGCCGCCTCCATCCTGTGGTGAGCCGGCGCGAACGCTGCGTTGCTCGACTCGGCCGCCTGCCGTCGCGATAATGCGGGCGCGAGGCTGGGCGAGCACTCCGCTTCCGGGGTGACCCAGGCGAGACAGGAGTGCGCGCGTGCGCCGACCCAACTTCATTTTCATGGTGGCCGACGATCTGGGTTATGCCGATCTCGGCTGCTATGGCGGCCGGCCCGCCGACTTCGGACCGGTGTCGCCGGTGCTCGACAGCCTGGCGGCAGGGGGGTTGCGCTTTACCCAGGGCTACAGCAATTCGCCGGTGTGTTCGCCGACCCGATTTGCGCTCATGACCGCCCGCTATCAGTACCGTCTGCGCGGGGGTGCCGATGAGCCGATCAACAGCCGCAGCAAGGGGAGTGCCGTCCTGGGCTTGCCGCCCGAGGTACCCACGCTGCCGTCGATGCTGCGTGCGGCGGGCTACCGCACGGCGCTGATCGGCAAATGGCATCTGGGCTATCCGCCCCATTTCGGGCCGCTCCGCTCGGGCTATGAGCAATTCTTTGGCCCGATGTCGGGCGGGGTCGACTACTTCACGCATTGCAGCAATGCCGGCAGCCACGACCTGTTCGAGGGCGAAGCCGAGCGCCATGAGCCGGGCTATCTGACCGACCTGCTGTCGCGCCGCGCAGTGCAGTGGGTGCGCGAGCACGCCGCTCACGCGGCAAGCGACCAGCCGTTTTTCCTGAGCCTGCACTACACCGCGCCGCACTGGCCCTGGGAGACCCGGGACGACGCCGCGCTCTCGGCCTCGGTTCGATCCAACCTCTTTCATCTGGACGGCGGCAACATTCAAACCTACCGCCGCATGATCCACCACATGGACGAGGGCATCGGCTGGGTGGTGCAGGCCTTGCGCGAGACCGGGCAGCTCGACAACACGCTCATCGTCTTCACGAGCGACAACGGAGGCGAGCGCTTCAGCGACAACTGGCCGCTGGTGGGCGGCAAGATGGACCT
>JBMSQB010000153.1:0-4075 GCA_049423065.1 Burkholderiaceae bacterium
GCATCGATTTCGGGCTTGCGCACTTCCTCGATGTTGACGTGCACCGGCACGCCGATCAGGCGCTGCAGATCGGCCTTGAGGAGTTCGATGTCCTCGCCCTTCTTGCCGATCACCACGCCCGGGCGCGCCGAGAAGATGGTGATGCGGGCGTTCTTGGCCGGCCGCTCGATCAGCACGCGGCTGACCGAGGCGCTTTTCAGCTTGCGGCGCAGGTACTCGCGAACCCGCAGATCGTCATTGAGCAGCTGAGGAAACTGGCTGCCCGAGGCGAACCAGCGTGAAGCCCAGTTGCGGCTGACCGAAAGACGGAATCCGGTCGGGTGAATCTTCTGTCCCATGTCGTTTCCCTTGCGCCTGCGGTCAGCGGTCGCCGACCGTCACGAAAATGTGACAGGTCTGCTTTTCGATCTTGGCTCCGCGCCCCTTGGCGCGAGCGGAGAAGCGCCGAAGCGAGGTGGCTTTCTCGACGTAGATGGTTTTCACCCGCAACTCGTCGATATCGGCACCGTCGTTGTGCTCGGCGTTGGCAATCGCCGACTCGAGCACCTTCTGGACGATCTTGGAGGCCTTCTTGGGCGAAAACATCAGGATGTTCAGCGCCTTTTCGACCGGCTTGCCGCGGATCATGTCGGCGACCAGTCGACCCTTCTGGGCCGACAGTCGCACGCCGCGCAGGATGGCTTGCGTTTCCATGTCGCTTCCTTATTTCTTCGCGCCGGCCTTCTTGTCGGCCGCGTGACCCTTGAACGTCCGGGTGAGCGCGAACTCGCCAAGCTTGTGCCCGACCATGTTCTCGTTGATGAACACCGGCACATGCTGGCGGCCGTTGTGCACGGCGATCGTGAGTCCGATGAAATCGGGGATCACCGTGGAGCGGCGCGACCAGGTCTTGATCGGCTTCTTGTCTTTGACCGCAATTGCGGTATCGACTTTTTTCATCAGGTGGCCGTCTACAAACGGGCCTTTTTTGACTGAGCGTCCCATAGCTGTTCCGTCGCCTGTCCGTTACTTGCCGCGTCGCTGAACGATCATCGAATCGGTGCGCTTGTTGCGCCGGGTCTTGTAGCCCTTGGTGGGCGTACCCCAGGGCGATACCGGGTGGCGATTGCCACGCGTACGCCCGCCGTGCGGGTGATCAACCGGATTCATGGTTTCGCCGCGCACCGTCGGGCGAATGCCGCGCCAACGGGTGGCACCAGCCTTGCCGATCTGGCGCAGGCCATGCTCCTCGTTGCCGACCTCGCCGATGGTGGCACGGCACTCGATGTGCACCTTGCGGATTTCACCCGAGCGCAGGCGGACCTGCGCGTAGGTGCCTTCACGGGCAAGGAGCCGGGCCGAGGCGCCTGCCGACCGCGCCACCTGCGCGCCCTTGCCGGGCAGCAGTTCGATGGCGTGGATGGTCTGGCCCACCGGAATGTTGCGGATAGGCAGCGTGTTGCCCGGGCGGATGGGCGCCTGCGAGCCGCTCATCAGCTGGGTGCCCACTTCCACCCCGCGCGGGGCGAGGATGTAGCGGCGCTCGCCATCGGCGTAGCAGAGAAGCGCAAGATGGGCGCTGCGGTTCGGATCGTATTCGATACGCTCCACCTTGGCGACGATTCCATCCTTGCTGCGCCGGAAGTCGACGATCCGGTACTGGCGCTTGTGACCGCCACCCTTGTGACGGGTGGTGATGCGACCGAGGTTGTTGCGCCCCGAGCCCCGGGTTTGGCTCTCGGTCAGCGCATCGACCGGGCGTCCCTTGTGCAGATTGGGGTGAACCACCTTCACCATCGCCCGGCGACCGGGCGAGGTGGGCTTCATCTTGGCGATAGGCATTTACGCGGCCTCCGCAAAATTGATTTCCTGGCCCGCCTTGAGACTGACATAGGCCTTGCGGATATGGCGCCGACGACCGGAAAACTTCCCGAACCGCTTGGCTTTGCCCTTCTGGTTGAGTACCTGTACCGACTCGACCTCTACCTTGAAGAGCATTTCGACTGCCGCCTTGATTTCCTGCCGCGTGGCGTCCTGCAGCACGCGGAAGGTGATCTGGTTGTTGCGGTCAGCAACGAAGGTTGCCTTCTCGGAGACGATCGGCGACACGAGCACCTGGGTGAGTCGCTCCTGGTTCATGCGAGCATCTCCTGGACTTTGGCGAGCGCCGCCCGCGTGATCAGCACCTTCGAGAAGTGCACCAGCGAGACCGGGTCGGCGTGACGCGGCTCCACCACCATGACATGCGGCAGGTTGCGTGCGGCCAGCAGGAGGTTTTCATCGACCGTGTCGATGATGACCAGCACCGATGCACCGTTCGCGCCCAGCCCCATCGCCTTGATCTTGTCGGCCAGCAGTTTGGTCTTGGGCGCATCGATTGCGAGGCCCTCAACCACCGCCACGCGATCCTCGCGGGCAAGCTGCGACAGGATCGAGCAGACCCCGGCGCGGTACATCTTGCGGTTGACCTTGTGCGAGAAGTTTTCTTCGGGCGAATTCGGGAAAATCTTGCCGCCACCACGCCAGAGCGGCGACGAGGTCATGCCGGCGCGCGCGCGGCCGGTTCCTTTTTGCCGCCAGGGCTTCTTGGTGGAATGACGGACTTCGCTGCGGTCTTTCTGTGCGCGGTTGGCGCTGCGCGCATTGGCCTGAAACGCCACCACCACCTGGTGGATGAGCGGTTCGTTGTATTCGCGACCGAAAATGGTGTCGGGCGCTTCAACTTTTGCGCAGGCCTGGCCGCTTGAATCGAGCAGATTCAGTTCCATGGTCAGGGGCCTCCTCAAGCCTTGCCGGTCGAGCGCCGGGGCGCGGGAGCTTTGACTGCCGGGGTCACGATCACCGAGCCGTTCTTGGCGCCCGGCACCGCACCGCGCAGCATGAGCAATCCGCGCTCGGCATCAACCCGCGCAACCACCAGGTTTTGCACACTGCGGGTCACTGCACCCATGTGGCCCGCCATGCGCTTGCCCGGAAACACGCGGCCCGGATCCTGCGCCATGCCGATGGAACCCGGCACGTTGTGCGAGCGCGAATTGCCGTGGGAGGCGCGGCCCGAACCGAAGTTGTGGCGCTTGATGGTGCCCGTGAAGCCCTTGCCGTGCGAGGTTCCCTGCACGTCGACTTTCTGGCCAGCCTCGAACAGTGCCGCCGGAACGACTGCGCCGGGCTGATAGCCCGATACCACATCGGCTTCGACACGGAATTCACGCACGACGCTGCCCGCTTCGACGCCGGCTTTTGCGAAGTGCCCGGCTCGCGCTTTGGTGACACGGCTTGCGCGGCGCTTGCCAAACGCGATCTGAACCGCGTTGTAACCGTCGGACTCGACGGTCTTGATCTGGGACACGCGGTTGTCGGACACGTCCACCACCGTCACCGGCACGGCGTCGCCGTCGTCGGTGAAGATGCGCATCATGCCGACCTTGCGCCCCAACAGGCCAAGGGTCATTTTTTTCTCCAATCCCGACTGCAATTGGCCGGGTGTGTTGCATCGATTCCGGTGGCAGGACCGCGTTCAGTACCTGCTTGCTGTCCTGCCCCGAAATTCCGAAAAGCCTTCGATAATAACTCAGACCGCGGCATTCACCAAATCGAGGCCGCGGCTGTCGGGTTTAGCCGCGCCAGCCATCAGCCTGCTGAACGTAGATCTTCACGTCGACGCCGGCGGGCAGGTCAAGCTTGGTGAGCGCATCGATGGTCTTGTCGGTGGGGTCGACGATATCCATCAGCCGCTGATGCGTGCGCATTTCGAACTGGTCGCGCGAGGTCTTGTTCACATGCGGCGAACGCAACACATCGAAGCGCTGGATTCGGGTGGGCAACGGCACCGGGCCACAGACCACCGCGCCGGTACGCTTGGCGGTGTCAACGATTTCGGCCGCCGATTGATCGATCAGGCGGTAGTCGAATGCCTTGAGGCGAATGCGGATTTTCTGGCTTTGCATGGTGAGGCACCTTAAAGAACGATGCAGCCTGGGCTGCGGTCAAAAGAACGAGGGGCAGCCGCCTGCCCCCGCGCGGACTCGCGCGTACGCCTGCTTACTCGATGACCTTGGCGACGACGCCTGCACCGACCGTGCGTCCGCCCTCGCGG
>JBMSQB010000154.1:0-3883 GCA_049423065.1 Burkholderiaceae bacterium
ACACCGATGCTGTGCGCGAGCGCCTCGGCGTTGTAGTGCGGGCTGCGGGCGTCAATGGCCAGGCGATCGGGGAGGGCAGGCCGGTTGGTGTCGGACATGGCGAATCTCGTGAGGTGAAGCCGGTATTGTTGCAGATGCCCGGCGCCCGCATTCCCTCAAAACAGCTTGTCTGGCGTGTAGCGAAGGCCGAACGACACCCAACGGCCGTTGCCCTCTCCCGCAAACTGTCGGCCGAGGGTGGTGTCAACCTGAAACAGGTCGGGCACCACCGAATATCGGACGCCCACTTGCCCGTAGGACATGCCGCGGTTGTCGCCATAGGTTTCGGCGATGCCGAGCAGCCTGCCGCCCAGCTTGAATTCGCCGCCCACGCCCCACGAGGCGTTGTTGCGGACGGTGGCTTTGTCTTTCAGCCATCCCAGGTTGGCATGAACCACTACCGCGTCGTTGTTCAATGAAAACGACATCGGGATGTAGGCGTAGGTGTTGCCCAGCATGTTCGGGCCCGGGCTGACTTCCGGATGTCGGACAGTTCCTGCGGCCAGGCCCCATCCCCAGCCGTTGGTTTGCAGCGTGCGGAACAGCGTTTTCGCCTGAACAACGTAATCGGCGGTGGCAGGTTCGCCGTGCACCCTGGCCCGTCCGCCACCAAGCGTGACCTCAAAATTTCCGGTGGGGTTGCAAGCAGGAAATGCCCAAAATTCTGTGCTGCCGCGATTGAGCCGCGTCCAGCTTTCGAGCTGGCAGCTGCCGGCCGTGGTGAGTCGTGCGTCGTCGGTAACGAAGGGGCGGGCAGCGAAGGCGATCGACGGTATGAGCAGGGTGGCGCAGGCGAGGGCGGTCAGTTTCACGAGGCGATGTTAACGCTGCTTTGTGAAAACGGGATGTCGGGTCAGGGCAGCAGCCGCACCAAGTGTGCGGGCGTGGCTCCGTGCACCATCTGAATCGCCACACCACCGTCGATTGTGACCAGGCACCCACGGTGGTGGACGGCGAGCGCCAGGAGGTAGGCGTCGGTGAGCTGGCGGTGACCCAGCAAGTGCGCCGGATTGATCGTGCCGACTTGCACCAGGCTTACGACATCAGGCCAGAACCGGTGGTGGGCGTGCGCGCACATGGCCTGCAATTGCGCCAGCACCTGGACCACCGGCCGTGCGCCGGGATAGGCCGGCGCGCTCATGATTCGAATGGCACCGTTCTGCGTCAGTGGGCAGCTGGCCCAACCGCGGGCCGCATGCGCTACAAACCAACGCGCCGCCAGTTCGTGGTGTTCGTGCCGTGCGTCGCACAAGGCGATCAACACATTCACGTCCAGCAGTTGCACCGGCGCCGCGGCGAGCTCGGCATCGACCCGGTACGCGGGCGACACCTCGCGCACCCGTCGGCTCATACGCCCTCAGCCTCGCGCAGCGCCTCGATCTGCGCCTGCGTGATTACTGCGACACCGGGCGCACGGTAAGGCGTGAGGCCCAGCGCCGCCAGCTGGGCGTCCAGCGGAGTAGTCTCCGCGTCGCCCCGCACCGGCGCCTGCAAGGAGCGGCGCACCAGATCGGACACCACCTCGCCCAGGCTCCGCCCTTCGCGCAAGGCGATGCGTTTGGCGGCGAACAGCACGTCGTCGTCGATGCTGAGGGTGGTGCGCATGAAAAGCCCCTGATGAGTGTGATGCGTGATGCGTGATGCAGCGTAGCCGCAACTCGCGGCGAGGTCAATCGAACTCATCCAGTCGTCAGGCCCTCAGCCGCTAAACGCATGTCGGCAAATCACCGCGCTTCGTGGCGGGCGCTAACTCTGCAGCGTTACGTCATCGCCAACTTTTCGTATCACGCATGTGCCGACGCGTACTCCTTGGCTGTTGGCAAGGCGCGCGGCAGGGTTTTGGTTTTCGGCCGAGTGACTTCCCAGCCCAGACAGGCCAGCCAGATTGCGCGCGGGATGGCTTTCTGTGCGGTTCGGTAATAGCTCACCATGCGACGACTGATCCCCAGAGCATCGGCAGCCGTGTTCAGAGATAGCCCGTTGCGATGCATCCAGGTGTCGAACATCTGATGGCTCACCTCACCGGCTTGTTCCTTGGCCCAGGCATAGACGTTGTCTGCACCCAGTTCGGCATCAAACCATTCAACGCTGTGGCCCCACTCGGCGACGTGGGCTTTGGCGAAGATCTTCGGATCGAGCAAGTTGGCCAATGCAGGGACGCTGCTTAACACCGATTGGATGTCCACCTCGAGCACTTCACCGGTGCTCCAACTCGTGCGCAGCCGATACGGCGCCAGGGCCTCGACAGCCTGCAGCTTGGGACGGAAAAAATCACTCATGGGTTCAGCCTCCGCCATTCTTGATGCAGCCACGCTCGGTTGGATTTGATCCACGATAGCTCCTCGCGGATCTCTCGCGCAGCGATTCGGCCAACGATGGCCGTACTGTCAAGCTCGACCGTGCACTCGCGCCCATCGCGAAGCTGGACGTGGACGTGGGCAAGCAAGTGGTCACCGGCGTACATCACAATGCGCGATGCCGAGAAATTGTTTACGACCGGCATACGCCGAGGATAGTGCAACGGTTGCACTATTTCAAGTCACTGTCACCATCAACGCAACCTCAACCGCCAAACGCATATCGGCAAATCACCGCGCTTCGTGGCGGGCTCCAACGCCCTGCGCTTGATCATCTTGCTATATCATGAAACATCAAGATGAATCATGATGGGGATGCCATGACTTCTGCCGCACGCGAAAAGTTTTCCTCACAAGCCGCGCCCGAAGTGTTGGCGGCATTGCGCCGCATCGCAGAAAGCCAGGGGCGCCAGTTTCAGGCGGTGCTCGACGATGCCCTGCGCGACTACATCGACAGGCAACAGAAGGAGCGCCCCCGTCGCCACGTGATGACCGCGTTCGCCGCCAGTCTGGATGAGTTCGACGCTCTCTACCGTGAACTCGCCAAGTAAGCCGTGCAGCGCGACTATTTGACCGTCGCCGATGTGCTTGGCATACACCACGTGCTGATTCAGCGTTACGGCGGTGCCGCGGGCGTACGCGATCCCGGGGCGCTGGAGGCTGCACTATTCCGTCCTCAGACGGGGTACTACGAAGATATCGTGGCGGAGGCCGCCGCCTTGATGGAAAGTCTGGCGATCAATCATCCGTTCGTGGATGGAAACAAGCGCATCGCCTTTGCGGCTGCCGACGTATTTTTCCGAATCAACGGCTGGCGCTTGAAGCGAGCGCCAATGCAGGTCTACCCACAGATGATGGCGATGTTCGAGTCAGGCACGTTTGATATTGCCCACCTCGATCCCTGGCTGCGGTCCTTCGCGGTCCCGGCGGAGTGATCGCGGACCGCAGTCTGGTTGACATGCGCGCCAGTGCCCCTTGAACCAGATCTCTCGGTTTGCCGAACCGCGATATACAGTTGCGATATACGTTTAGCAGGGGGTTTCGTCATGTCAATCGGCAGCGTTTTCGTCAACAACCGTGCCCAAGCTGTCCGGCTTCCGGTGGATGCCCGCTTCCCCGACGGGGTGCGCAAGGTGCAAATCCGCGTCAAGGGCCAGGAGCGCATCATCGCTCCGCTCGGTCAAAGTTGGGACAGCTTCTTTTCGGGCGGTCCGCGTGTAAGCAATGATTTCCTGCCCGAACGTGGCTCCCAGCAGCAACCGGAGCGGGAAGCTCTCTGATGCTGCGTTATCTGCTCGATACCACCATCCTCATTTACGTGTTGAAGCGTCGCCCGCCGGAACTGCGTTCCACCTTCAACGCCAACGCCGGTCGAATGGCCATCTCGTCCATCACCCTGGCCGAGTTGATACACGGTGCCCAGAAGAGCCAACATGATCGACAAAGCGCTTACCGTCAAACGCGATAAGGTCGGTCCCGCCATTGGC
>JBMSQB010000155.1:0-3827 GCA_049423065.1 Burkholderiaceae bacterium
GTGCGGGGGCGTCGGGTTCGGATTGATCGTGCGACGCGCTCGTTACTATCCCCGACTCTCCGCAATCATCTGTCCGATGCAACGTTCCAACTCGTCAAGGTGCTTTGTTACGACTACCTGCACGGTTTCAGGGTCGATATCTCCGAGATAGTTGTGAACGAGAATATTTCGGAAACCGCTCATGTCCCGCCAAGGCACCTGAGGATATGCTGCCTTCAAGGCATCGGGGATACGTTGCGTTGATTCAGACAAAGTCTGGAGATTTCGCAGGGCTGCGTCGTACAGGATGTCGTCCTTCGTGATGTCGCCTCGTTGCTGAATTCTGCGGATCTTGGCGATTGCATCAAGAATGTGCTCTGCATAGGGTTGCCAGGGCTTATTCATAGATCAACGGCTTCGCTGAGTACCCGATCCCGAATATGACGATTGAGCTCGTGCTCAGGGATCACCTCAACCGGACGGCCCAGGAGAGATTCAAGGTGCCTCGCCAGCGGAAGACGCTGAGCAAACAGGTCATAGCCTCGATCGAAATCCACCAGAAAATCGACATCGCTATCGGGTCGCTCGGCGCCGCGAGCCACCGACCCGAAAACGCGAATTCGTCGAGCGCCATATTTGACACCGAGCTGGTCAATCGCGGATTTGTTTGCGCGGATCTGGTCGATAAGCATGGGATGGACGGGGAAGTCGATATTGAGAGTACCCGTCGAGACACGATAGATGACCAATGCCTCGGAGGCAATACCAACCTCTCTTGTCAGACGCAAGAAGACTGCAACCGAGCAACAAGCTGATGGATCTCTTCAAGGCGAAGGTGCAATACAAGGGCAAGCCAGAATACGAGGGGCCGCTCTTCGCTTACCGGGCGCAGGTGCGGTCACGCAGGCGCGAGGGCTTGTATGCGATGTCGTGCGCGGGGGCCGCATAAAATTCGCCAACCTGCACCGCCCCACCAACCCATGTCACGAACTGCTCTCCGTGACACACGTATAAGCCATTGAATTATCGAGCCTTCTGCGTGTGTTGAAGTGGACGAGTTTATATAGGCTTCGAGAGAAGGAGAGCGGACCAGGGTCGAACTCTCAACCTTCGCAGCCGCCGCGGAAATTGCGCGACACACGCAGAATCGGCCGGAGGCCCGCGTTGCGCGCTCTCGGGGGCGGGTTGAGGTCAGGGAGGGCGTGGGTGCGATGATTTCCGATACCGCTCATTTCCTACCGATCCTCCGCGCGCCAAGGGAGGGCCGAAGATCAAGTCAAAACGCTCTCTAGGTACTTCAAGGCGTCCTTGATCACCATGGACAACAGAGGCCGGGTAGTTGTTGACCGACTTGATCATAGTGACTCAATTACCTCGACCGTTTCGCGGTAGTCGGCCAAGTAGCTGTCGAACGAAAATTGGGGTGTTTGATCGGCAGATCAATCTGCTCAACAGACTGGCCGATGGATTTGAGGGCAAACTGACCAGCAGCAAATGGGCGGCCATCGCAAAATGCTCGCAGGACACGGCGCTGCGCGACATCACCGAACTGCTGGAGCGCGGTGTGCTCAGGAAGTCCGAGGCCAGCGGCCGAAGCACCCGCTACGACTTGTCGGAGCTGGGCTGAATTCAGGGCGAACGGCCTTCTCTGGTCCGAGCTGACGTGTGATGTCGTCCATCACACAGGATCGGGAGGCTCAATGCGCTCGAAGCTCTCGGGAAGCATCGCTGGTGCGATTGCATCCACGTCGGCGTCACTGACCCCGTGCTCCTTGAAGACCTCCCGCCAGCGGGAGACTTCGTTGCGCATCCGATCAATTTCGGTGCGAGCGCCCTCGAGCGAGAGGCCGAACGCCTCGGGCCGTGACAGCAGGTTGTACACGCTGGCCGCACGGCCAAAAGCGCCTACCTGCAGCGCCAAGTCGCGCCGTTCCTTGGAGGTCGCTGGCACGGGCACGATGTCATATGCAGGTGACAGGCGCCAGCGCCCGTTTACTTGCAGCAGTGCGTGGTTGCGCGGGTGATCGTCGTTGTTGGTCACCATGGCATTGAAGACCATCCGACGGAATAGCTCCAGCCGGTCCTGCTCCGGGCTTGAGGACCATCGACGCAGCTCGTCTGCCAGCAGCAAGTAAGACCAGCGATCGCGCCCGAGGTACCCGTCTTCAGCATCCAGGACGGTCAGTGCAGAGACCAGACCAAAGCGGGCGTATGCCTTGGCGTCCGGGTTCCATTGCCGGTCAAAGCGTTCAAGCATCAGGGTCTCACGGTTGCCCACCTTCTCGATGCGGGTGCCACACACGTCGAGGCCAGCGATCCGTGCAAGCTCCAGCGTCGCATACTCGATGCGCTGCATGTTGAGCTTGTCGTTTTTTTCTGGCAGCTTGGCCAGCCAGATGCGGTGGTCGTCTTCCACGGTGACCTTGGGCCGTGCACCGCCCATGCTGGTGCCGGGCTCCAACTGTTCCAGGATCTCGTATGGGAGCTTGCCGCTCTCCTCCAGTTCCTGCGTCGCATCCGTCAGCGCCTGCAATTGATGGGTGCGGTTATAGGGTCGTGCAGCGGTTGGCGGCTGGGGCGACGTGCCAAAGCGGAGGTTGCCGGCGCCATCGTCAGGGCCGTTGAGCAGGTAGTCGATCTCGGAGATTTCCGCTTCGGGCAGGCTCAGCTTGGCCTGAATGACCCGGCGGCCCCAGGCGTCAGGGCTCGCGTCGCGCAGCGCGCCGGGAATGCCCTTGAGCTTTGTGAACTCCTGGGGGCGATCGCTCAGGTGGAGGTTGTAAGGGTCCAGCGATGTTGCGTTCGGGCGTGCGAGGTAGGAACGGCCGTATTGGAAGACACCGCGGTAGGCGTTGGGGCCCGCCTCGTTCACGGTCAAAACGCCGCAGACCACCCATTCGAAGGTACCGGGCAATTGGATGAAGGCGTAACAGGGCTGGACCCTCGCAGGCATGCCGGCCTCCTTCAGAAGTCGTTGTCCGGGGCGTTGCTGCGAATGCGCGCGGGCAGGCGAGCAAGCTCCAGCGTCTTGCCGTGCTCGTCCGTCTCGGGGTTCGCCAGCGCCTTGGCTGTCTGGAGCAATCCCAGCGCCCAGAGCACGCTCAGCACGTGGCCCAGGGAAATGCCGTCTTGGCCCTGCTCCAGACGGCGAACCGTCTTCTCGCTCACCCCGGCCTTTCGGGCGAGTTCTTCCTGAAGCATGCGGCGGCGCTTGCGTGCGGTGCGCACGTGCATACCCAACTCACGGGTTGTCTGCGTGACTTCGAAAGGGAGCGGAGAGATATTTTCGGTCATATCCGGCCGACTGAGGCGGTTAAAAGGTCAATTATTGCTGCTTTTAAGTGTACCAGTCTCTGCGGTGAACCGGGTGGAACAGCTCTATCCGACCGCCATCCAGACCGACCCCAAACGCAATCAACCAGCGACTGGGGAGCTCTGATTTCGCGTCCAGCCTGGATGAATTCGACAGTCTGTATCGCGAGCTGGCCCAGTAGCCCGTGCCACGCGACTGCCTGACTGAGCCCCCGCACCCAGCCCCCGCCTCATACCAACCCTTGCTCTGATTCACCACGCGGACGACCAGCAGCATCACCGGCACCTCGATCAGTACCCCGACGACCGTCGCGAGCGCGGCACCCGATCCGAATCCGAACAGGCCGATGGCCGCGGCCACCGCGAGCTCGAAGAAATTGCTCGAGCCGATCAGGGCCGACGGACAGGCGACGCTGTGCGATTCGCCGAGCCGTCGGTTCAGCCAGTAGGCGAGTCCGGCATTGAAGATCGCCTGGATCAGGATCGGCACCGCGAGCATCGCGATCACCCGCGGCTGATCGAGGATCGCCGTTGGC
>JBMSQB010000156.1:0-3806 GCA_049423065.1 Burkholderiaceae bacterium
TCCCAGCAGGTGTTGCAGGACACGCAGTAGCGAATGTCGTGGGCCCGCCCCGCCTGCGCCTTGTTCACCCAGGCGGGATCGGCGATGAGTGCGCGGCCAATGCCCACCATCGCCGCCGTGCCGTCCGCCACGATTGCATCCGCCTCCGCAGGATCGGTGATCCGGCCCACCGCGATCACCGGAACCTCGGGAATTGCCTGCGCGAGTTCACGAATGGTCGATCGGTACGTCACGCGCTCGGTGTAGCCATCGGGCACATGGCGCTCAAGCGAACGGGAGTGGCTTCCCCAGCAGAATGAGACATAGTCGACCAGACCGCTAGAGGTGAGCCGGCGTGCAACCGCTGCCGCATAGACGGGATCGATGCTGCCCGGCAGCCAGTCGTTTCCGGGCAGTTTCAAACCCAAAATGAAGTCACCGCCGCAGTGGGCACGAATGGCCGCTATCAGTTCGCGCAGCAGCCGGGTCCGGCCCTCCAGATCGCCCCCGTAATCATCGGTGCGACGATTCGACCAGGGCGAGAGCGTCTGATGAAAGAAATGCCCGTGCCCCGCAGAAATTTCCAGGCCGCTCCAGCCGCAGCGCTTGAGCCTCGCTGCCGCCCCGGCGTATTCATCGAGCAGCGGTGCGATCTCGTTGCGAAGCAGGGCACGCGGCATGGACCAGCTGAGATCGTCGGGCAACACCGACATCCCAATGCCATCAAAGCTGCGACCCGGCTGATTGCGGGCACGACCCCGCTCAAGCAGCTGCGCAATCAGCCGGCAATCTTCGGATTCAACGGCATGGGCAAGCCGGCTGAGGCCATCGAGATCGGTGTCGTTCCAGGCGTCGGCCCGCGTGGCCAGGTGATGATGACGCGCCATGCTGATGGGTTCGGTGACCAGCATTGCTGCACCACCACGCGCCCGGCTCGCACAGTAGTTGAGAAGCGTCGGCCCCACCCTGGCATCACGGTTGGAGAAGGTGGTCATCGACAGATGGACGACACGGTTGCGCAGCGTCTTGCCAGCCAGCGTGAGCGGCGCGAGCATCGACGGATAGGCGGACTGCGCCGTGCGGGCCCCAGGCGTGGGCCCCGCAGCGTGAATCGGGATCGCGACAGAAGGAGCGGTCAAGTTATGATGGCCCAGAGAAGTCAGCCAGATACTCCCCCGAATCCCGCACCCATTCAAGCGCCGCAAGATGCCCTCTGTCTCGATCCCTACCCCTCGCGCCGATCTGCTGGTCGCGGGCGCAGGCGCAGCCGGCATGATGGCCGCGCTGGTGGCCGCACATCACGGCGCATCCGTGCTGCTCCTTGAACGCGACCCGGGCGGGCCGTCCAACCTGATGGTGAGTGGTGGCCTTTTCCCCGGAGCGGGCACGCGTTATCAAGCCCAGGCCGGTATTGCCGACGATCCCGACCGCTTTGCTGGCGATGCCCATGCGAAGGCAGGGGGTGCGGTCGATCCGCCAGTGCTGGCTGCAATCGCCGCGCAAAGCGCACCGGCCGTGCATTTCCTCGCCGACATTGCCGGGCTTCCCATCAAGCTGCTGGCCGGCCTCTCGGTCCCAGGACACAGCGCGCCGCGCCTGCATGCCACGCCGGCAGAAAGCGGGCGCGAACTGCACGCGCTGCTGCGCGCAGCCGTGAACGCGTGCGCGCGGATTCATCGTGTTGATGAGGCCGAGGCGGTCGAGTTGCTCACCGAGCCTGATCCGTCGTCGGCCGCCGGGGCGCCCAGGATCCGCGGACTCAAAGCACGCGTCTGCGGCCAAAGCCGTGATTTCGCTGCGCCCGCGGTACTGCTCGCAACCGGCGGTTTCGCTGCCAATCAGGCGCTCCTTGCCGAATATCTTCCGGAAATGAAGGGCGCGCTCCATATCGGAGCCGGGGCCAACGATGGCCGTGCAGTGAGCCTGGGCCGCGCCCTGGATGCCGACGTGGGCTTCATGCAGGGGTATCAGGGCCAGGGTCACGTGAACCCGCCCGAGGGCCGCACTCGGCTGGGCATGTCGCTACCGCCTCTGGGCGCATTTCTCGTCAACCGTGACGGCCGACGGTTCGTGGCGGAAGACATCGGCCCCTCCGAGCTCGCAGCCTTCGTGCTGGCGCAACCTGGCGGCGTTGCGCTCGAGGTGTTCGACGCCCGCATTCATGCATCGGCAAGCACCCAGGGCCCGTATCGGGAAGCATTCGAGGCAGGGAAGATTCAGATTGCGCAAAGCCCGGCCGACCTTGCCCACCGTTTCAACATTCCACTGCAGCCCTTCGAGGAAACGTTCGCGCGCTTCAGTGCAGCGGTGGCAAGCGGCCACGATCCCGAGTGCGGGCGCCAACGGTTCGGCCCGGCGCTCGTGCCGCCGCTCTATGCAGCGTGGGTCACCGGGGCCCTTGCGCATACGCAGGGTGGCCTGCGGGTCGATGCGAATGCGCGGGTGCTGCGCCGCGATGGCAGCGTGATCAAGGGGCTGTATGCAGCGGGGGGTGCTGCCGCGTCCATCTCCGGGGTGGGCGGCGCGGGTTACCTGCCCGGCAACGGTCTGGCGCAATCATTCGGGCTGGCCATGCTCGCCGCCCAGCATGTGGCGGGCCGGCCCGGCAAAGCCTCTTTGCGCGCCAGTGCACCATGAGCGCGACCGCACGGTGACCGCCTGGGCCGTACGGCCCGACGCCCTCGCAACCCTTACTGCTCGGCCTTCGCGCCCGAGATCTCCACCGCACGCTTGAACTTCGAGAGCTCGCGCTTGTGAAATGCAGCCGTCTCGGCGGGCCCGAGCCCCGACGGGGTCGCGCCCATCTTCGCCAGCCGCTCCAGCACTTCCGGTGCCTCGAGCGACTTCTTCACCTCGGCCGCCATGCGGTTGACGATCGCGGTCGGCGTGCCTGCCGGTGCGAACAGGATGACCCATGCCGCTGCATCAAACCCGGGGTAGGTTTCCGATAGCGCCGGCACATTCGGGAGCGCATCACTGCGGCGCTCCGAGGTCACGGCAAGCGGACGGATGGTTCCCGCCGCCAGATGCCCGGGCAGCGACGGGAGCCCCTCGACCGCAACCTGCACATCCCCGGCAATCACGGCTTGCACCGCGGGCGATCCACCGCGAAACGGTATGTGCGTCATGTCGAGTTTCGCTTCAGCGCGAATCAGTTCCATCACAAGATGCGAGGTACTGCCCTGTCCGGACGACGCGAAATTGACCCGGCCCTGCTGGCCTTTCACCCAGGCAGCGAATTCGGCGACGGTGGTCGCGGGGATCTTGGGATTCACCACCATCACTTGCGGAAAACTGACCAGCACCGTCACCGGGACAAAGTCTTTCTCCGCATCGTAGGGCAGCGACTTGAACAGCCACGGGTTGATCGCCATGGTGCCGGGCGACCCCACCAGGAATGTTTCCCCGTCGGGCCGCGCGCGTGCGGCGACTTCGGTGCCGATGTTGCCCGAGGCGCCGGTTCGGTTCTCGACGATGAACTGCACGTTGACGTTCTGCGACAAGCGGGCAGCGATCAACCGCGCCACCACATCCACCGCAGATCCGGCAGTAAAGGGATTGATGAGTCGCACAGGCCGTGTGGGCCAGTCCTGCGCAAGCACACCCCCGCTGCATGAAAGCGTCACGGCGCCAAGCGCAACTGCGGCCAGGCGCCGCCGAATCGAGGATGCAATGCTCATCAGAATCTCCTGGGTCGACTGCGTGGTGGCCCGCCCTCGGTCGCATGGCGACGGTGCACCAGCGTGCGCGGACGCGACAGGCCTGAGGTCGGTGGTGCCGGCTACCTGACTCGAACAGGTGACCTACCGCTTACAAGGCGGTTGCTC
>JBMSQB010000157.1:0-3446 GCA_049423065.1 Burkholderiaceae bacterium
GCACCAGATGGACGATGTTCTCGGCCATGTCGTGCTCGCCATAGGTGATGTAGATTTTTTGTCCGAAGACGCGATAGGTGCCGTCGGGCTGACCCACCGCACGCGTGCGTACCTGGGCCAGGTCCGAGCCAGCCTGCGGCTCGGTGAGGTTCATGGTACCGGTCCAGCGGCCCTCGATCATGGGGGGAATGAAGGTGGCCTGCTGCTCGCTGGTGCCGGCAGTGAGCAGGGCTTCAATGGCACCATCGGTGAGCAACGGGCACAGCGCAAACGACAGGCTGGCCGCGTTCAGCATTTCAACGCAGGGCGTGCCGATGATCTTGGGCAGGCCCTGCCCGCCAAACTCGAGCGGATGCTGAATGCCCTGCCACCCCGCCTGCGCGTAGGCGCGAAACGCTTCGACAAACCCCGGGCTGGTGGTGACCACGCCGTTCTGAAGGCTGGAGGGCTGCAGGTCGGATGGCCAGTTGAGCGGCGCCACCACGCCCTCGTTGAACTTTGCACACTCTTCGAGGACCGCCGTCGCAGTGTCGAGACCCGAGTCTTCAAGACCAGGCAACTGCGAGACCGCATCAATGCCGGCAACATGCTCAAGCGTAAACAGGATGTCTTTCAGCGGAACCGAGTAGGTCATGTCGCGTCTCCGGGTGCAGCAGGCAATGGCAGCGGGAAAGAGGCGGTGGCCCGCCGCCTCGGTCAGCCGAGTTCCTGAACAATCTCTGGAACGGCCTGGAACAGATCGCCCACGAGGCCATAGTCGGCCACGCCGAAGATCGGCGCCTCTTCGTCTTTGTTGACCGCGACAATGACCTTGCTGTCCTTCATGCCGGCCAGATGCTGGATCGCGCCCGAAATGCCGATGGCGACATAGAGTTGCGGGGCCACGATCTTGCCGGTCTGTCCGACCTGCCAGTCATTGGGCGCATAACCCGCGTCGACCGCGGCGCGCGAGGCACCCAGCGCAGCGCCGAGCTTGTCGGCGAGCGGATCGAGAATCCTGAAGTTGTCGGCCGAGCCCATGCCACGGCCTCCCGAGACCACGATCTTGGCACCCGCGAGTTCGGGACGGTCGGACTTCGCCACCTCGCGGCCCACAAAGCTCGAGCGGCCGGTGTCGGCCACCGGAGCGAGCGCTTCGACCGCAGCAGCGCCGCCCTGGCCAGCCGCATCAAAGCCGGTGGTGCGCACCGTGATCACTTTCACCGCATCCGCCGACTGCACGGTGGCGATCGCATTGCCTGCGTAGATGGGACGGGTGAAGGTATCGGGCGAGACCACGCTGATGATGTCGGAGATCTGGGCCACGTCGAGCCTGGCCGCCACCCGGGGCAGAATGTTCTTGCCGTGTGCAGTGGCCGGTGCCAGGATGTGCGAGAAGCCCGCGGCCGCCGCCAGCGCCTGCTCGGCCACATTTTCGGCCAGCTGGTCGGCAAGGTGCGGCGCATCGGCCACCAGCACGCGGGCGACCCCTTGCACCGCAGCCGCGGCCTGCGCAGCAGCAGCGCAGCCCGATCCTGCGATCAACACCGCAACCTCACCGCCGCACTGGACTGCCGCGGTGATGGTGTTGAGGGTGGACGCCTTCAGCGTGGCGTTGTCGTGTTCAGCGATGACCAGTGCTGCCATGTTGCATTCCTTCGATCGTGCAGGGGTGCGATATGAAAAGAGAGGATTGGAGAACCGACGCAGCCGGGAATCAGATCACCTTGGCTTCGTTCTTCAGCTTGTCAACCAGCGCCTTGACGTCGGCCACCTTGACGCCTGCCTTGCGTCCGGGGGGCTCGCTCACCTTGAGGGTGCGCAGCCGCGGCGCGGGGTCGACGCCCAGATCAGCGGGCTTGAGCACATCGAGCTGCTTTTTCTTGGCCTTCATGATGTTGGGCAGCGTGACATAGCGCGGCTCGTTCAGGCGGAGGTCGGTGGTGACCACCGCGGGCAGCGCGATGGACAGGGTTTCCAGACCGCCGTCGACCTCGCGGGTGACGCTGGCGCGGCCATCGGCGATCTCAACCCTGGAGGCAAACGTGGCCTGGGCCATGTTGCCAAGCGCGGCCAGCATCTGACCGGTCTGGTTGGCGTCGTCATCGATCGCCTGCTTGCCCAGAATGACCAGTTGCGGCTGCTCGCGATCACAGACCGCTTTCAGAAGCTTCGCCACAGCGAGCGGCTGAAGCTCGACATCGGTTTCCACCAGAATGGCGCGATCGGCGCCAATGGCCATGGCGGTGCGCAGCGTTTCCTGGCAAGCCTGCAGCCCGCAGGATACTGCGATGACCTCGGTGGCCACGCCCTTTTCCCGGAGCCTGACCGCTTCCTCGACACCGATTTCGTCAAACGGGTTCATCGACATCTTGACGTTGGCGATGTCGACTCCGGACTGATCGCTCTTGACGCGAACCTTGACGTTGTAGTCGACGACCCGCTTGACGGCTACGAGAACTTTCATGGGAACTCCGGCAGGGGTCCTGTGGCCGGACCCGTCTTTGATTGGAAAACGAACGGCCGGAATTATACGGTGCGCGGGCCGATCGACTCTCGAAGGCCCGTGCATCCGACCCAAGCGCCCCGTGCGCCCATCGACCATGGTCCGATCGCGACGGCATGCGCTGGACAAGCCCGGGGAGCCCCCCCACAATTCGCGCTCGCTTGCGGGTTGCGCCCCGTCCATCGCCCGACGGTACGCCCCGGCGATCCACTTCCGCGGGCGATCCCGCCGATGGCAGGCGGGCGCCAATCACCCGAATCACCCCGATTCAGTCAAGGAGACTCAGATGGGAACCATGCTCACCCTCAAAGCGTCGGACGGCGTTTCAATTGGCGCCTACCGTGCCGACCCCGCAGGCAAGTCCCGCGGCGCGCTGATCGTGTGTCAGGAAATTTTCGGCGTGAACCAGCACATCCGTTCGGTATGCGACCGCTATGCGGCGGCTGGCTACACGGCACTCGCCCCGGCATTCTTCGACCGCGCCGAGTCGAACGTGCAACTCGGTTACACCCCGGATGACATCGCTCGCGGCCGCTCCATCATGCAGAAGCTGCAACTCGACAACGCCGTCCTCGACGTCAAGGCTGCGGTCGCGCTGCTCGCGCCGGTCGGCAAGATCGGTATCGTCGGCTACTGCTGGGGCGGTACGGTGGCCTGGGCAGCAGCCACCCGCGTTGACGGACTCGCCTGCTCGGCGCCGTACTACGGCGGCGGCATTGCCGGCCTCGCCTCGGAGAAGGCGCGCTGCCCGGTGGAAATGCATTTCGGTGAGACCGATCATGCCATCCCCATGACCGATGTCGACAAGGTTCGGGCCGCGCAGCCCGGCATCACGGTCTATGTTTACCCGGCCGGCCACGGCTTCAACTGCGATGAGCGGGGATCTTTCGATGCCGCCAGCGCGAAACTGGCCACCGAGCGCACGCTCGCCCAGCTCGCCCGCCACGTCGGCTGAGCAACC
>JBMSQB010000158.1:0-3235 GCA_049423065.1 Burkholderiaceae bacterium
TCAATTTGCGGCCAGACGCTTTTCGCGATTACAATTGTCGGTTTCGCATTTTCCCTACTCACCCCTTCCCAGTCACCCCATACCAGGAGCCTTCCATGGCCCGAGTCTGCCAGGTCACCGGCAAAGCGCCGATGGTCGGAAACAACGTTTCTCACGCCAACAACAAAACCAAGCGCCGGTTTCTGCCCAATCTTCAGAACCGTCGTTTCTGGCTCGAGAGCGAAAGCCGCTGGATAAGGCTTCGCCTGACCAACGCTGCACTTCGGCTCATCGACAAGAAAGGGCTTGAGGTGGTGGTGTCCGAAATGCGTGCCCGCGGCGAGGCCGTTTGACCGGTGGCGCACGGTTCCACTGACTGCCCCACTGACTGCCCCATTTAGCAGGACACTTCGATCATGCGCGAAAAAATCAAACTCGAATCCACCGCCGGCACCGGTCACTTCTACACGACCACCAAGAACAAGCGGACGATGCCCGAGAAAATGGAAATCAAGAAGTTTGATCCGGTAGCCCGCAAGCACGTGGCCTACAAGGAAACCAAGATCAAGTAAGGGTGGGCTGTGTTGGGTGCATCCTCGATGGGTGCATCCGCGATGGGTGCACCCGAGAAGGTTGCATCTGCAACCGCAGTATCCGTAAGAGGTTTCCCCGTACCGGTTGAGCTCTCAACCGATGATCTCGGAGCCCAACCTGAACGCGGCGCCCTCGCTGCACCACGACAGGTCGTGGTGCAGACTCAAATCATCTGAAATCCGGCATCACACGGGCGGGTAAATTGCTTCCGCCCCAACCCCTACGCGGCAGCGTAGGAGCGGATCCGGACAGACATCGACCGCAGGGCAGGAATATCGCTTGATTCCGCCCGATGGCACCACTGCTGGAGCATGACCACCAGCTGCTCGCGAGATCGGTTGGAACGCTCCCAGATCACGCCGAGTTCGCGCCGCATCTCCACCAGTACGCTCAGACGTTCGCTTGCCGCCAGCACGTCGGGGAGCGCTGCGCGCTGGTCGCCGCTCCAGCGAACCGCATCAAGCGGCAACCAGTGGCGGGCAGCGCTCAGAAGCTGACCCTCAGGCCGACTCAACTGCGACAGGCGCGCGGCTTCTTCGGCGCACGCCTTGCGCAGAGAGCGCGCGAACTGCTGCATGACATCGTAGCGGTGCGCGATCAGCGCCTGCACCGCGTCAAGATCGATGCTGGCACGCGCATTGGTGAGCCTGGGGGTGGGCGCGATCTTTTTCACCCGCGCAAGGCCCACCATGGACAGCAACCGGATGTAGAGCCAGCCAATGTCGAACTCGTACCATTTGTTGGACAGCCTGGCCGACGTGGGAAATGCATGGTGGTTGTTGTGCAGCTCCTCGCCGCCGATCAGGATTCCCCAGGGAACGATATTGGTACTGGCATCGGGGCATTCGAAGTTGCGATAGCCCCGCGCGTGCCCCAGGCCGTTGATGACACCGGCTGCCAGTACCGGAATCCAGAGCATCTGAACGCCAAACACCGATATCCCAATCACACCGAACAGGGCAACGTTGATCGCGAGCATCAGCAGAATGCCGCCAATCGGGAAACGCGTGTAGAGGTTCCGTTCGATCCAGTCGTCGGGCGTGCCGTGACCATATTTCTCCATGGTCTCGCGGTTGGCCGCTTCGGCCCGGTAGAGTTCGGCTCCCTCGAGCAGCACCTTGCTCAAACCAAAGCGGATCGGGCTGTGGGGATCTTCGGGGCCTTCGCACTTCGCATGGTGCTTGCGATGAATGGAGGCCCACTCGCGCGTGAGCATGCCGGTGGTGAGCCAGAGCCAGAAACGGAAGAAGTGCGACACCACCGGGTGCAGATCAAGCGCCCGATGAGCCTGGCAGCGGTGCAGGTAGATGGTGACGCCCGCGATGGTGATGTGGGTGAAGAGCAGCGTGACGCCCAACACCTGCCAGCCGCTCAGGTCGAGCAGGCCGGCGTCGAGAAAGTGCAATACGGAATCGATCAAAACAAACCCTCCTGCGTGGCGCCTGCCCCTTGCGGCTGGCGTGACACCTGCTCAAACCGGAGGTTTGACCGCAAGCGCGCACCTTGTCGGAAACAGGCTGAAGCGGGTTCGGCTGTATGAACCCGCCCGCCAACTCGTGATTTTAGCTGCTCGGCGGGGTCTCTGCACCCTGTTTCGGTTCGGGTCGTACACGTCGCCAGCGAACACCGAAAAATGCGTCGGTGCCATGTCGATGGGGCAG
Organism: Burkholderiaceae bacterium; assembly: GCA_049423065.1. Lineage (GTDB taxonomy): Bacteria > Pseudomonadota > Gammaproteobacteria > Burkholderiales > Burkholderiaceae_E > SYIM01. The sequence goes on from JBMSQB010000158.1 coordinate 2,235, forward strand.
GCACACCAGCGCCCGATCACGGAAAGCGTCTGCCGGCAGCACCGCCCCCGCAGCCGACAGCAGGGCAGCCGCGTCCTCGCGCTGGAATTCGGGATGCGCGGCTTCGAACCATTGCGCCTGCTCTTCGTTTTCCGCTGCGAGCAGGCTGCAGGTTGCGTAGACCAACACCCCGTCAGGCGCGACCAGTCGGGCCGCAGCTGACAGAATCGCGCGCTGTTCGTCGCGCAGGCGCAACAAATCATCCGGCCCAAAGCGCCATTTCAGATCGGGGTTGCGGCGCAGGGTTCCCGTTCCTGTGCACGGCGCATCCACCAGCACAGCGTGAGCCCGTGCCGCCAGCCGATCAAGCTTGCGGTCGGCGAGGCTATCGATCGCAAACGGCTGCACATTGGTGGCACCGCTACGGGTAAGCCGGGGCCGAAGGCGCTGCAGACGCGCGATCGACACATCGCAGGCAAACACCTGCCCGAGCGAGTTCATCATCGCAGCGAGCGCCAGGGTTTTTCCTCCCGCACCGGCGCAGAGGTCGATGACCCGCTGTCCGCGCCGCGCGCCAACCAGAAGCGCGAGCAGCTGACTGCCGGCGTCCTGCACCTCGAATGCACCGGCTGCGAACGCGGCGCTGCGCTCGAGCGCGGGATGCCCCTCCACCTCAAGCGCACCCGGTACGGCGGCAATCGCCCGGGCACGGATACCTTCGGCCTCCAGCTGTTCAATCAACGCCTCGCGCCGGACTTTCAGCGCGTTGGCGCGCAGCTGGAGCGGCGCCGGTTCGAGCAGCGAGCGGCCGAGCGCGCGCGCCTCCGCCTCCCCGAACCGCTCGCGGAGCGCTTCAAACAGCCAGTCGGGAAGGCTGAGCGCAACCGCCGCCGGCAAGCTGTCGAGATCGGCGGCGCCGATACGGGTGAGCCAATCGGCAGTCGCCACTGGATCGCGCGTGGTCTGGGGCGCACGCCGACCGGGCGCTGCCGCCGTGCCTGCCGTGCCTGCCGTGCCTGCCG
>JBMSQB010000159.1:0-3111 GCA_049423065.1 Burkholderiaceae bacterium
TTCACCCCTGACGCCAATCCGGGCCGGGCATCATGCGCTTCATGAACTCATCGAACATGGGATGTCATTGATCGCCACATTGGCGCCACTTCGTGATCGGATGATTGGAGCCAGTCAGTGATCGCTTAATGGAGCCAGATCGTGATCGCATCATTGGAGCCAGGCCAGGATCGGTTAATGGCGCCACGCGGTGATCGCTTGATGGAGCCAGTCATAGGGGGTGCCCCGAGCACTTCGGTTTTCCACAACCCGGCCATACTCGCCGCCCTTTTACATAGGGGATCAAGATGGCCAATCGGAGAATCGAGATGCACGAGTATCAAGATGCGCTGTATCGGATGCGCCTGGGCCACACGGACCGAGCCATCAGCCGGGACCGGGTGCTCGGTCGACGCAAGCTGGGTGAACTGAGAGCCGTGGCGGTTGATCGAGGCTGGCTCGACCCGCAGTCCGCCTTGCCAACGCCGGCGCAGATCGCAGCGGTGCTGGCTGGCAGGGATGGGGACACAGACGCTGTTGCGCCCTTGGCTAAGCGATCGAGTGTTGAGCCCTTTGCCGAGCGAATCAGGCAGTGGTTCGAGCAGGGGGTCCAGGGCGCAGCGATCCATGCCGCGTTGGTGCGCGATCACGGTTTCGTCGGGCACTACAGCTCGGTACGCCGCTACCTGAACAAGCTCAAGGAGTCGCAGCCGCCCAGCGCGACGATGATCCTTGACTTCGCTCCGGGTGAGGCAGCGCAGGTCGACTTTGGCGCTGGCCCCGTGGTCTTCGATCCTGAGACGGGAACCGAGGTTCGTACCTGGTTCTTTGTGATGACGCTGTGCTTCTCGCGGCATCAGTACGTCGAGTTCGTGCTCGACCAGAGCGCCGAGACCTGGCAGCGCTGTCATCACCACGCGCTGCGCCACTTCGGTGGCGTACCTGCGAAGGTGATCATCGACAATCCGAAGTGCGCGATCACGCGCGCAGTGATCGATGACCCTGAAGTTCAGCGCGCGTATGCAGAGTGCGCGCAAGGCTACGGCTTTGTGATCAGCCCATGCCCACCCGCTGACGCCGCCAAGAAGGGAATCGTCGAGTCGGGGGTGAAGTACGTCAAGCGCAACTTCCTGCCGCTACGCACATTCCGAGATCTACAGGACCTGAACCGACAAGCTCTCGATTGGGTGATGAGCGTCGCGGGGCAGCGTACTCACGGCACAACCCGTCAGCAGCCACTCGCGCTATTCGAACTGGAGCGCTCGAGTCTTCGGCCGCTTCCGGCGAGAACGCCCGAGGTGTGTAGCTGGGCGCGGTTGAAGGTCCACCGCGACACCCACGTCCAGTTCGACTATTGCCTGTACTCGGTACCGTACAAGTTGATCGGAACCTATACGACGCTGCGGGCAACCTCGCACCAGGTAGCGATCTTCAATGCGGCCCATGAGATGGTCGCCGTCCATCCGCGCGGGCGCCGCAGAGGAGCGCGCTCGACCAACGATGACCATCTGCCGCCAGCGGCACTCGCTTGGAAGATGCAATCGTCCGTTTACTGCCTGGAGCAAGCCGAGCAAATCGGACCTGCATGTCTGGCGCTCGTCTATCGGATGTTCGGCGATCGAGTCCTGGATCGGCTGCGTGGTGTGCAGGCGCTGCTACGGCTGGTTGATCGTTTCGGCAAGGAGCGGCTGGAGCTTGCGTGCGCTCGCATGGGCGAGGTCGATCGAGTTTCGACCCGCACGGTTCGGGTGATGCTGGAGAAGGGACTCGAGCGCCCGCCAGAGTCTGCGCCGCCGCCCAGTCCCGTCTATCAGGGGCAGGCGCGCTACTACCGAGGCAAGTCGTCCGCCTCCGGTCCAACGCTGCACTGAGGGAGCGCACGCGATGAATTCCTACCCCGAACTCGCAACGATGCTGCGCACCTTACGCCTGTCCGGCATGCTCGACAGCCTTGAAGTCCGTAACCGTCAAGCCCTGCAGGAGCACATGGCACCGATCGACTTCCTGACCTTATTGTTGAGCGATGAGATCGCGCGGCGCGAGCAGCAACGACTCACTGCTCGCCTCAGGCGGGCAGCGTTTCACAGTGCCAAGACGATCGAGCAGTTTGACTTCGGTCGCACGCCCGGCGTCAACCGCGCCACGGTCAACGATTTGCTCACCTGCCGCTTCATCGGCGAGGCGGCGCCCGTCCACATCGTCGGCCCAGTGGGCACAGGCAAAAGCCATCTCGCGCAGGCGATCGGCCACCAAGCGGTTCGGCTCGGACACGATGTGTTCTTCGCCACGCAGTCGCAGTTGTTCGGTTCGTTGACTCGCGCGCGCCTGTCTGGCGTGCACGAGCGCCGGATGAAGATGCTGGCCAAGGTGGCGGTGCTGGTCATTGACGACTTTGCGCTCAAGCCGATCGCCTCGCCACACGACGATGATTTGCACGAGATTGTGGCGGCGCGTTACGAGAAGCTGCCCACGGTCATCACCAGCAACCTCGCCTCCGAGGAATGGCAAGAGGCCTTCTCAAACAACAAGATGCTGGGGCTGGCAACTGTCGATCGCTTGATGCACGGCGCCTACTGCGTGGCGCTCGAGGGGCGCAGTCACCGTAGTCCGCGCGTCGGCAACGACGCCGAAACCATTCATCCGGCGGCCCCGGACACCTCAACCAAATCGGCCGCCGGGAAACGGCAAAAACAGTAATCCGGATTTCAACAAAACCGGGCAAAATACGCCCGCCGAATTGCTCGGATCGCAGCCTCTAACTGGCTCCATTAGATGCGATCACGGGTGGCTCCATTAAGGCGGTCGGTGACACTGGGAGGGCAACACTTCCGATCGCTCGACTCGTCGGGCGCTTCGCTCGCTAATGCCAACCTTGGCCGCAGCAGCGGTCTGGCTCAGCGTCCTGCGGTACTGCTTGAACTTATGCACTTGGTGGTCCGTAATCCTCTTGCCGGGCATCGCAAGCCTCCGAACAGTGTTCTTCAGCTCACGGTACCCGCCTCCCGGACCTACCCGGCACCGGTGACCACCGGCCAGGATAATTGTCGTCGACCGGTCAAGTTAATTGTCGTCGACCAGCCCGTCCACATCGTCGGCCCAGTGGGCACAGGCAAAAGCCATCTCGCGCAGGCG
>JBMSQB010000160.1:0-3030 GCA_049423065.1 Burkholderiaceae bacterium
GTGCGCAACCTGCGGGCGCCACGGCCAGGCAGCGCGATCGGCTCGGCGAGCACGGAGTAGCCGTCTAGAAAGGCAATCGCCCGGCCAGCCGTGAGGCTGCACCGGGCGACAAGGCAGACCCCCGGCCGAGAAACCCCGTCAGGCTAGCCCATCGGGAGTCCCCGATAGATCCAGACAGACTTCTTTGCATACAGATCAACAGCTTACAACTGTTTCTCGACTGTCTTCGATAGTCCCAGAAAGATGCCGAATCACTCCCACTCAATTGTTTCCGAGCACATAAGACCCGCATAAACACTGGATTTATTTGACTTTGTCATCACGCTTTACCGTCACTTCTACCGTCAAAAAACGAACGCTTTTGCCAGCGCAGGAGATGGACTCGGTTTGACGGGCGGCTACTCCAGCCCATCAATCGTCAACTATCGCAGCGAACCGGCAAGCCTGATTCTTTGACTTATTTGCCATTATCGTAGCACAACTACGACTGGAGCGTCCAAAGAAAGCTTGGCAAGCACTTATAAAAATGGTAAATATCGTAACATGGCTACGACTGAAAGAACCAAGCTAAATTCACTCTACCGGCAGTGGGCGCCTGGAACCCCCCTGACATCCGAGGACCTGGCGGCATTGGGAGTCTCCGCGGACCTGGCCGTCCACTACGCGCGCTCCGGTTGGCTTTCCCGGTTGGCGCGAGGGGTGTACCGCCGCCCCAACGATACGCTCAATCTTCACGCCTGTCTGGTACTGATGCAGCGCTCTATCGAAGGCCTGCATGTTGGCGGCAAGTCGGCTCTCGACTGGTACGGTGTCCGGCAGTATTTGTCGCAGCAATCTGTCCTTCATCTCTACGGCTGGGCAACCGCCCGCCTCCCCGACTGGTTCACCGAGCGCTTTCCTGCGGAGTACCACCGCAAGCGCCTGTTCGACGAGCCCCCGAGCGATCCGCTTCATGCCGGGCCGTTCGAGAAGCGCGACGGCGCGCCGCGGGTCTCTGTGCCAGAACGCGCATTTTTGGAGGTGCTCAGCGAGGTGGGCGTGCGTCAGCCGCTGCAGGAGGCACGCGAACTCGCCGAGAGCACCTATAGCCTGCGCGCCGATGTGTTGAGTGATTTGCTGCAACGCTGCAACAGCGTCAAGACGGTGCGTCTGTGCTTGCAGCTCGGACGGGAACTCGCCTTGCCTTGGGCCTCCAAGCTGGATACCGCGCATCTGCCAACCGGCAGCGATCGCGCCTGGGTTTCCCGCTCGTCGGAAGGGCTGCTGATACTCAAACCATGAACCAGATCTACCTCGATACAGCGCGTCTGCTGACCCAGGTCGCCCCGCTCGTCATTACGGATGGCACGTTCGCACTCAAGGGTGGCACCGCGATCAATTTGTTCATCCGCGACATGCCGCGCCTCTCAGTCGATCTGGATTTGGTGTTTCCCGACTACAGTCTGCCACGCGACAAGACACTGGCGCGCATCGGCGATGCCATCCGGCACGCGGCCGAGCGCCTGCAAGCGCGTGGATTTCAGACGCACACCATCGCTTCAGCCGATGCCGGCGAAACCAAACTGCTGGTGCGGCGCGACGGCATCGAGGTCAAGATCGAAGTCAATTTTGTAATGCGCGGCACTGTCTACCCGGTTCGTACTGCGGCGTTGACGCCCACAGCGCGTGATGTGTTGCTGGCCGATCTGGAGATTCCGGTGGTATCGCTGGAGGACGTGTTCGGTGGCAAGCTGGTCGCAGCCATGGACCGGCAGCATCCCCGCGACCTGTTCGACGTGATGCAACTCTTCGCGCACGAAGGCATCACCGCCAACATTCGGCGTGCCTTCGTCGTCTACCTGGCTAGTCACAACCGGCCTGTCCATGAGGTCCTGTTCCCTACCCTGCGCGACATTGGCCAAGAGTACGAACGGAACTTCATCGGTATGACCACGGAACCCGTGGAACTGGCGGCCCTGCTGACGACGCGGGAACGCATGGTGCAAGAACTCCAAAGCGGCCTGGACGCGCAGGAGCGCCGCTTCCTCCGCTCGCTCGTGGCCAACAAGCCCGAATGGTCCTTGCTCGGTATTGCCCATCTTGACCAGTTACCGGGCATCCGCTGGAAGCTCCACAACCTCGGACAGCTGGAACTAAAGAATCCCAAGAAATTCGCCGAACAGGCCGAAGCGCTTGCGAAACGGCTAGGATAAGTGCCATGGCGCAACCGGCGTTCAACATCTTCGACGTGCTGTCCGCCTGGGGCAAGACGCTCCCGGGCTGGCAGCATTTCCTTCTCAGCAAACTGGTGGTGACGGTCGAGCTCACCGATGAAACACTGGATGAGGTCTTCGCGGAGTACCTGATCGATCAGAACCTGGCCGGGCCGGACGCGGTGCGCGTGGCCTGGGAAATGGCGTTGCCGAAGTTCCAAGAAAGCGCACCGACAGTAGTAGCCAGTACGTTGACCGAAATGGCCATCGGCTCCGGGTCGCGCCACATCGCCGGCCGCACCTCCACCAGTGCCGATCTGCCAGCTGGGATGCTCCAGCCGTCAAACGGCCAGACATGAAGCCGATCGCCCAACTGGCGCTTTAGGTACAGGATCCACGGCAACCCGGCGTGCGTCGCAGCGCCAACCTTCCCCTGCCCCTCGAACTGAAACACCGACCGCGCCGCCTTGCAGCGCTCGTCCGTCGGCCGCATCCAGCGCGGGCTGCCCATGCGCTCTGCGTCTTGGCCTCTGGCCCCGTTGAGGATGAAGTCCACGCAGGTGTGCGGCGCATCGGTCGGCCAGTGCCGATGGAAGTCTTCCAGAAAGGCCATCCAGTCCGGCGCAAGCTGGTGGACCTCGAAGTACCGAAGTGGAAACGACAGCGCGTGGTCGATGCCCACGATGGTGGGCGTGTCACCGGCCAGTTCCCCGGCCAGCCAATGGGCCAGATCCCGGCGACACCGGTACCTGCACGGCCCGGGCGGTGGCAGAACCTCCTGCGGCGGCGTCTCGGGTGTGGTGCTGTAGACGCGCAGGCTTTTGAGCCCTGAGTCTAG
>JBMSQB010000161.1:0-3014 GCA_049423065.1 Burkholderiaceae bacterium
TCAGCCGGGCTGACCTGTGTGGGGGTGACGAACCGGCATGTTCATTTCGGGAACCTGAATGAAGGAGTTGTCCTTGGACTATGTTGGAATAGACCGCGTGATCTTTGGCGCTGAGGCGCTGGATCAGCCGCGTCGGTTTTTCATTGACTGGGGGCTTCGCAAAGTCGCCGCCACGCGTTCGCGTCTTGCGTTTGCCACGGGCAACGGGACCGAGCTGCATGTGTGTCGTGAGGGCACCAAGGGGCTCGCGCCGCGCGTCGCGCCCGACTCTCAGTTTCGGGAGTTCGTGCTTGCGGTCAAGTCGCGACGCGATCTTGAACGCCTGGGCGACGAACTCGCTCGTGACCGCTCGGTCGACGAGCAACCCGATGGGCGCTTGCGGTTTCAGGATGACAGCGGCATCACGCTCAGCCTGGCCGTGTCGGCGCGAACATCGATCTCGCCGCCCGCCGCGCAGGCCTACAACCAGCCGGGATCGCGCCGGCGGGTGGACACGATCGCCAGTGTTCACGAGCAGGCGCGGCCCTGGCAGATCGGGCACATCGTGTTTTTCGTGCCCGACGTCGATCAGGCCGAGGTGTTCTATCGCAAGCGGCTGGGCTTCTGGCTTTCCGACCGCTATGTGGGAGGAGCAGGGGTGTTCCTGCGCTGGGCTCGTCGTAGCGAACACCACAATGTGTTCCTGCTCAAGAGCCCGCATGGGCACAGTGCGCTTCACCACCTGGCCTTCGAGGTGCAGTCGCCACACGAGGTGTTCGGAGGCGGTCGCGCGTTCTCTGACAAAGGCTGGGCGACCGCGGTGGGTCCGGGTCGACATCCCATCTCTTCGGCGTATTTCTGGTACTTCAAGAACCCATTGGGTGGCGCGGTGGAATATTTCTGCGACCCCGACTTTGTCACCGAACACTGGAAACCTCATCAGTATCGGGTGAACCGTTTCAGCGAGTGGCATCTGGCCGAAGGCATCCCACCGCCGCCCGCCAATGCCGCGCGGCCATCGTTGTCTGCTGCTCGCGCGATCGATGCCGCGCGCGCCGCCAAACGCGCGGCCGCGGCGCAATCCGCCCCAACCGGAGGCAACCGCTCATGAGCACCGATCTCGAACAGAGTTTCATGTCCCAGGGCTGGAAGATTGCCGCGCGACTGCGGATCCCGGCGCAGGCGGTCCCGGGGAAGGCGCGCCCCGCCGTGATCGTGCTGCACGGCTTTGGCAGCAACATGACCGCAGGCAATGTCACAGGGCCCTGCGATGAATTCGATCGCATGGGCTACGCCACGTTTCGCTTTGACATGCCGGGCTGTGGGGCAAGCGAAGGCCCGCGCGGCAACCTCATCTGCCTCGAGCAGGTGCAATGCACGGTCGATGCGTTCCGTCATCTGCGCACGCAGCCGCAGGTGAAGGGTGATGCCATTGTGGTGGCGGGCTCGAGCTTTGGCGGTGCGGTGGCTGTGTATGCGGCAGCGGTGGAGTCAGGGCTCGCCGGTGCAATGTCGAGCGGCGGCTGGGGGCACGGTGAGCGCAAGTTTCGCGGTCAGCACACGACGCCCGAGGCCTGGCAGCGCTTTACCGCGATGCTCGCCAGGGGGCGCGCATATCGCGAGCGCACCGGCCAGTCTATGATGGTGCCGCGGGGCGAGATCGTCCCGATTCCACCGGGACTGAAGCGCCAACTCGTCACTGGATCGCTTGATGAATTCACGGCCGAAACCGCGCAGAGCATGTTTGATTTTCGTGCCGAGGAAGTGGTTCATCAGATCAGTCCGAGGCCGCTGTTGCTGCTTCACAGCTCGGTCGATTCGGTCACGCCCACCGAGCAGTCGCTGGCGCTTTTTGACAAGGCTGGCATGCCCAAGGATCTCCATCTGTTTGGTGACACCAATCATTTCATGTTCGCCGAGGGCAACCAGCGGGTCTGGCGTGTCGTGGGCGACTGGCTAGCGAGGTATCTGCCATGCGAGAGCTGATCATGATGCGTTTGCGCGGAGCGATCCGCGCCGTGCCGGTTGTTCGTGCCCCTTCATCGCGCCGCGCCCTGCTGTGCGCGGGGCTCCTGGCCGGCTCAACCCTCCTGGGTCACTCGTCTGGTGTCAAGGCGCAGGCCACACCGGCCAGCGCGGGAGACTTTCCTCAGCGGGTGATCCGGATCGTGGTGCCGTATCCGCCAGGCGGCGTTACCGATATCGCGGCTCGCCTGGTGGCGCCAAAAATGGCCGAGCAGTTCGGCCAGGCCGTCGTTGTAGAAAATATTGCGGCAGCCGGCGGCGTCGTGGCCACCAACTCGCTTGCGAAAACCGCTGCCGACGGTTACACGCTGGGCGTGGTATTCGACAGCTTCGCAACCAACCCGTTCCTCTACAAGGGGGTCACGCACGATCCGGTCAAGGATTTCGTCCCGGTCTCGCTGATGGTTCGCAGTCCGCAGCTGCTGGTGGTCAATCCCGCCAGCGGGATCAAATCCATGGCCGAGTTTCTGAGGGCAGCAAAGGAACCCAACCGGGTGATGTTCTCCACCCCGGGAGCCGGTACCTCCAGTCGGCTGTCGGCCGAACTCCTCAAGGCCTCGGCGGGGCTGGACATCACCCTGATCTCCTACCGGGGTGGCGCGCAGGCGCTCAACGATCTGCTTGGCGGGCAGGTCACCGGCATGATCGCGTCCATGAGTCTGGTGTTCCCGCATGTGAAGACCGGACGGCTGACGGCGATCGGTGTGTCGTCGCCGCAGCCCACGCCCCAGGCCCCCGAGGTGCCGCCGATCGCCGAGAGCATTCCCGGCTTCGAGGCGCAGTCCTGGACGGGCATGATCGCACCCGCTGGCACGCCGCCCGCCATCATCGAGCGGATTCATGGCGCGGTCGTGAAAGCGCTTGCTGCGCCGGATGTCCGCCAGCGCTTGAACGAACAGGGGGTCGAGGTGGTGGGGAGCAGCGCGGCCGAATTCGGGGCGTGGTTGCAGAAGGAAACCAGCCGCTGGGGCCGGGTGATTCAGGAGCGGAGAATCACGGTTGACTGACCG
>JBMSQB010000162.1:0-2938 GCA_049423065.1 Burkholderiaceae bacterium
AGTGCAAACTCCCCGGCGACGAGACCACCCCAAGACGTGCCGATGACGACGACTGGCTGGGTGATGCCCAGTGCATCCAGCACCTCACCCAGCGCTTGGCCGCACTGCGCCATCGTGAAGGGGCCTGGTGCGGGACCGCTGTCGCCGTGTCCCGGACCGTCGATCACTACCAGTCGGTGTCGACCTCGCCACGCCTCGATTGGCGCGCGATAGATGCGGTGGTCGGCCAGGATTGAAGGCCACAACACGATCACTTCGCCCGATGAGCCGGCTGTACCTGTGTCTCGTACGGCCAGGCGTCCAATTCCGGTGGGAATGCCTGCGGGGGGTCGCAGCGACAAGGCGAGTTGACTGGGGCCTGGCTGTTCGGCAGGGATGCGATTCGATTTCTCTTGCGAATCCGCACATGCGCCCAACGCGTCCGTGGCAATGAGGGGCATGAGCGCGCCGAGGCACTCATGCTTGCAGGAGGCTTGTGCCGCCGAGAGACCTCGTGGCAAGGGCAAGGAAGTAGGCTCCATGGTGCGGCGAAGGGTGCGAGTTGTCGAACCTGAGTCTAACCAGTTGCACAGTTAAAGTAAATACCATTAACATACCGACATGCCACAAGAGACGCCATATCTACGTTCCATGTCAACGCGAAGTTCACTGCCTCATGTCAAGCGCTTTCACCACGGAAACCTGAAGCAGGCCCTGCTCGATGCCGCTCTCGCCGCGCCAGACATCGAAGGGCTCTCGCTCAATCAGCTCGCCGCCGGTGTGGGCGTCACGCCCGCAGCCGTCTACCGACACTTCGGCAGTCGTGAAGATCTACTCGGCGAGGTGACCAGCATCGGTTTTGACCGGCTGGAGGCGCAGTTTGCCGAAGTGTTCGACATCGATCTCCCTCCCGCGAGCGTGACCGATGCGAGAGCGCGCCTCGAGGGGCTGGCGCATGCCTACCTAGGATTCGCGGATGACGAACCCGCCCTGTGGCGGCTGATGTTCGGATCACAGGCTGCGGCGTACCGCGCGACGGCGCACCCGCTGGCGCGTCGAAACAGCTACGACTACCTGCCGGCAGCGCTGATGGGCCTGCACCACTGTGGCGTGGTAGCGCGAGCGCCCGATGAGCGCGACGCTCTGTTTGCCTGGAGTGCGGTCCACGGCACCGCGACGCTGCGTGCGGGCCGAGTGCCAGCGGCCCTCGGTCCCGTTTCAGGGCTGGCCAGTGACGTGGCCGACCGGGTCGTCCGCTCGCTGAGATGACGATACCCGCCAACGATTACCTCAAGGAGAATCCATGACAACCCCACCAGCCGCCTCGCTCATATCCTTGGGGGCGATTCCTCTCAGAACCAAAGACCGTACTGACACCGGTTTTCGGGCGCCGTTTGCAGCAGAGATCGGCAACCACTATCTGATCGGCCCGTACGGTCCGGTGGTTGAAGAGGTCACGGCGTTTGATTTGCCCGTGACGGGCAGGATTCCGGAAGACCTTATCGGTCGGTTTATCCGCAATGGACCAAACCCCATCGAAGTCTCGGACCCCCCGACTCACCACTGGTTTCTCGGAGAGGGCATGGTGCATGGCGTCTATCTTCGTGCGGGCAAGGCCGAGTGGTACCGCAACCGCTTCGTGCGCAGCCGGCTGGTCTGTGATCGACTCGGCGCACCGTACCCGGCAGGTACGCCCCGCACCCGAGTCGACGTCGTAAACACCCACGTTCAGAGCTTCGCTGGAAAGACTCTGGCCCTGGTGGAGTCTGGTCCGCCCGCGATTTCGCTGTCGCACGAACTCGATACCCTGGCCTATGAGGACTTCCAGGGCACGCTAGGCGGAGCCTTTGCGGCCCATCCCCACCTCGACCCGCTGACGGGCGAGTGGCACGCAGTCACCTACGACTCGGGTGTGAAGAACGAGGTCCGGCACGTGGTCGTGGGGACCGACGGCAAGGTCCGGCGCTCGCTCGCGATCCCCGTCACGGATGGGCCCATGGTGCACGACTTCGCCTTCACGCAAAGATACGTGCTGATATTCGATCTGCCGGTAGTCTGGAACGACACCGCAGCACAGAGCGGACACCTCTTTCCTTACCAGTGGTCCGAGGGCCGCGCAGCCCAGGTCGGGCTGCTGCCGCGCGAAGGTGTGGCGAAGGATATCGTCTGGATCGCCGTTCCTCCGTGTTACGTCTTTCACATGGCCAACGCGTTCGACGCTGCCGGCGGGAGCGTGGTGGTCGATCTTGTGGAGTTCAGCAGCATGTTCAGAACGTCGCTGCAAGGCCCTGGCGAGGGTCCACCGGTCCTTTCACGCTGGACTCTGGATCCTATGGCCTGCACCGTCAACAAGAGCGTGCTGTCCCGCAGGCCGCGGGAATTTCCGCGCATCGACGAGCGGCTGACCGGTCGTCCGCACCGCTATATCTACGGCGCGGGAATCCAGACAGACCGCGGATCCGCGCTGTGCTTCGACACACTGACCGGTGTTGAACTAGCGCACGACTTCGGTCCGGGCCGATTCGGTTCGGAGTGCGTTTTCGTTCCAAAGTCCGATTGTGCCGGCGAAGGCGAGGGCTGGGTGATGACCTATGTGTTGAATGTGCCCAACAACACTACGGACCTGGTGATCATCGACGCTACCCGCTTCGATGGGCCACCGCAAGCAGTGATTCATCTGCCGGTTCGCGTGCCGTTCGGCTTTCATGGCAGTTGGATACCGGACGAGTCATGAAATCGCAAGACATCGCCTGCTTGCGGCCTTCTTCACAGTCTGTTCCTTGCAACGAGTGAGCACCATGATTCTTCACGATCTGACCCCCGGCATGCACCCACGTCGCGTGCGCATCTTCATAGCTGAAAAAGGCCTTTCGATCGAGCGACGCGAGGTTGATGCCGCCGGCGGCGCTAACACGACACCCGAATTCCTGCGGCTCAATCCCCTGGGCAAGCTGCCCGT
>JBMSQB010000163.1:0-2851 GCA_049423065.1 Burkholderiaceae bacterium
GCACTGGGCCAGGCGGAGGGTCGGGCCGACATCACGATTGAGCGCGTCGCACTCAATGTGCGCGATGCGCGAATCGCCGACAACGACGGCTGCCAGCCTATCGACGAGCCGGTGAACCCAACCGGCCCGTACGCCTATCCCAGCGGACTGCCGCTGCGGGCAATGCTGCGCTCGCTGCAGACTGACGGCCATCCGGTTTCCCTCTCGAACAGCGCCGGCACCTTTGTCTGCAATGATCTTTTTTACGGTCTGATGCATCGATTGAGCCGCGAGACGCTACGTGGCGGGTTCATCCATCTGCCCATTCTCCCTGAGCAACGTCGGAGCGAGCGCGAGCGCAGTGCCGACCGCGACGATGCGCCGCGCGGCTTCAGTGCCCAAACCCCGGCTCTGCCGCTCGAGACCCAGGTCGCTGCCCTCGAAGCGGCCATTGCCTGCGCACTGGCGCAGTCCTCGGTTTCGCAAGAGAAGCTGTCATGAGCGTGCAGTACGCGCCGAAAGGCCTGATGGGTCTCCTCACGCCACAGGCCAACACCACCGCCGAGATCGAGTTCGCAGCGCTGATGCCACGCGGCATCGAGCCGCTGGTCGCACGCATGACCAGCTCGCGCCCCTCGCTCGAGAGCCGGCTGATCGACTATTTCGAGGGACTGGACGGGACCATTGCCCAGTTTGCCAATGCGCCAATCGCTGCAATCGCTGCCGCCTGCACAGGTTCGTCATACCTCATCGGCCCCGAGCGCGAGGATCAGCTCTTCAACGGCCTTTCAACCCGGCTTGGACGGCCCGTCACCAGTGCGGGGCGCTCGGTCGTCGATGCCTGCGAGGCCTTGTCGGCGCACCGGATTGCGCTCCTCTCGCCCTACTCCGACAGCCTCACCGCGGAAAGCGTCAGGTACTGGCAGGCCCGCGGGCTCGAGGTGGTTGAGGTCATCCGCATTGGATCGGATGCGGCTGCGTTTCATCCGATCTATGCGATCCGGTCCGATGCGACCGCCGTGGCCCTGCGATCCCTCACCACCGACCGTGCGCAGGCGATCATCGCGCTCGGAACGGGTATGCCGTCGCTCGCCACCGTGCTGGAACACCCTCAATGGCTCGGCGTACCCGTGTTCTCCTGCATGCTCGCACTCGCCTGGAATGCGGTTCGGCTCGCGCAGGGCGCCCCCGCCACTGCAGGCTCCCTCCTTGATGTGATCGCAGGAAAAGACTGGGGAGCGCGCTTTCGCGCCAGGTTCTGAGCTGCCCGGACACGCACACCAGGGTGCATCATGCGAGGGAGAGCGTGCCCGGCCGCGCGACTGTCCGGGATGGCGCGCTTCAGCCGGGGAACTTCCAGGGATGGGGCGCTTCAGCCGAGCGACTTCGAGCGGCGCAGGCCGTCGATCATCGACGTGCGGAGCAGGTGCGCGCGCGCCCGCGCAGGATCGACAGCAACCGCCTGCAGATCCGCCAGCATGCGGCGACGGCCCTCCAGTGAAGGCTCCCACATGCGCGCCCGATTGCCATCGGCCTGACCGATGATGTCATCCCTCATGACCGGCAGCCTGCGCGCCTGATAGCGGGCCAACATGCTCTCCGGCGGGGCACCAGCGGCAACATCGAGCAGCGACTCGGCGAGCTCGAATACGTCGTGAATGCCGCCATTCATGCCCATCCCCCCTTTGGGATGGTTGAGGTGCGCAGCATCGCCCGCGATCGCGATCCGGCCCTGCACCCAGTGCGAGGCAAGTCGCTGATGGACTCGATACGGCCGAACTTCGCCAATGGGTGCGGTGCCGGCAGCCGGCGTGATCTGGGCCAGACGTTCGGCAATTCGCGCGGGCTGCATGAGTGCCTCCGCCGACTCGTCACCGTGAGGATGAAGGCTGACCCGCCAGACGTCGGCGAGCCGCAGAAGGCTGTAGGTGCCATCGGGCGCCCAGACATAGTTGATACCGGAAAGCCCGGGAAGGTGCTCCTCGAACGCAAACGTGGTCGTGACCAGTACGGTGGTCTCGGGATACACGGTGCCGGCGAATTCGGCGCCGATTGCCTCGCGCACCACGCTTCGCGAACCGTCGCAACCGGCGAGAAATGCGCCCTGCGCAAGCTGGAGACTGCCCCCGGCATCACGCCAGTGGAGCCAGACCCGCTCATCGTCCTGACCGATGGTTTCAACTGGCGCGCCCCGAACCACCGAGCCGGGCGCGTGGCGCTGCAGCCAGGCCTCGAGCGTGTTCACCAGTACCGACTGATCGCACTGCAGCCGCCACGGATGAGCGGTAGCGTCCGCGATCGACGCAAGATCGAACTCTGCGCGTTCGCCGGTTTCATGCAGTCTGATTTGCCACGTGGGGGTTTTCCGCCCTGCTGAATGAAGCGCCGCACCGATTCCGTCTTCATCGAGCAGATCGAGCGTGGGTGGATGAAAGGTGGAACTGCGCAGCATCGGCTCAAGCCGGGGCTCGCGTTCGAAAACGCGGACCGCATGACCGGCCCGAACGAGCCGCCAGGCAAGCACCAGTCCCACAGGGCCGGCACCAACAATCAGGGTGAAAGCGTCATTCATCGAAGCTCATGCAAACCGGATCGTAAATTGGAACGGACGATGGTAGCGCAGCCGGCCCACTCGCGGCATGCTGAGGCTTTCTATCCTCAGGAGAATTGCATGCCTGCCCTGCGAGTCGACCTCTTTGCCGGTCGCACCACCGAACAGAAACGGGCCCTTGCGCAAGCGCTCACCGAGGCCTGCGTGAAAACACTGGGCGTCTCGCCCGGCAGCGTGGACATCATCTTCAACGACGTTGAACGTCACGACTGGGCCACCGCCGGCAAACTGTGGTCGGACGAAACGAAACCGGCCCCGCCG
>JBMSQB010000164.1:0-2644 GCA_049423065.1 Burkholderiaceae bacterium
AGCAGTTCGAGCGTCGGCTCGGCCTGGTTCATCGTGTAGAAGTGAAGCGCAGCCACCCCTTCGGCGATCAGACGTCGACACTGCGCTGCGACCACCTCCTGACCGAACGCGCGGATGGCAGGCAGATCGTCGCCGCACTGCATCAGCCGCTGCCGGATCCACCGCGGAATCTCGGCGCCGCAGGCATCCGAGAACCGCGCAAGTTGACGGTAGTTGGTAATCGGCATGATGCCGGGGACGATAGGCGCGCTCACCCCGGCTGCGACCGCAGCGTCCCTGAACCACAGAAAGGCGTCGACGTTGTAGAAGTACTGCGTGATCGCGGTGTTCGCCCCGGCGGCCATCTTGGCCACCAGCGCGTCGAGATCGGATTGCGCCGAGGCAGCCTGCGGGTGCACCTCCGGATACGCGGCCACCGCGATCTCGAACCAGTCGCCGCCTGCCGCACGCACATGCCGCACCAGATCGGCGGCGTAGCGAAAATCGCCCGTGTCGACCATGCCCGAGGGAAGATCACCGCGCAGCGCCACCAGCCTGCGGATGCCATGACTGCGGTAGAGCGCGAGCAGCTCGTCAACCGATTCGCGCGTGGCGCCAATGCACGACAGGTGAGGCGCCACCGCCGACCCGGCGGCCGCAATCTCGAGCACCGTACGCAAGGTTTTGTCGCGGGTGGCTCCACCCGCGCCGTAGGTGACGCTGAAGTACTCGGGCGCGGCCCGCGCGAGGCGCTCATGCACCCCGCGCAGCCGTGCTTCACCCTCGGTCGTGTTCGGCGGAAAAAACTCGAAACTGACCGGCGGCCTCATTGGACTGAGGCCTTAGTAGCGGTAGGTGTCGGGCTTGTAAGGGCCGTCGACCGCTACGCCAATGTAGCTTGCCTGCCCGGGCGAGAGCTCGGTCAGCATGGCGCCGATTTTCTTCAGATGCAGACGCGCCACTTTCTCGTCGAGGTGCTTGGGCAGCACATAGACCTTGCCGGACTCGTAGTCGTCGCGGTGCGTCCAGAGCTCGATCTGCGCGATGGTCTGGTTGGCAAACGATGACGACATGACGAAAGACGGATGGCCGGTGCCGCAGCCCAGGTTCACCAGCCTGCCCTCGGCCAGCATGATGATGCGCTTGCCGTCGGGGAAGATGATGTGGTCGACCTGGGGCTTGATGTTTTCCCAGCGGCAGTGATCCTTGACGGATGCGATGTCGATTTCGTTGTCGAAGTGTCCGATGTTGCAGACGATCGCCTGGTCCTTCATGCGCTTCATGTGCTCGAAGGTGATCACGTCGCGGTTGCCGGTGGCGGTCACGAAAATGTCGGCCTTGTCGGCGGCGTATTCCATGGTCACCACGCGGTAGCCTTCCATCGCAGCCTGCAGCGCGCAGATCGGGTCGATCTCGGTGACCCAGACCTGGGCGGAGAGCGCGCGCAGCGCCTGCGCCGAGCCCTTGCCCACGTCGCCATAGCCTGCCACCACCGCCACCTTGCCAGCGATCATCACATCGGTGGCGCGCTTGATGCCGTCAACCAGCGATTCGCGGCAGCCATAGAGGTTGTCGAATTTGCTCTTGGTGACCGAATCATTCACGTTGATGGCGCGGAAGGCGAGTTCGCCGTTGGCGGCCATCTGGTAGAGGCGCTTCACGCCGGTGGTGGTTTCTTCGGTCACGCCCACGATCGACTTCAGCTGCCGCTCGTACCAGCCCGGATCGGTGGCGAGGCGCTTGCGGATGGAATCGAACAGCGCGGTTTCTTCTTCGCTCTGCGGATTGGTGATCACCGAGGGGTCGCTCGCCGCACGCGTGCCCAGATGCAGGAGCAACGTGGCATCGCCGCCGTCGTCCAGGATCATGTTGCTCGGCTGGCCATCGGCCCACTCGAAGATGCGGTGCGTGAATTCCCAGTATTCGACCAGGTTCTCGCCCTTGTAGGCGAATACCGGAATGCCGGCGGCAGCGATGGCTGCGGCCGCGTGATCCTGCGTGGAGAAGATGTTGCAGGAAGCCCAGCGGACCTGCGCGCCCAGGGCGGCGAGGGTCTCGATCAGCACTGCGGTCTGGATCGTCATGTGAAGCGACCCGGTGATGCGCGCGCCTTTCAGGGGCTGGCGGGCAGCGAATTCTTCGCGGATCGCCATCAACCCGGGCATCTCGGTTTCGGCGATGCGGATTTCCTTGCGGCCCCAGTCGGCGAGCCCGATATCGGCAACGTGGTAGTCAGGCGCGGCGGGCGCGGATTTGAGAACGGCAGACATGAACACACTCCATCGGTGATGAAGCGGTCGGCACGGGACGGTGGCGGGTGCTCGCCGACCTCGGACAGACCGCGGGTCAACGAGCGCCGTTCAACAGCGACCATCCTTTGCTTGCCGGACGTGGCAGGCCGCCTGAGGCGGACCGCCAGGGCACCCGTGTGACGGGCATGATCGGCAGGATGTTCACCGCTTCGAGCCTGGCAGCGACAGATGGTGTCGCGTTGCAGCGCTCCTCGAAGCAAGGCCGAGATGATAGCAGCGCAGTCTGCGTTGGCGGGTCAGACCTTGCGCTGGATGGGGGAAACACAGACGGGGCGGGCAACGACGGTGGAGGCGCAAACGGCTTGCGACGGGGCTGAAGGCGGAGCAGTCCGCGGTTCCCAGGAACCGCCCGC
>JBMSQB010000165.1:0-2613 GCA_049423065.1 Burkholderiaceae bacterium
GCGACCGGCTCGGTGGTGGATTTCTGAAAAAAGAGCGGCACGATCTCCACCAACCCGCCAAAGCTGATCGCAACAATGATCAATACGATCATCAGCGGCAGGTTCTTCTCGATTTTTGCGTGGCTGAAGGCACTCATCGGCAGTTCCTCTTCAGGCGTGAGCGGCAAGCGCTGCGGGAATGGGTGCATCAACAGGTCTGGCACCGCGTATCGTCATCAGCATGTTGTAGAGCATCAGCGTCATGCCGGCGAGGTAAAGGAGGCCGCCCAGCACGCGCAGTGTCCAGTACGGATACGACGCCTTCACCGCTTCGACAAAGGCGTAGGTGAGCGTGCCGTCGGGGTTGGTGGCGCGCCACATGAGGCCCTGCGTCACGCCCGAGACCCAGAGCGCGGCGATGTAGAGCACGATCCCGACGGTGGCCACCCAGAAGTGCACCTCGATCAATCGTGTGCTGTACATCTGCGTGCGGCCGTAGAGGCGCGGCAGGAGGTAATAGATTGCGCCCATCGAGATGAAGCCCACCCAGCCAAGCGCGCCGGAGTGCACATGCCCAATGGTCCAGTCGGTGTAGTGCGAGAGCGCATTCACCGTCTTGATCGACATCATCGGGCCCTCGAAGGTGGACATGCCGTAGAAGGACAGCGACACCACGAGAAACTTGAGGATGGGATCCTCGCGCAATTTGTGCCAGGCGCCTGACAGCGTCATGATGCCGTTGATCATGCCGCCCCACGAGGGCGCAAGCAGAATCAGCGAAAACACCATGCCAAGCGACTGTGCCCAGTCGGGAAGCGCCGTGTAGTGGAGATGGTGCGGGCCCGCCCACATGTAGGTGAAGATGAGCGCCCAGAAATGCACGACCGAGAGTCGGTATGAATACACCGGTCGCTCGGCCTGCTTCGGAATGAAGTAATACATGATCCCGAGAAAGCCGGCAGTCAGGAAAAAGCCTACCGCGTTATGGCCGTACCACCACTGGATCATGGCGTCCTGTACGCCGGCGTAGGCGGAGTACGACTTGGTGAGTGATACCGGTAGCGCTGCACTGTTCACGATGTGGAGCACGGCCACGGTGATGATGAAGGCGCCGAAGAACCAGTTCGCGACATAGATGTGGGGGGTCTTGCGCTTGAAGATGGTGCCGAAGAAAACGACCGCGTAGGACACCCACACCGCAGCGATCAGCAAATCGATCGGCCACTCGAGTTCGGCGTATTCTTTTCCGCTGGTGATGCCAAGCGGCAGCGTCACGGCGGCCAGCACGATCACCAGCTGCCAGCCCCAGAAGGTGAAGGCGGCGAGCCCGGGCGAAAAGAGCGGGACATGGCAGGTGCGCTGCACCACGTAGTAGGAGGTGGCGAAAAGCGCGCACCCGCCAAACGCAAAAATTACCGCATTGGTGTGCAGCGGCCGCAGGCGGCCGTAGCTCAGCCACGCAAGGTCAAAGTTGAGTTCGGGCCAGGCAAGCTGAAGAGCGATCCAGACGCCCACCAGCATGCCGACAAATCCCCAGATCACCGTCATGATCGTGAACTGCCGCACCACCTTGTAGTGATAGTGGACGTGGGCTGTTGTGCTTGCCGTCATCGGAACCCCCTGTCGATTGGGGTGATTATTGAAAGCTTCCGGCGAACAGGCCTTGCGTTGCGTCAAGGGCGGTCGATTCGCCGATGTGCGCGTCGTCTCGGTCAGACGCTAACGACTGGCCGAATCGGAGCGATGGGGCGCGCGGTCGTCGTCGGCAATGATCTGGTGCCCGGGGCTGTCGAGGTCCTCGAACTGCCCCTGGTCCGCCATCCGCAGGAAGAGCCAGGTGGCGGCTGCGATGATCGCCACGCTGAGCGGGATGAGAAGGAAAAGTGCTTCCATCAGCGTGCCCCGGTTGATGGCGCCGTGTGATGCCGGCGGGATTCCAGTAGCCGCAGGGCGTTGCCTGCGACCAGGAGTGAACTCGCCGACATGCCGAGCGCAGCCGCCCAGGGCGCGACCCAGCCGAATGCGGCTGCGGGAATGGCGATGATGTTGTAGGCGAGTGCCCAGCCGAGGTTCTGAACGATCACGCGCCGCGTACGCAGCGCAAGCGTGCGCAGCGCCGTGACATCATCGAGCCCGCTGCCCAGGAGGACAACCGAAGCCGAGGTGCGTGCGAGCGTGCTCGCGCAGCCCATCGCGATGGAGACATCGGCTGCGGCAAGAAGCGGCGCGTCATTGATGCCGTCGCCTACGGCAAGCACACGCCGGCCCTGATACTGGAGCGCCTGAATGAAGGCGAGTTTGTCGGCGGGCGTGGCCTCGGGATGACAGCTCCCGATGTCGAGTCGGTCCGCGACGGCGTTGACCACCGTGCGGCGATCACCCGACACCAGATGCACGGTGAGGCCGGCCGTCCGCAGTGCAGCCACCACAGCGGGCGCTTCTTCACGCAGTGGATCGGCGAGTGCGATTCGTGCGAGCGGCAGGCCGTCTTGCGAGAGCCAGACTTCGGAGTGGAGACCCTGGTGGTCACGGGATGTCGCGCTGTGGGCAGGGGCTGACGGGTCGGAGGCATCGGCCTGATCTGCGAAGCGGGTCTGTGCGGCGGAAGCGGGTTGCGGGTCTGAGGCCGGTTGC
>JBMSQB010000166.1:0-2598 GCA_049423065.1 Burkholderiaceae bacterium
CCCCCCACGCGCGGAGCACGTACAGCGCTCACTGCGCGCGGCAGCGCCTCACCGCAAGCGATCAGTTACTGGGGGGACGCAGGCTGCCAGTTGTAGGGCAGCAGTTCTTCGATGCGGCTGGCCGGTTGCGTGGGCAGGCGCTCGAGCACGTCTTTCAGGTAGGCGAAGGGCTCGTGCCCGTTGATGCGGGCCGTGTGCAGCACGCTCATGATGGCAGCGGCGCGCTGACCGGCTCGAAGGCTGCCGGCGAACAACCAGTTCGATCGGCCGATTGCGATCGGACGGATGAGATTCTCGATGCGGTTGTTGTCCGCAGGCAGATCACCGTCATCGATGTAACGCGTGAGCGCCTGCCAACGCTTCAAGCTGTAGTCGATCGCTTTCGCGGTGGCCGACCCATTGGGCACCAACTGTCGTTGCGCAATCAACCACTCATGCAGTGTGTTGGCCACCGGTCGTGCATGCTCCTGCCGACATCGTCGTCGAATGTCGGGCTGATCGATGCCGCTCAACTGTGCCTCGACCTCATAGAGCGCCTTGAACAAGAGCAATGCCTGCTCGGCGACCCCGCTCTTGTTCGCTACCCATAGATCAAAGAACTTACGCCGCGCATGGGCCAGGCACCCTGCCTCAACCACTCCGCGGGGAAACAGATGTTTGTAGCCGCTGAAGTCGTCGCACACCAGCTTGCCGCGCCAACCCGCCTGAGGGCGCTCTTCTTCGAACCCGAGGAACCGCCCCGCGTTCTTGCCCGACCGACTGTCGGCGAAGTCAAACACCACCGCCGCCACCGGATCGTAAGCGGTGCTGCAGTAACTCCACAGATAGGCTCGATGCGTTTTACCCTGACCCGGCACCAGCATCGACACCGGCGTTTCGTCGGCATGCAACACCGGCCGGCTCAACAACCGCTCGCGCATGGCCCCTACCAACGGCATCAACTGCAGCCCGACCGCACCGACCCACTGGGCCATCGTTGAGCGCGCAAGCGCATAGCCAGCCCGCGCAAACACCGACTCCTGGCGGTAGAGCGGCAGGTGATCCAGATACTTCGCCACAATCACCTGCGCGAGCAGCCCCGCCGTGGGCAACCCCTTGTCGATCACATGCGCGGGGACCGGCGCCTGCGTGAGGGTTTCGCACTTGCCACACACCCACTTGCCGCGGATGTGGCGCTCGACGGTGAATTCGCCCGGCGTGTAGTCGAGCTTCTCGCTCATGTCTTCGCCGATCCGCTTGAGCGCGCAACCGCAGCCACACGTGGTGCTGAGCGGCTCGTGCCGAATTTCGCGGCGCGGCAACTCGGGCGGCAGCACCTGGCGCTTGGCGACATTGCGCTCGGCGGGTTGTTTGTCTTGCGAGTTGGGCGAGCCCTTGGGCTGGAGCGCCTCGATCTCCTGGGCAAGCGCCTGCAGGTCGGCGTCGAGGTCTTCTTCGAGGAGGCTGCGCTGCGGGGACTCGAGCCGCTCGGACTTGGCGCCAAAGCGCAGCCGCTTGAGCGTTCGCATCTCGAAGGTGAGTTTGTCGATCAGCGTTTGCTTGAGCCGGATCTCTGCGATCAGGGTAGAGGCCAGATCCCGCAGCTGGGATTCGTTGAGGCGATCGAGTTCTTCGCGGGTGGGAGCAAGCATGGGAGCGATTGTGCCTCGCGCGCGCGCGCGAGGGAACCCCGAGCTTTCCCTAATACCCTCTCATTCAAATCACCGTGATCGCTCCGTGCGCACCCGCTCTTTGCCAGGGCAGCCCCACGATCAGCGCATCGAACTGCACCCGCGTGAGTGCCACGTTGCCGGTGAGCGCGGCTCGCGCGAAGCTGCCCTCGTGCAGACGCCGCGCTGCAAGCCACACGCCAAACCCGTCGCACACCAGCGTCTTCATCCGGTCACCGCGTCGATTCAGAAACACATACGCGTGATGTGGCTGCGCCGATCCGAACACTGCCACCACTCGCCCCAGCGCGGATTCGGTGCCCGCGCGCATGTCCATGGGCTCGACTGCGAGCCAGATCGCATCGATTCGGATCACTGCATCAGCTCGCGCAGCCACGCGCTGCAGTCTCGGGCGGCACTCAATGGCCACGCCACCGTGATCGTGGTCGACCCCCGGTTGAATTCGATGCGAATGTTGTCGCTGGCGGTGCTCGTGTTCGGTGCGTTCACAGCGTTCACCGCATTCATCGCAACGGGTACGAATGCGGCCGCGCGCTGCGCCGACAGCGCCCTCAGATGGCTCGTGGCATCGGCAGCAGCGGCGCGCCGCGCAGCAACGCCTGCCGCCAGTCGGGCTGCCCTCGCGTGGGTTTCGAGTTGCCGCTTGCGGTCGTCACTGCGCACCCACCGGCGCACAAGACTGGAATCCAGAGCGTACGAGCGTGCGACCGAAGCAATCGTCACGCCTGGCTGGCGCGCGCTCCGGATCACCTTCGCTCGGAATTCCGAAGCAAATCGCCTTCTCGGCTTCCTCACCCGCGGTGCGATCGCCGCCTCGCTCAACGGTGCCGCCGTCGTTGGATCATTCATGTGCCCCTCCTGCTCTCTCGGGGCAACAGACTCCTACATCGCGATCAACGGCTCAAGATGGGTTTGCGGAACGCATACG
>JBMSQB010000167.1:0-2568 GCA_049423065.1 Burkholderiaceae bacterium
AGTCCCCACCAGTTGCCGGTGCGAAGCGCGGGCATCCCCTGTTCGGCGCTGGTCGCCACATCGGGCAGCGCAGCCAGGCGGCTTTCGCCCGCGACCGCAAGTGCCTTCAGTCGTCCGGCCTTCACCATCGCAGCGACGGAACTGAAAGCGGTGACGTAGAGCTGGGTCTCGCCGTTGATCAGGCCCTGAACGGCGGGTGGGCTGCCTTTGTAGGGCACGTGAACCATGTCAACGCCGGCCAGTTGGCGAAACAGCTCGGCGGCCAGATGCGGTGGCGTGCCGATTCCCGGCGATCCGAATGCAAACGGCGGGGTGGCTTTGGCGGCCAGTGCGGACAGACTTCGCAGATCGTTTGCCGCGAGCGACTCGGCAACCACCACGACCGATGGCGCGTTGCTCACCATGGTGATCGGCATCAGATCGCTCAGCGGATCGAACCGCATGCCGCGTATCAGGTGCTGGTTGGTCACGTAGTTGTTGGTGGCACCGAGCAGGAGCGTGTGTCCGTCGGGACGCGCCCGGACCACTTCTTCGGCGCCGATATTGCCTGACGCGCCGCTCTTGTTGTCAATCAGGAACCGTGCGCCCAGGCGCGACTCCAGCAGCGGCTGGATCTGTCGAAATGTGATGTCGCCGGTGTTGCCCGGCGCATAGGGGACCACCACGCGGACGGCGCGATTGGGCCAGGCTCCGGTGTCCTGTGACTGGCTTGCGACGGGAAGCAGGGCTGCGGTGATGCCCAGTGCGAAGGCATGAATCCGGTTCAGGTGCATCAGGGGCTCCGTGGATGTCAAAGGTCAGAATGAATCAACCGGCCGCCCATGATCACGCAGCGCGCGCGGATCCCGGGCAGTTGTTCAAGCGGACACTCAAGGGGGTTTGCGTCCAGCACGACGAGGTCGGCAAGCAAGCCAGGCGCGATTTGTCCGCGCACGGCCTCATCTTCTGTCAGCCATGCGCCGTTTCGGGTGCTGAGCCTGAGCGCCTCCATCCGGCTGATCCGTTGATCGGGTCCGATGATACGGCCGCTTCGTGCCTGACGGGCGCAAACGTGCCAGATCGGCCCGAACAACGATGGCGGCAGGTTGTCGCTTCCCGGCACGACCGGAATGCCGCGATCGATCAGCGTTCGCATTGGCACAATGTCGTTTTCCGGGTAGCGGGCAGCGAGCCGATCGCCATCCTTGTAGAGGTGGCGGTTGGTGTGTGTGGTGAGTGCCAGACCCAGATCGCCGATCTGTGCAATCTGCTCGCGATCGAGCGCCGGCTGGTGTCCAAGCGTCCATCGCAAGTCGTGTATCGGGTGATGACGATTGGCTTGCTCGAAGAGCGGCAACAAGGTGGGCCAGATGCCTGCGATCCGGACCCGGCTCGCTGCCGCCTCGATCAGCAGTGCGGCAAGCGCCTCTCGCGGGAGCGCCGCACCGGCTTGAAATCCCGCCCAGCCGGTGCAGGGATGATTGCCCGCCCGAAGCTGGTTGTTGAGCGGATCGGTATCGATCTCGGCATAAAGACCCTGAACGCGCAGCCAGTGGTCGCCCCAGCCGCGACGCGCGAGCCATCGCCCCCATTCCGACAGCAACTGGCGGGCATCGCCATGGGCCTGCAGACCCCAGTTGGGGCTGAATGCGAGCGTAGCGCGCACGCTCAGGGCCTGTTGTTCATGAAGCGTTTGCCAGGCGCTGATCACTTCGGTTGCAACACCATGGCCCTCGAATACTGCCGTGGTGCCGTAGCGGTTGTAGGTTTCCATGCCGATCCGCAGCGCCGCGGTTCGCTGGTCGGCGGTAAAGCCTGGCGCAGAGCGCATCAGCGTGTGCTCGATGACCGGCACCAGCGTGTGCTCTTCGAACACGCCGGTTGGCTCGCCGGCCGCGTTCCTCAGGACGCGCGCCTCGGGAGAGGGGTCGGGCGTATGTGCAGAGATTCCGGCGCGCAGCAACGCCTGGGTGTTGGCGGCGGAAAGCAACGGCATCTGGTTTCGCCAGTATCCCCAGATCGGTCTGATGTAGACCGGATGCTCCGGGCATGCGCGGTCGAGATCGTGGCGGTTGGGCATCTGGCCGCCCTCAAGGCCGCTTGGACCGGGCATGTACTCGGGTGCCGCGCCGGGTGGCCCGGTCACGATCCAGTGTCCGGGTGGCGTGTGACGGGCGATTTCGCGCAAGCGATCGACAATGTCGCTGACCGTTGCTGCCCCGGCAAGCGATGGCAACTGCGCGAGCAGTCCCTCGCGGTCGATGTGGGCGTGGCCATCGGTCAGGCCAGGCACGACCGCATGACCTTTCAAGTCAAGCCGGGGTACCTCGGGACCAGGTTGCTCCGGCCAGTTGCCTGGTGCGCCTACTGCTCGGATCCGCCCGCCCTCGATCCACACTGCGGAGGCAGTCGTCGATTGATCGTCGCACGTGATGATGGTGCCGTTGTAGAGCAGGCGTGACTGATTGGCGTTGAATTGGGGCATGGGGTCGCAGCGGTCCAGTTGCTCATGTATTCAGGCTCTCCCGTCGCGCAATTCGCTTGAGGATAGCGGCCATTTGCTCGCGTGTGCGCTCGGTGTCGTAGTGA
>JBMSQB010000168.1:0-2497 GCA_049423065.1 Burkholderiaceae bacterium
GAGCCGCACGTGAGCTGGCGCGGCGGCGCCGCGCGCGGGTGGGGCATGCTGTGCCGCCACCCGGCCGCGCACCGGGTCTGGCTCAGAGCCGCGTTCGCAGCGACCAGATCTCCGGAAACAGCACGGTATCGAGCATGCGGCGCAGGTAGCCCACGCCCGCAGTGCCGCCCGTGCCGCGTTTGAAGCCGATCACCCGCTCGACCGTGGTGAGATGCCGGAAACGCCACAGCCGAAAGGCATCCTCGAGGTCGGCGAGCTCTTCGCCGAGCTGGTACAGATCCCAGTGTGCTTCGGGGTCACGGTAGACCTCGAGCCAGGCCGCCTCCACCTCGGGGCTTGCGCGATAGGGCTCGCGCCAGTCGCGCTCGCAGCAGGCCGCGGGCACCGCGATGCCGCGCCGCGCGAGGAGCCGCAGGCTTTCGTCATAGAGCGAGGGCGAGCGATGTGCATCGGAGACGATCGCAAGCAGATCGGGGCGATGCGCGTGCACGCGCACCATGCCCGCGTTCTTGTTGCCCATTGCAAACTCGATGCAGCGATATTGCCAGCTCTGAAAGCCGCTCGATTGCGCAAGGTGCGGGCGTACTGCCGAGTACTCGGGCGGGGTCATGGTGGCCAGCACATCCCAGGCATGCACCATCT
Source organism: Burkholderiaceae bacterium (assembly GCA_049423065.1). Classification (GTDB taxonomy): domain Bacteria; phylum Pseudomonadota; class Gammaproteobacteria; order Burkholderiales; family Burkholderiaceae_E; genus SYIM01. The sequence goes on from JBMSQB010000168.1 coordinate 643, forward strand.
GCTCCATGATCTTCGAGATGCGGGCCAGCATCTTGAAGGCGGGCGGCAGGCGATCGCGCCGGAGGTTGTCGATCGCGGCGGTGAGTTCATGCAGCATCAGCTTCATCCAGAGCTCGCTCGTCTGGTGCTGGATGATGAACAGCATCTCGTTGTGATCGGGAGAGAGCGGCGCCTGGGCGGTGAGGAGCGCGTCGAGCTGCAGATAATCGGTGTAGGTCATGCCCGGCGGTGCACCAGGCAAAGGCTCCATCACGCCCGGCGGGTCGCCTGCAGCCGGCTCGGCGTGAGCGGCCGGATCGGCGGGTGGCGAGGGCTCGGCGCCGTGACCGAAGGGACAACCGCTCATGGGCAAGCTCCTGGTTCGAGGGTCAGCAGACAGTGCCGGCGCGCACCCCGATCACGCGAGAGGGGGCGTTCGCCGTGCCTGCCCGGGATGCCCGATCGATGATACCGCTTGCGAGAGCCGCCCGGTGGTTCCGCTGGAACCTGACTGTGACAGCGCCTGCCCCGAGGCGTAGAGTGCTCGCCGTTTTCAACGAAAGCCGCTCATGAAACCGGATTCCCGACCCTTGTCCCGCGTGTCGATCGTGATGCTCTTTGGCCTCACCATCTTTGTCAGCGCGTTTCTGCTGTTCCAGGTTCAGCCGATGGTGAGCAAGGCGATCCTGCCCTGGTTTGGTGGCGGGCCTGCGGTGTGGACCGCGGCAATGCTGTTTTTTCAGTGCGTGCTGTTTGGCGGTTATCTGTATGCGCATGCGCTCGGTGCGATCTCCTCGCCCAGGCGCCAGGCGATCGTTCACCTGTTGCTTCTCGCAGTGGCAGCGGTGTTTGCCCGGTTTGTGGTGCCCGATGCGTCGCTTCGCCCGAGCGGTGACGAGGCGCCGGTCGGAAGAATCGTATGGATTCTGGCGGCAACGGTGGGGCTGCCGTATTTCTGTCTTGCCAGCACCGGGCCGCTCCTTCAGCACTGGTTTGCCCGCGGCGGGGCCGGTGGCTCGGTGTACCGGTTGTATGCGCTGTCGAATGTGGGGTCGCTGCTTGCGCTCCTGTCGTTTCCGTATGTCTTCGAGCCCTGGTTTGATCTGCCCACGATCGGTGCCGGCTGGACCTGGGGGTTCTGGCTGTTTGCCGCGGCCTGCGCGCTGATTGCGGTGATGCAGGTGAAGGCCATGCCCGCCCCGGCCGGTGCCGGCGAGCCGGGTGCGGCCCCCGCATCGAATCTTCCCGGGCGGGGGCCGGCGCGGCGCGTGGGTTGGGGCGAGCGGGCCGGCTGGGTGCTGTTGCCCGCGCTCGCCTCGATGCTCTTCATTGCAACCACGGATCATGCGAGTCATGACATTGCGCCCGAGCCGCGGCTGTGGATTCTCACGCTGTCGCTCTACCTGCTGTCGTTCATCGTGAGCTTCGATCATCCGCGCTGGTATCGCGCGGGCTGGGTGGCGGCGGCGGCGCTCGTGTCGGTGCTGTTCATCGCGGGACGGCATGCGATTCCTGAACTCTTTGGCGGCTATTGGGGGTACGGGCTGTCGGAGCTGCGCTGGATCCATGGCGTGATGCTGTTTCTGGTCTGTTTCATGTGCCACGGCGAGCTCTATCGGAGACGGCCGGCGGACACGGCGCAGCTGACCGGTTACTACCTTTGGATGTCGTTTGGAGGCGCCTGCGGCGGGCTCTTTGTGGCGCTTGTTGCGACCCATCTGTTCAATGATTTCTACGAGTGGTCGATCGGGCTCGGGGCGGCGGCGGCGCTCTGCGTTCTGGTGATCGACCGCGAGATCCGCGCGCGGTCAGGCGGCTCGGCGGTTGGCGGCACGGGCGAGGCAACGGGCGGTGCGGCGGGCAGTGCGGCGGGCAG
>JBMSQB010000169.1:0-2492 GCA_049423065.1 Burkholderiaceae bacterium
TTGCTGCCGACGCGCCTCCGCCCATCGCCTCCGGTTATGGCGCAATGACAATTAATCACTGGACGACATGAGCAAGGGTTCTGATAATTCGGACACCTGAAAGGATTGGTTCCATGCAACTGTCGGACATTGCCAAGGTGATTCGCAGCAAGAACGCCGGGCCGCGTTGCACGACGCTGGACATCATGTTCGCCAGCGAGGCGGACTATCAGCGTGTCGTCAACGCCGGAAAGATCACTGAAGCCCTGGTGGCAAAGCTCTACAACCACCCGATCGACAACGTGAAGATCATCCACTACCCCGTGGCCATGGCCATCAAGGTCGTGATCCCCCGCAAGGTCACCGCCGGCGACCCTGGCGATCGGGACGTCTATGGTGCCCAGCAGCACGCGCGGCTGTTCGGGATCGAGATATGAGCGCCACAGGGCTGTTGATTCAGGAGTTCGCCCACCGCAAGGCTTACCGTCCCCTGCGATTCCTGGGCGCGTCTGGGCAACTTGGCTATGGCATCCCGACGCCAGCCTTCGAGGCGGGCCTCGCGCGCAAGCCCGACCTGATCGGCTGCGACATGGGGTCGATCGATATCGGTCCCTATTATCTGGGCAGCGGTCAGCTCGCCACCTCCAGGCAATCAACCAGGCGTGATCTGAAAAAAGTGCTGCTTGGAGCGCGACGCCTGAATATTCCCCTGGTCATCGGCTCGGCCGGATCGGCGGGCGCGAGGCCACACCTGGAGACGACCCTTGATCTCATCCGCGAAATCGCCCAGGAAAACCAGCTGCGCTTCCGCCTGGCTTACATCCCGGGCGATGTACCCAAGGAAGTCCTGCAGCGGGCCATCGATCAGAAACGTGTGGTGGGTATCGATGGCATGCCAGCGCTGACCACCGAGGAACTGATGCTCACGACCAACCTGGTCGGCCAGATGGGCATGACTGAATTTCAGGAAGCCTACGCCCTCGATATCGACGTGCTGATCGCCGGCCGAGCCTGCGACACCGCCATCTTCTCCGCGCTGGCCGTCATGCTGGGTTTCCCCACGGGCCTGTCCGTTCACATGGCCAAAATCATTGAATGCGCCTCGCTGTGCTGCACGCCCGGAGGCCGCGACTCGATCCTCGCCGAACTGCATGCCGACCACTTCATCCTGGAAAGCATGGCGCCGCAGCGCAAGGCACTGCCAATCTCGGTGGCAGCCCACAGCCTGTACGAGCAAAACGATCCCTACACGATCATCGAGCCTGAAGGGCGGGCCGAATTGCATGACGCCGTCTACGAGCAGGTGGGCGAGCGAACCACGAGGATCAGTGGTGCGCGATGGGTGCCAGCTGCGAAACACACCCTCAAGATGGAAGGGGCAAGAAAAGTCGGGGAGCGTGCCATCCTGCTGTGCGGTGCCGCTGATCCGCGCTTCATCGAGCAGCACCAGTCAATCCTGGAGGATGTGAAGGAAATCGTCCGCGAGCTCGTGTGCGAGGACAGCCCCGAGGACTACACCCTGCACTGGCATGTGTATGGTGTGGATGGGGTTACCGATCGCGCGGCGCACTCCCCGCTGCCGGCAGAGGTCTGCCTGCTGATCGAATGCATCGCGCCCACACCGGATCGGGCGACCGAAGTCGTCAAGACGATGAAGCAGTACCTGCTGCACTACGGCTACACCGGGAGGCTGTCCACTGGCGGCAACGTGGCATTCCCGTTCACCCCGCCGGAAATCAGCGTGGGTGAGGCCTACAAGTTCAACGTCTATCACATCATGGAAACCGTGGTGGGCGAGCGGCTCTTCACGCCGCAGCTGATCGAATTCTGAGTGAAGAATCCAACTCAAACAGGATGGCAACCATGCAGACAAGACTGACCCTGAGCATCGCCGCGTTCGCGCTTGCGCTTGCAGCCTCCACGGGTGCGAGCGCCCAACAGCCCTACCCGAACAAGCCGGTCAAGGTTATCGTCCCGTATGTCGCGGGTGGCGCGGCAGACATCACCGCGCGGACCATCAGCCAGAAACTCGCTGACAGCCTGGGCCAACCCTTTGTTGTGGAGAACCGCCCCGGCGCCAACGGCGGGGTGGGCGCAGAACTCGTGGCCAAGGCGCCAGCCGACGGGTACACCTTGTTGATCGCCGCGAGTGGCCCCATCGTCATCAACCCGGTGCTCTATCGCAAGATTGCCTACGACCCGCTCGCCGACTTCGCGCCAGTCAGTCAGATCACCCGTTTCCAGTACGCCATTGTCGTCAGGGACGCATCCCCCATCCGCAGCCTGCAGGATCTGATCGACGCCGCAAAGGCGAATCCCGGCACGTTGAGCTATGGCTCGACCGGAGTCGGTGGCGGAGGCCATCTGGCTGGCGTCATGTTCGAGCAGCTCAGTGGTACGAAGCTGATACATGTGCCGTACAAAGGCGGCGCGGCGGTCTGGTCTGACCTCCTGGGCGGCCAGTTGTCCTTTACCTTCGAAGCGCTGGTGACCGCAGCCCCCATGATGAAGTC
>JBMSQB010000170.1:0-2303 GCA_049423065.1 Burkholderiaceae bacterium
TTTCTTCGCCGCGGGTTTCTTGGCAGCCGCCTTTCGGGCGGCCTGGGCTGCAGTGGCCATGTGAGGATCTCCGGGAAAACGTCAGACAGAGCCCAGCGGCCTCAGTTCGATGAGGTCGGGACAGAGGTTGGGCGTGGATTCAAGCGCATAGGCCACCGCGCTCGCCACCTCATCCGAGGTGAGCGGGGAGAAGCGGCGCGCCTGCATGGCAGCAACCACCGCAGGGTGGTCGCTCCCCTCGCGGATGTTGGTGTCGACCATACCGGGTGCCACTTCGGTGACCTTGATGCCAAAGCCTTGCAATTCGAGCCGGAACGAGCGCGCAAATGCAGAGAGCGCATGCTTGGTGGCGCAGTAACCCGAGGCCAGCCGGTAGACCTCGCGCGCAGCGATGGAGGTCATGAACACAATATGGCCGGACTGCCTGGCCACCATATGCCGGGCCACGCGGCGGGTGAGTTGCACCGCCGCCATGACGTTGGTCTGGAACATCCACGCAATGTCGTCGTCGGACAGATCCATGAGCGGCGCGTAACGCAACACGCCCGCGTTGTTGATGAACACGTCGCAGCGGGCAAAGTGGCGATCGGCCTGATCGAGATAGGCCTTGTCGTTGAGATCGCCAGGGAGCACTTCAATCGACCCCGCGGGCGCCTCGCTGGCAAGCGACTGGAGCGCATCCAGACGCCGCCCCATCGCAATCACGGTATCGCCGCGACGGGCGAGCATCAGCGCGCAGGCCCGGCCGATGCCCGCCGAGGCGCCTGAGACCAGCACGGTTCTTTTCTGCGATGAGGCAGACATCGGCATTCCTTTCGGGTTCAGCCCTTCACATACTGGGCGTCGGTGACCGCCTCTTTCCAGTCGGTTTTGCCGATGGAAATGGCCAGGTGCATCATGAAACTGTTCGTATCCGCACCATGCCAGTGGCGCTCGCCCGGTCCGATCCAGACAACATCACCGGTCCGGATGCGCTGGGGTTCGTGGCCGTCTTCGCAGACCCAGCCGCTTCCGCCCACCACATGCAGCACCTGTCCCACTTCATGCTGATGCCAGTGCGTGCGGGCGCCTGGCGAGAAAAACACATTGTTGATCTGGACACCCTGGGTAAAGGGCATCACCGGGTCGCCCCACACGCCGCCGGTAAAGGTGGCGTCCCGCATTTCCGAACTGGCGCCTTCCTGGCGCGCGTGCATCACTTTCATTGCGATCTCCTGAAAAACATCAAAACGAAGGTCAGCCGCTCACCCGGACACCGCCACTGGCGTCGCCGATTGCGTCGACCACCCGATTGCTGATCTGGTCGCCATAGCCCAGCGCCGTTCCAAGACCAAAGCTTGCGAGCGGACCGGCTGAATTCAGCGAGGCGATACCCAACTCGCTCGCCATTTCAGCGTAGAGCACGATGTCCTTGGTCATGAGCTTGCCGGTGAGCCCGCCTTCCAGATAATTGCCCCGAATGATATGGGGAAAGCGGTTGAGGCTTGCAAAGCTCACCCCGCTGCTGCTGTTGATCACATCGAGCAGTTGCTGAAGATCCAGCCCTGCCTTGCGTCCGGCGACCATGACCTCGGCGGTCGCTGCAAGCGTGACCGCATTGAGAAAATTATTGAGCAGTTTGGTGGCATGGCCATTACCGGTTTCGCCCATGTGAACCACCTTGGCGGCGAAATGCCGGAATACTGGATCAAGCAAGCTGTCCACCCCGGCGGGGCCACCTATCATGAGCGTGAGGGTGCCCTTGTCGGCGGCTGCCGCGCCGCCCGAAATTCCTGCATCGACCAGTACCGCGCCGCGCTCTGCAAACAGCGCGGCAAGCCGGCGCGTGGAGCGCGGCGCCGCCGTAGATAGATCGACGATGGTTTGCCCAGGCCGGCAATGCGAAAGCAGACCCGCATCGCCCTCCACCACCGCCTCCACCGCATGGCTGTCCGGCAGCGACAGCAGGATCAGGTCACAGGTCTCCGCGATCGTCGCGATCGATCCCGCGGGCATCGCGCCGCACTGCTCGGCCTGCCCGACGCGCACGTCGAAACCCAGCACACTCAGCCCACCCGCCACCAGCCGGCGCGTCATCCGGCCACCCATGTTGCCCAGGCCCACGAATCCGATCGGCTTCATGGCCACTCATCGCCCCCGCGCAGCTTTTTTGGCTGCTTTGGGGGCGCGCCTGGCCGGTGATTTGGCAGCCTTCGTGGTCTTCACGGCCTTGGCCGCCTTGGTGGCGCGTTTCGCCGGTGCCTTGGTGGCCTTGGTGGCCTTGGTGGCCTTGGTGGCCTTGGTGGCCTTGGTGGCCTTGGTGG
>JBMSQB010000171.1:0-2226 GCA_049423065.1 Burkholderiaceae bacterium
GCCTGGATCGAGCGCTTTGATCGGCATACCCAGCGAGGCGGCGGCTGAGCCCTCTACAATGCGCGGTTTGACTGGGAGCTGCCGATGACGATCAAGTCTGACCGATGGATTCGCCGCATGGCGGCAGAAGGCATGATTGAGCCCTTCGAAGCCGGGCAGGTTCGCGAGGTGAACGGTCAGCGCATCGTGTCGTATGGCACGTCGAGCTACGGTTACGACTTGCGCTGCGCCAACGAGTTCAAGATCTTCACCAACATCAATTCGACCATCGTCGACCCCAAGGCCTTCGACGAAAAGTCTTTTGTCGATTTCAAGGGCGATGTGTGCATCATCCCGCCCAATTCGTTCGCGCTCGCCCGTACGGTGGAATACTTCCGTATCCCGCGGTCGGTTCTCACCATCTGCCTGGGCAAGTCCACCTATGCGCGCTGCGGCATCATCGTGAACGTCACGCCGCTCGAGCCCGAGTGGGAAGGCCATGTGACGCTGGAATTTTCCAACACCACGCCGCTGCCCGCCAAGATCTATGCAGGCGAGGGCTGCGCTCAGGTGATCTTTCTTGAATCCGACGAGGTGTGCGAGACCTCGTATCGCGACCGGGGCGGCAAGTATCAGGGTCAACAAGGGGTCACGCTGCCGCGGACGTGAGGTTCAGACTGAAGGCGCTTGCAGATCCGGCACAGGATTCCGGGGCGCACGCGGTGGCGTTTTTATGGCAGCTTTGTCTGGTGGTGGCGCGCCCGCGGAGGTACCGATCCAAGGCGGGGGGTGGAGCTGTTGATCTGGCGTATTCGCGAGGTCTTTCCCTCCGCGTTCGCAGCGAATGGGCCGGCTATTCATGCGACCGGTTGGTTTCACCAACGATTCGCTGGCATGGTGATGCAAGCGGTGCGCATGATGTGCAGGCCGGGCTTGTCGGCGCTCGTGGTGCCACCCGCCTTCAACGCCATCGACGCAGCGGCCGACGCTGTCAGGCTCGGCGCGGGCGAACAGGGCCCAGACACTCGCCTGCTTGATCGACATCACGCAAGGCCTGCCAAGCCCGACAGGCGATCAGCCGCTTGCCATCATCCGCGCCATCGATCTCTTCACCGAACAGCTGCCCGAGTTGATCGCGATCGGCGCGCTGCTCGAGCGCAGTTTTCCTGCGGCCAAGGTCAATGAACGAACGAAAGGCGACGCGGTAAAGGTTGACATTTACGAATGACGGGCATGACCGGCCTTCCGCAAAGCCGGACAGGGTAGGTCCTCGCCTCCTGAAGTCGCCAAACTCGGCTACCACCCTGCTGACGGACGCTCCAAGGCCTTGAACAGGCGCAGGGTCAAGTCCCCCTGGCTGGAGCGCAGGGTCAGGTCACCGGACTGCAGGCGCTCAGGCAAGACCCGCAGCGCAAGCCGATCAGCAAGCTGGATCAGTTCAATGCCCTCGGGCAAGGCAGCCAGTGCAGCCGGGTCAGCCGCACGGATCCATCGCTGCACCGTCAACGGCAACTCGATCCAGGCCTCACCCACACCGCTGCGCAGTTCGATGTGCACCAAACCTGCCCGTGGGCCGTCAGGCGCCTGCATGACGGTGACCTGGTACGGGGCCTGAGGCACCTTGAGAATAGGCGCCCGCACAACGGCACCGGGCGAATCAAGTCCGTACCGGGTGGGGTCTGTGACCAAAATCGTGCTGGAGCCCTTATAAACGGTCACGCCGGCGGGGATGTTCACCGCAGCCACGTTGTCGAGGTCGGGTACCGCGCCGCCCGCCCAGTTGGCTGGATCGAACCAATTTCCGCTGCTACCGCCAACCCAGTCCACCTGTGGCAAACGCGTGATGCTGGCCGTCGGACTGGCACCGGCGGAGCCAATCGTGTAATTGACTGCATCGCTACCTTCCAAACTGACGCCGCTGACGCTTACCGATTTGTTGACACCCGCATTTTTATCTGCAAAGTTGCCAACAGCAGACACCCTCACAGCGTCGCCTGATAAACGGGTGTCGGTGGCGCTGACGCTGACCGATGTGTTGCCGTCATATACCTTGCCAGCCGCCGAAAACGTGAGGTTCAGCGGCGCCGGAGTGACCTTCAACGAGCCCGTCAAAGTCACGGTGTTGCTGTAGTTGCTGCTGGTGCTGCTGATCTGTTTGGTAGCCAGTTGATAGCCGCCCGCCCGGAGTTGACCTGCCCCGCTGAGCACCGGAGAAGACACGCCCAGCGTCAGCGCAGTGAGACCACC
>JBMSQB010000172.1:0-2077 GCA_049423065.1 Burkholderiaceae bacterium
GGCCGAAGTGTCGGCGCCCCGCATCGGTGACCTCGTGCCGGGACACTGTCGGCGTGACGGGAGTTGCCTCCTCGCGTGCTAACCTCCCCGCAAGCCAGATCGAGGAGAAGCCATCTTGAGTCTTTGCAAGGTCGAATCCATCCTTGTGTACGCGATGTCCGCGGCTTGTTTGCTGCTGAGTACCGGCAACGCAACTGCTCAGGCTGGCGCAGGTCATGCCTACCCCCAAAAAGCGGTTCGGCTCATCGTGCCCTACTCGCCCGGTGGTGGCACCGACATTCTCGCCAGGCTGTTTGCGCGCAAACTCGGTGAAGACTGGAGCGCTCCGGTTGTTGTGGAGAACCACCCTGGCGGCAACACCGATATCGGTACCTCGCTCGTGGCGCGAGCGCCCGCTGACGGACATGTGCTGCTCCTCGCCACGCCTGCCAACGTGCTGAACCCGCAACTGAGTCCCAAAACACCCTACGATATCAAGCGAGACTTCGCGGCGGTTGCGCTGCTGGGCGATGTCCCCAACCTGTTGCTGATCCGGGCCTCCTTGCCATTCAAGTCGCTCGCTGAAATGCTGTCGTTTGCTGCGAGCAAACCTGGCGAACTGACCTATGCCTCGGGCGGCGTAGGTAGTCCCCAGCATTTCTCGCTTGAACTCTTGAAACACGTTGCCAAGGTCGATATTCGCCACATCCCCTATAAAGGCGGCGGGCCTGCAACCACCGATCTGCTCGCTGGTCACGTCGATATGATGGCCTCGAGCGCAGTACTTGCACTGCCCCATCTCAAGTCAGGTAAGCTCAAGGCACTCGTTGTGGCTTCGCCAGGCAGACTCGAATCGGCCCCCGAGGTTCAGACCTCCGCCGAAGCAGGCGTACCCGCCTTCATCGCCAGCACCTGGTTTGGTTTGATGGCGCCTTCCGGGACGCCGCACGCAACCATCCTTCAGATCAACCAGAGCGTTCGGCGCGCCATGACCCAGCCCGATGTCATCGAGAGTCTGGGCAAGCTCGGTGCCCAGCCCAACCAGTGGTCGGAGGCGCAATTTTCGGAACTCATCACCAACGAGACGAAAAAGTGGGGTGAGGTCATTAAAGCAGCAGGTATCAAGATCGACTGACGAGGTAGCCGTCCACATGAATCTGGATCTGTCAAACCGCTGTGCGCTCATCACCGGAGGCAGTGCGGGCCTGGGTTTCGCAACCGCCCTTGAGTTCGCGCGATACGGCGCGCACGTGATCATCGTGGCTCGCAATGGCGACCGACTCGCGCGCGCAGTCGATCAACTTCGCACCGAAACCGGTGCGCACATTGAGGGCTTCGCGGCCGATGTCACCGACCGCGACGCGATCAGCAACATGTATGCGCAGATCGCTCAACGCCGTGGCGGCGTCGATATCCTGGTCAACAACGCTGGTGGTTCGGCGCGCGGCTCAATTGAAACCCTGAGCGAAGAAGCCTGGCAAGCAGACTTCGAAATCAAGCTGTTTTCGGCGATTCGCCTGTGCAGGCTGGTACTGCCCCACATGCGTGCGCAGCGCTGGGGGCGCATCATCAACATCGTCAATACGCTGGCAAAGACGCCGGGGGCGGGCACCGCGCCCACATCGGTTTCGCGGGCAGCTGGCGTCGCCTTCACCAAGGTGCTGGCCCATGAAGTCGCCTCGGACAACATTCTCGTGAACGCGATTTGCGTCGGTCGTATCGATAGCGAACAGTGGCGACGGTTTCATCGACAGAGCGGCTCTTCGCTGGACTACGCAGACTACCTCGCGAATGAGGGTCGAGCCATCCCGCTTGGGCGCCTGGGGCGACCCGATGAGTTCGCGGGACTCTTGTGTCTGCTCGCATCCGAGGCAGGCGGCTACATCACGGGAACTGCGATCAATGTGGACGGCGGCCTGTCGCCTGCGGTTTGAGCAATCGCAGCGACCCAGCCAACTTCAGTTCGGTTCAGCCCGGCGAAAGAGGTCATGAAGCGCAGCGCTGCGGCAATCGGGTCGAGCCCCCCAGCAGGGTTGCGCGGTGATGCCGTCAATTGACCTTGATGGTCGGGGTGAGAGGATTCGAACCTCCGGCCTCT
>JBMSQB010000173.1:0-2075 GCA_049423065.1 Burkholderiaceae bacterium
ATCATCAGATGAAACGCGGCCTGCGCCGGTGATCCGCGATTGAGCAGTGGCGTCGTAGCGAATCGTCCTGCATGAGCGGGATCGATCCATTCGGATTGACAGAGCAATTTCCTTACTTTATTGTAAGGAAAATTTGATTCGGTAAAGAATCCCATGCCCACCGCCACGCTTACCAGCAAAGGTCAGATCACCATCCCCGTACAGGTTCGCAACGACCTGAAGGTCGATGCGGGCGACCGCGTGGAATTCGTCCAGATCGCGGAGGGGCGCTACGAGTTCGTTGCAGTAACGCACAGCGTTCAAGAACTCAAAGGCATGTTCGGAAAGCCGGCCAAGCCGGTCTCCATCGACGACATGAACAAGGCCATTACCCGGCGCGGGGCTGCCGCTCGATGATCGGTCTGGACACCAATGTTCTGGTGCGCTACATCATGCAGGATGACCCGAGGCAGTCGTCCAAGGCAACGGTGCTCGTTGAGTCGCTGGACGCCCATACCCCGGGTTTTGTCGGCGTGGTCTCACTCATCGAACTGTATTGGGTGCTCACCTCGTGCTATGCCCTGACCAACGAACAGGTTGGACGGGCGCTCGGGCTGCTGCTGAGAACCAAGCACCTGGTCGTCGAGCGCGCGGACCAGGTTCTGCGCGCGCTGAGAACTTTCGAAACGGGCAAAGCGGATTTTGCCGACTGCCTGATCGAACGCACGGCGGCTTCTGCGGGCTGTTCGCAGACCATGACATTCGACGGGAATGCCGCCAAGCACGCCGGAATGACGCTCATTCGTTAGTGCGGCTGCCGCATGGTCACTGACGCCGCAAAGCGTCTCACCCTTCAAACAAACGGGTTTTCTACCGTCAGCTTGCCAAAGCGCTGCCCGTGCTGGCCGTCTTCACTCACCAGTACATCGGCTTGTGCGCGCAGAGCGGCCTCCAGGATCAGAGCGTCCCACCACTGCAGTTGATGGCGCTGAGCCAGGCGAGTGGCCTCGATCACACTGCTGGCAGAACTACCCACCACTTCGAAACAGGCGAGCCGCTCCACCTGCAACTGGGCTTGAGCCGCTGACAGCGGAGGCTGCAGCTTACGCGTGGTGATGGCGTAGAACTCTTGCAGCACCTGAGCGCTGAGCACCAACGTATCCTGCTCACAGGCACGGGCAAAGCGTTCGATGGCCTTGGCCTGACGCACCGGGTCGGACGCGTCCATACAATAGACGAGGATGTTGGTGTCAAAAAAGCAGATCATGCGCGGCCCGGGTAGGGCCGGTCGTGTGCGTCGTCGCGACGCCAGGTTTGGCCGCTGAGGTTGGCACGGCTGCTGCGCGCGGTCTCGATAAAGGCTTGCGCAGCGCTTCGCTGACTTTGCCCGCCCTGGGCGTAACTGGCCAGAAACTCACGCACTTTGGCACTGACCGAGGTGCCCTCCTGGATGGCACGCACCCGGGCCTGGCGAACCACGGCTTCGTCGATGGAGATGGTCAGGTTGGTCATGGGGCCCTCGGACACACAAACACGTGTTACACGTGAATTTGTGAAAATCTTAGACCACAACCGACTCGGCGGCAAGCCGCCTGAGACCAACGCCTGGTGTGAGCGCCGACCTCAAACCGCGCACATCTGCCGGCGAGCGCGCAATAGATGCGACAGATGCATCCTCCTATGCGAGGATCCTCCCATCTGGTCGCTCTGAGAGGCTCCCATGTCCGAACGTATCAACGCTCGTTTGTCGCAGCCCTTGGCTGAATTCGTCGATCGAATGGTGGGCAAAGCGGGACTTTACGAAACACCCAGCGAGTACGTCCGCGACCTGATCCGCCGCGACATGGAGCGGCGTGACGGCCAATGTGTACATGACGCCATCCTCGCCGGTTCCCGAGACGTGGCAGCAGGCCGCGTCTTTGAGTCCAGCGGCGACTTCAGAACCGACATGGCGGTGCTTGACCGCAAGGAAGCCGATGGCTGGAAATAACTCCCCATTACCCGCTACGTTTCTGCTGACCCGGAATGCGGCAATGGATTTGCGCCGCATCCACGCTCGACGCGCAGAGGTGGTCTCCGCGCAGCGCCTGCGGGCG
>JBMSQB010000174.1:0-2012 GCA_049423065.1 Burkholderiaceae bacterium
CCCAGGGCAGGTCGTGATGATTCAACACCACTCGTTGCGAGTAATCGGAATTGAGTTTCATGATGCTTTGGCCTCGAAGGCTCTGCTGCCCTTTCAATCGATTGCGTCACTCCAGCGTCATGCGCTGGTCAGAATAGGTGATCCGCACGGTCACCGACCCCTCGTTCATGGTCCAGCGGTCAATCGTGTAGGAGCGCACGCCGGTCTTGTGCATCGGGTCTGCGTCTGCGATGGCCTTCGCTTCTTCAAAGGATGACGCCCGGATGATGACCATTCCTCGACCTCGAGGCTCGGCAGACTCGGCACTGAGTGGCCCCGCACCGAACATGATGCCGCGCCGCTCGAGGTCAACCTGATAGGCGAGATGCTCGGGGATCACCTTCGCGATCTCCTCCCAGGCAGCGACCGGGCGGGTGAATACGACATAAAAGGTCTTCTTCAGAAATTTGTCGGCGTTCATCACGGCAGAGGGGGTGGTGTTCGACATGTTGGTTCCTTGTTCCATTTGATCAGCGAGTACTATCCGTCTGCTCATAAAATCGTTGGGGAGACACTCATGACCGCTATCCAGAAATTTTTGTTCCGTGCGGTCATCGCGCTGTCCGTTGCCTGCGGCGCATCGATTGCGGCGGCGCAGGCTCCCGAAGCCTATCCCAACCGGCCGCTTCGGTTCATCGTCGGTTTCGGCCCCGGTGGCAGTACCGATCTTCTATCCCGGACGCTCGCCAACTTCCTCGCGGAAAAACTGGGTCAGCCGGTCGTTCCAGACCTGAAGACCGGCGCTGCCGGCGCCATCGCGGCCGACATCGTGGCCAAGGCACCAGCGGATGGGCATACGCTCATTCTGCTCACGGGTGCGCATCCGGTCACCGGTTCGATGCGCAAGTCTTTGCCACACGATGCGCTGCGCGATTTTTCGTTCGTGTCTACGGTCGTGTCCTACCCGGTCGCGCTGGTCGTGAGCACTGCATCGCCCTACCGCACCCTGGATGAACTTCTGGCAAAAGCCCGAACCCGCGCCGGACAGGTAAGTTTTGCCTCGGTCGGTGTGGGAAGCGGTCAGCACCTGATCGGCGAGTGGATTGGGGCGGAGGCGGGCGCAGAGTTCCTGCATGTGCCCTTCAAGAGCCAGCCGATGGCGCTGACCGAAATGCTGGCGGGTCGGGTCGACATGATGATCGACACGCTGACCAGCGCCTACCCGCAGGTAAAAGCCGGAAAGACGCGCGCGCTCGCGGTGACGACGCGCGAGCGCTCACCCTTCCTGCCGGACGTGCCGTCCATCACGGCAACGGTTCCCAATGTCGAGTTTGCGTCCTGGGCAGGCCTGGCAACGACCGCCGGCACGCCGCCCGCGGCGGTGGCCCGATTGAATGCCCTGGTACGGGAATTCCTGAAATCGCCTGACGTCCTGAAACTGTTGGAGACCCTTGCTGGCCAGCCCTCACCGTCCACCCCGGACGAAATGCGTCAACTGGTCCAACGCGAAATGGCGCGGTGGGCAAAAGTGATTGAATCGCGCGGGATTGAGCGACAGTAGCGTCGGTGGCTCGCAATGGCGGTTCCCTCCCCCATCACGCGCAGGGGCGCTTGACGATTCCATGAGGCGGTCATGTCCAGCACCGGTCTGAAGGCTCTCTTTCGGGCGGCAAACTCCCCCTCGATCCGACGCAATGCGATTCGAATTGCTTTGGTGGTGGGCTCGATTCTCAATCTGATCAACCAGAGCCCCGCGCTCTGGAATGGCACCGAGATTTCGCTCGTGAACGTTGCGCTCAATTATTTTGTGCCGTTCTGCGTATCGAGTTACAGCGCAGCGAAAAACCAGTTGGCTCGGCCTGAAGGTGATGCATAGACGCCCACCGCCCGCACTGCAACGCCGAGGCGCGCACTAGCAGCACCGGTTTACGCGTGAACAGCAAGAAGCGCAGCGATACCGAGGAATACTGCGTCAGCGGAGGCCGCTCACTCCCCCGCAATCGACACCGAATATCCATGCTGCGTGAGGAGCG